>NZ_JAYMGY010000009.1:0-156046 GCF_037078445.1 Haloarcula sp. CGMCC 1.2071
GCCCGTGCAGAAGCGGGCAAGGGTGAGGTTGTTCGCCTATTAAAGGAGGTCGTGAGCTGGGTTTAGACCGTCGTGAGACAGGTCGGCTGCTATCTACTGGGTGTGTAATGGTGTCTGACGGGAACGACCGTATAGTACGAGAGGAACTACGGTTGGTGGCCACTGGTGTACCGGTTGTCTGAGAAGGCACGTGCCGGGTAGCCACGCCACACGGGGTAAGAGCTGAACGCATCTAAGCTCGAAACCCACCTGGAAAAGAGACACCGCTGAGGTTCCGCGTACAAGACGCGGTCGATAGACTCGGGGTGTGCGCGTCGAGGTAACGAGACGTTAAGCCCACGAGCACTAACAGACCAAAGCCATCATTCATACGCACTGTGACTCATTCACCGACGATTTACTCGTCGCTGACCGAGTCCAGGCGCAAACTGGATCGCACGAACACACGGTGGAAGAGACGACCGACCGAGACTGGTACTTTCGTGGTTCGAATCCGCGACTCGGCGTTAGGCGGCCACAGCGGTGGGGTTGCCTCCCGTACCCATCCCGAACACGGAAGATAAGCCCACCAGCGTTCCGGCGAGTACTGGAGTGCGCGAGCCTCTGGGAAATCCGGTTCGCCGCCACCATTCATACCTTTCACAGCCCACTCGGGAGAGACATCTCTCCCGAGTGGGCGTTCTGTATTTGTACAAACCGAGAGCTGTCAGCTCACCAAGCCAGTCGTTCGTCGTTTACAAGATACGAGCTAGCGGCAGCGCTATCCGGAGTGTTTCCAGCCTGTGCGGGCAGATATGAACTATTAATACTCCAACGGCATCGAGTTAATACATGGGCGTTGTTAGTATCTCGATGCCGGACGAACTGGAGGAGCGAATCGATACGTTCGCGGACGAACACGGATATACGGGTCGCAGCGAAGTCGTACGGGAGGCAGTCCGGAACCTGATGGGCGAGTTCGAGGACAAGCGACTGGAGGACCGCGAACTAATGGCAGTCGTCACAGTCCTGTTTGACTACGAGACGACGACTGTCGAGGAGAAGATGATGCATCTGCGCCACGATCACGAATCTATCGTCGCGTCGAACTTCCACAGCCACGTCGGGGACCGGTACTGTATGGAGTTGTTCGTGCTGGAAGGCCAACTGGAGGACATCTCCGCGTTCGTCGGCAAAGTCCGGGCGACGAAGGATACGCTGTCTGTCGATTACTCGGTCCTGCCGGTCGACGACATCAACATGATCTCGTGAGCTGTCGTTGACGTCGGAAAGTCCTGCCGCGGGTCGTGAGTCCACGAACAGTTTGGCACCTTCAGTAGGCGTTTAAGTCGGGGCCGCGTAGCCGGCGGCGATGAAAGACTCTATTCTCGATACAATCGGGTCCCCGCTGGTCTCGGTACGCGCGCCGGAGGGGGCAACCGTTGCAGCGAAGATCGAGTCGTTCAATCCCGGCGGCTCCGCCAAGGACCGGCCGGCGAAGTACATGATCGATGACGCCGAGCGAAACGGCTCGCTCGAACCGGGTGATACACTGGTCGAACCGACGAGTGGCAACACCGGCATCGGCATGGCGATGGTCGGATCGACGAAGGGGTACGACGTTGTGCTGGTGATGCCGTCCTCGAAGTCTCCCGAGCGTCGCCAGATAATGAAGGCCTACGGTGCGGAGATAGAGCTCGTCGAGGGCGACATCTCCGACGCGAAAGAGCGCGCGGACGAGCTGAGTGAGCGCGACGACTACGTCCAGTTGCGGCAGTTCGACAACCCGGCGAACCCGAAGGCACATTACGAGACCACGGGTGAGGAGATTATCGAACAGATCGGCGACCGGACGGTAGACGCACTGGTGGCCGGCGTCGGAACCGGCGGCACAATCACCGGGACGGGTCGTCGACTGCGCGAAGCGTTCCCAGAGATGGACATCGTCGCCGTCGAACCAGCGGACAACGCCGTCCTCTCGGGGATGGAACCGGGAACTGGCAAGGATAGCTTCCAGGGAATGGGGCCGGGCTTCGTCAGCGACAACTTAGACACCGATCTGCTGGACGACGTGCTGACGGTCGAGCTCCCGGACGCGGAAGACGAGTGCCGGCGACTCGCCCACGAGGAGGGTATCCTCGTCGGCCAGTCCTCGGGTGCGTCGAACCTCGCCGCGCGAGAGGTAGCCGAACAACTCGTCGCGGACGGCGTCGACGACCCGCTCGTGGTCACAGTCTACTGGGACAGCGGGGAGCGGTATATGTCGACCGGGATGTTCGACTGAGCCCGGTCTGTTCTGCGCGCGCGGTGTGGCCCGAATCAGGCCCCGAACTCCGATTCGGTCACCCTGACGATGAGCGTGTCGTCCACGTCTCGAAGGTCGTACTCGGGAATCGTGTCTCCGGTCCGCGTCAGAAGCATCGGCTCGACAAGCTCGGGTGGACGCTCGGTCTCCATGGCCTGTGTGTCGGGCGTTGGCTCCGACTCTCCTTCCGACGAGCCTTCGGCATTAGATTCGCTGGTCACGTCCGGTTCGACAATACCGTACACCTTGAGAAAGCGACCGGTATCTTCGGGCGCAACGTCGTCGTCCCGGATTGACGCGGCGAGGTCCCGGGAGAGCCATTCCGTCTCACTAATTGACGGATCACGAACGAACGCGGCGTCGGCGAAGCGGACGAGATACCAGTTCAAATCGTTGAGCAGCGCTACTGCTGCCCCGAGGCTTACGGTGTCGACGGCGACGGTATTCGCGAACGGTTCCTGCAGGTCGTAGGTGGCGAGTGCGTTCCGCGCGGTCTCGCGCGAGAGGAGTTCGTACCGGAGATTCACGCCCTCGCTCCCGACGAGACAGACCTGCGTCATGGCTCAACCCTGGCCCGCCCCGGAAATTTAGCTTTCGATGGGGACGACGGCGCGGTCCCGGGCACAGGCTTCGGCGCGCTCGAACAGGTCGTCGGGTTCGGCTACCCGAACGGCTTCCAGCGAGGCGTTGGTTTCCGGATGTGATGGCGCGACGCGATTACAGCCCGTGTCGATCGTCGAGTCCTGAAAGGTCCCGATGGCCCGTGCGTGGTTGGTTATCTCGGACTTGTCGACGGTGAGGTTCGGTCGGTGTACCGGGAGCGTAGTCGCGGCGTCCGTGACGGCGATGTTCGCGCTCGTCTGGCTGGACTTCTGCCCGATTGCTTCGCCGGTGACGATGCCGACGGCGTCACATTCGTTCGCGATAGCGTCGGCGACTGCGAGCATGAACCGGCGGAGAACGAGCATTCGGAGCGACCCGAGGTCCCGAGAAAGCTCGGTGACGACGTCACCGGCGTCGATTACGGACAGCGACAGGTCGTGTCCGGGCGCGTACGAGGCGAGCGTTTCGACAGTCGAGACGGCTCGAGCCCGGTGGTCGGGGCCGCCGTAGTCACCCAGGTCGACGTAGACGGGGAGCACGGGTGCGCCGCGTTTCATCAGCTTCCAGGCGGCGACGGGCGAGTCGATGCCGCCGCTGACGAGGGCGACCACGGGGCGCTGGGTCCCGAGCGGGAGGCCACCGGGTCCCGCACGTTTCTCACAGAAGACGTAGGCCTCGTCAGCGCGACACTCGACGAACAGCTCGAAATCGGGGTTGTCGAGGTCGACAGCGGGCTCGCCGCCCAGTCCCTCGATTGCCTCCCAGACGGCGGTGCCACCGTCGGACTCGATGTCCGTGCTCGAAAAGGGGTGTGCCTCTGCTGGCCCCGCTCGACGGGCGTTGACAGCGAAAGCGCCGCCGTCGTACTGCTCCCGCGCGGTCGCGGCCAGTGCATCTTCGATTGCGGACAGCGTCGGGTCGACGGTCGTGACCGCCGAGGCGGAGGTGACGCCGAACGTGTCGGCCGCGGCTGCGGTCACGCCCTCCGGGTGGTCAGTGTGGACGAACAGCCGGTTCCGGCGCTGTTCGATGTCTCCTGACAAGCCGCGCGCGTCGAGCATCGCTCGGAGGTTGTCCGCCAGTTGCCCCTCCATCTTCCGGCGGACCTGATCGCTCTTGACGCCGAGTTCGCCGTGGCGGAGGAGCACGCTATCGGCGTCCGGTGGATGCATGCCCGCGAGTTGACTACCGGCGAGTAAAGGGGTGTCGCCTCGCCGCCTCAGAACGTCGAGAGGTTGCCGTCGATGACCTGCCGCGTGATGTCGGTCACGTCAGCGAGTTCGTCGTCGATTGTGGCCTGGATATCTGCTTCGACGTCGCCGACCGCGACACCGTCCTCGGTGATGACCGTCGCGTCGGCGACGTGGGGCTCGTCGATCGGTGAGCCGATCTGTGAGAGCAGGCGCATCTGGACCTGTCGGATGCCGTCGACCTCGCTTGCGACGGACTGTGCGATCTCCGTCGAGAGGAGGTTGTATATCTTTCCGATGTGGTTGACGGGGTTCTTGCCGGACGTCGCTTCCATGCTCATCGGGCGGTTCGGCGTGATGAGGCCGTTCGCGCGGTTCCCGCGGCCAACGGAGCCGTCGTCGCCCTGCTCGGCGCTGGTCCCGGTGGTCGTGAGATAGATGGACTCGGCGTCGTAATCGTCGGCCGTGTTGACGTGGACCGTGACGTCCCGGTCAGTGTACTCCTCGGCGAGGTCGGTGACGAACGCTTGAACGTCTGAAACGGCGGTTTTGTACGCGTCGAGGTCCGGAACGTGTTCGTCGACCATCGCAACGGCCACGGTCACGTCGATGTGATCGCCCTCGCGCTTGCCCATTACCTTCACGTCCTGGCCGACGACCGGGTTGGACTCGGCGTACTCGCCGGTCAATGTCTCCTCGGTGTTGAGAACGATCTTTTCAGTTTCTGTCAGCGGAGCGTGGCCGACGCCGTAGCTGGTATCGTTCGCCATCGGAATTGCTGCTTCCTCGCCGAACACGGTCTGGAGGTCGCCCGACCCTTCGCCGAACTGGACGTCGACGATGACATCGGAGCCGAGGTCGAGGTGGGGGAACTGCTCGTCGAGGTAGTCGCGTGCGGCCTGGAGGGCAATACTCTCGGCCGGGATGCGCTCGCCGTCGAACTTCTTCGTCGCTCGGCCGACGACCAGAATGTAGATCGGCTCAAGCACTTCGCCGCCGCCGTACGCGGGGGCGGCAGTGCCGGCGACGAGTTGTGTCTCGTCGGTGTTGTAGTGCAAGACTGTGCCGAACCGGTCGATGTACGTCTGTGCCAGCGCACGCGACACTGTCTCCGCGATGCCGTCACAGATGGAGTCCGGATGGCCGATACCCTTGCGCTCTACGACTTCGATGTCCTGATCTTCGACGGCGAGCCCGCTCGCAGGTTGGACGTGGATGTTCCGCTCGGTCATTGCCTCGACTTCGTCTGGCCGGGTTCTATAACTTACGGGAACAGATAATAGCGGAATGATTACTCGTTCGCATCGCTAAGTAGCATACCGAGATAGGAGGTCCGCTGCTGATCGCTGGGGTCCAGACTGAGGTCCTGAAGCACCTCGTAGGCCCCCTCTCGAACGGGTTCGATGTCGCCGTCGGTCTCCCGTTCGACTTCGACGAACTCGCCGACGTCGTCGACAGCGTCGAGCGTGACGTCGTATTCTCGGACCTCGTACACCCGGCGGTTCTTCCGGACGGTCGCCGCGGGCTCGAAGCCGAGGTGCTGGACGATAGCGTCGATGTCGTCGCCGTCTTCGACGCCTGTTTCGAACTCCTCTCGGCTCTTCGACTCCGCTTCGAGGAGCGGCCCCTTGTAGGTAACTTTCGCGTTCGTCTCCCCCTTTCTGGTCTCGCGACGGACCCGGAACGCCTCGTCCGTCTCGGCGAAATCCCGATGGGGGGCGTCGTAGTACGTGTCCGTCTGTATCACCGTGTCGACCTGCTCGGCCCCGAGTTCGTCGAGTCGCTCCGCGACAGCCTCGATGTCCGCTGGCACTTTCACCTCGACTTCGTACATACTGAGGGGCTGGACCGGCCTGCTAAAAAACGCTCCCGTCGACCGCGCCATTTACTGTGTCTGCTCTCCCGGGTAGTAGTATGGCCGGTCGCTACGAACCGATCGACTCCCCGGACGAGACGACCCTCTTTCCGTACCACGACCTGACGCCGCCGACAGTTGCTACGGTCGCGCACGCGCGACAACGCATCCGGCAGCACCTCCCAGAGACGCCCTTAGTCCGCAGCGAAGCCCTCTCAGATGCCCTCAACGCGGATGTCCTGCTCAAGCGGGAAGACACGCTCCCGACCGGGGCGTTCAAAGTCCGCGGCGGTGTGAACCTCGTCGCGTCCCTCGACGAGGAGTTCAGGGACGCCGGACTGCTCGCCGCGAGCACGGGGAACCACGGCCAGTCTATCGCCTGGGCCGGACGCGAGTTCGACGTGCCAGTCACCATCGGTGTCCCGAGGGAAGCCAACGCCGGAAAGGTCGATGCGCTGGAGCAACTGGGCGCGGAGGTCGTTCAACACGGCGAGGACTACGACGAGGCCCGCGAACACATCGAGGACTTGGCGACCCAGCGCGAGGCGCGCTACGTCCACTCCGGCAACGAACCGAAGTTGCTCGCCGGCGTCGGCACGGCGGGCCTCGAAATCCTCGACGAACGGCCCGATGTCGACCGCGTGTTCTGTCCCGTCGGCGGCGGCACCGCCGCGGCCGGGTACTGCATCACGCTCGGGGCGATGACCGACGCCGCTGTCGTCGGTGTGCAGGCCGCGGGCGCACCCGCGGTGTACCGCGCTTGGCAGGAGGAGACGTTGGAGGCCCTCGACAGCGTCGACACCATCGCTGAGGGCGTCGCGACCCGGGTGCCGTTCGCACTCCCGACCGGCATACTCCAGAAGGGGCTCTCGGATTTCCGTCTCGTATCTGAGGACGCCATCGCGGACGCCGTGGCCCGCCTGTTCGAGACGGACCGCATCGTCATGGAGGGAGCCTGCGCGACGGCTGTCGCCGCAGCGATAGAGGCTGGCGACGAACTCCGGGGTGAGACGGTCGTCCTTCCCGTTTCAGGCCGGAACATTGACCGCGAGAAGTTCGACCGACTGTTGGCTGAAAGCGAGTACTAGTCGGCCACTTCCGAAGTTGCTCGACTGCTACTGACCGGGAAACGTTGTCCTTAAGAGTGCCACGACTGACGAACAGGGTATGAGCAACGAGTCTGAGACTGAAGTCGATGAGGAAACCGCAGACGAAGAAGAGCAAGCGGAGGGACTCCAGAAAGGCGATGTCGTCAAGCTCGCCTACACCGCCCGCACCGTCGACGGCGGCCAGCTTGTCGACACAACTGACGAGGAAGTCGCCGAGGACGACGGCATCGACACCGAACAGCAGGAGTTCGGCCCGCGAACCATCGTGCTGGGCGAGAACCACATCTTCCCGGACGTCGAGCAGGACATCTACGGGAAGGAGGTCGGCGACGAGGGCGACGTGACTGTCGCCGCCGCCGACGCCTTCGGGGAATACGACGAGGAAGAGGTCCGGACGGTCTCGAAGGACAAGATTCCGGAGGACGACCGCTACCCCGGCGCGCACGTCGACATCGAGGGCGAGCACGGCCATATCGAGACCATCATCGGCGGCCGCGCACGAGTGGACTTCAACCACCCGCTGGCCGGCGAGGACGTCGAGTACGACTACGAAATCCTCGAAGAGGTCACGGACCGCGAGGAGAAGGCCCAGGGCATCATCCAGATGATGCTCGACATGGAGCTCGACGTGTGGTTCGAGACCGACACCGTCGAGGAAGAACAGCTCGTCGAAAGCGAAGACGACGAAGACGAGGACGAGGAGTCCGAGCCCGAGTACGAAACCGTCGAAGTCGAGAAGGAGACGCTCTACATCGAGGCGACGCCGCAGCTGACGATGAACCAGCAGTGGATGATGGGCAAACAGCAGATCGCACAGCAGCTCACCCAGCTGCTCGACATCGACCGCATCATCGTGCAGGAAGAGATCGGTGGCGGCGGCATGGGCATGCCCGGAATGATGGGCGGCATGGGCGGTGCCGGCGGCGCTGACATCGAAGACGCGCTGGAAGACGCTGACGTGGACGCCGAAGAGATCGTCGAAGAGATCGAAGGCGCCGAAGAGTAACTGCGCCGCGAGCACGCCGAGCGATTCTTGAGTGATAAGCGCCAGCGAGCGCTTTTGCGGTTCCGAGCGGTAGCGACTGCCACTTTCTGACGGCACAGACGGGAGAACGGTTATATCCACGACACGTCATCACTACCCATGCGAGTATCGCTGATGTACCCGCTACTGCTCGCGCTCCCGCCCGGAATCGCCTTCGGTGTCGGCACGGTTGTGCTGATTGGCAGCGCCGGGCTTGGACTGGCAGCCGGCGTCGGCGTCGGTCTCGGACTGTTCCTGTTGATACTCGTGGGTACGGAGTTCGGCTCGACGGACAGAGAACTACAGCCCGGCCGCGAATAGAATCCGTCTCAGGCGATGTCGCGGCTGGTGTCGATGCTGACCTCTTCGACGAGATTGAGTTTGATGATGTCGGTGGGAGCTCGCCCGCCGCGGAACTTCGGAATCGCGAGGCGGTTTTCCACCTCGTCACCGGTCGTCGTGGTGTTGAGCTGGAACACCACGTCAGCGAAGTGCTCGGTCGTATCCCGAAGCGGTGGCACGTCTCGGCCATCGAGACAGTGGACGATAGCGAGGCTCCCGGTGTTGACGATGTGGTTCTGCAGGTCGTTCATGAACGCGCGAAAGCGCGAGTGTGGCTCCTGTGCTTCCAGCACGTCCAGCGGGTCGACGATGAGGTTCGAGGTTTCCGGGAGCGCCGAGACGAGCTTACCGGCGTTGTCAAGGGGCGCTTCGCCGGAGATGTGCCGCACCGTCGGGTCCCCGGTGTTGGCCGGCGTCTGCTCGATGCTCGCGATGACCGACTCGGCGGTCCGGTCGAGCGACAGCCACAGCGTCCCGCGCGTGGCGGTGAGTTCGTAGAGGAACAGCTCCGCCTGGCTGGCCGGCTGGGCAGAGAGCACGACGATACTCCCGGCAGGGATGCCTCCGTCGAGCTTTCTGTCGAGGACATCGATGCCCGTTCGCAACCGGTTGGCCATACCACTGAGAAATTATTTAGCCACGAGATTAAGTATTCCGCTTGGCGAGAACGTTCGCTATCTCGACGTATTTTGCCGCTGCCCGGTCCGATTCCAGCGGCTTCGACACCGACGGAACGTGAACCGTCTCTGGGCAGGACAGCAGTCGGGATGGGTCTACGGACCCGTCGCTGCCGACGAGGACCGTGAGCACGGGCGGTGCATCGAGCGCACGGGCCATCGCCGCCGTCTTGGCTGCGTCGGTGAGGCTCTGGCGGGTTGGTGCACTCACGAGCACCGTCCTGTCAGCCGCTCGCAGCGGCCGGGCGGCGTCCGGGCCAGCGCCGGCCGGACAGTCGAGTACCACCGGGCGATCACGTTGGGGCAGTGTGCCGATGGCATTGTCGACAGCGGCTTCGGTTGCGTCCTGACAGGGGAGTACGTCGACGTTCTCGACGGCCGTGGCGCGCTTGGCAACCGTGGTCGGCTCAGCCGAGACCGTGATATCAGCGATTCCGGGCGTCGGATCGACGCCAGCGCGGCGGTGGAGGTTCGGCATGTCGCGGTCGGTGTCCACGACCAGCGACCGTCTGGTTGGCGTCCCCAGTGCCTGACCGACACCGAGGGCGATGGTCGTTTTGCCACAGCCACCCTTGCCGCCAGCGATTGCGAGCATACTGTGGATGGACCGTCTATCGGTTTTGAATCCTTGTACTGGAGTCGAGGACATTGACAGCCGAACTGGGCTGGAAGGACTGACTTACGTCGGTTGGCCGTTGCCTACTTTTATACGGTCGTTATATGCTGGACTTCCCTGGCCGTAGCAGGTCTCTGCTTTCGGTGGCGATGGTCCCGACAATTGCCCCGTTCGAACTCGTTTCCATGTGTCTTAATAACGAGTGTGTAACAATACCTGAGACACCACTACGGGGTGTATGGATAGTAGACCGAACACGGCCCTTCAGCTATACAGCATCCGTACCCTACCCGAGTCACTCCCTACAATCGTCCGGCGTGTCAGCGCCGCCGGCTACGACGGGGTCGAATTCGCCGACCGGTTCCACGAGGAACCGCCCGAAGACGTCGCAGCGGCACTCGATGACGCCGACCTCGAACCAGTCGCCGTCCACACAGACCTCCCTGAAATCGAGGCTGCGCTGGACGGCGAATCAGACCTGCTGGTTCGGTGTCGAACAGTGGGATGTGACACACTCGTTGTCCCACATCTCCCGGCGTCCGCGCTTCGAGCCCGGAGCGATGTCCGTTCGCTCTCCCACCGATTCCGCGACGCAGCGGCCCGCCTCGAAGAGCGTGACATGTGCCTCGGGTATCATACCGGTCGGCGGGCGTTCCACCCCTTCCTTCCGGACGCGGCGGGCAAAATCGTCGAGGAAACGCCAATACCCGAAGCCGTCGGGCGGTATACACACCAGTTGCTGAATAGACTTCGGGCACCCGAATCGGCGACGATACCGAACGAGACTCCCATGTGGAACCTCGTCGCTCGGACCGCTCCGGCGGAAGTCACGTTTGAACCGGAGGTCGCAGAAATCCGCGAAGCCGGCTACGACCCGACCGTGCTCTTCTCACTCTGTGGCGACCGTATCGATATGGTACACCTCCGGGACGTAGCCTCGGCTGGACCGTTGCAGGGCTACGAGGATGTCCCACACGGAGATGGGCTCGTGGATATGGACGCGGTTCTGGACGCCGCGACTGACGCCGGCGTCGACTGGGTGATATACGAGAACGAACTCGACAGCGACCCGGAAGCGAAGATCGATCACGGGGCGGCCACGCTGGAGCGCCTCCTCGACGGAAGTGGCTCTTCGCGGAGTCCCACACGGATTCCTGCTACGAGTTCTTGATCGCCGTTGGTCGGTGTTAGCCCGGCCATAACAATAGCGATACACCCGAACGGCTGGGACATGAACCTCCATCACGAGCGCATCGAAGCCTCGCCGCCGGCGAGCACGATGAGCTTCTGTCTCACGACCGACCTCACGGGGAACGGTCGACCGGACGTCATCGTCGGGGCGCTCGGCGACGAGCACGAGGTCCATCTCCCGCTTGTCGACAAGTCGGTCGACTTGCTGTCCGTGTTCGGCATGGGGCCGCTGGCCCGCTGGCTCCAGACGAACGTGTTCTGGTACGAAAACCCCGGCTGGGAGCGCCACGATGTCGCCAGCGCACCGGAACTCTCCGTCGGGGGCTCGCTTGGCGACATCACGGGGAACGGCCGCCCGGACATGGTCGCCGGCCAGAACATTCACCAGCACAAGCTGTGGTGGTTCGAAATACCGGACGACCCGCGAAAGCAGTGGACGCGCCGGCTCATCACCGACGACTTCGAGAAGTATCACGACACCGCGGTGGCGGACGTGGACGGCGACGGACAGAACGAGGTCGTCGGGCTGTCTCAGGAGTCCGAAACGGTGTTCTACTACGATATCCCTGAGGACCCAACGCGTGAACCGTGGCCGGTGGCGAACCGACACGTTGTCGCCGAGGATATCGCCGTCGAGGGCGTCGCCGTCGAGGATGTCGACGGGGACGGCGAGGTCGAAATCATCGCCGGCCCCAACGTCTTCCATCGGACGACCGACGGCTGGGACCGGGAGTCTATCGCCGAGGACTGGCAGTGTACCCGCGTCGCTATCGAGGACGTCGACGGCGATGGGGACCTGGAAATAATTCTCGTCGAGGGCGACGAACCGTATCTCGACGACCGCCCGGCCAGGCTGGGCGTGTTTGACCCGCCCGAGTGGGACCTGACGCTGCTGCACGACGACCTCTCGAACCCGCACAGCCTCGACGTAGCGGACTTCGACGGCGACGGCAATCCCGACATCTTCGTCGCGGAAATGGGGCTAGAGGACGGACACGAACCGCGACAGTTCGTGTTCCACAACGACGGGGCGGGGAACTTCGAGCAGAAAGAACTGGGAACCGGCATCCCCACCCACGAAGCGAAGGTCGTCGACCTCGATGGCGACGGTCTCCCCGACATCGTCGGCAAGGCATACACCGAGCCCCGCGTCGACGTCTGGCAGAGCAATCCCTGACGAGGCGCCTCGTCGTGTTATTTTGGCCGCTACGCTCCCTCTGGCCTTGCTTTCGAACCCAGCGACGATGTTCCCGAAGCCGAACCTGACGATGTAAGTGACCGTTCAATTCCCGTGTCGGGGGATTCAAGACCGTCCGGAGCGCGGTATCGAGTGAAATGCGGCACGACCACATCATCAGCGCGAAACAACTCTCGCGGGGCGACATCGAGACGGTGCTCGACCACGCGGCCGACATCGCGGCTGACCCGGGAGCGTTCGCGGACCGGCACAGCGACACGCTGCTTGGCCTCCTCTTTTTCGAGCCGAGCACCCGGACGAAGATGAGCTTCACTACGGCGATGAAACGCCTCGGCGGCGACATCGTCGACATGGGCTCTGTCGAGTCCTCCAGCGTGAAGAAAGGCGAGTCACTGGCCGACACTGTCCGCGTCGTCGAGGGGTACACCGACGCGCTCGTGCTCCGGCACCCCATGGAGGGCTCCGCGAAGATGGCGAGCGAGTTCGTCGACGTGCCGCTCGTCAACGCCGGCGACGGGGCCGGTCAGCACCCGACACAGACGCTGCTCGACCTCTACACGATCCGTGAGAACGCGGGCTTTGAGGACCTGACTATCGGCATCATGGGCGACCTGAAGTACGGTCGGACGGTCCACTCGCTGGCCCACGCGCTCACGACCGTCGACGCCAGGCAGCACTTCATCAGCCCCGAGTCACTCCAGCTTCCGCGGTCGGTCCGGTACGACCTCCACGAGGCCGGCGCGGGCATCCGCGAGCACACCGACCTCGACGAGATTCTCCCCGACCTGGACGTGCTCTACGTGACACGTATCCAGGCCGAGCGGTTCCCCGACGAGAGCGAGTACCGCGAAGTCGCCGGCCAGTACCAGATCGACGCCGACACGCTGGATGCGGCCAAGGACGACCTGACCGTGATGCACCCGCTCCCGCGCGTCGACGAGATCGCCCACGACGTCGACGAGACTACCCACGCACAGTACTTCCAGCAGGCCCACAACGGCGTCCCCGTACGGATGGCGCTGCTCGACCTGATGCTCGGAGGCGACCAATGAGCGACAACGACCAGCAACTCCGCGTCTCGAAGATCCAGAACGGCACCGTCATCGACCACATCGCGGGCGGGCAGGCGCTGAACGTCCTCGCAATCTTGGGTATCGACGGGACCAGCGGCGACTCCGTCTCCGTCGCGATGAACATGCCTTCCGACCGTCTGGGGCACAAAGATGTCGTCAAAGTCGAGGGCCGCGAACTCTCCCAGGACGAGGTCGACGTGCTCTCGCTCATCGCCCCCGCGGCGACGATCAACATCATCCGTGACTACGATGTCGTCGAGAAGCGCCGCGTCGAGCGGCCCTCGGTCGTCGAGGGCGTCCTCGAGTGTCCGAACCACAACTGCATCACGACCGAAGCCGAACCCGTCGACTCGCGCTTCGCCGTCGGCGACGACGGCGTCCGCTGTGAGTACTGCGATACAATCATCCGCGACGACCTGCCGGCACACATCCTCGCGGAGTAAGCCGACCCTGCCGCCGTCTGGCTACTGTAACCAGATGCTCGCAAACGAGTCGAAGTAGTCTTCGCCGGTATCGACCAGTACGTGGTCCGCGCCGAGTGCAGTGACGCGATTCGATACCGAATCGATGTGTGCGTCGAGCCGCGACTGGTACGTTTCGGCCAGTGAGCCGCTGAAATACGACCGGCGCGTCTCGTCGCTTTCGGGGTCGGCGAACAACACGTCGCCGACGACGCCGGGGTCCCGTTCTGCTGGGGCGACCACGCGGACCAGCAGCACGTCGGCGTCGTTGCGTGCGAGCGCGGCGATGCCCGACTCGAGTGCCTCCGGCTCGGCCAGGCAGTCGCTGAACACGACGACGAGCGAGCGCGAGCGGATGCGCTTGGCGTAGGCCTCGAGCGACGACTCGAAGTCCGCTTTCCCCGCCGGTGTCACCTCGTTCAACTGGTCGATGAGCGAGAGGAGCTCGCCCCGGTTCGACTGGCCCGTATCGATACGCTCCACCCGGTCGCGGAACGTACAGAACTGGAAGTCGTTGTTCTCCTCGGCGGTGAGATAGGCGAAGCCGAGCCCGAGCTTGGCGGCGTACTCGAACTTGTGGCTCGCCGCGTCGCCGTAGTCCATCGACGCGCTCGTGTCGACGAGCAGGTGGACGGTCAGGCTCCGCTCTTCCTCGTACTGCTTGATGAAGTACTCCTCCGTCCGGGCGAACAGTTTCCAGTCGATACGCCGCGTGTCGTCCCCCGGCGAGTAGCGACGGTAGTCGCTGAACGTGAGCCCTTCGCCGACACGCGGGGACTGCTGGTCGCCCTGCCGAATCGAGGTCGTCTGGCGGTTCAGCGCGGCGGTAAACCGGCCGAGTTCGTCCAGAAAATCCGGTTCGATAGTCACGGCTGTCCCTCCCACGGGTCCGCCCGCCAGATTGCGTGCGTCGGGTGACTCATTCCAGCAGGTCCGCGATGAGGTCGTCCGCCGTCCGGCCCGCCCGTTCGGCCCGGAAGTCCACGATGATCCGGTGCCGGAGGACGGGCGCGGCCAGCGCCTCGATATCCTCGCCCGTGACGTGCGAGCGGCCGTGGAGGAACGCCCGTGCCTTCGCCGTCTGGACGAGCGCCATGCTCGCCCGCGGACTGGCCCCGAACTCGATGTCGTCGGCCTCGCGCGTCCGGCGCACGAGCTGGACCGCCCGGTCGCGCAGGTCGTCGGCGATGGGCATTTCGCGGACCAGTTGCTGGATTTCCTGTATCTCTGGGCGGGTGAGCGAGCGCTTGACGGGGACCTGCTCCGCGCCGGCGGTGTACATGTCGACGATGGTCCGCTCTTCCTCGTAGTCGGGGTAGTCGACCAGCAGTTTCAGCATGAAGCGGTCGGTCTGGGCCTCCGGGAGGGCGTAGGTCCCCGACTGGTCGATGGGGTTCTGTGTCGCCAGGATAAAGAACGGCCGCGGCAGTTCGTAGGTCTCGCCCGCGGCGGTCACCTGTTTCTCCTGCATCGCTTCCAGCAGCGCGGCCTGTGTCTTCGGCGTCGCGCGGTTGATCTCGTCGGCCAGCACGACGTTGGCGAACACCGGCCCTTTCTCGAAGACGAACTCGCGGCCGCTGTCGGTTTCGCGGATGATCTCGGTCCCCGTGATGTCGGAGGGCATCAGGTCGGGCGTGTTCTGAATGCGGGAGAACTGGAGGTCGGTCACCTCCGCGACGGTCCGGACCATCGTCGTCTTCCCCAGTCCCGGGTTCGATTCGAGCAGGGCGTTGCCGTCGGCCAGGATACAGATGAGCAGTTGCTCCAGTACCTCCTCCTGACCGACGA
Source organism: Haloarcula sp. CGMCC 1.2071 (assembly GCF_037078445.1). Classification (NCBI taxonomy): domain Archaea; kingdom Methanobacteriati; phylum Methanobacteriota; class Halobacteria; order Halobacteriales; family Haloarculaceae; genus Haloarcula; species Haloarcula sp. CGMCC 1.2071. Next base: position 15,412 of record NZ_JAYMGY010000009.1, read on the forward strand.
TCCGCGTGCCGATCTGTTCGCGTGCGTTCGCGATCTTCTGCTGTAGTTCGTCGATGTCGTGCTCTGAGCTCATGGGTCGGTGTCCTCGTCGTCCGTGTCTTGCTCTCGGATCCTGAGATTGTACTCGCGGATGAGGTCCGCGTCCTCGACGTCTTCCTGGCCGGCGAACCCGGCCTGCTGGCTGTCGACTGTGCCACTTCCACTTCCCGGCCCCCCGGTGTCCGACGACGACGGGAACGACTGGCTCCGGTCGATTTCCTCGTCGCCGCCCGTCGAATCAATCTCGGCGGTGAGGTTCTCGTCGCCCGCCTGCACGTCCTCGCTGTCGCCGAGTATCGCGTCGCCGTCTTCGAGCCCCTCGTACTCGCTGGGCCGGTCGTTCGGCGACTCCGTCTCGACCGGGTCGCGGTCGAGTAGGCCGATGTCGACGACAGCCACTTGGACCGTCGCCAGGCTCAGCAGGACGATGACGATGAGCGTCCCGATAAGCCGCCGGCTGTCGACGAGGGCGACGCTCGAACTCCGTTTCAGGCCCGCAAGCACGTCCTCGTAGAGCCGGGTCGCCATCCGCGTTTCAGCCCCGTCCTCGACCGCGTCCCGCGCCGTTCGGAGCGCGTCGGTGACGTTCGCGTTCGCCGCCTCGAACTGCTCGACGAGTGGCTGTCGGACCCGGTACAGATACTCGCCGACGAACCAGAGCGCGCCGACGACAATGCCGACGACTGCGCCCGTCGGGAACGATAGCGCAGGTATCGAGCGGCCGACAGCCGCCCCGACCGGGTCCGTCACCGCCGTCGGAACTGACAGCTGTGTCGGGAGTTCAGTCGGCGAGAGGACAGTCAGGAAGATGTTCACCAGGAGAAAGACCAACACCGCGTCGACGATGGCGTAGATGAACGCCGCCTTCTTGCCCTCGCGTCTGACCTCGGCGATGGCGTCGGCCATGCGTTCGCGTGCCTGTGCCCGTCCGTTTTCAGGCGGCTCTTCGTCGCCGTTTTCTCCGGTATCTGTGTCGGGGTCGTCCATCAGTAGTCCTCGCAGGTCGGGTCCGGTGTCTCCATCCTGTTACAGATGGTCTCGATATCGTCTCTCAGCGCTTCGTTCTGATTTTCGAGTTCATTGATCTCGCTTTCGAGGGTGTCGATCCGCGATTCCAGGCTGTCGATATCGTCCTGCAGGTCGGATACCTGCTCCTCCAGTTCGTTGCGTTCGTCCTCTAACTCCTCATTATCCGCCTCCAGATCGCCGATTGTCGTTTCGAGGTCATCGACTTCGTCCTCGAGAGTGTCGCGCTCGTCCCGAAGGTCGTCGACTGTCCCCTCCAGTTCATCGACGCGGCCCTCGCTCTGGCGGAGCGACTGCCGGGTCTCTGCCAACTGGCTTTCCGTGGCGTTCAACTGCGACTCCGTCTGATTCAGATTGGTTGCGACTTGATCGACGTCTTCCGACCGCGTCTCCAACTGCTCCTGGAGTTCGTCGACACGGGTTTGTGTGGATTCCAGTTCGCTCCTGGTGTCGTCTAGGTTCCCCCGAAGCTCGGCGTTTTCCTGTCTGAGCTCCTGATTCTGCGAGCGAAGCTCGCTCGCGGAGTCCTGGTACAGCACCGTCGTTCCGCCGGTACCGACCATCGAGAGGACGACGAACACCACAAGCCCGAGGTTAATCCGGCGGCCGATCGCGCTCACGGGAGACCACTCTCCAGAGAGGTGCGACCGCGGTACACTTGAACACGCCGGGCGACCACCTCGCCGGTGAACAGCAGGAGCGCGCCGAGCAAGGCGAGCCAGTCCCAGGTGTCCCGAACGGTCCGGACCCGGGTGGACTTCTGGCGCGCCTCTCTGGCTATCTGTTCGCCCTGGGCCGGGCTGAAGGTCTGCCCGCCCGTCGTTTCGACGAGCGCATCGAGGCTGTCACTCGGGCCGAAGGACGCGTACTCGACGGGGTAGTTCGCCGCGTACTCGGTGTCGAGTGCGGTCTGATACCCTGCTTCCCGAGGTGTAAACTCGCCGCGATACCGGCCGTCGCCGACCTGGCGGAAGGACATGTTCGCCGCGTCCGGGCGGCTATCACCCTGGTAGGTCAGCGTCGTCGGACTCCCCACGCGGGCATCGTCGACCGCTGTGACACCGGTTTGCGTGCGCATTGGATCGCCCACGGCGTAGTTGACGGACTTCGTGACGACCAGCGAGTCCGGCCGGTCGAGCAGGCCGCCCATCGTGTTGTCCGAATCGTAGGCGGTGATCGAGACCACGCGGCCCAGCCCGAACCGCCAGGAGGCGATGGCCGGCTTCCCGTCTGCGGTGGCGACCTGGTAGTCGGCCCCGGGCTTGATGCGGACATTGTTGGCCTGCCCGGGGTTGGCTGTCAATTCGACGCCGGAGGTGATGAACGTGTCCTCCGTGACGATGGTGAGGTTCTCCCCCTGGTAGCGCCGCGAGGAGCCGCCAAAGAGGAGCCGCAGCCGCTCGGTCTCGTCGGCGGCGAAGTACGAGCCGCCGGACTCGCTTGCGATCTGGCGCATCGTCGCGACGCCCACGCGCTTGCCGACGCCGACCGAGACGACGCGCGTCCCCTCACGGCCCAGTTGATTGGCGACGGCCGCCGGCGGGCCGAGCCGGTCCTGGCCGTCACTCAGCAGGATGATCGTCCCTTCGCGGTCACCCAGGAGTTCGTCGGCCCCCTGAAGCCCGACGGCGATGTCCGTCGCGCCGCCGCTTTCCAGCCGTCGGATCTTGTCTTCGGTTTCCGCCCGGTTCTGCCCGAGCGCCTGCATCTCCGAGACGCGGTACGCGTTGTGGTTGAACGCGACGACGCCGACCTGGTTATCGTCGCCGAGCTGGTCGAGCACGTCCAGCGCGACGGCTTTCTGTATCGCGAGGCCGCTCTCGGCGCTGCCGGAGACGTCGACGAGGATGACGATGTTCGACTCGCCGCCGGTGGCGTTCCCGACGCGGACCGGGAGCATCGAGGCCACCGACGACGTTTCGTAGCCGCCGTTCTCGTAGGCGTTGTCGCCGCCCGCGACGACCAGTCCGCCGCCGTTGATGACGAAGTCCTGCAGTGCGGTGGCGTTCCCGATATTGCCCGATGGCGTGTCCTGCATGACGACAGCCGAGTAGTCGTCGAGGTCCGCCGGGACCGACGAGGCCGTCGAGACGTTGTACAGCGAGTCGAGGTAGTTCCGCAGGGGATACTCGCCCTGTGAGACGTACAGCACGTCGGGCTGTTCGACGACGCGGACGCTCTTGTAGAACACGTCGTTTCGCGCGTACTCGTCGTTGCCGGACAGCGTCGCCGTCACGCGGTGTGACCCGGTTTCCTCGAACGTGTGGTCGACGGTGAGCGTGCCGTCCGGCCGGAGCTCTCCTTCAGTCGCGGTCTCACCGTCGATAGTTACCTCCACGGGGACGGGTTCGAGGACGTTCACGCCCTGCATCGAGACGGTGTACTGTGACTGGACGCCGCGGCTCACCGTCGACGGCCCCGCTATCGCCACGGCTCGCTCTGTTCGTGGCGACTGCGGGGTGACGCTGTGGACAGTCGCGTTGAGCCCGGCGGCGTCCTCGCCGGCCGTCGCCAGGCTCCGGCCCTCCGTGACGCGGCCGTCGGAGACGACGACGACTGTCCCGTTTGCTTGGAGATTTGCCGCCACGCCGTCGCCGATCCGCGAGTTCGACCCGCTACCGATTGTCGCTCGCGTCACCGGAATCCCCTCGCCCTCGATGTCCTGTACCAGCTCGTCGGTCGTGTTCGGGTAGATACCCATGCTCGCGGATTCGTCTGTCAGCAGTGTCACGCCCGGCTCGCCCGGCGTCTCGCGGGTCTGGACGGTGTACGGTTCCATCGCGCCCAGCACGAGCAGGCAGACGATGAGCACACGGCTGGCGAGCAGGAGCCGGCGGCTCCGGTTCGAGGCCGACCGCGGCCCGCCATCGCCACGCCGGACGAGATACGCGAGGAGGCCGACGGCGACCGGCAAGACGAGTAGCGGCCACAGGTGCTCGACGCCGACGGTGAGTCCCTCCGCGAGGGTGTAGGAAACCGCCATCAGAGATCACCCCGTCGGCGCAGATAGCCGACCTCGGCCAGCGCAAGTATCAGCCCGCCCAGCGCGAAGTACTCGGTCAGCGGCTGTGGCACCGACCGCTGTTCGGTCCGGGTGAGGTTCCCGGCCGTCCCGGAGCGCCGGTCGAGCGCTTCGACGTTGGTGTTTGACTCGCCCTCGTCAAGCAGCGACGCGCTCACCTGCCGACTCTCGCTCCGGTAGAGACCGACCCGCTGGAGCGGGACCGAGTTCCCGGAGACGGGGCCGGCCGGCCCCTCGACGGTGGTGTTACCGAACCGGACGGTCTCACCGGTCTCGTGGTTCAGCGCCGGGAGCTGTTCCCTGTCCGCGAGGTAATACACCGCCCGCTTCCAGAACACGGGGTACTGGTAGTTGAACTTGAAACTGGACCGGTCCTCGATGTAGCCGTAGTACATGACGCGGCCGCCGTTCCGGTCCTCGGTCGCGACGAGCGGCGTCCCGTCGCCCAGTTGCACCTGGGCCGACCCGGAGCGCAGCGAGCCGGAGATGTACTCGTCCGGGGGCTGGAAGTCGATGCCACGGGTGAGCTGTGTCTGTGCCGTCTGGCCCACTGTCGCGCCCGCCCGGGTCTCGCCGGGCTCGATGAGGAGAAGGTCCCGGTACCGCTGTGGGAGGTCGTCCTGTGCCAGTACCGCCACGCCGCCACCGTCTTCGACCAGTTCGCGCCCGCTTTCGACGTTGCCGGGCAACAGTGAACTCTGGTCGACGTTGCTGTACAGGATGACGTCGTAGTTATTCTGAATGGTCGTCGGCGGCTGCCTGACCGTCACGTTCACCCGGTCGACGACCGACAGCGCGGTGGTCAGGTACCGGTTCCGGTCGTTTGTCAGCACCAGTACGTCGACAGCCGCGTCCGCCGGTGCAGCGACGTAGACGCTGTCGTCAGTCGCGAAACTGTCGCCCGGGCTGAGCCGGGCCTCGCTCCCGCCGGCCGGGACCGGCATCGTCACCGAGCCAACGTCGTCGGGTCCGAGCTGCAGTTCTCGCTGGGTGTTGCCGAGCCGGACGGTCCGGGTGACGGTCGAGTCGCCGTAGTTTTTCACCGACAGCGTCACCGCCGAGCCGGAGAACCGCCGGTCGATGAACCCGACGTTCGCGTCGCCCCCACCGTCGAACTGCTGGAGGTCGACGGAGAGGCCGCGCCCCCGCGCCGTGGTGACCGCAGTGGTCCACTCCTCGCCCGCGAAGTCGCTCAGGACGACGATTCTGGCGTTCTCGCCGGCGAGCGACGCCGCCTGCGAGATAGCGCCGCTGAGCGCTCCCGGCGCGTCCGTCGGGCTGAGCCCGTCCAGCGTCCCCTGCGCCGCCGTCGGCGTCCCACGCTGGAGCACCACCTCGCCACCGTTGGTCGTGGTGACGATGGAGGTCGTCCCTGTCACCTCCTCACGGGCGGTTGCGACGGCCCGCTGGAAGCGCGTCTGGCCGTCGGCGTCGGTCCCCATGGACGCGCTGGTGTCGACGACGATGACCGTCTCCTCGACCGTCGCTCGCTCGGAAACGGTGACGTACGGCGTCGCCAGCCCGACCGCCAGCACCAGCACGACAAGCACCTGCAACAGCAGGAGGAGGCTCCGCGAGATCCGTTCGAGAAACGGCGTCGCTGACTGCTGGCGTTCTCCGGCGACGAGAAACTGGTACGTCGGCAGCGTGAGTTCCTGCGGGTCCGGTCGGATGAGATACAGCACCACTATCGGCACTGCCAGGAGGAGAGCCGCCAGTCCCAGGGGGGCAAGCAAAACGTCCGAGAGGACCATTGTCTGTGTATCAGGTGGAGGCGGCATTTATCTTGTGACTCTAGTGACACCACTGTACGTGCACCTGACGGCGGTGTCTCTCGGCCGACTCATCGCCGACTATGGCCCAGCACAGCAGTACAGGCAGTTATTTTCGATCCTCCGATAACAGACGAACGCTGTCACCGACGCAATGAGTGACGCCGCCGCGGCTTCGGGAGGCTCCATTCTCCACATAGAAGAACAGGTAGAATACGCCCGCAGTCTGCGGATTTCGGCGGCGATGACAAAATGCATTTAACTGCAGATAGTCGAGTGACAATCAGAATGGGACACTCCGAAAGCGGGCCTACAGGGGCGACATCGGGGACCGCGAAAGAACGAACCCTCAAGGTTCTGTTCGAAATTGAACTGCCCGATGACTGTTCGTGCCCCCTTTCGGATCCGGATGCAGACATCGAGAACGCTCAGAACCAGATCGACGACGGCGTCTGTCACGCGGAGGTGACTGTCACCGACGAGGCCGGTACCGAGCGGGTTCTCCACTCGACAAACCAGGTCGGGGACGCCTGTCTCTGTCTCGCCTTTAGCGAGGTCGGGTGTGTCCCACGAACCCGGCGCGTAGACGGTGACTCGCTTTTCATCGAGACGTACGTCTCAGACCGAAGCGTCATCAGCGAGCTAGTCGACCAGTTGGAATCGGCCGCGAAACGAGTGCGTCTGCGACGGCTGACATCCCGACAGGACGACGCGACCGAGTCGGAGCCCACTACAGTCGACCTCGCCTGTCTCACGACAAAACAGCGGGAAGCGGCGATACTCGCAGTGGACGAAGGGTACTATCAGACGCCCCGGCAGACGACCCTCGACGAACTCGCGGCCACGCTCGACATCTCGAAATCCGCCCTCTCTCAACGCCTGAACGCCGTCGAATCGAAACTCGCGACGGCCGCCTTCGACCCGTAGACTCGCCTTTTCGGGCTGGACGCACTGGCAGCGACAGAGACTCCCGGTGACACTCCCTCCGTATTTAAATCCCTTCACAATACAGCGCTCTCCCTACCGAGTTTCGAGGGTAACCGGTAACTAGAGCCATGAATGACCCACAGCAGCCGCGGTTGACGCCGATTGATGAGTGGGAAGACGAAGCAGCAGCGATGCTTGACGGCGTCGAGTACGACACTGATTTGGGGCTACGGATGGCTCGTGACGCGATTCGTGTCTCGAACGGAGAACTGAGCGACGCCGAATTCCACGAGAAGTATCACGAGGAGCTACTGGCAGAGTTCGGTGAAGACGAGCGGCCGACCAAACCTGAGGGATTCGACGATGACTGACGACGACGGCGTTTACCGACGTGACGTACTGAAAGCCAGCGGAGCGGCTGCTGCCCTCGGTCTTGGCGGGGGCGGGTTCTTCCAGACGCTGGTCGAACGCGGAGACGGAACCGGGCCGTCCAACCGCGACTCCGGTATCGAGAGCTACGTCGGGCAAAACGAGGTCATCCAGACCGTCTGCTCACCGAACTGTCGCGGGAAGTGTCCCATCGACGTCCACGTCCGCGACGGCCAGGTGAAGAAGGTCGAGCCACATCCGCCGGAAGACGAGCAGTACAAGCGGGCCTGTGTGCTCGGCCTCTCACACACCCAGCGTGTGTACGACCCGACGAGACTGAAGTACCCGATGAAGCGCACAGACTGGTCGCCCGACGAGCCAAACCCCGACGGACGCGGTCCGGACGCCGAGTTCGAGCGCGTCTCCTGGGACGAGGCACTCGACCTCGTCGCCGACAAGATGCAGTCGCTGAAAGCAGCCCACGGCGCGGAGAGCGTCCTCTTCCACGCGGGGTCGGGGAACTACGGCCAGTCCAGCACGGCGTTCAATCGACTGGCCTCCCTGTTCGGTTCGACCCAGTCAGCCTGGGGCATCGACGCCAACGTCGGTCGTGGATTCAACCGGGTCACTGGGACCGGCTTCTTCCTTCCGCCGACGAACGAGGCCGAGGACTGGGAGAACGCGAACACCATCATCGTCTGGGGGTCGGACCTCTTCGCCAGCCAGTTCCAGATGGACGCCTCGAAGGTTCTCGACGCCGTCGAGAGCGGGGCGAAGCTCGTCGTGGTTGACCCGGTGTACACGACGACAGCGTCGAAAGCCGACCTGTGGCTCCCGGTCAAACCCGGGAAAGACGTGCATCTCGCCCTTGCGATGATGCACACCGTCTTCGAGGACGAGACGTACGACGAGGACTTCCTCCGGAAACGGACGACCGCGCCGGCGCTGATCCGCACGGACACCGGGGAGTTGCTCAAGGCGAGCGACGTCTTCGAAGACGGCGGCGAGAACCAGGTCGTCGCCGTCGAACAGGGCAGTACGACGCCGGTCGAACTCGAACCGGAGACCGGTGGCCCGTATGCGCTCTTCGGGGAGTACACCGTCGACGGCATCGAATGCGAGACGGCACTGACCAGACTCCGTGACCACGTGGCCGACTACGCGCCATCGAAAGTCGCGGCGAAGACCGGTGTCGACGCGGAAAACATCCGCACTGCAGTCCGATGGCTGGCGACTCGCGGCCCCGGTGGCATCGCCCCCAGCTACGCGATCGGGCGGTACAAACACGGGCACATCTTCGGCCAGACCTACGCGATGCTCATGGCACTGACCGGTGACTACGGTCGGCACGGAAACATCCACGCCCATCACTCCGGCGGTGCGACGCTCAGTACCGGTGGCTGGAGCGCGCCGGAGGACGCTGACCCCGGACCGTCGCTGTTCTTCCCCGAATACCCAGACGCGATACTCGACGGTGACCCGCACAAGGTCAGGGCCGTCTACTCGATCGAGTCGAACATGATGGGCAACCAGTTCCCGGACCGGCAGCGGTTCAGAGAGGCCATCAGAAGCCTTGAGATGTACGTGGTCGCGGACATGCACCACACGGATACGGTCCAGCACGCGGACATCATCCTCCCGGTTCCACACTGGTTCGAACAGGAGGATATCACGTCCAGCTGGGGGTCCCATCCACACATCAGCTACCGACACAAGGTACAGGAACCGCTGTGGGAGGCCAGAGACGACTACTACGCGATCCGCGGGCTCGCGGAGCGGCTCGGCTTTGGCGACCGGTTCCCGGAGACGAAACGCGAAATGCTCCGGGAACTCGCCGGCCGAGACGACGATATCGACTTCGACACGCTGTTCGAGCAGGGAACACAGAAGAAAGAGAGCGTCCCCATCGTCAAGTACACCGATGCGTTCCCCACTGAGACGGGGCGAATCAAGATGTACGACGACGACGCCCCGAGCGAGGAGGGCGTGACGTTCGACGTTCCTCGACCGCTCGAAGACCGGACAGCCGACGACTACGAAAAGGCCGACGAGTACCCGCTGATGTTCATGCAGAAGCACAGCCGGTTCCGCATCCACTCGCAGTACGAGATGCTGAACTGGGTGCGTGAGGTCAACCCCGAACCACAGTTGGACATCCACCCGACGGACGCGAAGGCCCGCGGCATCGAGGACGGCGAGTACGTCCGAGTGCACAACGACCGCGGCGAGATGATCGTGAAGGCGAAGTACAACGAGGCGTTCCAGCCGGGGCTGGTAAACACTGACCAGGGATGGTGGGCACGCGACTACGTCGCGGGCCACCACAACGACCTCACGCACAACGAGGTCAGCGAGGTCGGCCAGACGATGGCGTTCTACGACGTCCGTGTCGAAGTCGAACCGGCCCCCGATGACGTCGATACGGACAAGTACGAAGCCGATAACCCGCGCGGGGCCGGTGCCGACGCACCGCGCGCAGGAGGTGACTAACAATGACGAACTACGGCCTAGTAATCGACCAGGAGCGGTGTATCGGCTGTCAGGCATGCGCAGTGTCGTGTAAACAGGAGAACAACGTCCCGATGGGGCAGTTCTGGAACCGCGTCCTGACGGAGGGCGGCGACAAGATTGACACCCCGTCCGGTGGCTATCCCGAAGACGGCGGCAGTGGCTCGCTGGACATGGAGTACCAGCCGACGGCGTGCCAACACTGCGAAAACGCGCCCTGTGTGAAGGTCTGTCCGGTCAACGCGACGTACACCCGGGACGACGGGATCGTCGAAATCGACTACGACAAGTGCATCGGCTGTCGCTACTGTATGGCCGCCTGCCCGTACAACGCACGGGTGTTCAACTGGGACGAACCCGAGCAGATGCCCGAGGAGGGGACGGGCGACGTTGCCGCCCGGCCACAGGGCGTCGTCGAGAAGTGTACGTTCTGTAGCCACCGCGTCGACGAGGGACTCGACCCGGCCTGTGTCGTCAACTGCCCGGCCGACGCACGCATCTTCGGCGACCTCGACGACGAGGGGAGTACCGTCTCGAAGTACATCAACGAGTACGAGACGGACCAGCTCCTCGAAGACCGCGGGACGGACCCGAAGACGCACTACATCAGCGGCGAGATGAGTCCCGGTCGGCCGCAGACGTCGGATAAAATGGAGAGCGAACTCGACGATGTTTCTCCGTGGTCCGATGGAGCCGAGGACGTGCCGTCTGACGCCGACGGAAGCGACAGTGGCGACTCGGGTGGCAGCCACCACTCCATCGAGAGTGATGCAGATCCACACGTCCCGGCAGTGGGGTCCGGAGGTGATGACTGATGGCCGCTGACTCGTCACGGATCGCGATTCCGGCCTTCGGGACGAAAGGAAAGCTGTGGCTCGGTCTGCTCGCGGCCATCATGGTCGCTGGACTGGCAGCCTGGGGCTACCAACTCACCACTGGGCTTGTCGCCACGGGGATGCGCAACGTCTTCTCGTGGGGACTGTACATCATGATGTTCGTCCTGTTCGTCGGGCTGTCTGCCGGGGGACTCATCATCTCCAGTGCACCGAAGTTCTTCCATTCACACCGCTACGAGGGGTTCGCACGGCTCGGCGTGCTGGTCAGTCTCGCCTGTATCACCGTCGCGGGTCTGCTCATCCTCCCGGACATCGGTCGGCCCGAGCGACTCTACCAGTTTTTCACCTCGCCGGACTTCCGCTCGCCGATGGTGTGGGACTTCGGTATCGTCATCCTCTATGGCGTGCTAAACCTCTGGTATCTATGGCTGCTGACCCGCCGCGATCTGGCCGCCCGCGGGTCGCGACTCGCACTGGGCGTTGCTGATACCGACGCTGGGCGCGAGCGTGACCGCACGCTCATGTTCTGGACCGCAGCACTCGCTCTCCCGACCGCGGTCGCACTCCACTCGGTGACCGGGTGGATTTTCGCGACGCAGATCGGTCGGGGCGACTGGTTCAGTCCCCTCGTCGCACCGGTGTTCATCGCCAAGGCGCTCGTCTCCGGGCTCGGACTGTTGCTGGTCGTGTCGGTACTCGCAGACCGGCTCACGAACTACGAGGTCGACCGCGAGGAACTCACGAGTCTCGGGAAGATACTCGGCATTTTCCTCGCGCTTCACGTAGTGTACTTGCTCGCGGCCGAGCGACTGCCCCACGCCTGGGCGAACCACTTCGAGTTCTGGGCCATCACCAGCAGCTTCCTCATCGGCGAGTCCGTCTACTTCTGGCTCTGGACCGTCGTCGGCGGGGCAGTCCCGCTCGTCATGCTGATGATTCCATCGCTTCGGAAGCGCGTGTCGGTCATCTTCACCGCGAGCCTCCTCGCGGTCTTCGGCACGATGTTCGAGGGGATCCGGCTGGTGTTCACGGGATACGAAGTCGCTAACATCGCCCTCCCACCGGGTATCTCGACCGGTGGGGAGTATGCCGGCATCACGACAGACATCTGGGCGACTGCGGGGGCCTACACCCCGACGCTGGTCGAAGTGGCTGTCACCCTCGGTATCGTCGCCTTCGGCGCACTCATCGTCACGCTCGGCCTGAAATACGTGCCGATTCAGCGAGTCGAGAGACCGGAGTCGTACGCGACTGACGGCGGTCGACAGGAGCGACAATGAACAGACAGACTGACGCTCCCGCCAAGCGTGAGCGAGCAGCCGAGCGCGGCACAGACAGCGACGGATTCCGCTCGGATGTCGCGGCGACCTACGCCGTCCTCGCCGAATGCTGGCGGGAACCGACCGAACAGCTGGTCGAAGCCGTCGAGACCGGCGAACTGGTCCCGGTAGTCGGCGACGTTGGCTCGGTTGACCTTCGCCGTCTCAGCGCCGAGTACACCCGGCTGTTTATCGGGCCGGAAGGGCCACCGTGTCCACCCTACGAGAGCGTCTATCGCGACGGCGACGACCCGGACGAACTCGGCCCGGTCAAGGGACCAGCTACGATGGCTGTCGTGCGCTGGTACCGGGAGTTCGGCGTCCAGCCTGCGGCTGACCATCCGGACCTCCCGGACCACATTGCGACCGAACTGGAGTTCGCCGCCTATCTGGCAGAAGCGGGTCTCGACGAACGGCTTGCCCAGTTCCGTGCGGAGCATCTTGATGCGTGGGCTGACGAGTTCCTCGGCCACGTCGAGGCAGAGACGCGCGAAGCGTTCTACGCGTCACTGGCAGCCACGACCCGGGAGGTGCTCGGGCAATAGCGGACCTGCGGGGCACTGATCGGGTTCGTCGCGGCGGCCGACTGTCTCCTCACCCATCTTCGCGGACAATACGCCCCCAGAGTCGTGTGCGCCGTCAGCGACCAGTATCGCGACGAGTACGAGAGACAGCTCCCGCAGCGGTCGCACAGTCGGTCACAGCGACGAAGCCCAGCGGATGCAGGAGAGCGGGGCATGACAGACGAGAACCCGGAGCGGCGGCGCGGTCCTACTGTGCGTCGCGTCGTTCCCACGCCTGGACCGTCGGGAGCGACCACCCGCGACCGATGCCCAGCCCTCGGGCCAACAGCACCGCGAGCGCGCACCCGGCCGATGCCGCACCGGCCGCCACGCCTAGCTGTGCCAGCGCCCAGAAGGCGAGGCCGCCGATGACGGCACAGGACGCGTAGAAGTCCTCGCGGAGGATGAACGGCGTCCGGCCCAGCAGTAGGTCCGATATCGCGCCGCCGCCGGCCGCGTTGACCGTCGCCAGCGCGACGACGGCAAACACCGGGAGGCCGGCCTGATGGCCCAGCAGCGCTCCGGTGGTCGTGAACGCCGCCAGCCCGATGGCGTCGGCCGTCAGGACGACCGGATGCTGGTGGCCGTCGTCGAGGAAATGCACGAGCAAAACGGCCGCGGCGACGCCGAGGAGCGACAGGGTGACTTCGCCGGGCGACTGCAGGGAGTTCGGAACGCGGTTCAACAGCAGGTCCCGCGTCGTCCCGCCACCCAGCGCCGTCATCACGCCGACGACCGTGACGCCGAATACGTCGTAGCGCTCCTCGACAGCCTTCGCCGCGCCGACGAACGCGAACCCGACCAGCCCGATAGCGTTCATCACCGCAAACGGGTCGGTCACGTTACCCCTCCGGCCCGCTGGGGCACGGCGCGTGAGCGACCCCGGGCGAGTCGACCCGCTGTCACGAGTTTCGCGGTCATTATGCTACTACTACGGGTGCGGACAATTATGCCTTTAGTCCTGTCCGTGAGGCGTGGGACTTGCTGTCACTGTCGACTGCCAGCGACCGTACTCACGGCTTGACCGTCTCCAGTACCCAGACGGACGGTGTCGCTCGGCGGACCTCGAACGGGTCGAAAGCTTCTCGTGGAGCCTCGGCGAGTCGGCCCAGGAACTGCCCGACTGGCGTCGGGTCGCGGTCGCTGACGAGGACGAACGACTCGTCGCTGTCCAGTGCGGTGAACTGCTCTCGAACCAGATCCTTGCGTTCCTGTGGCGGCAGGCCCCGGATATCGGCGGTCGGATCAACGCCCACCTCACCGGCTGTGTCGAGGGCCGATTCCACGGCATCCCCCAAATCGCTGACCGCGCTGGGCACGTCGCCGGGCGCTGGCGTTTCCTGCAGGTCGTGCGAGAACGGGAGTTCGGCCAGCACGTCGGCATCGAGGTCCGAAAGCGCGTCACCAGTGAACAGGTCGTTCGGTTCGCCACAGCAGTCACAGACGTACTCCGCCATGTTGACGACGGTGCCGAGCACCGGCACGTCGTTGTCGCGGAACAGTTCGACCGTCCGGCTGGTGTCGCTGACGCTGGCGTGAAACGGCGTCGTCACGACGACCACGCCGTCGACGGGGACCTCCTGCAGCGTCGTCAGCACCACGTCGCCCGTCCCCGGTGGCAGGTCAAGCACCAGTACCTCGTCGTTGCGCCAGGCGGTGTTCTCGAAGAGGTCGTCGAGCGCGTCGTGGGCCATCGCCCCGCGCCAGGCCAGCGGCGCGCCGCTCTCCATCAGGCCGACGCTCATCACGTCTATGTCGCCCGCTCGGACGGGGAGCGGGTCGCCCTCCTCGCTGGAGTGGACCGGGCCGCTCACCTCCAGCAGTTCGGGGACGTTCGGCCCGTGGATGTCGGCGTCGAACAGCGCCACGTCGTTGTCGGCGGCCAGCGCACAGGCGAGATGCGTGGCCACCGTCGACTTGCCGACGCCGCCCTTCGCGCTGGCGACGGCCACGACGTGGTCGAAGGACTCGACGCCGGCCTGGCCCTCGCTCGTTGGCGTCGTCCGTTCGACGTGGACGCTGTCGACGCCGTCCACGTCGTCGACCGCGTGGAGCATCGCCTGGACGACCTGGGTACTCGTCCCGCCGTCCAGCGCGGTCAGGTCGGCCTCGATAGTCACCTCACCGTCGGCCGCGTCGATGTTCTCGACGAAGCCCGCGTCGAACACGGAGAGGTCGGCGTTCGGATCGCGCACGTCTCGCAGTGCGGCTTCGATGCGGTCGGTCAGTGTGGTGGGCGTTCCGTCAGTCATCGTCAGAGGTCGGGCATCCGATTGAGTCTGTCTTCGCCGGGCAGCAGTCGGGCGTCGTTCTCCAGCGCACCGCCGAACTGCCGCCGGAACCGTCCGGGGTCCACGTCGAGGGACCGCTCGGCGGTCTGGCGGACCACGGTGGCCGGGTCGTCGGTGAGTTCGCGCAGTCGCTCGCGGGCGCGGTCCTCGTCGACGCCGCCGAGCATGTGGGCGGCCCATTCGCGGACCCGCTCGCTGTCGTCGCGGCTCTGTTCTAACAGCAGGTCGGCCATTTCCTCACCGCGAAGCTTGAACAGCGAGATGGCCGCGTTGCGCCGGACCGCGTGGTGGTCGTCGTCGATTGCGGCCGCGATATCGTCCTCGTGGGCCTCGCGGTCGACGTTGTCGAGCGTGACGACGGCCTCCGCCCGGACCCACGGGTCGGGGTCGGAAAGCAGTTCCACTGCCACCGCTGCGGCCCGCTCGCCGCCGTGGGCCGTCAGCGCCTCGACGGCGAACTGGCGCACGTCGCTGTCGTCGTCGGTCGTCGCAGCGCGGGCCAGCGCCGCCACGATTTCGTCGGTGGACGCGCGGTCTTTGAGTTCGAGGGCGGCGCGGCGGCGGTCGGTCTTTTCCCCGTGTTCGATGTCGGACAGCAGCGACGCCACCGCGTCGCCCTCGACGGGCTCGGTGTCGCTGGCGGCCAGCTCTTCGGGCGTCGCCTCGCCGATGGTCACGTCCTCGCGGGATACTTCGATGTCTTCGAGCGCTTCGATGTCGGTGTGCAGGCCCGGACTGCGCTCGGGGTCCAGTTGCGGGTCCGGGTCCTCTTCGAGGTGCTTCTCGAACTCGTCGTCGTCGTGACAGCCCGTCATCGCTGGCCCTCCTGTGCAGTGAGGACGGCGATGCCGAGCGCGAACGGGAGCGCACGCGGGATCGACGCCGGGACGCCCGCGAACGCGACCAGCGCGACGCCGGCGAGCAGCGGCCATCGCCGCGTTCGGCTGGCCGCGCTGGCCGCCGTCACCGCACCGGCGACCGCCAGCGCGACGACCGGCAGGCTCGTCCCGACGACGCCGGTCCCGGTGAGCGTGACCGCGCCGGTGACGAACGGGACGGCGCGACCGACGGCAAAGACGACGGTGAAGGCGGCCAGTCCCCCGATTACTGCGCCCCAGTCCGCCGTCGACAGCGAGCGCCAGTCCGTCGCGGCGAACGCCGGCATCGACGCGATCCCGAGCAGCGCCACGGTCGAGGCCGCCGGTCGGAGGCCCGTCCAGCCGCCGACGCCGCTGGCCAGCCCGATACTCAGCGCCGCGACGAGCAGGGCGACCGCGGCGGCCGAGACGAGGTCCAGATGGCGTCCCGCGACGGCGGCGACGGTCGCCGTTCCGAGGACGACGGCGGCGGCCGCCGGGAGCGCCGCTGCGCTACTGAGCAGCGACAGCAGGCCGAACACGCCGACGAACAGCAGGCCGATGCCGGTGAGCGGGTCGGCGTCGGTGACGGCGACGGCGATAGCCGCGGCGGCGACGACGGCCGTGGACACCCCTGTCGCCAGGCCAGGCGAGACCGGGAGGCCCGCGTACCCCGGTGCGTTGACGAACAGGACGGCGAAGTACCGGGCGGCGACCGCGACGGCCGCAGCGCCGACTGCCAGGTTCGCCAGCGAGTGGCTCCCGCCGTGCAGCAGCGGTCTGACTCGTTGCTGTAGCGCCGCCGTCATCGCTGGTCCTCCAACCGTTCCGCGAGGTCGTTGCGGTCGGCGCGGACGAACGCCTCCAGCAGTTCGCCGAAGCCGCCGTAGATGTCGGTCCCGGGCTCGTCTGCCAGTCGGTCCGCGACGCCCGCGGCCGCATGGCCGAGGTGGCGGTCGTGGAAGTCCAGCCGAGCGATTGCGGCGTCCTCGCCGACGGCGGCTTCACGGCGGGCCAGGTAGCCCGCGAACTCCAGTTCGTAGGTCAGCGCGTCGTGGTTGTCCCGCTCGTCCTGGTCGATTTCCAGGCCGTAGTGGCTGTAGGCCCGCGAGAGGTCGAGGTTCACGTCGTTCCAGGAGTGGTCCGGGCGGTATTTGGACTCGTACAGCGGGACCGGCGGCCCCTCTGCTTCGAGTGAGCCGTCGGTCCGGTCCGTGTACTCGCTGTAGCCGAGTTCGAAGATGTCGTTGTAGCGGGCCGCGAGCGTCTCGTAGTCGTCGTCGGTGGGCAGCGACGGGACGGGTACGTCAAGGCCCGTCCGGTCGAGACACGCTCGCAAATCGGCTTCCAGCGTCCCGTCGGCCGCCGCGCTGTGGAACGACTCCTCGGGGTACTCGAACGCTTTGGCGAGCGTCGCGTACACCGCGCCGCGAGCAGCGGCGTCCTCGTCGAGGTCGTCCATCGGGTCGGTTGGCGTGGTCGCCATTACTCGGCCCCCCGCGTGCGGTAGATGCCGAAGCTGGTGACGCCGACGACGGCGACGATGGCGATGCCGGCGAGGGTCCACAGCAGCGTCTCGTAGGGCGGTCCTTGCGGGCCGCCGCTGAACGGGTAGTAGTGCCACTCGCTGACCGCCTTCTGGCCGGACCGCTCGCCGTTAGAGCCGTTCCAGACGGCGAAGGCCACGTCGAGGTCGCCGTCGGTCCGCAGGTCGGTCCGGTTCTCGCTCGGCGCGTCAAGCTGGCGCGAGTACACCACCGTCCAGGTGGCGTTGCCGCCGGTGCCGCTGTGACTCGCGTTCGCCTGGACGGTCGGGTTCTCGAACGGCGTGGTCGAGCCAGCGCCGCCGGCCAGCAGTTCTTGCGTCCCGGTCGATCCGCTCCAGTACCAGACGTTGACGCGGTTGTCCGGGCCGCCCATCGCTATCGGCGGCCGAGAACTCGTGTTCGCCGGGAACTGGACCGCGACCGCGTCGGCGAACTCCCGCGTGGCGCTGGCGTTCATGTCCCGGGTCGCGTCGTGCCACTCCAGGCGGACGTACAGCCGTTCGTCGGTCCGGACGGCCTGGACGTCGACCGTCTCGATTGACGTGTCATCAGCGTTCGGGACGCTACTCGGGGCGCTCGAAAGCGGCACGTCCGAGGCCGGGACCTCCGCCCAGCCGTCGGCACTCGGTTCGGCGAGGTCGGCCGTCGATACCTCCGAAACCGGAATCTCGTGTGCTGGCCGGGCGCTCACCATCGGCGCGGCCACCGTCGAGACGACGATGAGCCCCGCCAGCACCGCCGTGAGTATGAGCGTGCGTCGGTGGTCAGTCATCGTTGACCACCCCCTGAGCACGCTCAGGGGCGGCCAACTGGGACCGCTCGCGGGCATCGCCCGCTCGCGTTTCCGAGCCGCGTAGCGGCTCGCTACTCATCGTCGAACACCGCTGGCGTATTCGCCAGCGGATTCGAACTCGCTCACTACGCTCGCTCGTTCGAACGCCGGAAGACCGCAGGTCTTCCGAGCTCGACGTTCGTTCGCGGTGCTCACTCATCGTCGAACACCTCCAGTCGGTACTGTTTGGCCGGGTTCTTGTCCTGAAGCAGTTCCATTAGTTCGCTGTCACCGCCCTGTCGGACGCGCTGTCGGTGGGCGTCGATAGTGTCGAGCGCCTCGTCGACGCCGTCGCCGAACAGGTTCCGGAGGTACTGCCGGGGAATCCGGTCGATGTCGACCGTCTCCCCGTCCTCCGTGTGCTGGCCGGGGGCGAAGGGCGGGATGTAGTAGACGTTGGGCTGCGTGCGGAACTCCGGATGGAGCGGCAGGGCCACTTCGTACTCGTTGACGAGCTTGTGAATCGGTCCCTCCTCGTCGTCGAGGAAGCCGACCAAGCGGAGCTGTGGCGGGCACTCCTCAGCACAGGCCGGGGCGAACGTCTCCCCATCGGGGCCTTCCCCTTCGATGCGGGGGTAACAGAAGATGCACTTCTCGGATTTCTTCGAGACGGTGTTGTAGTACACCTTCTTGTAGGGACAGCCCTCGACGCAGTAGCGGTAGCCCCGGCAGCGGTCCTGGTCGACGAGGACGATGCCGTCCTCCTGGCGCTTGTATAGCGCCGAGCGCGGGCAGGCCTCGACACAGGAGGGGTGGGTGCAGTGGTTGCAGATGCGCGGCAGATAGAAGTAGTAGCTGTTGGGGTACTCGCCGGCACCCTGGTCCTCGTCCCAGTTGGGCCCCCACTCCGCGCCCTCGCGGGGCCGCAGCGGCTCGTCGCTGCCCTCGTACATGATCTCCTCGTGGTTGAACTCCCAGGCGCGGCCGTAGTCCTCCTCGTCGGGAATCTCGCCGGGCGAGCGGTCGGAGTGCTCGCTCGACTCCCAGCCGCCGCCGGAGTCCTCCCAGCCGCGGGGGTAGCCCTCGCCGGGCTTGGTCTCGACGTTGTTCCAGTACATGTACTCGCTGCCGCTGTCCTCCGTCCAGAGGCTCTTGCAGGCGATGGTACACGTCTGGCAGCCGATGCACTTGTTCAGGTCCATCACCATCGCGACCTGGTGGTCGACGCCGTCGGCGACGTTGACCAGCGTGTCCTCCTCGCTCTGATCGTCCTGTTGATCGGTACTCATTCGGTGTCACCTCCGCTCGGTCGGACATCCACGCGCACGTCGCTGTTGACCCCGGTCGGTCCCCAGTAGTTCGGGAAGAAGTACAGGTGTTCCCCGGTGTCTTCCGGGTACTGGACCAGCTGGGTCGGCTTCATGTACATCGGGACGAGCGTGTTGAAGTTGTCCCGGTCGGGGTACTGGAACTTCTCCCAGGAGAAGAAGTGCCGGATCGTCCCCGGTTCGCTGGAGGGGTAGATCTTCGCCTGCACCTCGACGCTCCCGAGGTCGTTGTACACCTCTACGGTGTCGCCGTCCTCGATGCCGCGCTCTTCGGCGTCCTCGGGGTTCAGATACACTACGGGCTCGCCGCGCTGGAGCCTGAGCATCTTGGTGTCGTCGCGCCACGTCGAGTGGATGGACCACCGACCGTGGGGCGTGTTGTACGACAGCGGGTAGTCGCCGCCGGTGTTTTCGGGCCCCTCCTTGTGGGTCGGGAGTTCCTCGCCGAGTTCGAGGTACCAGTCGTGGTCAATGTAGTACTGCTGGCGGCCGGTGAAGGTCGGCCAGGGGTTCTTGTCGTGGACGTAGTCCTGCCACGGGACGTACGCCTCGCCGTCTTTGATGTCCGAACTCCAGTGGTCGCCAGCTTCGAGGAACCGCTGTGGCTGCTCGTCGATGTCGTCGAAAGTTATCTGCTCGTCGCTGCCCTCGGGGTTGGTCTCCTCGGAGTGTTCGAGGATGAACTCCGCCGCGGCTCTGTCTTCGACGAGCCCCTCGTCCTCGCCGGTTTCCCAGTCGCGGACGTAGTCGTCGTAGATGGTCGTGAGGTCGATGGTCCGGTCGAACTTTCGGTCCACGATAGGCTCGACACCGCGTTCCTGGGCGCGCTCCTGTATTTTCTCGGCTATCAGGCGGAATATCTCCCAGTCGGTCTTGGCCTCGCCGAGCGGTTCGACGGCCGGCGTGAATGGATGCACATAGCTGTGCATGTCCGTCTCCGAGAGGTCGTGTTTCTCGTAGTGGCTGGCCGCCGGTAGCACGATGTCTGAGTACATCGCCGTCGAGTCCATCCGGAAGTTGATGTCGACGACGAGGTCGAGTTTGGGCCAGAGCTGTTCTTCGAGGGCGACGTTGCCCTTGGCCTGATTGAAGTAGTTCCCGCGCCAGATGAACATCGTGGACGGGTCCGGTCGGTTCCCGTCCTCGCGCTCCTCGGGGTAGACCGGCATCCACCCCTTGTCGATGGACTCGCGTATCTTCTCGGCGGTGTCCGGGTCCGTGTTGTCGAGGATGCCGGCATGGAAGTAGGTCCACAGCGTCGTCGGGACGCCGCGGACGTTCCCGGTCGGGAACGAGAGCACCTTCCAGCCGTGGAACGACCAGATTTTCTCCTGGCCCACGTAGTGGTCCAGTCCGGTGCCGGGGTCGCCGAGGTTCCCCGTCAGCGTCACGAGCAACTGGATGGCGCGGTTGCCCAGGTCGTTGTGGTACCAGTCGTTGACGCCCTTGCCGTGGATGATTTTGGCGGCGTCGGCTTCGGCGAACTCGCGGGCGACCCGCTGGTAGGTGTTCGTACCGACGCCGGTCTCCTCGTGGACGACTTCCGGCGTGTACTGACTGAGTTCGTCGGTGAGGTTCTCCCAGACCGACCGGACTGCGACGCTGCCCTCGTCAGCATCGACGCTACGCTCGACACTCAATTGTGGGTCGAAGTCGAGTTCGATACTTGCGGAGTAATCTTTCTGTCCGTCCCGCTCACCCAGCGAGCCAGGCGCACGACGGAGGGTGCCGTCGGCGTCGACCATGACGAACACCTTGTCCGGGTCGTCGGCGTCCTCGGCGAGGCCGACCTCGCTGGCCCGGAGGAATTTCCCGGTGTCCTCCCGAACGAGCAGCGGCATGTCGGTCTGCTCTTTGAGGTGTTCCTCGTCGTGCAGTCCCTCGTCGACGATGGTCTGGGCCATCCCCAGCGCGAGCGCGGTGTCGCTGCCGCCGTGGGGCGAGAGCCACTCGTCGGTGTGGATGGCCGTCTGGGAGTAGTCGGTGAAGATGCCGACTCGCTTTGCGCCCTCGTAGCCGGCGTCGAGGAAGTACTTCGCGTCGGGGATGCGCGTGACGTTGATGTTCGACCCCCAGGCGATGATGTAGTCCGAGTTGTGCCAGTCGGCGGATTCGGCGTTGTCCGTCTGGGTGCCCCACGTGATCGGCTGGCCCGGCGGCAGGTCCGAGTACCAGTCATAGAAGCTGTGCGAGACGCCCCCCAGCAGATTGACGAGACGGCTTCCGCTCGCGAAAGAAACCGGTGACATCGCCGGAATCGGCGTGAATCCCGAAATCGCGTCGTACCGGCCCGCCTGTACCTCGTCAATGATGTGGTCGGCGATTTCGGTCAGTGCCTCGTCCCAGCTAATCCGTTCCCACTGGCCCTCGCCGCGGTCGCCCGTGCGGCGGAGCGGGTGGAGCACGCGCTGGTCCGCGTTGACGTAGTCCGTGTAGCAGGCCCCCTTCTGACACCCGCGCGGGTTCGGGTCCGGAAGGCTCTCGTCGAACGTCGGGTAGTCGCCGGCCTGTTCCTCGCGCCAGACCTGGCCGTCCTTGACGTAGACGTTCCACGAGCACGAACCGGTGCAGTTGACGCTGTGGGTCGAGCGGGCGACGGAGTCCCAGTCCCACTCGTCGCGGTAGAGGTCCTCCCAGTCCCGATACGGATACGACCCGATGGGATCGTCCACCGCTTCGAGGCCGTCCATGCCGTCGTCGGCGAAGGACAGCCCCGTCGCGCCAAGCAGCGACGCGGCGCCGAGGCCGCGCACGAAGTCGCGGCGACTGATTCCCGCACTGTCCGTTTCGTCGTCGGTCAGGTCGTTTCTACTCATTGGTGATGAACACTGTCGCAGTCGCGCAGGCAGCCCCGACGATAGCCAGCGCGATGCCGGTCGGCGTGCTGCCGCCGACTTCGAGGCCGGCGGCGACCAGCACGAGGCCGACCAGCTTGCTCGTCGTATCCAGCAGGCGATACTGCCGCGCAGTCAGTTTGACGCTCGCAGTCATCCGTCCTCCTCCGATTCGGTGCTAGCCGTTCTCTCGTCTACTGCGCCGCCGTCCGCGGCTACGTCGCCCTCCTGTGATGGCGCGGGCTCGCCGTCGCGCAACAGCAGGTACGTGATGCCGCCGAAGACGGGCGGGACGACGAGCAACGCGGCCGTCAGGATGGGGTTGACCACGTTCGTCGTCGTTCCGAGCACCTGGTCCGCGAGGATGTTGTTCATCCCCGCAATCGAGGCGATCATGATGAACGCGACGGCGGCCACGCCCACACCGGTCTGCCAGGCCCGGTCCAGCGGGTCCGCGGTGAAGTGTGTGGGCTCCGTCCGGTCGATGAACGGCCAGAGGGCGACCGCGGCAAACACCAGCCCCGGGAGGACGATGCCGCCGACGAACTCCCCGTTGATGTGGGCCGGGCCGATGTTGAAGCTGATCTGTGGCAGGAGCTTCAGGAAGCCGTACACCCACATCAGGAACCAGTCCGGCATGATGAGCGCCGGCGTGGCCGCGGGGTCGTTCGGGCCGTACTCGGCGACGTTGTGGACCGGGAGCAGGCCCGCAAGCGCCGATAGCGTCGCCGCAGTGACGAAGAACACGACTGCCGACACCGCAGCCTGGTTCGGGAACGCGGGCAGGCCGATGATGATGTCGTCGTCGTCCTCGTCGACAGTCTGGCGGCCGGCCGTCACGTCACCGTCCCGCGGGGCTTCGGTGTGTTTCTGCCTGATGAGGATGGCCATGTGGACGGCCAGGCCCACGGCGATGGCCGCCGGTATCACGAGGACGTGCAGGAAGTACAGCCGCGGAATCGTGGCGGACGAGGGGAACTCACCCCCGAACACCACCTGGCCGAGGAAATCACCTGCCAATGGTATTGATATCGTGAGGTTGTAGCCGATGCTCGTGGCTGTGGCGGCGAACTCGTCGAACGGCAGCGCGTAGCCGGTGTAGGCTGCGCCCATCGAGAGCGCTGCCAGCCCCGTCCCGACGATCCAGTTCGGTTCCCGGGGATTGCGGTACGCGCCGGTGAAGAACACCCGTAACATGTGCAACCCTATTGAGGCGACGAACAGGTGGGCCGCCCAGTGGTGGAGCCGGCGGATGAACATCCCGAAGGGCACGTCGTAGGTGATATGCAGCACCGAGACGAACGCTTCGGGCATCTCCTCGCCCTGGAACTTCTGGACGCTACCGTCGTACTCCACGTCGGAGGTCGAGGGTTCGAAGAAGAACCCGAGGAAGATCCCCGACAGGACGAGCAGGAGGAAGCAGAACAGCGCCACTTCGCCCAGCAGGAACGAGTCCTCGGCCGGGAACGCCTTGCCGAGGAACTTCTGGCCGTTCTCCAGATCGAGGCGGGTGTCGAACCAGTCGTAAACGGCTTTCGCGCGGGACATTATCCACCTCCGGGGCCGACTGGCCCCTCAAAGTCCCCGGTGGCGACGAGGAATCCGTCGCTTGTCACCGTAATCGGAAGCTGTGGGAGCGGTCGCCCCGGCGGGCCGCCGCTGACCGCCGCCCCTTCCAGAACGTTGAACTTCCCGAAGTGGCAGGGACAGACGACGAGGTCCTCCTCCCGGTCCGATACCATACAGCCGGCGTGGGTACACACCTTCGAGAAGGCGGCGTAGCCGTTGACGGTGAACCCCTCTGAGATGTCGCTGCCGTAGTCGGACTCGGCGTAGCGCACCAGCAGCGTCGGTGCGTCCTCGATGCCGGGTCGGGGCTCCGGAAAGACGGTCATGTGCTCGCCCTCGGAGAGCCGGCTCTCCGTGATGCGCTCGCCTTCGCTGTCGACGAGGTGGATGCCGTCGGAGTACACCGGCCCGTTGTATCCCCGCTCGAACACCTGCGTGGTGCTGGCAAGCGGCGCGGTGAGGCTGGCGACGGCGGTCAGGCCGCCGACGGTCGCGAGGAACTTCGCGAAGTCCCGGCGGCGGAGTTCCGCGCGGGCGTCCCCATACAGTGTGGGAGATGTACCGGTGGCCCCGTCACACGAGCAGTCGTCGCCCTGTTCCTCGTCGTCGTCATCGGGTTTCGGATAGTCTATCATTCGTGCCCCCTGATTTCGGCGACTTCGACGTGTGGCATGAACCAGGCGTAGTACGCGACCGTCGAGAGCGCGAGCGAGAGGAACATCCCGGTCGCGTACAGCCCGAAGTACTGGGTGCGGGCGAGCGTGAGGTACTCGCCGGTGAACAGCGCCGCGAAGACGATAGACAGGACTGTCAGCCCGCTCATGGCGACGAGTCCCTCTATGGCGTCCGAGGCGTCGTGGTACTCGACAACCCAGCGGTGCTCCGTGTTGAGCCACGGCAGCGAGACGGTCCCGCCGTCGGTGACCGGCTCGGCGTCGTCAGGCGGCCGGACCGCCCTGTTCATGAACTGGTGGGCGGCCGTCAACACGCCCACGAGACCGAACAGGGCGACCCAGACGACGACACCGACCTGGCTCGGTGACAGCTTGTTCGGCGTCTCTACTGGGCTTTCGAGCGGCCGGATGTCGCTGACGCTCTCGTCGATAGCGATTTCTTCCGACGGTGGCTCGCCGTGCAAGGCGACGTACCACATCGGCAGCAACACCGCTGTTATCAACAGACCGATGAGTATCGTGTTGCGTCTCATAATCTTGTGTTATCTCGGTTCGCCAGCGATTCGAACGGCTGCGCTGTGTCGCTGTGTTCGGGGTTTGTCCCAGAACCCGGATGAACTGCCAGCCCGACATCTTAGGCCCATTATATGGCGGTTTTTTATACGAACATGTTCGCCTACCCTTTCTTATGGAAGCCGGCACATCTACCGTGTATGTCGGGCCGAATGCTCGCCGAGGTCGAAGTGTTCGGTCCTCGGTCCTGTCAAGTACAGCCACACGCTGACGAGGAGTGGTCAGTGTCGTCGGTCTCTCGGAGCGCAACGAGTGGTGATGCCGACCGCGTCCTCGAAGAGTTCACGCTCAAGGGCGGTGATGACCACCCGGGAGCGCTACAGAGCGAACTCCCGAATGTGGACCATGTCTTCGCTTACGACCAGCGACACGTCTTCCAGGTGTCCCGGGCGGCCGAACAGGGTTGTGTCTGTGAACGTATCGAAGCGGCCGGCTGTGTCGTCCAGAAGTTCACGGCGGATACCGAATCCATCGTTGTCACGTTTCTCGTCGACGATATGCCGACTCTGCGGGATATCGTTGCCGACCTCCAGTCGGAAGGCGAGACTGTCAAACTACGGCGGCTACTCGAAGACACGTCCACGGAGACGGATCAGCCGGTCGTGCTCGACCGCGCGAAACTGACCAATCGCCAGCGCGAGGTGCTGAGCCAGGCCCACCAGATGGGGTACTTCGAGCATCCGCGCGATGCGACTGCCGGCGACGTGGCCGAAGCGCTTGACATCTCCACCTCGACGTTCACCGAACATCTCGCCGCCGCCCAGCGGAAACTCCTCGACGACCTGCTTGACTCCCGCTGAGTGGGACCGCTCCGCTTCATGTCAGCGATACAGAGGCATTTCACAGCAGTTATTCCAGCCGGCACGCGAGGTGCCACCGCCGCCAATGACACAGGAACTTGGTCCCCTCGCTCGAACACTGTCGGTCCCGTACTACGAAGACGCCCTCCCAGCGCACGACCAGTTTCACGCCAAGCGAGTCCGAGACGTCGCGCTTCGGCTCGCGGGCCACTGCGACGGCTCGGTCGACCGGGATGTCCTTGCCGCGTCGGCGTGGCTCCACGATATTGGTCGGCCCCGGGAGCGGGCCGGTGAAATCGATGACCACGACGAATGGGCCACGGCGGAAGCCGCACAGCTACTCGCGGCTGAAGACGTGGAACCCGACCGAATCGACCGTGTCAAACACTGTATCCGAGCACACAGTATCCGCGCGAGTTCTCCGGAGCCGAGAACGCTGGAGGCGAAACTCCTCTTCGATGCGGACAAACTGGACGCTGCCGGGGCACGCGGACTCGTCCGACTGGCCTGTATCGTCGGCGAGCGATCTGGGCGGACGGGTAAGAAATACGCTGTCATCGATGACACGTCAGATACTGACCTCGAATCGTCGGATCATCCGGATATCACGCTGCTTCGGGAATGGGCCCGAGAACGCCTAGATATGCTGTACACCCACCCCGGCCGCCGTCTCGGTCGGACTCGTCGGGAATTCATGGACGAGTTTTTCACTCGATTCGACGGTGAAATCGGAGGCACGGGGGAGTGGTAAGCGGCGTCCGGTCGTGGCCGATAGACCCTCGACCGGCGGAGCCCGAATCCGACCGCATTGATGCCGACTGACGCTGCAGCCGTTTCGGCTGGGAAATCCATCTCTGAGGCACGGAACCCTTTACCCTCGCCCCGGCGACACTGCATCTATGACCGAGTTCGACGCCGAGAAGTTCGACGAGAAGTACGTCCACTACTTCGAGGAGCTCGAAACGGCGTATTCGAACGCGTACCAGGAGCTACACGGGCAGTACGATTCCGAGGTCCTTCGCGGGATCGACCGGCAGATTCTCAGCGAGAGCGAGCCGGTGTACGAGGGGGGCGGGGCGTTCAGCATCCGGCTGCCCGACGACACTGCGGCGCGTGCACAGTCTCTGCCGGGCGACGAAGCGACGTTCGACACAGTGCTGTCGGCGTTCACCGACGCCATCGAGCGTGAGCTCCGTCGGCTGTTCGAGTTCGAGTAACCCCGAGTTCTGCCCGACGGATCGCTCGATAGCGGGCGTGCACAGCCTGTCTGTCACCCCTTCCAGCAGCGGTCGGCCCGGCGGATCGAAAACACCAGAATCAATGCAGTTCCGGTGCTAGCTGAACCAATTATACTAATGGCGACCGATTCAGATCTTCACTGTCTCTTTACGGCTTCCGTCGAGGAGCAGAACGACTCGTACGTGGTCGAGATTCCGAAACAAGAAGTCGAACTGGGAACGCTGGCCCCCGAGACGCTGTACCGGATCGCACTGTTCCAGTCGGCGGCTGCGGCACCCACTCCCCAGCCACAGTCTCATTCCAGTCCCGAGCCTCGCTCTAATTCCCAATCGGAGCCCGAGCCTCAGTCCAATTCCCAATCTAAGTCTGAGACCCAGTCCGATTCCCGGTCCGACGGGCGGAGCAGGGAACCGGAGTTCGAACCGTCGTCCCCGCCAGTTGCCGAGGGTGAAACGCGCGTGGTCGAGATCGAAAACATCGGCGACAAAGGCGACGGCGTCGCGCGTATCGACGGCGGGTACGTCGTCATCGTCTCTGACGCAGATGTCGGGGAGCGCCTCCGCGTCGAGATGGAGCAGGTCCGCGAGAACGTGGCCTTCGCGGAGGTCGTCGAGCGCCTGCCGTACTACGAGTAAGCCGCTGTCCTCTCAGCCCAGACCTGGCTTGGTGCGGTGCCGGGGCCGCCGTCCGACCGCCGGTCACCGGCCAGACAGCCGAGGGTATATTTCTCCGCCGACTGTCGTTTCGGGTATGGGACACGACCATGACGAGGCAGCCAGCGACAGCGAGGCGGGCCACGAACACGGAGAGCACGGCCATGACAGTGACCACGACCACAGTCATGGGGAGCACGACTACGACGATCATCACGCCCACGACGCCGAAGGGGTTGAAATAGGGGTCCTCACGGTCTCGACCTCGCGAACGCTGGACGACGACCCGGCGGGCGATATCATCGCCGCGGCCTGCGAGGACGCGGGCCACGAAATCGTCGAGCGCCGCCTCGTCGCGGACGAGATGGACGCTATCGAGGACGCCGTCGCCGACCTGCTGGATGACGGCGTCGACGTCGTCCTGACGACCGGCGGGACCGGACTCACGCCCGACGACGTGACCGTGGACGCCATCGAACCGCTGTTCGACCGGCCGATTCCCGGCTTCGGCGAGCTGTTCCGCTGGCTCTCCTACGAGGAGGTCGGGCCGATGGCGATGGCCTCGCGGGCAACCGCCGGCGTTGTCGACGACCGACTGGTGTTCTGTCTGCCCGGGAGCGAGAACGCCGCCCGGACGGGCGCGGAGAAACTCGTCGCGCCAGCGGTGGGCCACCTACTCGGCCTCGTCCGTCGGTAACGCGGACCCGCACGGTTTTGGGCCGGCGTCGGCTACAGGGACGCATGCCCGAGGAGTTCACGCACGTCGACGAGGACGGGGACGCACAGATGGTCGATGTGGGCGAGAAGGCCGAGAGCCAGCGCCGCGCGGTCGCGCGCGGACAGATTCGGCTCACAGAATCCACGCTGGCGGCCATCGATGCCGACGAGGTGGAGAAAGGCGACGTGCTGACGACGGCCCGCATCGGCGCGATTCAGGCGGTCAAACACACCTGGGAGACAGTGCCGATGTGCCACCAGATTCCCATCACGAACGTCGAAGTCGAGTTCACCGTCGGCGACGAGGCCGTCGAAATCACGGTCGCCGTCGAGACGGTCGGCAAGACCGGCTGCGAGATGGAGGCGCTGGAGGGCGTGACGACCGGCCTCAACGTCGTCTGGGACATGGTGAAGGCAAACGAGAAAGACGAGGACGGCGAGTACCCCGCGACGACCATCGAAGACATCCGCGTGGTCGAGAAGACCGTCGACCGGTGAAGAGCAGCTACCGGCGGCACCTTCGCCGCTCCTATGAAAAAGGTCTATCTACGTCGCCCTGTTACCGGTGTGCATGCAAGTCCTCGGTATCGTCGGCCATTCCGAGTCGGGGAAGACCACGCTGGTCGAGCGGCTGACCCAGCGGCTCTCCGGGTCCGGACGCGTCGCGACGGTCAAACACTGCACGCACCCCCCGGACGTCGACACGGACGGGAAAGACACGGCTCGCCACCGCGACGCCGGCGCGGCCGAGACGGTCGCGCTTACCGACGACGGCGAGTGGTACGCGACGGGCGAATCCCGAACGCTCGATGAGACGCTGGACGCGCTCGCGCCCGATTACGACTACGCACTTGTCGAGGGATATTCGGACGCGAGCATCCCGAAGGTCGTTCTGGCCGACCGCGAGGTCGCCGACCCCGTCGTGCATCGCGCACCCCACGGCGCGGACGCCGATCTCGACGACATCGTCGCGGCGATGGAGGAACGGGACCCCTACATCACGCTGGAGACGCTCGTGGCGGACGTAAAGCGGGACCCGGACGAGGTCTACTCCGGCGCGATTGCGACCTTCACCGGGCGCGTCCGCGCACGGGAGGGACCGGAGGACCAGCCGACGGAGCTTCTGGAGTTCGAGCGCTATGACGAGGTCGCTGCCGAGAAAATGGCCGCGCTCCGGCGGGACCTCGAAGCGCGGGACGGCGTCCACGCGGTTCGCCTGCACCACAAGACCGGGGTAGTCGACGCTGGCGAGGACATCGTCTTCGTCGTCATCCTGGCCGGCCACCGGGGCGAGGCGTTCCGTGCTGTCGAAGACGGCATCAACCGTCTCAAGGAGGAGGTGCCGCTGTTCAAGAAAGAAGTCACCGTCGACGAGGAGTTCTGGGCACACGAGCGGTGAGTCGGCGGCGCTGTTTTCACGATACCGACTGCTACCGCCACGGCGTCGCCCGGAGCGCATGGACTATCAGCAGCGTCCCGAGCGCGACGCTCAGCAGGACCACTGCCACGGGAAGCGCCGCGTCCAGTCCGTCCGAAATGAACGAGGCCCAGATCTGGACCGGCAGCGTCCGCGGGTAGTACGCCAGCATCATCGTCGCGCCGAACTCGCCCATCGCGCGGGCGAAGGTCAGCACGAGACCGGCGAGCAGGCCGGGCTTTGCGAGCGGCACCGTCACCGAGCGCATCGTCCCGACCCAGTCGCGCCCGAGCGACCGCGAGGCCTCTTCGAGGTGGTTATCGATGCCGTCGAAGGCGGCCTTGGCGGTGACGACGAAGAACGGCGACGCGACGAACGTCTGGGCGGCGACGACGCCCACCAGCGACCGCGTCAGCGCCAGGTCGGTGAGACCGCCGAGTCCGTTCGGGCCGACGACTGTCAACAGCAACATTCCGCTGACGACCGGCGGGAGAACGAGCGGAAGGACGACGGCTCCCATCGCGGCGGTCGCCAGCGCCCCGGTGTTCTTCGAGAGCCAGTAGGCCAGCGGCAGGCCGAACACGACGGCGATGGTGGTACTGCCGAGCGCGGCGACGAGGGAGGTAATCGCGGCGTTGATGACGTACGTTTCAGTCAGACTTGTCAGCAGTGCTGCCGGGGAGTACGTGAGCACGAGCACCAGCACCGGCACGACGAAATACAGGAGCAGCACCGCTCCCAGGACGGGCACGAGTTCGCGCACGCCGACCGTGTGGCCGGCCCTGGTCTCACCGCGTGACAGTACTCGGGACATCTCCCACTAGTCGAGGATACGCCTGACGGACGGTAAATCCGTGTGGTGTGAGCCAGTCGCCGGACAGGACTGTCTCAAAGGCTGTACGCGTCGCTTCTTGTTCGTCACGGCGGACGGCTCCGTACTCGATTGGGTTGCCGGCGACTGCCGTGCCGTTTGGCAGT
Organism: Haloarcula sp. CGMCC 1.2071; assembly: GCF_037078445.1. Lineage (NCBI taxonomy): Archaea > Methanobacteriati > Methanobacteriota > Halobacteria > Halobacteriales > Haloarculaceae > Haloarcula > Haloarcula sp. CGMCC 1.2071. The sequence goes on from NZ_JAYMGY010000009.1 coordinate 46,042, forward strand.
TCGTAGCTGGTGGTCCGATACTGCTCGGCGTGCGCGGGGTCGCCAAGGTGTATTTCGGCTGGGAACTCCCGGAACGGGTAGTCCCGCTCCATTGCCATGCTCCGGTAGACGAACGCGGCGTTGACAGCTCCCGTCTCGAACTGCGCGAGCAGTTGCGTCTCCGGATAGGTCTGGTCCGGCGAGAGAACCGCCTCAGCTAGGCCGGGTTCGTCGTAGTAGTCGGCTGCGAGGGCCAGCACGAACAGCGTCCGGTAGCCAAGCGGGTCGAGCGTCGGGTCGGTGCGGCCCAGTGAGACACTGTCCCCCCGGAGCGGGACGTACCACGGGTCCGCCTCCGCGACGCGCGTCCCGCCGCCCGTCTGAGGGTTGTACGCCAACACCATCTCGTTGCTGGCGACCACGGCGTGCCAGGCGGTGTTCATGACCCGGTCGAACAGGGTCGGATCCGCCAGCGCGACGATAGCCGGGTCGCGCTTCCCGCCGGCGACCAGACGCGCGGCCTGAACAGAGCCGCGGGCTTCGACAGCGACCTCCACGTCTGTTTGGGTTTGTAGCGTCTCACTGGCCGCCTTTTGTAAACTCCCTGCGACCAGCACGTCCACCCGCTCCCGACCGAACGCCCCACAGCCTGCCGTCGCAGCGATACCACTCCCCAGCGCCGTGAGTACTGCGCGGCGGGTCCGGCGGGCCATTGTTCGTCTATTTCCTGTTCGCGTACATCGGTGTTGGGGTCGGTCCCAGTATTGACAGGGTCTCTTTACCGCGACCGATCACCGCAGTTTTATAACCAAGTAGTATAACCTAGTGATTATGACGCAGCTAGCAGCGGCCCGGAACGGGACCGTCACCGAGGCGATGGCGCGAGTCGCAGAGCGCGAAGGTGTCGAACCGGAGTTCGTCCGCCAGCAAGTCGCCGATGGCCAGGCGGTGATTCCCGCAAACGTCGGTCACGACTCACTGGACCCGATGATTATCGGCCGGGAGTTTGCGACGAAGGTCAACGCAAACATCGGCAACAGCGAGGAGACGAGCGATATCGAGGGCGAACTGGAGAAGCTCCACACCGCTGTCCACTACGGCGCGGACACGGTGATGGACCTCTCGACTGGGAGTAACCTCGACGCAATACGGTCGGCCAACGTCGAGCATTCGCCGGTCCCCATCGGCACGGTCCCCATCTACGAGGCGGTCAAGCGCGCCAGCGACCCGAGCGAGATCACCCACGAACTGCTGCTTGACGTTATCGAGAAGCAGGCGAAGCAGGGCGTCGACTACATGACCATCCACGCCGGCGTCCGGATGGAACACCTGCCGCTGACCGACGGCCGGAAAACGGGTATCGTCTCCCGCGGCGGCTCTATCCTCGCCCAGTGGATCGAGGAGAACGGCATGGAGAACCCGCTGTACACGAAATTCGAGGCCATCTGCGAGATATTCCGCGAGTACGACGTGACCTTCAGCCTCGGCGACGGCCTCCGGCCGGGCTGTCTCGCCGACGCCGGCGACGACGCGCAGTTCGCCGAACTTGACACGCTCGGGGAACTCACGCGGACCGCCTGGGAACACGACGTGCAGGTGATGGTCGAAGGGCCGGGCCACGTCCCGATGGATCAGGTCGCCGGGCAGGTCGAACGTCAGCAAGAGGTCTGTGACGGCGCGCCCTTCTACGTCCTCGGCCCGCTCGTGACCGACGTTGCGCCGGGCTACGACCACATCACGAGCGCCATCGGCGCGACGGAGGCGGGCCGTGCTGGTGCGGCGATGCTCTGCTACGTCACTCCCAAAGAGCATCTCGGCCTCCCGGAGAAGTCCGACGTGCGGGACGGGCTTGCGGCCTATCGCATCGCCGCTCACGCCGCCGACGTGGCAAACGGCCGCGAGGGGGCGCAGGACTGGGACGACACGCTCTCGGAAGCCCGGTACGCCTTCGACTGGCGCGAGCAGTTCGACCTGGCGCTAGATCCCGACCGCGCCCGCGAGTACCACGACCAGACGCTCCCCGGTGACAACTACAAAGAGGCGCGCTTTTGCTCGATGTGCGGCGTGGAGTTCTGTTCGATGCGGATCGACCAGGACGCGCGGGAAGACGGTGAGATGGAGACAATCGAGGCTGACGTTGACGACCGGACTGCCCTCGAAGAGTCGTCAGCGGCGGAGGTAAACCGGCCGCCCGTCGGTACCCACGACGAGGCCGATATCCCCGGCCCTGACGCCGATATGCCCGCTGATACAGAGGGGCGTGCCGACGATTAGCACGGCGATAGTTCTTTATAATCGGTGTTCGTTTATTGAAACGATGCAAAAGAAAGTCATCGCCCTTGTCGCGGTCATGGCACTTGCCCTCGCGTACTACGTCAAGCGGTAAGGCTGCGCGAATCGACTGTATCGCCCTCTGAATCTACTGTCGGCCGCCCTGCCTACTGGTCCTCAACGGCGTCGTACGGGTGGGGTATCCCGATGGCCGGCAGTATTCTCTCGGTCTCTGCGCTGTCAGCGACAGCGCCGTCGCTTTCCGAACCCTTACCCGGCGAACGGCCGTACCAGCGTGCATGTACGGCGTTGTCACCCGTAACGAGGAGGAGACGGAGTGGTCCGAATTCGACCGGGCGTTCTACGAGGTCAAGGACGTGACCGGCCGCGCTGTCGAACCGATTGCCGGCGCGGTGAACATGGTGTCCTGTTTCGGCGACAACGCGGTCGAGAGCGAGGAGGACCTGCTCGCGTTCGACGACGAGGGGACGCCGGCGACCCGGAACCAGCCGTACTTCGACTGGACGTACGTCTGCCCGACCCACGACCGCTACCGCGAGGGCCTGCTCGACATCATCGAGGAGGCGGCGGCCGTCAACGAGGACGTTCGCCTCGACGACGTGGGCTTCCCCCGGGACGAGTACTGCCACTGTGACCGCTGCGAGCAACGTTTCGCCGACAGCGAGTTCGATGACTGGTCGGCCTGGCGCAGTAACGTCATCACGGAGTTCGTCGCCGAGGCTCGCGAGCGCGTGCCCGGTGAGATGTACCTCACGCTGTATCCTGACCCCTATCCCGGCCACCTCGAAGCCCGCTCGGGCGTCGCCGTGGACGACATCGCCGAGTACGTCGACGAGTTCGTCGTCCCCATCTACGACATGGCGTACTCGACGACTTACTGGCTAGAGATTCTCGCAAAGGGCTGGCAGGACCGACTCACGACCCCGTTCAGCATCGAACTGTACGCCGTCGACGTGGACGTCGACGACCTCTCGAAGGCCGTCGAGGTGGCCGAGGAGTACGCCGAGACCGTGCTGTTCGGGTACGACGCCAGCAACGCCCGCGCGACCATCCGGCGGATGAACGCCGACGCTCGCGAAGGCCAGTCGTTCGGGCCGGAGTAATGCGTTGGGTGTCGGCGGGTTACGCCCCGCCGCCGAACCGCTGTCCGCGCCACTGTAGAATCTCCTCGCGGTCGCGCGTATCGGCCGGCAGCTCGTCGAACCATCGCGCCTCGCTGATTTCGTGGTCCGGGTCGTCGACGGCGACGTCGGTCGTCTCCGCTCGCGCCTCGTACACCGGAAGGACGCCCCAGGCCATGTTGCCGTCACAATAGAACTCGACCCGTCCGAGCATCCCCAGTCCCTCGATGGTCGCTTCGATACCGCTTTCCTCGCCTAACTCCCGCAGTGCGGCCTCCTGCAGGGATTCACCGGCGTCGAGTTCACCGCCGGGCAGTACCCACATGTCGACGCCCTCGTGGCGGACGAGCAGGAGTTCACCGGTGGGCCGGTAGGCGAGCGTGTGCGCCCCGTACGGTGCGCCGTGGTCCCGAGCGACAGCGGCCACGTCCCGGAACCGATTCCGCGGGACGTTACGGTGGCGCGTGAACTCGACGTAGCCGCTGTACTGCTCCCGGAGCTGGTGATACGTCTGCTCGGCGGTCTGACACGCCCCGTCGGAGAGGTACCACAGGTCGTCGACGCTCGTCATCTGTGTCCTATCTGTGTCTGACACCTCGACGAAACAACCGTCTTGACGGGGGAGAGCGGTGGACTGATCATGTCGATAGTTAGTCGAGAGAGTCCCATAACAGTTGTTGTGACGTATCGGCTGCCGTGGCGTATCTCAGGGGGTTTCGCAACCGAATCCGTTGTGCCACTGACACCGGTGGAGAAGTTGCAGACGCGGATACACGTCTGGTCCGACTCACTCGCAGCCAAACACGGGAAGAGGCCCGAACAAGGATAGCCACGCTCCCGTGTAGCAGGAACTCATTGGCTGTTTCGACGACCTGACGGATTGTTCTACCCACTCGATCTGTACGCCTTTGCGTTCCGTGGTTGACGGAACGCATGTGACTGTAGAATGATCTGACACTTAATTCTACCTATCTAAGGAAATATTTAGACAAGTCTAATAATAGCCATGCCTTTCGCAACGGAAGCGACAGGGAACAACAAGATCGGTCAGCCCTGATCAGCGCACCCCTGGCTTTGGGCTGATCGAGGTTTGTCGCTGTCCTGATTGTCAGATCTGGGCCGTGTCACAGGGATATTTTCCCACCACGTCCGCGACTGGGCCGAGCAAATCCGAATCAGTCCCTTTTTGACGAGCCACCGAGTACCGCACGGTATGGCATTCGAAGAGGACGACAGCGTTATTCTCCACGACGAGCACAGCGACTACGACGGCGAGGAAGGCACCATCACGCAGGTCGTCGAGACGATGTTCGGCGACGCCAACTACACGGTTTCCTTCGAGGACGGACAGGAGCAGGGCGTCCCCGAGGACAACCTCGAAGCCGCCGAGGACGAGTAGGGCCTCGATGTCGTCGGTTCCGTTCCACTACGTCGACCTCCGGACCTTCTGCTACGCGACAGAGGACGACAAGCGTGTCGAGGGAGCGCTCCGGACGTTCCTCCCGGAGGACTACCCTATCGAGCGCGCACAGAGCGAGGGGCACTACGGCGACCGGATCGTCGTCCTCTCGGCTCGCGTCGAGAACGCTGGCGACATCCGGCACGTACTCACGCAGGTCGCGTCAGCGCCGGATATCGACGCGGTGCGTGCGGAACTGGACGACCGGGTCGACGACAACTGTTCGTTCTTTCTCACCTTCGACAAACAGGCCGCGTTCGGCGGCGACGTCGAGCGCGGCGACGGCATCACGCTCCGGGCGAAAGTCGAGGCCTACCCCGCAAAGCGGGAGAAAGCCGTCGCTAACGCCCGCGAACTCTTAGAGGAGTTGTGATGTACGAGGCCGTCTACGCCCACCCTGACGGTGACAGCACCGTCGCCCGGCACGCGCTGACGGCCGCCGATTCGGGCTACGACGGCATCGTCGTCAGGAACCACGGCGACGTGCAGGCGGACTACGACGCCGACGCCAACAGCGACGCGTACGACATCGACGTCGCGGCCGGTGTCGAGGTCCGGGCGGACGACCCCTCGCGAGCGAGCGGCTTCGTCGGGAACTACCGGAGCGACCGGACGGTCGTCGTCGTCCACGGCGGCGACCGCCGCATCAACCGGTTCGCGGTCGAGCAACCGACCGTCGACGTGCTCGCCCACCCGATGCGCGAGGACGGCGATTTCAACCACGTCCTGGCGAACGCGGCGGCCGACAACGGCGTCCGCGTCGAGTTCGACTTCGGCCCGGTGCTCCGGGCCTCCGGCGGCACTCGCGTCCGGGCTATCAAGGAACTCCGGAAGCTCAGGGAACTGGTCGAGGACGCCGGCGCACCGTTCGTCGTCTCGGCGTCGCCGAGTAACCATCTCCAGATTCGCGCACCGCGGGATCTCATCGCGGTCGGGAAGACCATCGGCTTCGACGCCGACACCGTCCGCGAGGGATTGGCGGAGTGGGGCCGAGTCGCGGAGCGCAACCGCGAGCGCCAGAGCGACGCTGTCATCGAACCGGGCGTCCGACTGGAAGGCGACGTAGACGCCGTCAACGATGACGGGCAGTAGCCCCACTATCGACATCCTGACCGATCGCCACACCACACCGCTCATTGTCCTCCGCCCCAACGCTGGCGTATGAAACACCTCCCGAAACATCTCCGGCCGCGGTGGCGCTACCTCGCCGTCGGCGTCGAGACGTGGCCGACGGCGTCGCTCGACCGTCGGGCGTTCCAGCGGGCGGTGTGGTACGCCGCCCAGAACCTGCTGGGCGACACCGGCAGCGCCGAGACGGACATGACCGTCCTCCAGTTCCACGATTACGACGGCACAGCCGAGGCCATCGTCCGGACCAGACGCGGCCAGACGGACCCGGCCCGGGCCGCGCTGGCCTGTGTCGACAGCATCGACGACGACGAGGTTCGGGTCCGCGTCCGGGGGATTAGCGGCACCGTGCGCGCCTGTGAAGAAAAGTATATACGCGGGCCGCCGGAAGCCACTGAACAGAGACACGTCGTGTTCGAGAACGCAGACCGGAGCGCTACTGTTCGGCCTCCGCGCTACGATGTCGAAGCGGCCTCCGGCGGCGCGTTCGTCGGCGCGACAGCACTCGATTTCCGATAACTATGCAGGGACAAAACCAACAGCAGGCCTACGACCGCGGGATCACTATCTTCTCGCCGGACGGACGCCTCTACCAGGTCGAGTACGCCCGCGAAGCGGTCAAACGCGGCACAGCAAGCATCGGCGTCAGAACGAGTGACGGCGTCGTTCTGGCCGTGGACAAGCGCATCCGGTCGCCGCTGATGGAGCGCTCCTCGGTCGAGAAGATCCACAAGGCCGACGACCACATCGGTATCGCCTCGGCCGGCCACGTCGCCGACGCCCGACAGCTCATCGACTTCGCCCGCCGTCAGGCGCAGGTGAACCAGCTGCGCTACGGCGAGCCGGTCGGCGTCGAAACCCTCACCAAGGAAATCACCGACTACATCCAGCAGTACACGCAGGTCGGCGGCGCGCGCCCGTTCGGCGTCGCGCTCATCATCGGTGGCATCGTCAACGGCGAGCCGCGCCTGTTCGAGACCGACCCCTCCGGGACGCCCTACGAGTGGAAGGCCCTCGCTGTCGGGGCCGACCGCGGCGACATCCGGGACTACCTCGAAGAACACTACGACGAAGGGATGGACCTCGCCGACGGCGTCGACCTCGCGCTGGCCGCCCTCGCGTCGGTCAACGAGGACGGACTGACGCCGGAAGGCATCGGCGTCGCCACGGTCGACGTCGAAACGGAGACGTTCGGCCAGCTGACCGACGAGGAGAAGGAGACCCATCTCGCGGAGGCCGACCTGCTCGACACCGGCGACGACGAGGACGCGGACGAGGAAGACACCGAGGAAGAGTAACGCTTCCGACGGCCTCCGCGGGCGACTGGGTTCTTTTCTGTTCGACTACGCAGTAAGGCCTTTAACTGGCCCACTGCTACCGACGGGTATGATATCGCTTGACGAGGCGGTGACGGCGCGCCTCGAATCCCACGGCCAGCGGTTCGAGGTACTGGTGGATCCGGACGCGGCGCTAGCGATAAAACGTGATGACTTCGACGGCGATCTCGAGGACGTTATCGCCGCGGAGGACGTGTTCGAGGACGCCTCGCGGGGGGACCGACCGCCCGAGAATATGCTCGAAGAGGTGTTTGACACCACTGATCCGATGGCCATCATCCCCGAAGTCATCAAGCGGGGGGAGATACAGATCACGGCCGACCAGCGCCGCGAGATGCAGGAACAAAAGCACAAACAGCTCATCCAGCGGATCACGCGCAACGCGGTTAACCCACAGATGGACGATGCGCCGCACCCGCCGGAGCGCATCGAATCCGCGCTCGAAGAGACGGACTTCAGAGTCGACCCGATGGAACCCGTCGAGGCGCAGGTCGACGACGCCCTCGATGCGCTCCGGCCGGTCATCCCGATCCGGTTCGACGAGGTCACCGTCGCCGTGCAGGTCCCCGCGGACTACGCCGGGAGCGCCCAGGCACAGATCCGGCAGTTCGGCGACCTCGAACGCGAGGAGTGGCAGTCCGACGGCTCGTGGGTCGGCGTCATGACGTTCCCGGCCGGCCTGCAAAACGACTTCTACGACGTGGTGAACGAACACACGAGCGGCGAAGCGGAAACTCGCATCATCAAAGACGAAGACGACATCAGTACGCGCTAACGCCGCGGCGTCGCGTTACCCTTTCTTGAAGCCGACCAAGAACCCGGCAGTGAAACCAGCGCTGACCGGCAGCGCCGAGAGCAGCGACGTGACCCAGGACGGCGGTTGCGCCGACGCCGCGTTCCCGGCGGTGCCGGTCGCGTTCTGTGCGGCCCCACCTATCGCGTCCCAGTTCACTTGGAGGATGCCACGCGTCTCGAGGAACTTGAACAGTGCCAGCTCGATGCCGATGATGACGGCAATGAGCTTTGCGACCTTCTTGGCGGCGAACCCGATGATCCCGCCGATAAGGCCGCCGCCACCGAATTCGAGGCCCATCTGCTGGAGGCCCAACCCATCTAGTTGGAGTACGAACTCACCCATACCGCGTACCTGACCGCCTGTTTTTAAATCCTTTGTGCTCCCTCTGGCGCTTTCCCTTTTGTACACCGCTTCCGCCACAGCAACGGGGCGTCGTTGCGACCTGGTGTCCCAAAGAATTCGGGGCGATATTTTTCACACGATGCCATTTCTTTACTCATATCCAAAGATTTGTATGCTACCGACGAATCTTACTTACTGTTAAGATGGCAGAAACACCGAATTCCGATATGAGCGGTGCCGAAGGCGGACGTTCGAAGCGACCGAAATCTAATCAGGACTGGTGGCCAAACAAGCTGAATCTGGAGATTCTCGACCAGAACGCCCGGGACGTCGGCCCGATGGAGGACGACTTTGATTATGCGGAGGAGTTCCAGAAGCTCGACCTCGAAGCGGTGAAGTCGGATCTGGAAGAGCTGATGACGTCATCGCAGGACTGGTGGCCGGCCGACTACGGCCACTACGGCCCGCTGTTCATCCGGATGGCCTGGCACAGCGCCGGGACGTACCGGACCGCCGACGGTCGCGGTGGCGCGGCTGGCGGCCGACAGCGCTTTGCACCTATCAACAGCTGGCCGGACAACGCGAACCTCGACAAGGCGCGACGGCTGCTCCTGCCGATCAAGCAGAAGTACGGCAAAAAGATCTCATGGGCCGACCTGATGATCCTCGCAGGGAACGTCGCCATCGAGTCGATGGGATTCAAGACGTTCGGCTACGCCGGCGGCCGCGAGGACGCCTTTGAGGAGGACAAGGCTGTCAACTGGGGACCGGAAGACGAGATGGAAACCCAGGAGCGCTTCGACGAGCCCGGCGAAATCGAAGAAGGGCTCGGTGCCTCCGTGATGGGCCTCATCTACGTGAATCCGGAAGGACCGGACGGCAACCCTGATCCGGAGGCGTCGGCGAAGAACATCCGGCAGACGTTCGACCGGATGGCGATGAACGACAAGGAGACGGCCGCACTCATCGCCGGCGGACACACGTTCGGCAAAGTCCACGGCGCTGACGACCCCGAGGAGAACCTCGGTCCCGAGCCCGAAGCGGCCCCCATCGAGCAGCAGGGCCTCGGCTGGCAAAACGAGAACGGGAACAGCAAAGGCGGCGAGATGATCACGAGCGGTATCGAAGGGCCGTGGACCCAGTCGCCGACCGAGTGGGACATGGGATACATCAACAACCTGCTCGACTACGAGTGGGAGCCGGAGAAGGGTCCCGGCGGCGCGTGGCAGTGGGCACCCAAGAGCGAGGAGCTGAAAAACAGCGTGCCGGACGCCCACGACCCGGACGAAAAGCAGACGCCGATGATGCTCACGACGGACATCGCCCTGAAGCGCGACCCGGACTACCGAGAGGTCATGGAAACCTTCCAGGAGAACCCGATGGAGTTCGGGATGAACTTCGCGAAGGCCTGGTACAAGCTGACCCACCGCGACATGGGGCCGCCTGAGCGGTTCCTCGGTCCGGAAGTTCCTGACGAGGAGATGATCTGGCAGGACCCGCTCCCGGACGCTGACTACAACCTGATCGGAGACGAGGAAATCGCCGAACTCAAGGAAGAGATCCTCGATTCGGACCTCTCTGTCTCCCAGCTCGTCAAGACCGCGTGGGCGTCGGCATCGACCTACCGCGACAGCGACAAGCGCGGCGGCGCCAACGGCGCACGCCTCCGACTCGAACCCCAGAAAAACTGGGAAGTCAACGAGCCGGAGCAACTGGAGACGGTTCTGGGGACGCTCGAAAACATTCAGACGGAGTTCAACGACTCGCGCTCCGACGGGACGCAGGTCTCGCTCGCTGACCTGATCGTGCTGGGCGGCAACGCGGCCGTCGAACAGGCGGCAGCGAACGCCGGCTACGATGTCGAGATTCCATTCGAGCCCGGACGAGTCGACGCCGGGCCGGAACACACCGACGCCGCCTCCTTCGATGCTCTCAAGCCGAAAGTCGACGGGGCCAGGAACTACATCCAGGACGACATCACACGACCGGCGGAGGAAGTGCTTGTCGACAACGCGGACCTGCTGAACCTGACGGCCTCGGAACTGACGGCCCTGATCGGCGGGATGCGTTCGATCGGTGCGAACTACAAGGACACCGACCTCGGCGTCTTCACCGACGAACCGGGGACGCTGACCAACGACTTCTTCGTGAACCTGCTCGACATGGGCACGGAGTGGGAGCCGGCGTCGGACTCCGAACACGTCTACAAAGGGCTCGACCGTGACACCGGCGAGGTCAAGTGGGAAGCCACACGCATCGACCTCGTCTTCGGCTCGAACGACCGGCTCCGGGCAATCTCGGAAGTCTACGGCTCTGCCGACGCGGAAGAGAAGCTCGTCCACGATTTCGTGGACACATGGAACAAGGTCATGAAGCTCGACCGCTTCGATCTCGAATAAGCCGGACTGACCGCTACCGCTTTGCTGGCTGCATTTCAGCCTTCGAGCGGGTATCGAAGTCGTTAGTTTCGCCAGCCGGCTGCAGGAATCGCTCAGTATCTGCCATTTTACCGGCCAACCACCGACCCCCGGAAGAGTGTGAGTCCCTCCCGGGGGGTTAAATAATCGGACGCCGTAGTTTTCCAACGAGTGACGGCGACACACACCACGGAACGGGCGGTCATCGCGAAGCGCGTCGACAGTGGCACCGCCGACACCGAAGAGATCCGGGACCTCGCTCGGGCGGCCGGCTACGAGGTCGTCGACGAGATCACACAGACCAGAACGGAGGACCCGGCGTACCACCTCGGCGAGGGGAAGGTCACGCGATTGAGCAACGCGGTCGCTCGCGAAGGGGCCGCCGTCGTGATCTTCGACAATCAGCTCGGCCCGTACCAGACGTACAACATCGGAAACGAACTCCCCGAGCGGGTGCGCGTCATCGACCGCTTCCGGCTCATCCTCGAAATCTTCGGCCAGCGGGCCCAGACGCGGAAAGCCCAGCTCCAGGTCGAACTCGCGGAACTGCGCTACGAACTCCCGCGCGCCGAGGCCAAGGCGAGCCTGGCCAAACGCGACGAGCGGCCGGGGTTCATGGGCCTCGGCGAGTACGACGAGTCCCGCGAAGAAGACATCAAAAAGCAGATCGCCAACATCCGGGACGAACTGGAATCCATCGAGGAGACCGAGCGGCACCGCCGGGAACAGCGCCGCGAGTCCGGCTTCGACCTCGTCGCGCTGGCCGGCTACACCAACGCCGGGAAGTCGACGCTCCTGCGCCGCCTCGCGGACGACCTCGACGTCGACGAGAACGATGACTTGCATCCCGACCTCGATACCACGGCCGAGAGCGAGGACCGTCTGTTCACGACGCTCGGCACGACCACCCGCCGCGCGGCGGTCGGCAAGCGCGAGGTGCTTGTCACCGACACCGTCGGGTTCATCCAGGACCTCCCGCACTGGCTCGTCGAGTCGTTCAAGTCGACGCTGGGGTCGGTGTACCACGCCGACCTCGTCCTGCTCGTCGTCGACGTCTCCGAGTCGGTCGAGGAAATCCGGGAGAAACTGGTGACGAGCCACGACACGCTGTACGAGCGCAACGAGGCACCCATCGTCACGGTCCTCAACAAGACTGACATGGTCGACGACGAGGAGGTCCGTCGCAAGCGAGACGCACTCTCGTCGCTGGCCCCGAACCCCGTCGCCGTCAGCGCCAAACAGGGACTCAACATCGACGACCTGGCGGACCGCATCGACCACGAACTGCCGGACTACGAGCGCGAACGGCTCGTGCTCCCGATGACCGACGACACGATGAGCCTCGTCTCGTGGATTCACGACCACGCCAGCGTCGAGACGGTCGACTACGGCGACCAGGTGGTCATCGAGTTCGAGGCGCGGCCGGCGATCATCGAGCAGTCCCGGGCGAAAGCCGGGGAGCTGGTCGGTGCATCAGCCTGACTGCGGAGGTTACGTTTCTGCTTCGCGCTGCCACAGCACGCTCGGTATCTCGTCTAGCAGGTCTGTTGCGACCAGTCCGTAGCCGCGGTCGTCGACGACCCGGTCGCCGACCGTGCCGACGGCGTAGGCGGCGATGGCGGCCGCGTCGATCGGGTCCTGAATGCAGGCGAGCGCGCCCGTCACGCCCGCGAGCACGTCGCCGGTGCCGCCGACCGTCATCCCCGGATTGCCCGTCCGGCCGACGCGGGTCCGCTCGCCGTCGGAGACGACGTCGTACGGCCCTTTGACCAGCAGTGTCTGGCCGACCTCCGATGCGAAGGACTCCACGAGGTCCGCCCGCTCCCGCCAGTCCTCCGATGTCTCACCACCCATCCCGCGAAGTTCGCCCTGGTGGGGCGTACAGACGAGTTCCGCGTCCGTTTCGATGTCCGGAACCACAGACAGGGCGTCGGCGTCGACGACGGCCGTCCCCTCGAACCTGGACAGCAGGTCCGCGACCGCTTCCAGCGTCGCGTCGGCGTCCCCGAGCCCTGGTCCGACGATCAGCGTGTCGTGCTCCGCCGCCAGTTCGGCGAGGCTGTCGACGTGGGGTGGCGCGAGGTGGTCCCCGTCGAACGGTCGCAGGATGAGGTTCTCGCTGTAGGACTGGATTTCCCGCGCGACGACCTCCGGACAGGCGACCCGGACGAGGTCTGCACCCGCTCTGAGCGCGGCCTGGGCCGACAGCGCCGGCGCGCCGGTGTAGGGACCGCCCCCGACGACCAGTACTTCGCCGTTGTCACCCTTGTGGCTGGCGGGGTCCCGTTCGAGTCGGGTGAGGTCGCCCCGCTCGACGAACAGCTCCGCCGCGTCGGGGATGCCGATGTCGGCGACGGTAACTGGAACCTCAAGGGCTGGGAGTCCGGGCTTCGTGTCGTGGAACGTGACGACGTGGTCGGCGTCGACAGCGTTGTCGGCCAACCGTCCCGTCTCGGCGTCGAGGCCGGACGGGACATCGACCGAGAGGACGGTCGCGTCGCTCTCGTTCATTGCCGCCGCAGCCGTCGCCTCGGGTTCCCGGAGGTCGCCGGCGATACCGGTTCCCAGCATTGCATCGACAACGATATCGGGAGTTCCGAGGTCGAACGCCGTAGAATCTTTGACTGTTTCTGTGGGATACTCAGCGCTCTGGAGCGCCTCCCAGTTCTCTCTGGATATTGATGTCGAGATCGCGTTCGGGCGGCCAAGCAACAGGACGCGGAGGTCGTAGTCGTCGAGAAAGCGGGCGGTGACGAGCGCGTCCCCGCCGTTGTTCCCCCGCCCGGCGACGATGGTGACCCGGTTGCCGGGGTCCGCGAGGGAACGGACCGCCCGGGCGACGGCATGGCCGGACGACTCCATCAACTGTTTGCGCGGGACGCCGAGTGCGGCGGCGTTCTCGTCGATGACACCCATTTCGGAGCCGGTGAGCATACTCACGGGTTCGTTCGCCAGTGAAGTAATGCTACGGGACGGCGGTTTACCAGCGGACCTCGAAGCCGTCGATGCCCTCCGGCTCCTCGTACTCGATTTCGACGTCGGTCACGTTCGCGCGTTCGCTCCCCTCGTAGCAGAACTCGACCATCGCTTCCACGTCGGCTTCTGGGCCCTCGAACACCGCTTCGACGCGGCCGTCGTCGAGGTTACGGACCCACCCGTCGACCCCCTGGTCCTGTGCGCGCTCCCGCGTGGTCGCTCTGTAATAGACGCCCTGGACACGACCGGAGACGAACACATGTGCTCGCGTGCGAGCCATGTCCGAGGGTTTGCCGGCGGACTCCGTTATACTGTCGCCTTCCACCACCCGCGTCAGTTTTCGTCGCTGCCCGTCCGGAGATAATGGAACAAGTAGGTCTGCGTGTAGCCGGCGTACTCGCCGCCGAGCGCGGCCCGGATGGCCCGGGATGTGTCGGTGTAGTTCCCTCGCTCACACTCCGGGTAGTACTCCTCGATAGTCGACCGGATCCAGGTGTCTAGCGGGACCGCTTCGAGGTAGTCAAGCGAGAACAGCAACACGCAGTCCGCGACCTTGTCGCCGACGCCGACGAAGCGGGTGAGCGACTCCCTGGCGTCCTCGTAGTCGAGGCCGACGGCTTCCTCGGGGTCGGCCTCGCCGCCTGCGACCATCTCCGCGGTGCGCTGGACGTACGGCGCTCGATAGCCCAGCCCGAGGTCCCGGAGGCGTTCTTCGGTCGTTTCGGCCAACGCTGACGGCGTCGGATAGGCGTTGTACGTCCGCCCGTCGAACTCGACCGTCTCGCCGAACGCGTCACGGAGCGCCTGTTGCATACTGTGTATCCGAGCCACGCGCATCTGGGCCGAGCAAATGAACGAGATGAGGGAGCCAAACGGTGGGTCCTGAACGAGACGCATCCCCCAGAACCTATCGTAGGCTGACTGGACCACGTCGTCGGCCGGTGCCGTCGTCCGAATCGCGGAGAGATCGTCCTCAAGCCGCAGGAGTCGCTTGAGGTCCGCCTCGGCGTCGATCGTGGACTCCCATTCGAGGACACCGTCCCGCTGCCGGATGCGGATGACTGCTGGTGACCCGTCTCGGCGGACTGTCGTCCAGTACCACGCGTCGCCCCCGGTTGCCCCGTCGCGCTGGTACATTTCGCCGTCCTCCCGGTTCCAGAGGTAGGACTGCCCGCTCTCGACAGTTGCCTGGAGGTCGATACCGCCGGCCAGCGACCCGACGTCGATGACGCCCTGTTCCATTGTCCGTGTGTACGGACCCGGAGGTAATGGCGTTACGAGTTCCGCTCGCACGGGTTGGAGGTCTCTATCGACTATAGTAGCCATTGAAAGTCAATGCACACCTGATCGCACGATGGCAGTGCGATCAGTGTGTAAATCGTTTCAATTGTTACTATAGCGGACGCTCATATCCGTCTGAGCTGTCACTGCTTTTCGCCGTCGTAACGTTTTCTCTCACTTGTGTCTGTGCGGCTCAACGGGGCTTTCTGACTCTCTATACCACGATAATGGGGTGGGAGGTGATGCCCGTTTCAGGGCTAACCTTCATTATATTGGGAAACAAACATACTAGCATGAATTGCCGAGTTGTTGTCGAGGCCGCAGTCCCAGTGTACGACGTGGCATCTGCGGACGAGGCAGTTCGCATCGCCATCTCGAAGACGGGGGAAATGCTGAACCCCGACCTCAACTACGTCGAGATCAACATGGGCGACCGGCACTGCCCGCACTGCGGCGAGACACTGGAACCGGCTTTTCTCGCGGCCGATGAGAGTCTCGTCGCACTCGAACTGGAGATGACCGTGTTCAACGTCGAACGGGACGAACACGCCGCCAGAATCGCCCGCAAGGAGATCGGGCAACGGCTCGAGAACATCCCGCTCGACGTGCTCGAAATCGAGGAGATCCCGGAGGAGTCTGCCGAAACGACGGACGACGAGTCTTCGTCGACAGAGTCGACAGCTGAGGCCGACGACTCGTCGTCGGGCCAGTCCGGGGACGACTCGGACGACGTATTACCCGAGTTCGAGGAATTAATCGACGAGTAAGCCCAGCCACCGAGCAACAGGGCTGTCTCTGTTCAACACCCTCGACGTATTCTGTCTATGACATGTATCCGACAGCCGTTATACAGCCACTAATGGCATTGCTCGTCGGGAGAACTGCGTAGAAACGACGGAGAACTGTTAGTCCGCGGCGGCAGAAACAGGCTCTTTGGTCTCGTCAGCCATCTCGGAGGCAATACCGTCAGCAATCGCAAAGACAGCGGCCTTATGGTCTGTTTTCGACTTGTGAATCGATGTCGGCTTGACGCCCAGTTCCTCGTATTCGTCGTGGTCCACTTCTGTCCCGGATTCGGCTTCGTAGTGGTTCTGTACCTGTGCAAGCAGGCCGTGAAGGTGGATGAGCTCCTGCTTTTTCATAGTCAACCCAAGGTAACAACTCGAAGGTTATAGTACTACTCTGATGAAGGTTAACACACGTCTCTGCCAGTAATACGTAATAGTTTATGCATAATTCGCGGTGCGAAGTATATTCTATGTATTTTACACTAAATTTTACCATTTCCCTAAACACGTCGTCGTGTTCGGTACGGGTGTCTACGGTTGGTTCCCAAGATTATGGGCTGTATATGTCTCCATCGGTATGGACCAAATGCCTCCGTCGGTCCGACTATGCTGTCTCCGAAACCGATACTGGTCTCACGGTGCGCGACGGTGGCGACATCGAACTCCGATTGCGGGCCTGAACACGGAATATCTCGACCGATTGACCGATGTGCCAAGTCAAGTGTCTTCGTGCGCTATCTGGGGTATGCACACGACACGGTGGCTGCCTACGGCAGGCGGGCGAACGGGAAGAGAAACCGACTGCACGGGCATGACAGGGTACAGCCGGCGACCGGGAGGAGAGCGATGAGCGGCCCTCATCAGGGCCAGCAACTCGTGACCGCGGGAACCGCGCTATCGGAGGCGAGCGCGGCGACAGTGCTGGTCCACGGCCGGGGTGCGACTGCCCGGAGCATCGTCCAGATGGGGGCAGAGTTCCAACAGGACGGGCTGGCGTTGCTCGCCCCACAGGCCGCGCGGAACACCTGGTACCCTAACTCCTTCCTCTCGCCGGTCGAGCAGAACGAACCCGGGCGGACATCGGGACTGCAGGCTATCGAGGACGCCGTCACGAAGGCCGAGGAAGCCGGGATACCAACCGATCGTGTGCTCGTCCTGGGCTTCTCCCAGGGGGCCTGTCTCGCGAGCGAGTTCGTCGCCCGTAACCCGCAGCGCTACGGCGGGCTCGTGGCTCTCAGTGGTGGCCTCATCGGCGAGACCATCGACGAGAGCGAGTACGAGGGCGACATCGAGGAAACGCCGGTGTTCCTGGGCTGTAGCGACGTCGATCCGCATATCCCCGAAGAGCGCGTTCACGTCACGGCCTCGGTCTTCGAGCAACTGAACGGGGACGTGGAGGAACGCATCTATGAGGGGATGGGCCACGGCGTGAACGAGGACGAACTGGCGTACGTCTCGTCGCTGGCCGCCACCCTCGTCAATTAGGCAGTCCGAGCGTTGGTTCGTACACCGAGATAGCCTCGCTGAGCGTGCCAACAGGGAGTTACCGGCCCCTCACCGCGAGACTTAGTGATTGGAAAGACTACACATGGCATGGACCTTTCCCGCCGACGGCTTCTCGCGACGGTTGGAGCCGGTGTGACACTCGGCGGCGCAGGCTGCGCGGGAGATGACGGCTCGACTACTGGGCCGAGTTCAGTGGCCGGGTCCGGCAGCGGAATCGGGACGCCATCGACGGCCACCGATCGAGGTGACGGGTCGAAGCCACCGACGGCTGATGGTCGCCTGCATCTAGACTACGAGATCGGGACGCTCGAAGAGAAGATCGTCAGCGGCGGCGTTCGTAAAGACGGTATTCCGTCCATCGACGACCCGACGTTCGCCGAGACGCCTCCAGAGATACTGGCTCCGGACGACCCAGTGTTCGGCGTGGTCCGCGACGGGGAGGCGAAAGCCTATCCGCAGTACATTCTCGTCCACCACGAAATCGTGAACGACACCGTCGCCGGCGACCCCGTCGCTGTGACGTACTGTCCGCTGACGGGCACCGCACAGGGCTTTGAGCGCGGCCCGGTGGAGTTCGGCGTCTCCGGTCGACTGGTGAACTCGAACCTGACGATGTACGACCGGGGCACCGACAGCTGGTGGCCACAGATGCTCGCGACGGCAATTACAGGCCCACTAACTGGCGAGTCGTTGCGGGAGTTCCGGGTCACTTGGACGACGTGGGACCGCTGGTCCAGTACCTATCCGGAAACGACCGTTCTGACCGAGGATACCGGCTTCTCGCGGCGCTACGGCACTGATCCATACGGCCAGTACAACGAGAAACGCGGCTACTATTCGAGCACTCGGACGCTGTTTGAGCCGCTGCAGGGCGACAGCCGCGCACACCCAAAGGCCGTCGTCATCGGGACCCGGACGGAGACGGGGACGGTGGCCTTCGACAAGGAGACGTTACTGAACCAGCGCGTGTTGACCGGCAACATCGGCGACACGCCGTACGTCGCCGTCGCCGACACCGACCTCACAACGGGCTACGTGTACGCGAACCCGGAGTCAGCGGCGGTCGAGGCGGCGGACGACGGCTACACGCTCGACGGGACCACACACGAGGCCGATTCCCTTCCGCTGGACCGCTCGCTGGCCTTCGACGCCATGTGGTTCGCCTGGGCCGGCTTCTATCCGGGGAGTGCGTATGTCGACTGATAGTGTAGCCGACGGGGCCAGTGTGTCCGCTCGCATCGAACGCTTGCTTCGGCACACTGCGGTTGCGGTCCGGGGAGCGCTCACCCGCCGCGACGGTCAGTTGCTTCTGGGTGTGTCTGGACTGGCGTACTTCCTGCTGTACCTCGCTGGTCTCAGACACCTCGGTTTCGGCCCAGCCGGCTACGAGGTTTCTGTCGTCAGTAACCCGCTTACCCGTGCGTTCCGGCAGGTCGGGCCGTTTCAGTGGGAACCGATTGCACTGGTCGTCGTCGGCCCAGTCGAACTACTCGTCTCGCCGCTGAACGTGCTTCTCGGTGCCGTCCTGGCATCGCTGGTCGGACTCAACCTCGCTGTCTCTGTCGTCGCGTGGCGCGGCCCATCGGCCTGCCGTCTCGGCCCGGGTGCAGGGGCTGTGTCGGGGTTGCCGGGACTGCTCTCCGGATTCGCCTGCTGTGGCCCCACTATCCTGCTCGTCGTCGGCGTGCAGGCGAGCGCTGGGCTTCTCTCGCTGTTCCAGTGGCTCCTCCCGATCACTGTCGTGGCACTGCTCGGAACCCTTCTCTGGGTCGGCAGCCGAGTCGAGCCAGCGTGACAGGCGACGTAGATTGTTCCTACTACCGGGGGGTAGCTAGTAACTACAGGCTACCGGCCCAGGTAGCGGTTGGAACTTTTTTCCCTCGATTTGAGGGAAACATATAATTACTCCGTACGACCCATCTACCAGTATGACCGCTACTGTCGTGAGCGAGGTCAACCGACCCTACGTGCCGACGGGCGGGGCGAAACTGACCGCTGAGATCGAAGTCGAGCCCGGACGGTTGGAGGAGCCACCCACGCGACAGATTGCTCTCTGTATCGACGCGAGTGGATCGATGGCCGGCGAAGACATCGAACAGGCCCGCGCTGGCGCTGAATGGGTGTTCGGGCTACTCGACGAGGACGATTACATCTCGATCATCGCCTTCGACAACGAGGTTACGACGGTTCTTGCACCGACCCGGTGGGGGACTATTTCGCGTGAAACGGCAGTGGACGCGGTCGCTGACATCTCCGCTGGCGGGGGCACCGATATGTACAGCGGCCTGCTGGAAGCGAAGGCGTCCCTGCAGGATCTGCCGACAGACGACAACACGGCTCGGCGGGTCCTGCTCCTCTCTGATGGGAAGGACAACTCCCACGACCCGGAAGCGTTCGGGACGCTAGCACGCGAAATCGACACCGAGGGCATCAGAATCAAGGCGGCTGGTATCGGGAGCGACTACCGCGAGGAAACCATTCGGACGCTCGGTACCGTCGCCCGCGGCGAATGGACACACCTGGACGCCGCCGGTGACATCGAGTCGTTCTTCGGCGACGCAGTCGAGGAGGCCGGGACCGTCGTCGCTCCCGACGCCCGTCTCGAACTCGACGTGGCCGACGGCGTCGAGGTGAGCGAAGTGTACCGTTCGCTGCCACAGACTCAGTCTGTAGACCCCAACTGGGAGGACAACGCGGCTGTCGTGCCGCTTCCCGACCTGCTTGAGCGGGAGACCCAGCGAGTCGTGCTGAAGATACACGCGCCGGCCAACGACCCGCAAGACGCCGTGTCCGTGGCGGATGTCACGCTGCACGCTGGCGGCGAGACGACGCGGGAATCGATCACCGTCGACTACACCGACGACGAGGCGAAACTGGCCGAGCACAACGAACAGGTCGACGTGGACCACCGACAGACCGTTATCAAGACGGAACTCGGCAAGGGCAACGTCGCCGAAGCCCAGACCCAACTGGAGCGGATGACGCGCATCCACGGCGAGGACACCGAGGCCGTCCAGACAGCCGAGCGGGAGACGCGTATCGTGATGGAGGGCGGACGCAAGGAACAGAACAAGGCGACGAAGATCGTCACTGACGAGGGCATCCAGAAGTGACCGCAACGACCTGCAGTGTCGGCAGGGCTGCCACTGGCCGGAGAAACGGGTGATCCATGAACTGGGAACCTGAGAGCGGTGATGTCATCGCCGGCCAGTACGAACTCGAGGAATTCCTCGGCAAGGGAGGGTTCGCGAAGGCGTTCCGCGCCAGAGACACCGAGACAGGCGAGTCGGTCGCCGTCAAGTACCCCAACTACACCGAATCCCAGAACGACCCCGACATCATCGAGGAGTATTTTAAAAAGGAGGTCGGCTCCCTGGAACGTATCCGCCGGGCCGGCGGCCACGAGAACGTGATGGACTACTACGACCAGGTCACGGAGCGTGACGTTCCGTTTCTGGTCGTCCAGCTGATCGTCGACGGCATCGAACTCGACGAAGTCATCGACCAGCACGGCCCGATCGACGACAGCGAGCAGGTCCGACAGATCGGCATCGACCTCTGTGACGCGATGGGGTTTCTCCACGAGAACGAGATCGTCTACCGGGACCTGAAACCGGAGAACGTGATGCTCACGCCCGACATCACGCCCACACTGATCGATTTCAACACCGCGACGGGCTTCGACGCCTCCGGGGACCCTTCTTCGGGGAACACCGGGACGACGATTCTGGGGCCGTTCAAGCCCCGCGAAGTCGCCGAGGCCAGCCGCACCGACGTTCGGCAGGGTCCCTGGTCGGACGTGTATTCCATCGGGAAGATACTCCTATTCTTGCTCAAGGGGAGCGTCCCGAAGAAAGACGGCGTGAACCCGCAGGCGTTCGGGGCAGACTGCGACGATTATCTGGCCGAAATCGTCGAACGGGCCACACAGTCACATTACCGCGACCGATACCGGAACGCGACGGTCCTCAAGGAGGTCCTCGAACGGCGCGATCCAACGCCGCCTGCGACGGCGTCGGTGACGTACATCCAGGCTGATAGGCAGTTCACCGTCGAACCGGGCGACACTATCGGGCGACAGGGCGCGAGCGGTCCCCCGGCATCGATAACAATCGAAGACCCGCAGGGGGAGTACATCTCCTCGGTGCAGGTACAGTTCGATATCGAGGACGGCGAGTGGTCCCTCCACGACCGGAGCCTCAACGGGACGTTCGTCCAGAAAGGGGCCGGTTGGCAGCGGGTCCTCTCCGAACCCGGACGCAACCGTCTGCGCTCCGAGGGCGAGGACCCGACCGACAGACACGGCGACGTTCCACCCGAGTCAGTGACACTCACCGACGGCGACCTGGTGTCGCTGGTCCATCCGACCTACGGGGTCACGTTCGAGTTCCATCCGGAGGAGTCATGAGATACAGCACGAACTACGACATCGGCGAGCGGAAGCGAGGACAGGGAATCAACGAGGACAGCGTCTCTCTGACGGTGTTCGAGGAGGGCCATCGGGACGGGTATCGCGGGCAAGACAGACCGCAGTCGCAGAACACGGCCACAGCGGACGGCGACGAGACAGCGGACGCGCCAGACGAACCATCCGATACTGAGGCGGCGGATGCCGATGACGACACGGACACAGCCGACGCTGAGGACGCGGATACGTCCGGCGCTGATGACAGCGGACACCCGATGAACCGCTCGGCCGGCGTGTTCGTGGTCGCCGACGGGGCTGGCGGACACGACGCCGGAGACATTGCGTCGTACATTACGACCACTATCGTGGCTGAACAGCTTGCTCCCGTGGCGATCCGGACGGCTCGGAGCTATCCCGGTGGCTTCGATGTCGACGTGGCCCGTGATGTCCTTCCGGACCCGCCCGGAGAGCGGGAACTCGAAACTGCCGTGGCGGAGGCGATTACGGCGGCCCACCGCGAGATCATCCGGTACGCAAACGAGACCGGGACCCAATCCTACACGACGGTCGTCGCGGGCATCTACGCCGACGGCAAGCTCCACTACGGCTGGGTCGGTGATAGCCGGGCCTACGTCGTCAACAGCGCCCGCGAGACGATTTCACCGCTGACCAGAGATCACGCCGTCGTTCAGGAATGGGTCGACAACGACGAAATCGACCCCGTCGAGGCACACGTCCACCCGAACGGGAACGAGATCACCCGCGCGCTGGGCGGGTCCGGCTACGAGGACCCCGACGAGGCGACTGTCGGGGTGGACACGCGAACGGTCAGGCTGTACGCGGAGGACACGGTGTTGGCGACCAGCGACGGACTCATCGACGCACAGACCGACGCGCCGGAACTGTACGAGGAGTACGTCGATTCGGACCACGCCGATTCAGTGGCCGAGCGTATCCGCGAAGCGGCCGTCACCGACGACGAGATCCGTGACGTGGTCCTCGATGCAGCGTCCCTCGACGCGGCGAGTCGGGAGTTCGTGTCGCTGGCAAACGACCGCGGCGGGAAGGACAACATCTCCGTGCTCCTGTTTGCCGACAGTGCGCTTCCGGAAACACCGGAAAGCGGCGGGATGCCAGTTCGAGATATCGACCCTGATCTCGACATTTCCGAACGGGATACCGTTATTATGACAGACGAGTAGAGAGAAAGTTTCGTGGGACAAGTATTTTATTTCTCGACTCTATAGTCTCTAACGAAACCCATGCCTGAATCCGACCGCACGGTAAAATGCCCCATATGCGACGAGGACTTTGATCCGACAGTCGCGGGCGGATGGTGCACAAACCCGGACTGTGGTGAGTGGCAACACACTGACGAAAGCGCTGCTGATTTTGACACCGACGATGGGGTGCCGGACGACGCCGACCTGATACCGGAAGGCACGGACGAGGCGGACCCGACGGATGGCCGGTCGATGGGGGCTAGCGGCGAAGCCGACGCCCCGGATGGGCACACTGTCGCCGATGATAGCGACGACGAAGCATCGGTGGATGGAGCCTCGGATACTGGGGCAGCCGAGGCCGGAGACGAGACGGTGGGGACGGCGGAGACGGCGGATACGGCGGATACGACGGAACACGAGCCTGAAGCCGACACCGATGCCGAAAACGGAACTGAGCCGAACGTTGCGGAAGAACCCGACGAGGCCGACGAAACCCCGGACCAGCCCAGCAGTGACTCCGATGCGGACGCCGAGACATCCAACGACACCTCGGAGACAGATGACGACGCGACGACGATTTCCTGTCCGGACTGTGACCGTGAACTCGACGCCGACGCGAATTTCTGTGTCGCCTGCGGTGCCGACGTACAGGATATCACACCGGGCGACGACGGCTCGCTCGACGCGTGCCCGTCCTGCGACACCGCTGTCGACGACGATGCCAGCTTCTGTGTCAACTGTGGGGAGGACTTGGACGCGCATCGCGGCGAGAGCGACACGCCGACGGCTGACTCGACAGGGTCGTCGACCGCCGACGAGACGGAGAGTGAGTCAGCAGCCACGGGCAACGCCGTCGACACACTCGCGTCACAGTCCACCGACGACGCGGCGGTACCGGACAAACTCGTCCTCTCGGTCGAGGGGCGTGACATCACCATCGAAGATGGAGACCGCATCGGCCGGGAGATCCGGGCGGCACTATTGGACGCCGGGCGACCGGAAGACGAAGCGGTTCGGATCCACCGCGAACACGTCCGGTTCGACCGCCAGCCGGAAGGGTACTATCTGGTTGACCTCGGGGACAACCCGACGCGGCTGAACGAGACCCAGTTGCAGAAAGGCGACCGGGAACCGATCCAACCGGGCGACGAACTCGAACTGTCGGGCGTCGCCACGATGACAATTCGGGCGGCGTGACCACCCACAGTTAAGCGGTCGGTCGGGAAATATCAGGCTGATGGAGCGTGGTCGACTGGGGTTGGAACTCCGCGAGTCCGCCGCACTACTGCGAACTGAAACCTGGCTATTTGTGGGTGTGGGTCTGGCATGGCTCGTCTACGGTGGCTGGGTGCTCGCGACGGGGCTGCTGTTGGCGCAGTTCCCAGGGCTCGAAGGTACTGTTCTTGTGACACTTGCTGGCCGGACTATCTCGCTACGCACTGTACTCACCGCCGGTCTCTGGCTCCTCGGTCCGTCGCTGGCGACCGTTGTCCTCGTCAACCGACGGCTTCGGAACAGCTACGGCAACCTCGCCGACGCGTACCGGTTGGACCATCCAAGCCTGTTGCTCGCTATCCCCGGCAGTGTGCTTCTGGGCTGCCTGTTGCTCAGTGTCACGCTCGGCCAGCAACGTCTGCTCACGGTAGTTGCACTGTTCGGGACGGTGCATCTCGTCGTCCGGACCGTCGCCTACGGACACCGCGTGTACACGCTCTCGGCCCCACCACTCCTGTCGCTGCTGGTGTTCGTAAGCGCCGCTGCTCTCGGGACTGGGTGGCTGACACAGCCGGTCGTCGCACCCGGCGTGTCGTCGTCGCTGTCCCTGTGGCTGGCGCGGGCGGGCGTCGGTCCCGTGGCGGAGACGGCGCTGCAACTGACGGGCGTACAGCCATCGCAAGCCACACCTCTGTTCATCGCCGTCCCCGGCGTGCTGGCGAGCGCGTACCTCCTGTTCCAATTGCTCGCTGGAACCGTCGTTCGAATCCGTGCGCCGCTTTCGAACCCGCAGCGCCGTCCGGACCAGCGGTTCCCTATCATGCCACCGGTCGGCGGCTCACAAAACGGCGACGAGAGTCCGACTGCCGAACGGGCTGTGGACGCCGCACCGGACTCCCGGAAACAGACTGGAGCGGGGACCGACACCGAAGATGCTGACAGCGACGAGGAGCCACCGGGACACACCGGGACCCGAGTGTTTTCGCCCGACGAGGTCCCGGCGGCGGAACCGCCCGCTCACGGATCGGAACAGGACAACGCGCAGCCGTCGGACGACGACGCGGAACCGGAGACGCCGGTCGACGACAGCGGTACAGAAACGGAATCGGAGACGGCCGGGACCGACAGTTCGAATGAGGCTGCCTCGGCGACAGACGAGGCATGGATGGACGATACGTCCGTCTTCACGCCGGGCGGCCGCGACGCCGGACAGTCGTACTGCGGCGAGTGCGGCGAGTCGCTCCCGCCCGACGCTACCGCCTGCCCGTCCTGTGGCGACCCCGTGGACGGGTGAGACGGTCAGCGGTTCGAAACGGGGATGTCACCGAGCGCAACGGTGTATTGCGTCGATTGTACCGAGCCCCCGTCCGGATACACTAGCACCGTTACAGAGACGGTGTCCGGCCGTTCGCCGGGGGGCAGTAGCCACGACTTGGTCACGTCGTCAGTCTGATTCACTGGTAGCTGTCCGGTGCTCGCGGATTCCGCAATCGTCTCGCCGCTGCGGGTGGTGACGCTGTCGAGACGAACTGCCGCGGGGTCTGACCCGGTGTTCGTCACGTTCACCGTGAGCGTGAACCGCCACCCCTCGTCGGCGGTGACGACAGACGCCGCATCGATGCGGGCTGAGACGTTCGCGGATTCCAGAATCGGGTCGCCGACGCCGGCACCGGCCGGCTCCGCAGTCGGCGTTTCGGGGACCGCCTCCCCACCGGTGTCCCCGGTCAAATGATGCCCCATCATACTCCCGAAGGTAACGACCTCGATGAGGATCGGCAAGCCGATTCCAACGATGATGAGGAGTCGTAGCAGCGTTTTCTGCTCCGGACCGTCGACGTCGTCGAACATGATGAGAGAGTAGTGAAGTTGTGTTAGACCGGGATCGGCGGGCTACCGGGCGCGAACAGTCCATCAGCGACCATGCTGGCGAGCGGCGGCCCGTAGGCGATGGCGATGAGCAGCAGGGCAATCGCCGTCCAGAGCTTGTAGTTGTCCAGGATACGCGGGCTGTGGTCCGCGCCGGACAGCGGTTCCGGGATGTGGCCGTTGACCGACAGCGTCCCGCCGCGGCGAGCGAGCAGGGTGTCGGCCATGACGATGAGGAACATCGCCGCGCCGACGAACAGCAGGAAGCCACCGATGGCGATCTGGATGCGCATTTCGCCGACCGTTCCGGCGACGCCCTCGAACGCGAACTCGTCGTACGTCGGTTCGGCAGTCCGTCGCGGAATGCCGGCGAGGCCGGCGCGGTGCATGGCGTTCGACATCACCGCCATGCCCACGAACCAGACGTACGGCTGGAGCGTGGCGATGGTGCGCTGTCGGAGTTTCTTGCCTGTAATCTGTGGAACCAGCCAGTAGCTGATGGCCATCGCCGTCAGCGCGAACGCAGTCCCGACGGTGAGGTGGAAGTGGCCGGGCACCCAGATGGTGTTGTGGATGAGGTAGTTGATGTTCATCCCGGCGTTGATCATGCCGGAGAAGCCTCCCGCTGCGAACATCAGGCCGGCGAGCATACAGCCGGCGAAGGCCGGTTTCCCCCATGGCAGATTTCGAAGCCATGAGAGGTAGCCCTTTGCACCCCGCTGGCGAGCGCCGTGTTCGACCGAGGCGACCACGGTGAACGCGGTCAGCAGCGAGGGCAACAGCAAGAACATCGTGTTCGTCATCGCGATGAATTTATATCCCGATGGGATGCCGGGGTCGGTGTACTGGTGGTGGAAGCCGACCGGGGTCGAGAGCAGCAGGAAGGCGACGAACACGACGCGGGCCAGCGGGTCACTGAACAGTCGCCCACCGGCCAGCTTCGGCAGGATGGTGTACCAGACGAGGTACGCCGGCATGAGCCAGAAGTACACGACTGGGTGGCCGAAGTACCAGAACAGCGTCCGCGTCAGCAGCGGGTCGACGTTCTGGATGAGTCCGAGCGACCACGGAATGAGGAAGGCGACGACCTCGACGGCGACGCCGATGGTGGAGATGTACCACATCAGCATCGTCGTCAGGACCATGAACGTCTGCAGGGGAATGCGTTCACCCGGGTTCTCAGAGCGCCACTCCCACAGGGACTTGAAGTACGCGAGGCCGGCGACCCACGAGCCGACGATGATGAGCGCGGCGCCGATGTAGAACGCCGGGTGCGCCTTCATCGGGGCGTAGAAGGTGAACAGCACGTCCGCTTCGAGGTCGTGACCCAGAATCGACGGCGAGCCAACGATGCCGCCGATGATGGACACGGCCGCAAGCACCGTCCCCGTGAGCATTATCCAGAAGGCCGACCAGGCGATGCGATGTGGCAGCTCGCGTTCGAGGCTGTTAGCGACAGCCCATGTGAACAGTCCCGCGATGAAGAACGTGGTAAACACGAGCGCCAGCAGGACGCCGTGGCCCGTCAGAATCGTGTAGTAATCGGCTGAACTGACGAAGCCCCGGAACACGCCGGTCCGATGGAGCGCCTGGATGACGCCGAACAGCGCACCGATTCCGAGCGCGATGAACGAGACGAGGAACTCGCTACGGACGAGCTTCGACGTTTTCGGATAGGAGTCGACGAACACCATTACTGATCCGCCTCCTCCTGAGCCTGTGCGTCATCTGCGGACTGGTCGATGTTCTCTTGCTGCATATCGTACTCCTCCGGCGGGACGACTTCGACGGAGCCACCCATCGTGTGATGGGCCGCCCCGCAGTATTCGTGACAGACGAGTCCGTAGGTGCCGGGCTCGTTGAACCGGGCCGAGACTTCCGAGACCTGTCCCGGGATGACCATCGTGTTGATGTTGGTTTCAACCACGGAGAAACCGTGTGTCACGTCCGCACTGGTTACTTTGAACGTGACGTTCGCACCCGCGGGCACACGGATCGGCGTGTCCCCGGTCCCGGGAACGAACTGGAACTGCCGGGCGACGACGTACACGACGTACTGCCCGTCCTCTTTGACGACACCGGGGTCGTCGAACTGGGTGTCAGTGTTACCGTTCTGTACCGCTTCTGCGCTGATCTGTCCGCCCGTATCGTCGACCATCCCGACGCCAACGCCGACCGAGCCGTAGGCGATAGTTGCGATGAACCCGACGATGAGCAGTAGCGCTGCACCGAGCCAGACTTTTTCGAATCTATGAACCTGCATGATATCACCCGATTATTGAGACACGGCCGAGGAACTCGACGAAGTACATGAACACCCATAGCAGGGCGATGAGCACGAAGTAGAACGCGACCAGCGCCGCCGTTCCCTTCGGGTCGTACTCGTCGTGGCCAAGCTCGACGGCCGGTTCAGTTTCAGCGGCTTCTTCAACAGGTTCCGGGCCGCTCGCCCGCCGTAGCTCGCCACCCTCACCCGTCTGTGGTGGCCGCCCGTTCTGGCGGCGTCGCATCGCAACCGCGAACAACAGCGGTGAGAAGAACGCCAGTAGGACCGAGCCTGAAAGGAGCCACTGCGGGCCGGAGAGTTCGATACCGCCGCCTTCCTGTCCGCTTCCGCCGCCACTGCCACCACTGCCGCCATCAAGTGGGCCGCCGACAACGACCGCACCCTTCATGCCGAGCGATGCGTGGGGCGTACAGACGTACTTGTACACACCCGTCTCTTCGAAGGTATGGCTGTAGGTGGTCCCGGATTCGCTGACGGGGTCGCCCGAGTCAAGTGGGCCGTCGCCGTCGGAAACGACGTTGTGGCCGCCGCCTTCGCCGGTCCAGGTCCACGTCACTTCGGTGCCGGGCGTCACCCGAACCGCAGGCGGGTCGAAGGCGAACGCGCCGTTGTTACCCTGTGCACCGACCGATATCTCGACGCTATCGGCGTCGGTTCTGTCGACCGTCGTTCCGTCGTAGTTGGAAACGTCGTCGAACCAGCCGCCGTAATCGGGGTTCTCGGGCGGCCCCTGTTGCTGTTGGCCGCCGGAGTCACTGCCGCCGGAGCCGCCGGGCCGAACGACGACTGCGCCTTTCATACCGAGCGATTCGTGGGGGACACAGACGTACTTGAACATCCCCTCCGACTCGAAGGTGTGGCTGTAGGTCGTGCCGGCTTCGCTGACCGCGCCCCCGGAGTCGAGCGGGCCGTCGCCGTCGGAGACGACGTTGTGGCCGCCGCCTTCGCCGTTCCACTCCCAGACGACCTCTGTGCCCGGGCTGACCATCACTGCCGGCGGGTCGAATGCGAACGCGCCGTTGTTGCCCTGCGCGCCGACGGTGATTGTAACAGTGTCTTGGCCTCGCTTGTCGGCGGTCCCGTCGTAGTTCGACACGTCGTCGAACCAGCCGCCGTAGTCCGGTTCCTCCTGTGCTGTCGCCGTGCCGGTCGCGGCCAGCGCCGCCGTCCCGGCTGCGGCACCGACGAACTGTCGCCGACTCAGCGCCATCGTCGCACCCCCACCGCGTCGTGCGAATCTGGCAGCTGGCTGCTTCTAGCTTCGTGCCGTACCATATCTGGGAGAATAGCAGATTACCTAAAAAAACCCCTGATGGTGTTTTCAGCCGGCAGGAACGACCCGTTTCTTTTTATAATCCCTCTAACGTACGGCCAGATATGTCTGCGTCAAGCCCTCGGCTCGTGACGTTGCTGGCGCTGCTCGGGCTCGCGCCGGTCGCGTACTACATGCAGGGAACCGGACGCTCCATCGTCGCGCTCTCGCTGGTCAGCGTCGTCATCATCGCCGGCAGCCTGTTCTGGATGACAAAACCAACCGAGTCGAGTACCGTCTGATATGCAGTTCGGGACGGCGGGGCTGAGTTCCGGTGAGACGGCCGGCCTCGCGGCGTTCGTCGGGCTGGGACTCGTCGGCAGCGTCCACTGCCTCGGGATGTGCGGGCCGTTAGTCACCACCTACGCCGATAGACTTGACGACGGCGGGCCGGTGTCCGGCCACGAGATACGTCAGCACGCGCTGTTCAACGCCGGTCGGACACTGAGCTACGCGCTCGTCGGGACGGTGCTTGGCGCTGCTGGCAGCGTTCTGTACGACGTGGCCGGCTTAGCACGCCTCGGGACCGCTGTCCGTGGAGCCGTCGGGGTTTTCGTCGGCCTCGCGATCATCACTGTCGGTATCGGGTATCTCTCGCGTGGGCGCGCCGTCGATGTCGCCCGGTCGCTGCCGCTGGTCGGGAACCTGTTCCAGCGCCTCTCCGCGTCGCTCGTCGCCAGAGTCGACCGGTGGGTCGACGGTCCGGGGATGGTCGCGCTGGGCGCGATGCACGGGCTGCTCCCCTGTCCGTTGCTCTACCCGGCGTTCTTGTATGCGTTCGCGACGGGCTCCGCGCTCACCGGCGGGCTTTCGCTGGCCGCACTCGGCCTCGGGACGTTCCCGCTGGTGTTCGCCTACGGGACCGCCTTCGGCACGCTGTCGCCGGGCCATCGCTCGACGCTACACCGGGTGCTCGGGGTCGTCTTCATCGCGCTCGCGCTCGTCCCGCTGTCGAACGGGCTGGCGGCGTTCGGTATCGCTATCCCGAAACCACCCCTGCCGATGCCCTGGACATGACCCACTGTACGCTCTGTGACCTGCCGGTCGATGCCCCGGTCACCGACGACGCGGTCGAGGGGACGTTCTGCTGTCGCGGCTGTCTGGAAGTCGCGCGGACGCTCGACGACCCGGCGACGGAGACCCGCGACGCGGCCGACACGGGACCCGACCCGGACGACGCCGACGGCGAGACGGCGTTCCTCTCTGTCGACGGGATGCACTGTGCGACCTGCGAGACGTTTCTGGAAGCGCGGGCCACGGACCACGACGGCGTCGCTGCCGCATCGGCCAGCTATCCGACGGGGACGATGAAACTCACCTACGACGCCGACGCGCTCTCGGAGACGGACCTCGCGGACGCGGTCGCCGGCACCGGCTACGACGCCAGTCTGCAGGCCACGGAGACCGACGACGAGTACGAACTGGAGGGGCGTCTCATCGTCGGTGGCTTCTTCGGGATGATGACGATGCTGTGGTACGTCCTCTTTCTCTACCCGGCGTACCTCAATGTCGACCCGTCCCTGTTGTTGTTCGACCCGGCGGGGCAGGCGGGGGACTACCTGCTGTGGAACATGGCCGTGATGACCGGCGTCGTGGTCGGCTATACCGGGTGGCCGCTGCTCCGCGGGGCCTACGTCAGCCTCCGTGCCGGCCGGCCGAACATGGACCTGCTGGTGGCGATGGCCGCCGTGACTGCCTTCTTATACAGCGTCGTCGCCGTCATTCTGGGCCGGACAGAGGTGTACTTCGACGTGGCGACGGTCATCGTCATGGCAGTCTCGGTCGGCGACTATTACCAGGACCGGGTCCGGCGGCGCGCGCTGGACCGCCTCACGGAGTTCACGACACAGCGGGCCGATAGCGCCCGGCGACGCACCGACGGTGGTCACGAGGAGGTCGATGTCGAGGCGCTGTCGGCCGGCGACGAAGTCGTCGTCCGCTCCGGCGAGCGAATCCCCGTCGACGGGACCGTGGCCGAGGGGACCGCCGCCGTCGACGAGTCGCTCGTGACCGGCGAGTCGCTAGCCGTCCGGAAGACGGACGGCGACGAGGTCATCGGTGGGTCCCTGGTCACGCAGGGCGGCGTCGTCGTCCGCGTCGGGCCGGACGCCGAGAGTACCGTTGACCGGCTGACGAACCTGCTGTGGGAAGTCCAGAGCACGCGCGGCGGCGTTCAGCGGCTGGTCGACCGCATCGCCGCCGTCTTCGTCCCGCTGGTGGTCGTCCTGGCTGTGCTCGCCACCGGCGGGCACCTCGTCGCCGGAGCGACGCCGACCGACGCGATGCTGACCGGGCTGGCTGTACTCGTGGTCTCCTGTCCCTGTGCGCTGGGGCTGGCGACACCGCTGGCAACCGCGGCCGGCATCCGTCGGGCGCTGGACGGCGGGACCGTCGTCACTGGCGATGCGGTGTTCGAGATCGCGACCGACGCGGACGTGGTCGCGTTCGACAAGACGGGCACGCTGACGACCGGCGAGATGGAACTGCTGGAGCGGGCCGACGAACAGGCGATGGCCCGGGCGGCCGCAGTCGAGCAGTTCGCGGGGCATCCCGTCGCCGAGGCAGTGACGGACGCCGTCCCGGTACCGGACGCGGCCGTCTCCGAGTTCGAGCAACACCCGGGCCAGGGCGTCACTGCGACAGTCGACGGGGACCACGTTGTCGTCGGGACACAAGCGCTGTTCGACGACCTCGGGTTCGACGTACCCGCTGACCTCCGGACCCGGTGTGAGCGTGCGACTGAGAACGGGCGTGTCCCAGCGCTCGTCGGCTGGGACGGCGAGGCGCGGGACGTGCTCGTAGCGGGGGACAGGCTCCGCTCGCACTGGGAGTCGGTCGTCTCGACGCTGGCCCGTGACCGCGATGTCGTCGTCATCACTGGTGACCGGCCCGAAGCCGCCACACCGTTCGAGCGCCACGATGGCGTCGACGAAGTGTTCGCCGGGGTGCCGCCCGAGGCGAAAGCCGAAGTCGTCGGGCGACTGCAGTCCCGCGGGACCGTCGCGATGGTCGGCGACGGGAGCAACGACGCACCGGCGCTAGCCGCTGCCGACGTGGGCATCGCCATGGCGTCGGGCACGTCACTGGCTGCCGATGCGGCCGACGCGGTCGTCACAACAGACGACCTGCGTGCCGTTCCCGACGTGTTCGCGGTGACGGCCGCGACCCGCACGCGGGTCCGCCAGAACCTCGGGTGGGCGTTCTGTTACAACGCCGTGGCGCTCCCGCTAGCGCTGCTCGGCGTCCTGAACCCGCTGTTCGCGGCCCTGGCGATGACAGCCAGCAGCCTGCTCGTCGTGGGGAACTCCACGCGGACGCTGGCGGGAACAGCCACATACAGCGAGGCGAGTGCCGAGGGACCGACTGCGACGCAGCAACCAGCAGCGGCCGACTGAAGCCGTGCTGTTGTGCCAGCGACCGCTCAAGGGTTTGTCATTTGGTACCATGTCTGAAACAGATTTAATATATCACCGGTTCAGGTTACAGATACGTCGCATTCACCGACGTGGTGACCCATGACCTACGCAATTCCCGTTCCCGCGCCAACGTCGTTCGCTCGCTGGCTCTACAGCGGGCGGTCGGCTATCGAACGTAGCCTTGACGCTACGGTCGAGTACGCATCCCTTATTGGGGAACGGGCCACTGCGGACACCCGCTCGGTGAAAATTCCGCCCGTGGCACCATAGACTGGTTCGCTGCCGTGGGACCGGCGTCCCACTCACGGACGCCGCACTGCGGCGGCGATTCGACCGGGCTTACTGTCGAGCGGTGGGGCTTTGCCTCCCGCTCGGCTGGTCCGTCTGCGAGGCCTGCACCGCACAGTGTGGCCTCTCGGCGTGCCGCCATCGCCCCTGTTACCCCTACCGTATCGTGTAGCCACCTTGCTGTCCAGCTCTCGGGTTCCCCATCGTCCCGGTGTGGGAATCCTGTACCGGCCGCTCCGGGCCGGACGTACGCGCCCGCCGCCCGCGCAGTCCCTGACCGACGCGACTCGATTGGTGAGTGCCCTCCCTGCTCGGTTCGACTCCGGCCGTCGGCGTTATGTCGCTGCAGGCGACTCCCCCGACCGAGGTATCGGCCGACGTATCACTGCGCGTTCCGCGTGGCGGGTCCGAGACCCTCGAAGCCGGTGTCGCCGGCGTCCTCGCGGCCGTCGACGGCGTCGAAGACGTGGCGGTCGACCGCGTGACCAGCGTGCGGCCGACCTGGACCGACATCCGGGTCGACGCCGACGTGTCGCTGACCCTGCGCGTTGACGCTGAACGGAACACCGCCGATGGCCGCACCGAACTCCTGCAGGAGGGGTTCGGCGTGATGGCGGTCAACCGCCTCGACGTGACCGGTAACGCGTAAGCGCAACCCTCTAACTCGCCCCGTCTCCTGCTTTCCCGAAATCGCCCGGTTACGCCGGGTCCCTGCCCGGCGCAGGTTCGACTCCTGACGGGAAGTCACCCATGATGCACAGAACATACCTCGCCGCTGTCATCGGACGGCGGCGACGCGACTCGAAGAGCCGAGCACAGTCACGCCGTACCCGTCGGCTGTAGCCGCCGGGACCGGTCGCAGTAGTTCCTGACCCCGGCTGGTCTGGTGTCACTGTGTGGCCGAGCGTGTAAGATACTGGAGTACGAAGCACGACACATGACGGTGCATACGTCTGACGACCGCTGGCTCGATGCGCCGGTCGAGACGGTCTTCGCGTTCATGGACGAGCCGTCGAATCAGGCGGCCGTCACGCCGAGCCTGACCCGCGCCGAGCGTATCGAGCGGCTGCCAAACAGCGGAAACCGCGCTGCGTACGAGTACAAAATGTTTGGAATCACCTTCACCGGTGAGGTCCGTGCCTCGACATACAAGCCGCCCGAGCGCATCGTCTACGAGATGAGCGGCGACCTGACGGGGCGGATCGCCTGGCGGTTCGAACCGGAGCGCAGCGGCACGCGACTCACATACGCCGCTGAATACGAGGTTCCCGGGCCGCTCCCGGAGTTTCTCCTCGCGCCGCTCATCCGATGGTACAACCGCCGGGAGGTACGGCGGCTGCTGGACAACGTCGCCGGGGCGGTCGAAGGGGAGGAGCAAGTCGTCGGCGGTTCGCTGTCGTAACTGCGCTACTCGTCGGTCCAGAGCGCGTCCGAGAGCGTCCGCTGGACCGCTTCTTCGCCGACAGCTGTGGCAAGCGTCTCGAACCCGTTGCGCTCGACGGGGTCCGTGGCGTTCGCGACCAGCCGGGAGACGATGAACTCCGGTGTGGACTTCCCGACCGTGCCAAAGCGGGGCTGATAGTCGACCTGCAGGTCGAGGTCCTGATTCAGCCCTTCGGCGAAGATGCCGTCGACGCGGGCTTCGGTGGGCAGCGGTTCGAGGTCGTCCGCGAGGTGGGTGACGAACACACCCAGCGCGTCGCGGTCGACGGTCAGCGTCACGAGCCCGTGGAGGAGGTCGGCGGCGGAGCCGGGTTCGGTGATGGCCTCGAACTCGTCGACGAGCATCAGCGTCCGGTCGCTCTCGGTCAGCGGCGGCACAACCGACCGCAGCGTCGATTCGAGGACGCCGGCGTTGAACGAGGCGTGCCGGCGGTGGAACACGACGGTGTCGACGATGCCCACCTCGGCGGCCTCGGCGGGGACTGGCAGCCCCATCTGTGCGAGCAGTTGCACCTGACACAGCGTCTCCAGCAGCGTCGTCTTCCCGCCGGAGTTCGCGCCGGTCAGGACAGCTACCCGGTCGCCGCTTGGCGGCTGGTTCGCCCGATCCAGGTCCAGCGTGTGGTCGCCGATGGCGTAGGTGACCGGCTGGACGCTCTCCACGTCGGCGATGGTGAGGTTCCGGGCTCGCTTGACCGCGATTGTCTTGCGGTCCTCGACGAAGGTGGGCCGCGTCAGATCGAAGGCGATGGCGAAGCGGGCGAGCGACACCGAGAACGCGAT
Source organism: Haloarcula sp. CGMCC 1.2071 (assembly GCF_037078445.1). Classification (NCBI taxonomy): domain Archaea; kingdom Methanobacteriati; phylum Methanobacteriota; class Halobacteria; order Halobacteriales; family Haloarculaceae; genus Haloarcula; species Haloarcula sp. CGMCC 1.2071. Next base: position 81,705 of record NZ_JAYMGY010000009.1, read on the forward strand.
GTCGTCCACCGCCGCGACGGCGGCGTCGATGTCCTCGCGGGCGTCCGCGAGGTCGTCCTCCAGCCGGTCGGCCACCGCCTGCTCGCGCTCCTGTACGTCGCTGCGCAGGGTGCTCCGGAGTTCCCGCAGCGCCACGTCCACGAAGTCCCGCGCGTCGGTCGCCTCGCGAGGCATCGCGTCGCGGACCCTTGCGGCGTCGATGCCTGTCTCGCTCGTGACGTGGCGAACGAGCGCGTCCTGGAACTCGTCGGGCCGCCGTGCGCCCTCCTGAACGGCCTCGACGACCTCCATCGAGGCTGCTGCGAGGTCTTCGATTTGCCCAAGCTGATCGCGCAGGCGGTCGAGTTCCTCGTCGGCCCCTTCGCCGACGGACTCGCCGTCGCCCGCGAGGCCGGCGAGCGCCGCCCGGCCAGCCGTCAGTGACTCGCCGTCGAGGGTCGCCAGTGGCTCGAACACGCCGCTCTCGATGCCGGTGTCCCGGAGCGCCAGCGCCACGTCGACCGCGGCCAGTTCGCCCCCGTCGGCGTCGTAGGCGTCGAACGCGTCGAGGACGGCCCGCTGGTCTCCTTCGGAGAGGTCGGCCCAGGTGTCCCGCGCTTCGAGCACGTCGTCCAGCCGCTCGTCCATGGCCTCGCGGGTCGGCAGCGGCGTCAGCACGCGGATGCTGTCCGCCGCGTCCTCGGTGACCGCGTACTCCTCGGCGAGGTCGAGCAGTTCCTTGTACACGTCGCGGGTATCTCTGGTGGCGAGCAGGTCCATCGACTCGGCCCCGGTCGCCCGCCGGAGGATGCGCGTCGCTCGCCCCCGGGAGAGGCCGGCCGTGGTTAGCGCTCGTGTATCCGCCGACTCGATGGCCTCGATGGCCCGCTCGACGCCCAGCTCCTCGGTGAGCAGCTCTGACGTCTTCGGGCCGATGCCCCAGTACTCCTCCAGTCGCATGCACGGGTGGACAACGGCGGCCCGCTTAGGCGTTTTCAGTTGTCGGGCTCGTCGTCGTCGATACCGAAGCGCTCGTGCAGCGGCCCCGGCTCTCCGCGGGCCTGCCGGTCAGCCCGGCGGGCTGCACGGCGCGCGATGAGTGCGCCCAGCGCCGCCGGAATCGCAAGACCGAGCGACACGAGCGCGGTCTGTTCGGAGACGACTGATGGGCCATCCGACAGGAGCACTTCGTAGCCGACTGCGAGCACGACGACGGCCACACCGGCGACGACGAGATACAGCCCGCGGGCAAGCACCTCGCTGGGGTTGCGGAGCCGCGAGAGATACGCGGCCGGACCGAGCCAGCCGGCCAGCAGGACACCCACGGCCACGGGAAGCGAGAGATCGCCGACGAGGATGACGACGGCGTACAGCACGAGCGGCGCAATGGCGATACCGAGCGAAAGCCCTGTGAGCGTGACTGCCCACGTCGGCGCACCGGAGTCCATCGACTCAAGCGTCTCGGTCAGGCGTTCGTCAAGCATCTCAGTCTGTTCGTCGGTGAGTAACGACGCGCCACAGTGTGGGCAGGCCATCGCTGTGGGTTCCAGCGGCTCGCCACACTCCGGGCAGGCGGGGTCCGACGCATCGCGCCACTCGGTCATATCCCCCATTGCACGCCGAGCGCTTTGAGTGGTCCGGCTACTTTCCCCTCTAGCTCTCATAGGTAACCGGACCGTTCGATGGCTACACACCCTTCAGAGCGACTCAGATGGTTGAATTCACCGTCGCCGCAGTAACCATTCTGTTGCCCGTTCGATGTGAACTATGGAAAGAAATAATCCATTCCGTCCCTGTGGATGTATATGGGGGACGTTGGCATTCTACATGTAGATGATGAACAAGGATTCGCGCAGCTGACGGCCGAACTGCTCGAACGAAAAGACGACCGGTTTACCGTCGAGACTGCGACAAGTGCCGCCGAGGGGCTCCAGTATCTCGACGATACCCTCCCCGATTGTATCGTTTCTGACTTTGAGATGCCCGAGATGGATGGGCTTGAGTTTCTGCACGCTGTTCGGGAAGAGCACCAGACACTGCCGTTTATTTTATTTACCGGACGGGGGAGCGAAGCAGTCGCCAGCGACGCTATCTCTGCCGGTGCAACCGACTACTTGCAAAAACAATCCGGGACCGAGCAGTACGAGCTACTGGCCAACCGGATCAATAATGTTGTCACGCAGTATCGCTCAGAAAAACAGTTGCAGCAGACCAGAGAAGAGTACGCCGCTGTCTTCGAGAACACGCGGAACGGACTCCTCCTCGTTGATGTCGAAGAAGACGGGTTTCGATTCCGGCGATGCAACCCGCAGATGCTGGAGTTCACCGGACTTAAAGAATCGGAGCTCATCGGTAAGACTCCACTGGAAGCACTTGGCTACGAAAACAGCAGAAAGGTCGCTGGTGCGTACCGGAAATGTGTCGCCACGCGCGAGACAATCGAATATACGCTGACACTGGACCACCCGGTCGGGGAAGTCATCCACGAAGTCAGTGCTACGCCGATCATCTCGGACGGCGAGGTCGAACAGCTGGTCGTTGCGTTTACTGACATCACCGAGCGTCACAACCGCGAACAGGAACTACTGGAGGAGCGTGCGGTCATCCAGCAAGCGCTCGATGCGCTGGAGGACCCACTGTTTGTCATTAGTGCAGATGGGCACATCGAGCACTGCAACGAACGGGCGGGTGAGCTTACAGGCCACACCGGACAAACAGCCGAAGGGCTGCCGATCACCGACCTGTTTCCCGAAGCCGAGCGGGAGGCGATTACCGACGCAGTCGATCGGTCTCTCGGTCGCGGGCGAGCCACCGTCACGGCCAGTCTCCGCACCGACGGCGGGCACCGCCGTACGTATGAGTTCAGCGGCCGCTCTCTGACCGACTTGGACGGCAACACGGCTGGAGTCGTCATGATAGGTCAGCGTATATCAGACGACTGATCGGTTGCGTTCGCTGTGGAACCGACGGCTCCAAACGGCTATGTCAGGGTGAAACGGTCCCAACTGGCTCTCTCAGCCCGGTGCCGGACGTGCCCGGGCACTCTCGTAACCCCATTCTTTCGATAGCGTCACTCCCTGAACTTTATACTCTGTGACGGTCGAATTACACAACACCAATGAAAGACGTGCTCTCCAGAATCGGCATCGGCTCGGCCACAGTAGACACGATTCTGCCGACGGATACCGTCAGAGCCGGCGAATCCGTCCCGGCCGAGGTCCACGTCGAGGGCGGGTCGACGGATCAGGACGTCGACGCGGTCTACTTCGCGCTGGAAACCGAATACAAGTCCGACGAAGGGTACAAGGACGCCATCATCGACCAGTGGCAACTCACCGAGCCGTTCACTATCGAAGCAGGCGAAGAACGACGCTTCGAGACCACTATCGAGATTCCCCGGGAGACGCCGGTGACTACGCGCTCGACGGCCGTCGAAATCGAGACCGGCCTCGACATCTCGATGGCGGTCGACCCCGGCGACGAGGATTACATCGAAGTCGAACCGACACACCGCACGCAAGCGGTGTTCGACGCGCTGGATTCGCTCGGCTTCTCGCTCCACGCCTCGGCCTGTGAGGCGACGGCTGGCAGTCTGTTCACTACCTCTGCGAACTTCGCCCAGGAGTTCGAGTTCCGACCACAGCGCGGCGAGTTCTCCGATCAGGTCGACGAGGTCGAGATTGTCCCGGTGTTCGACGACGACGGGCTCACGGTGTACCTGGAGGTCGACCGCAGCGCCGGCCTGCTCTCGGAGGTGACCGACGCCGACGAGCGACACACGAGACTCACGATAGAAGCACCGGAGCCTGACGCTATCGAGCCACGACTCGCGGAAGCGATTCGGGAACTGAGTTAGCCCGCTGGCGTACGTTGCCGCCCTCAACCCCAGAACGACTGCGTGCGCGCGTACTCCCGCTCTTGCCGGAGGATGTCCCGGTAGAACTCGTCTTCGTCCTCACGCAGGCGGTTGATGATGCGGGCGGCGTTGTGCGGCCCGACGCCGCGGGCGGCCAGCGCGACCACCGCTCGCTTCCCGTGGCTCTGGACCAGCGAGGCCGAGCGGTAGGCCCGCTCGGTCATCTTCTCCTGCTCGTCGTCCTTGTCGTCGGTCCGGACCGCCGAAATGACCTCCTCGGCCCAGGGATTCAGCGCGGCGATGCGGGTGGACCCACACTGCGGACAGGTCGGCTGCTCCCGCACGCGCTTGACCTGCTGCTTGCGGTCCCAGTCCTTGCAGTGCAGGCACATGAGGATGACGCGGTCGCTCTGGATGCGCTCCTTGACGGTCTTGATGACGCTCGCGTCGGCGTTCTCCGGTGAGAGGAGTTCCCGCCCGGAGGAACTGCCACCGGTCCCGATGGGCGTGTGCTCGCCGACGGTTTCGAGCGTGACGTCGCCGCGCTGGATGTCTCGGAGGAGATCGGCCGTCGCCTCGATAGCGAGGTCCTCGTGGCGCACCTCGCGCAGGGCTTCGTCGTACATCGGCGTGTCCTCAAGCGCTGCCAGCAGGCGGTCGCGGCCGAAGTCAGTCGACCCGCGGCCCCGCCAGCGCTTGAGCGACCCGAACTTCGTCGCCACCTGCGCGAGCTTGAACTTCAGCGCGTCGGCGTTCTTGAGGCTGAGTTCGATCAGCGCCGGGAGGTGGTCGGGGTCGGTGTCCTCGATGACTTCGATGACATCGCCGGCGGTGATCCGGCGCGGGACCTCCAGCGTAATCCGGTAGGGGTCGACCTCCATCGCGACTGATTCGCCCGCTCGCTGACCGAGCAGCGCCGAGAGGATTCGCCCCAGCGTCTCGTTGATCTTGTGTCCGTAGCAGGCGTTGACGATGACCTCCCGGCCGTGGAACTCCACCAGAATGGTCGTGTCGTCCGGAATCGGCCCCTCGTGCTTCTCGACCTGCGAAAGTCCCTCGGCGACGGTCTCCGGGCCGGCGGCGTAGCGAGTCGCCACGTCCCTGGCGACGGCGTCGGTGTCCGCGCCGTCTTGGAGCTGCCGGCCGGCCACGCGACGGAGTTCGCCGACCTCCGCGGCGACGGCCCTCGGAACGGGAATCTCCTGGCCGACCCAGGAGGGCACCTCGCCGGCGGGGTCCTCGATAGGCGAGACGGTCACTACCTCCTCTTCTTCGTCGATGTTCGTGATGCGCCACATTTCCCCGCGCTGGACGAACACCTCGCCGGGCGTGGCGAAGTTGACGACGAACTTCTCGTCGAGGGTTCCCACTTGCTGGCCCGAGGCCACGTCCTCCACGTCGTAGGTGGCCTCGTCAGGGATCATCGAGAGGTTCTGATAGAAGTACTGCCAGGTCCCGCGGCGCTTCTCCAGGGTGTCTCGGTCCTCGTCCAGCCAGATGACGTTGTTCGCCGCGAGTTCCTCGATGACCTGCTTGAACTGGGCCTCGTCGAGGTCCCGGAACGGGTACGCGCGGGTCAGTATCTCGAAGGCGCGCATCGCCCGGATTTCGCCGGTGTCCATCACCAGCCCGGCGATCTGGTTGGCGACCGTGTCGAGGCTCCCGTCGTGGATCTCGGCGGGTTCGACATCGCCGGCTTCGGCCTGTCTCGCTATCGCCAGCGCCTCCAGCGTATCGTCGGTGTCTGTCGTGACGACCGTTCCCGAGGAGACGAGGTCGCGGCGGTGGCCGGCGCGGCCGACCCGCTGGACGAGGCGGGACACCTGCCGGGGGCTGCCGTACTGGACGACGTGGTCGACGTGGCCCACGTCGATGCCCAGTTCCATCGAGGAGGTACACAGCAGGGCGTCGAGGTCGCCGGCCTTGAACCGGTCCTCCACGTCGATGCGAGCCTCCTTCGACAGCGAGCCGTGGTGGACGCCGAGATCGGTTCCCAACTCTTTGAACCGCGAGCCAAGCGCCTCCGCTGTTTGTCGGGTGTTCACGAACAGCAAGACCGATTCGTTCTCGTCGATGAGGTCCGCGATGTAGCGGACGTGGCTGGCCGTTCCTGCATCGGTGACGAGCGTGCTCGACAGTTCCTCGTCGCGGTCGGTGATCTGAGGCCGGACCACCTCGATGTCCAGCCGGCTGCCGATGTCGACCTCTCTGATGGCACACGTCCGCCCGCCGGTGAGAAACCGGCCGACCTCGTGTGGGTCACCGACGGTCGCCGAAAGACCAATACGCTGGAACTGCCCGGACAGTTCATGGAGCCGTTCGAGGCCGACTGTCAACTGCGCACCCCGCTTGGCCGCGGCGAGTTCGTGGACCTCGTCGATGACGACGTGGTTCACGTCTTCGAGCGCCGTCCGGAGCTTCGACCCGGTGAGCATCGCCTGGAGCGTCTCGGGGGTGGTCACGAGCACGTCCGGCGGGTCGTCGGCCTGCTTCTGGCGCTGGTAGTCCGTCGTGTCGCCGTGGCGGACGTCTACTTCGAGACCGAGTGTTTCGCCCCACCAGTCGAGGCGCTGGCGCATATCGCGATTGAGTGCCCGCAGCGGCGTGATATACAGCGCGCCGATGCCGAATCGGTCTTCGGATTCGGCCAGTGCGTCGAAGACGGGCAACATCGCCGTCTCCGTCTTTCCTGTTCCGGTGGGGGCGACCACCAGCGCGTCCCGGCCGGCGGCCAGGGTCGGAATCGCCTTCCGCTGGGGGTCGGTCGGCGTCGTGAAGCCGCGCTCGGAGAGCGCACTGCGGACGGCCGGACCGAGTGCGGTAAAGGCGTCATCGCCGCGAGCGACCCCGTCAGTCATCGCCCCTCTCTAGCGACTACTCCGGGTTAAACACGTTGTGTCACCCCTTCTCGCACGCGGTCACAAATCGAGGCGCTGTCCGCGTTGCAGGGGAGCGCCGGGTACAGCCTTATGTCGTTGCCATGGGATATGTCGACCATGACTGACGCCTGTACAACTGCGGTCGGTGATGTACCGTGAACACGCTCGACGAGATCGAACGGGCGGTGAAGGATACGGCACATTACGTCAGCGGGAACCTGGCGAACTACGCCAACAGGTCGGCCGGCGAGAACCCGAGCGGGGAGCAACAGGTCGGTGGCGACGTGTGGGCCGACGACCTGTTTTTCGACGCGCTCGCACACATCGACGGTATCGGCGCGTACGCGAGCGAGGAGCGCAGCGACGTGGTCGACTGCGGCGAGGGCTACAGTATCGCTATCGACCCGCTCGATGGCTCCTCGAACCTCGCCTCGAACAACTCCGTGGGGACGATAATCGGGGTCTACGACGCCGAGCTGCCCGCGGCAGGCCGGGAAATGGTCGCGTCGCTGATGGTGCTGTACGGCCCGTATACGACACTGACAATCGCACGGTCCGACCGCGATGTCGTTCAGGAGCACCTCCTCCGGGACGGTCACAGCGAGCGCTGGGGCCAGTTCGAACTGCCGGCGGAGGCCACAGTGGTCGGTTTAGCGGGCAAGACCGGTGAGCGCAGCGACGAGTTCAACGACATCGCCCAGGCCTTCGAGCGGGACCTGAAGCTCCGCTACGGCGGGGCGACTGTCGCCGACCTGGCACAGGTACTCGAGTACGGCGGTCTGTTCGGGTATCCGGCGACGACGGGGTATCCGAACGGCAAGCTCCGGGTCCACTTCGAGTCAGCGCCGCTCGCGTACCTCGTCGAGGCAGCCGGCGGGGACTCAAGCGACGGCTCGCAGTCCCTACTCGACGTCGAACCGGACGGTATCCACGACCGGACGCCGACGTTCCTCGGCAACACCGAACTGGTCGAAGAGCTCGAAGCGGACCTTTCAGAAACGTAACCGAGCTCAGATGTCCCGCTCAGACCCGCTGGTAGGCCCCTAACCGCGTGCCGTCGAGCAGGAACGCTTCGGTATCTGCCATGCCCTCGGGCAGGAACGGAGCCAGGAACTCCTGGCCGTCGACGTTGACCCACGTCCCCCCGGAGCGGTCGTTAAACGCCGGGAAGACGACGATATCCGGTGTGTCCCCGATCGGTTGGTCGAACTGCTCGGCAAAGGGATCAGTCGCCAGCGAGCCGCGGAGCCAGGCCCGCTCCTTCTGTGCGCCGCCGACGCTGTCCTCCAGTCGGACGACCGGGTGCTCGTGGCCGACACAGAGAACATCGGCGTCGAGCACGTCCGGCGAAGGCCAGGTGTGGCCGTGGGCGAACCCGACTGCACCGATACGGGTTCCGTGGCCCGCCGTCACCTCGATATCGGCATCGAGGTCAGACAGGACCGGCTCCAGACCGCCGTCGTGGTTCCCTTTCACCAGCGTCACGGGCACCTCAAGCGCTTCGAACAGGGCTTCGAGTTCCGCCCGCTCGTCGTCGAACGGGTCGCCGATGGCGTGGCCCAGGTCGCCGACGACCACCAGCCGGTCGGCGCGGGCGCGGTCTAAATATGTCAGCAACCGTTCCCGGCGGTCCGCGGCGGCCGACTGGAGTTCGACGCCCTCGTATCTGAGCCCCGCTTCGATGCCGGCGTGATAGTCCGCCACCGCCAGCAGTCGCTCCCCGTCGGTGTCGACGGTCGCCGCCGGAACGTCAGGGAGCGGTTCGACACGCATCGCTACTGCGTTGGCCGTCTGGCGAGAAAAGCACCGCGGCTCGGTTCCAGAGGGCTCCCGGAACCGGCTATGAGCCGTCGTTCGGTTATATTGGCTTGAGCTTGCCGTCGTCGGGCTCGTAACACCGACCGCCCATCAGGGCATCCTGAATGGCGTCGTCAACCGCGTCGGCGTCGACCCCGTAGCGGTCGACGACCGCCGCCAGCAGTTCCTCGCGGTCGGCCCCGCTGCCGTCGTCGAGTTCGCCCATGACCTCCATGACGGCGTCTTCGAGGTCAACGTCCTCGGCTGGCTCCGCGCCGCTGTCGTCATCCTCGTCACTTTCGGCCGCCGGTTCTGCGGTCGTCTCTGCTGCGGACGACGAAGTGTCCTCTTCAGTCGACGGTGCTGTTTCTGTCGCTACCTCCGGTTCCGACTCCGACGCTGGCTCTGATTCGGTTGCGGAGGCGGGCTCCGTCTCCGGCTCGCTGTCGACTTCCGTGCCCGTGTCCGCCTCGGCGGGCACCTCCTCGTCGGGGTCCGGCGTCTCGATGCCGGCTTCGCCGGGCTCGTCGACCTCGGTCCCCGTCTGGAAGGCAGTGCCGTACTCCTGCTCGATCTCCTCGCGCTCGTCCTCGTCCAGTTCGAACTCCGGATCGAACTCGCCGAGGTCCTCGTCCGCCTCCGCTGTGCCGGTGTCAGCGGCCGTCGACGTGGTCGCCTCCGGTTCGGCTGTGTCGGTACCCGACTCGCCGTCTCCAAACGTGTCGTCGGTCAGGTCGCCCTCGGCTCCAGACGACGGCTCCGGTTCGCTTGCGGACGCAGTCGTCGACGTTTCAGGTTCGCTCGCTACGGTTTCGGATTCCGAACCAGACGGCGTTTCCGAGACTGTCGGTTCCTCGTCGATTGTCGTTTCGGCCGTGGCGTCATCGGATGCCGTCTCCATCGATGGCTCTGCTGCAGGCTCGTCTGCCGTCGTCTCCGTCGTCGTTTCCGTGGTAGACTCACTGACTTCCGACTCTGCTGCCGGTTCGTCGGCCATCGTGTCCATACCTGTCTCGTCCGTCGTCGTCTCCGGCGTGGAAACGTCAGTATCGAGGTCGAGGGAGGCGAGCAGTGGAATCGGGTCGTCGGTCCCGTCGTCCGGCGACAGCGACAATCCTTCCGCTTCGTCCGTGTCGCCAGCGACGACGCGAGCGGCGTCGAGCGCCGTCGTTCGGAGCGCGTCGAGGTAATCGCCGGTCGTGCCGTAGTGGTCCAGTGCGAGCGTGATGCCGGCCGCGGCGCTCTCGTCGATGCCCTGGTCGAGCAGCGCGAGCCTGAGTTCGTCGCCGGCCAGGCCGGCCTGTTTCGCGCTGGCCATCCGGCCGATGCGCGAGACGGTCTGTTCGGCGGCCTGAACGACCCACCGATCCCGCGTGTCCGCGTCGACCTCGCTGATACTCTCGGGCCGGACCGAGGTGAACACCCGGTCGCTGTCGTCGGGCTGGAAGGTGCGGGCCTTGCCCGTGACGGCGACGAACATCGGCGGGTCGGCGGCTTCGAGGAAGGCCAGTTCGTCGGGTTGGTACTGCCCGGTGTAGACGACGAACGGGCCGGTCGGGTCCACGACGCGGGCACGGAGCACGTCGTCGTTGACCTGTTCGAGTTCGGTGAGGACGCCGACGAGGAACAGGCGGTTGACTCGCGCGCCGGTCGGCGTGACGACGTAGTTCGGCGCGCGTTCCTCGTCGGATTCGGAGTACGAGAAGTCGGCGTCGTCGAACTCCGCGGCGAACAGCCGATGGGCGACCTCCCGGCGGCCGGGGCCGCTGTCGCCGGATTCGCTCATGCGTCTGCCTCCTGTAGGAGGGTCTGCGCACGCGTCGCCGGGTCGTCGTCGGCCTCGACGAAGGTCGAGGCGGTGAGGTTAGCGCCGTACTCGTCGACCGACAGCGACCCGCGGACGACGTACTCGCGGCCGACGATGCGGTCGCTGATGCGGTCGGCGACTACTTCCTTGTCCATCGCGTCGCGGGCGTGTTCGCGGGCGTCGTCGAGGTCGCCGCCGTACACGCGGGCGGTCAGTTCGTCATCAAGTACTGCGGTGACAGTGTCGGTCCCGTCGTCGAGAATGGCCTTCGTCCGCAGGTCGTCCTCGCCCTCGACCGCGCCGTGGGATCGACACTGGCCGTTCTGGATGACGCGGCCACACTCCGGACAGCGCTCGATGAGGCCGGAGCCGTCCCGCACTTCAATGACGTTGCCGGCCAGTTCCACGTCGAACAGCCCGCCGCTCTCGACGGCCTCGCGGATCGATAGCCGCGGCGCGTCTTCGGTGACTTCGACAGTGCGGTCAAGCGCGGTCACCGCCGAGAACTCGGAGACGTTCACCGAGGGTGCGCCGCGGAACTCGCGGACGAACGTCTCTTCGAGGCGCACGGACGCCCCCTCCTCGATTTCGTCGTGAGGCTCCCAGTCGGTGAACGGGAGCCGGCCGCTCTCGTCGCCGAGGACGCCGCTGAGAATCGTCGTCTCGCCGTCGCGGCCGTCGATGACTTTCTGTTCACATTCGAGGACCTGTACCTCGACAGTGATGCCGCGGTCACCCGGTGCGAGGTCCTGCAGCGTGGCGCGGCCGCCGACATCGTAGTCGATGTCGAGCGTCTCGTCGACGACCTCGGGGTCGGTGCTGTCGCCCAGATTGAGCTCCGGCTGGCCGTCCCACTCGCGGACACCGGCGTTGCCGAGCCGGACGGTCTGGCCGGGCTGGAGGTCGCCCGAGAAGCCGTCCCAGGCCGTGTAGGATATCTTCCCCGTCTCGTCGGCGAGTTCGCCCTCGCGGATGACGTGCTGTTCCCCGTTGTACTGGATGGAGCGACGACCCGACGTGAGCACCACCGCGGTGACCGTCACGTTCGAGTCGTCGGTCGACACCTCGCTGATGGCCTTGCTCGACGGCGTGCCGTCGCCGCCCGAGCCGCCGTCGCCGTACTTCCGTCTGAGGCTCTGCTTGGCCTCGTCCATCGGGACGGAGTAGTTCACGAGGTTTTCCAGGTCGCGTGTGACCTCCTCTTTGTCAACACCGAGGTCGGAGGCGAGCTCCTCGGCATGGTCTTCGAGAGACATCGACTGACGGTTCGACGGGAGCACTCAAAAGCGTTTTCGGCCGGCCGTACGAGCGACGGTGTCTCACGTCCGGGCAAAATCGCCCACAATTCTTATTTGTGATACTGTAATCTCTCACGGTATGTGCGCTGACTGTGTTGGGACGTTTCAAACGGCCAAAAAGTACGTCATTAGCGATACTAGACCGGTCGCGACTCATGGTATCAGATTAAATAATGACGGCAGCCGCCCGGGGGCCTGACTATGGGTAGCATGTTCGGGTCGAAGCCGTCAGAGTCCCACGTCATCTGGCGGAGCGGTCGGAACAACGACGGCAAGAAGAAGTTCGATTTCGAGTATCTGGAGCTGTGGGCGGCCCACTTCGGCGTCGACTTCGAGCAGTGGACCCGCGTCGACCACGATCGCGGTGACGAGCCCCGCGAGCAGTTCGCCTGCGTGTTCCGCTGGGCGAAAAGCGGCGGGCAGGAACTCTCCGTCGGCGACGAGGAGTGGACGATGGGGTCCCAGCGCAAGCCCCGCACGTTCCTCGAAATCGACGAGGAAGGGATGGTCAGGCTCCGGGGCTGGAGCACGGAGACGACGCTCGACGTCGAGGAACTCGTACTGAAAAAGACGGTGCTGAAGCTGAAAACCGTCGACGGCACCGTGAAGAAACTCGACGTCCGGAAGCTGTCGAAGCGCCCCGAAACAACGTCCTCCTGACTGTAACCCAAAAGCCGTTTGACGTGTCGCCGGCACGAACGAGTATGCACGTCGTCGTCAACGCCGCCATGAGTGTCGACGGGAAGCTCTCCTCCCGCCGCCGCGAACAGATCGCTATCTCCGGCCCGGACGACTTCGACCGCGTCGACCAGCTTCGAGCTGACAGCGACGCGGTGATGGTCGGCGTCGGTACGATTCTCGCTGACGACCCCTCACTGACCGTCGACGACGCCGACCGCCGCGCCGCCCGAGCCGATCGCGGCGAGCCGGAAAACCCCGCACGCGTCGTCGCCGATTCCCGCATCCGAACGCCGCCGGACGCGACAGTGCTGGACGGCCGCGCCCAGACCTACCTCCTCGTCAGCGAAGCCGCGCCGCCGGACTTCATCGAAGAGATGGAAGACGCCGGCGCGTACGTCATCGCCGCCGGTCAGGACCAGGTCGACCTGACGACGACGCTTGCGAAACTGGAGGGCGACGGTATCGACCAGCTCATGGTCGAAGGCGGCGGCGAACTCATCTTCGGCCTGCTGGAGGAGGCACTGGTCGACGAACTGTTCGTCTATATCGGCCCGAAGGTCATCGGCGGCCGGGACGCGCCGACGCTGGCCGACGGCGACGGCTTCATCGAGGACTTCCCGGAGCCGGAGCTGGCCGGCGTCGAACGGGTCGACGACGGCATCGTCCTCCACTGGCAGTTCTAGAAACTGAGTCAGCCGGAAGTTAGTGGTCGTGGCCCGTCAGCTCGGCGAAGGACTGCCCGAAGCGCTCCTCGAACAGTTCGCTCGTCTCTTCTTCGAGCGCGACGATCTGCTCGTCCGGTTCGCCCTGGGCGTGGTGGACGGCGCTGTGAATCCGCTGGGTCATGCCGAACATCGCGATGTCGCCGACGACCTGCGGGTCCGTCTCGTCCGGCGACTCTCGGAGGATGTCAACGAGTTCGCTCGGGACTGTGAGTTCGTCGCTTTCCTCGCCGTCGTCGATAGTCAGCGTGACAGTGTCAGTTGCCATGCCATCGACTCCGGGGGCTATCCTAAAGGGTCTGTGGATGTGGGAACGAAACACCAGAACGTTCGGTTGGCCGTCAGTCGTCGGCTTCCGCAGCGGCTTCGGACTCGGTGTCAGCGGCGGCCTCGGCCTCAGATTCGAGGTACTCGTCGGCGTCGATGGCGGCCTTACAGCCCATTCCGGCGGCGGTGACGGCCTGCTGGTAGTGGTAGTCGACCACGTCGCCGGCACCGAAGATACCGTCGACGTCGGTGGCGGTCTGGTCGCCGCCGGTGCCGCCGTGGGTCTGGATGTAGCCGGTATCGTCCAGTTCGACGCCGGTGTCTTCGAGGTACTCCGTGTTGGGCGTGTGGCCGATGGCGATGAAGACAGCGCCCACGTCGAAGTCGAAGGTCTCGGTCCCGTCGTCGTCGAGCTTCTCGCTGGGATGGCCCTCGTCGTTCTGTGCGAGGGTGACGTGGTCGACGCCATCCTCGGGCGAGCCGTGCATCTCCAGCAGTTCGGTGTTCCGCATGATCTCGATCTCGCCCTCGTCGACCTTCTTCTGGACGCGGTCGATCCAGTAGTCCTCGGCACGGAACTCCTCGCGGCGGTGGGCGATGTAGACGGTGTCGGCAAACTTCGTGAGGAAGTGGGCCTCCTCCATGGCCGCGTCGCCGCCGCCGACGACGAGCATGTCCTCGCCGCGGAAGAACGCGCCGTCGCAGGTGGCACACGTCGAGACGCCGTAGCCCATCAGCTCGTCCTCGCCGGGGACGCCCAGCGTCCGGGCGCTGGCTCCGGAGGCGGCGATGAAGGCGTCGCAGGTGTAGACGTCGCCGTTCGACAGTTCCACGCGGAACGGCCGCTCGCTGTCGTCGATGTCGGCGACGATGCCGTGTTTCAGCTCGGTGCCGAACCGCTCGGCCTGCTCTTTCATGTTGTTGATGAGGTCCGGACCGGAGAGCCCCTCGGGGAAGCCGGGGAAGTTCTCGACTTCGCTGGTCAGCGTGAGCTGGCCGCCCGGTTCGTCGCCTTCCAGAACGAGTGGGTCGTTGTTGCTTCTGGCTGCATAGATTGCCGCTGTCAGTCCCGCTGCGCCCGTGCCAGCGACGATGAGTCGTCGGTGTTCGACCGGTTCTGTCATTAGCCAAGTTAGACTACCGGGCCGTATTTAGCTTGTGTTGTCGTGCGCCGAACTCGCATCGGGACGACACGCTTAGGCCGCTGCCACCGTTCGCTGAGGGTATGGCCGCAGATCTCGAAGAGAAGACCGACCGCTACGAGGGACTGCTCGCGGAGGCACTTGACGCGGCATCAGTCGCGCCACCTGAAGGGACGCCGATGCACGACGCCGCTCTGGAGTGTGAAGAGATGGCGGCGGCGTATCTGGCAGACGGTCGCCACTTCAGAGACGACGACGACCTCGTAAACGCGCTGGCATCGTTCTCGTACGGGCATGCGTGGCTGGACGCGGGCGCACGCATCGGACTCTTCGACGTTCCGACCGAGGGACACCTGTTCACTGTCTGAAACTCCGAACTGACCGATAAATACCCGTTGTTCGCCGAGTACTGCCTGTTCGCCTACTGCGTGCTTGACCCGCAGATCGCCGTACTGTTGCGAACCATCGCCCCGTCGCCGGTCGCGTGATGACGTTCGTCGCGATACTGGAGCTCGGAGGGCTGCTGTTTCTGGCCTGGATCTCGCTCGATTGAGCGGTTGCCGCGGCATCCCTCAAATGAGCTCTGTCGTCGCATGGATGTACGTATCTGGTATGTAATTGTAAGTAAAATGTATCGGCTGGTAACATCGCTTTTTATATCTCATCACTCCCCCACGATGTGCGGAACCACACGGTGACTCCCGCTGACCCGGTAATTCCGGGACCCATCCGCCCCCGACCGATCAGGAGCGGTCGTATCGAGGTGAGGCCTGGTCGTTCGACGGAGCACACATGGAGTCACACGGGGGTGCAGCCCCCCATTTATGCGTTGTGCACGGACGGCGGCGATAACCACCAAGATTATATAGCCGTACGGTGGGCCATGTCATACCCTATCACTCCGCTGTCTGGCGGTTCCCGCGGAAATGTGGCGAAAGATTTATATACTTTACGGACTAACTATAGGGTAAGACAGTTTCCCCAAACAGTCTTAAAATTTCTGCACCCGGCAGAACAGAACTCCCAATCATGAGTGAATCACCAACGCGGACGAGCACACGAGAACGAGACGAGCAAATATCCGAACCGACAGAGCAGGAAGCCGTAGAGTCCTGTCCCGAATGTAGTGGTAACGTCGTTACGGACTCCGAACACGGCGAAACAGTCTGTGAGGACTGTGGGCTGGTCGTCGAAGAGGACGAGATCGACCACGGGCCGGAGTGGCGGGCGTTCAACTCCGCAGAGAAGGACCGCAAGTCCCGCGTCGGCGCGCCGACGACGAACATGATGCACGACAAGGGCCTCTCGACCAACATCGGCTGGCAGAACAAGGACGCCTACGGACGTTCCCTCTCCAGCGAGCAGCGCCAGAAGATGCAGCGGCTCCGGACCTGGAACGAGCGGTTCCGTACCCGTGACTCCAAGGAGCGCAATCTCAAGCAGGCCCTCGGTGAAATCGACCGGATGGCCTCCGCGCTCGGGCTCCCCCAGAACGTCCGCGAGACGGCCAGCGTCATCTACCGCCGCGCGCTCGGTGACGACCTGCTCCCGGGACGCTCTATCGAGGGCGTCGCGACGTCCGCGCTGTACGCGGCCGCTCGCATGGCCGGAAACCCCCGGTCGCTTGACGAGATGGCCCGTGTCTCCCGCGTCGAGAAGATGGAACTCACGCGGACCTACCGGTACATCGTCCGGGAACTCAGCCTCGAAGTCCAGCCGGCGGACCCGGAACACTACCTCCCGCGGTTCATCTCCGACCTCGGACTCAGCGAGGAGACCCAGCGGCAGGCACGGGACCTCATCGAAGGTGCTCGCCAGTCGGGGATGCTCTCCGGCAAATCGCCGGTCGGCATCGCCGCAGCGGCCGTCTACGCCGCCGCGTTGCTGACCAACGAGAAGGTCACACAGAGTCAAGTCAGCGACGTCGCCGACATCTCCGAAGTGACTATTCGAAACCGGTACAAGGAACTCCTCGAAGCCGAGGACCTTCCGGCCTGACGCCCGGGTGAAGGCAGACTAATGGGGAGACGCCAAGGCTTTTTATCGTTGGATATGTGTGTGAGTAACATACATGGAGGAAGCGTACGTTCGATTGCTCTGTCCTGAGTGTAAGAAAGACTGGGAGTCGACGCCGACAGACTTGCCGCGACACGACACGACGTTCCACTGCCCGAACTGTCACGCGAGCCATCGGCTCGCCGTTTTCACCCGCACGGAAAACGACTTGCAGACGCTGAAAGGGCTGCAGTAACTACTCGCTCGTCGCCGAGCGTGCGCCACACGCCTCACAGCGGAGCAGTAGCGCGCCCTGTTCCCGTTCCAGTTGCGTGTCCGGCAGGCCACACTCCGAGCAGAGCACGAACTCGTCGACGTATTCGTCGATGGACGCCTCGATACGGTCGGCATCGAACTCGCCGGTCAGGCGCGCTCGACCGCTCTCGTCGATGTGGCCGCTCGTCCCGAGGTCGTTCTGGAGGAACTTCATCACATGGTCGTCCTCGCGTCCGAGTCGGGAACACGTCGACTGGAAGTTCTCGTAGACGGTGACGTTCCCTTCCTGTCGGACGTCTGGATCGGGGACCTCGAACCGCTCGCTTGTGCCGTCAATCTCGGGCGTCTCCTCCATCGCCCGGTCGAGCATGTCGTCGTATTCCATACTCCTACGTCACAGAGCGGTCAACAAAAACTTTTCATACGGACTGTTTGAGCGATTTTCCAGTCTGTGTCGACCCAGAGGTCGGCACGATCCGGAGCTATCTACAAGAATCCGTCACAGCCGGTGGTGGCCCGCTATCGCCAGGCTGTAAGTGTACAGGTCTCGTCCGCTACCATCGAAATCCAGATGTCATCGTGGGCAATATCGGCGATGACGAACCGCTGCTGGCCGTCGACATCGTCGACAGCACACATCACATCAGACGCAGTGCCCGACCGACGGGTGGGACGTTCAACCTCGTAAGACACAATTGTTTATCTAGGATGTGCGGTAATGAATGTGTCGTACTCGTTTCGTCTTTTGATACTCTGAGATCCGGTCGTTGACGCAACAAAACGGCTCGTGTCTCGCTATTGCCGTTGTGAGTATCAAGGTCGATTCAACAATTGTCGATGCCCGCGACCGGAGACAGCTGTTCTGAACCACCGCGAGAAGTGCCGGATCTGTCAGGGTGCGAGCCGGTTCTTGCGTCCCTTCATCTCCCGCTCGTAGTAGTCGAAGGTCTTGGGACACCAGTCGGCCGCCAGGTCGAGCATCTCCTCGGTCATCTCTCTGATCTCCCACTGTGCGTCCGCCGCGGCTCGCATGTCCGCGACGTGCATCAGCATCCGGGCGTTCATCGACATCACGATGTTCACCTTGGTGCCGATTGGCAGCACGAACCGAGCGTCTTCCGGCGGCATTCCCAGTTCGAGCAGCTCCTGGTACGATTCGACCGCCTGTTCGATGGTGTCTTTGAATATTTCCGTGCGCTTCTCGAACTCCTCGTCGGAGACGCTCGCTTTCTGCTGGTTCCGGCCGATCCAGTCCGGGTCCGTCGCGGACGGCGGCGTCACGACCAGTTCGCCCTCGCGGACGGCTTCGGGATCCACGTCGTCGAAGGAGACGTACCGCATCGACTGCACGTCGAAGGAGACGTGTCGGTGGCGGGTGATCTGGGCCATACAGGAGCGGGAGACGCCCTCCACGGCGAAGGTCGCCTGCGCGTGCTCGAACGGGCCGAAGTGGCCGTGGTCGAGCAGGTGGCCGATGAGCGTCTCCTTTTTATCGTCAAGGGTATCCCCGTCGACCTCAGCCATCGTCGCTTCGAACGACTGGCTGCCGACGGAGGTGTCGCTGTAGTCGTTGCGTGCAGCCTTGCAGATGAGATCCTCGGGGTCGTCTGTCGCTTCGAGCAGCTTTACGTCCATATCGGGTGGGTGAACCGGAGCGGCAAAATACTTCCTTCCCGGACCGACACGGGGTTCGGACCGCCTGCGGATGGCGACGTACTCAGATGTCCTGCCAGTCGGTCGGCTCGCCGGCGAGGCCGAGCACGCGGGCCTCGCGGCCGCCGCCCTCGGCGTCGCGCACGTCGATCATCCCGTCGAACGCCTGCTTGATGACCTGCAGTGTCTGGTCGTCGTGGGCTCCCGAGTCGATGGTAAACACGCCAATGTAGCCCGCGGAGTCCAGCCGCGAGGACAGCACGTGACAGAACTTGAAGACGGTCTTCTTGTCCGTGTAGGTAAGCATCGTCGACAGCGAGACGAGAGCCAGACGGCCCTGTTCGTTGCCGGCGTTGTGCAGCCCCTCCAGCGCCTTCGTGATGCCGATACCGATGCCGGTGAGATCACCGGGCGAAGAGACGTGGTGGGCGTGGGCGTTGCCGATTGCCGCCTCGTCCGTGCCACCTTCGCCCCGGCAGTCGATGACACCGAGCTGGGAGTCGTCGAGGTCGGGCACGAGCGACCGGAACTCTTCGACGACGCTCCCCGCGCCGTCACCGGTCGTCACGACCACTGCGCCGTCGTCCTTTCGCAGACCATCGGCGAGAATATCGTATGCGAGTCGTTCCTTCCCGCTCATTGCTGGGCCGGAGATCAGGATGCTGGACCCTGGCCGGACCTCACTGAGCGCATCGAACTCTAGTACTGAGGTGAGATCATACATTGTTTGTCGCTCAGTTGTCTTCATCGTCACTCAGTCCGCGAAGCGTTGCGATGAAATCGGAGTCGTCTTCGATGCCACCGAGTGTCTCCGAGAGGTCGTCTCGCATCTCCGCGACTCTCTGGGTCAGTTCGTCGTACTGGTCGCTCTCCGCCAGCTCTGCGCTCGATTTCGTCGCTTCCAGCGTCGCTTGCTTCTCGACGAGCGCGTAGTACTCCTGCAGCAGAGAGTCGTACTCAGAGCGGTCGAGCAGATTGTCGACCGTCTCGTGGAGCTGTTCGCTCCGGATCGGCTTCGAGAGGTATGCGTCAAAGCCCATCTCCAGAATATCGAAGTCCGGCTCGACGGCGGTGACCATCGCCACCCGACAGCCCAGCTTCCGCTCGCGAATACGCTCCAGCACTTCGTCCCCGGAGAGCCCGGGCATCATCCGGTCGAGCAGCACGACGTCGACATCCGCGTCCAGTTGCTCCAGGCCCTCGTCGCCGTTCTGTGCCATGCGGACCTCGTACTCCTGTTGCAGCCACAGTTTGTACGTCTCGGCAACATCTGGTTCGTCTTCGACGATAAGCACCACAGGTAGGTCCGAATCTGACATAATGTTCTACTATCCCCCGTTTGCATATCCACGTACATAGCCCTGTGGGTGCGGGCGTGCAGCGCGTCTCGGCCGGTGACAGAACGATACCCACATCCGGGACGACGGCCAATAGGCGGGTAATGATTCGAAACCTCGCCCGTGGACAGCAGGCCTTCACGAGCAACGTGTTCCTCGTCACCGGGGACCGAACCGTTCTGGTCGACGTCGGCAACGAGTTCGACGTGGTGTCGGCCGTCGAAGAACACGTCGACGACATCGACGCTGTCGCGGTCACCCACACCCACTACGACCACGTCGAGAACCTCGACAGCGTCGTCGACGCCTTCGACGTGCCGGTGTACGGCTACGACACGGACCAGGACGGCGTCGAGCACGCCATCGCCGACGACGGAACGATACAGTTGGGCGACCACGACTACCAAGCGCTACACACGCCCGGCCACAAGAACGACCACCTCTGCTTCTACTCGGACGACGCAGGGGTCCTGTTCGCCGGTGACCTCGTGTTCGCCAACGGGAGTTTCGGCCGAACCGATCTCGAAGAGGGCGACCGTGACCTGCTCGTCGACAGCATCCAGCGGGTGCTGTCAGTTGTCGACGAGGACCTACAGGAGATGCACACCGGCCACGGGCCGAGCGTCACCGACGCGCCCTACCAGGACATCGAACTGGCGCTGCAAGCCGCGAAGTTCTGAGCCTGCGGGTATCTGGCGGACTCAATCGAACGCACAGGCCAGCAGCGCGTCGTAGGCGTGATCGTACGCATCGGCGACAGCCGCCGGGTCACTGCGCTGCTCGCTGTCGAGCGCGGGCAGGCGCACTGCGGCGGCCTGCTCGATGAGATCGACGACGTTCGGCACCCGTTCCTCCAGTTGTCCGTCGCCGGGGCCGCCGGTGGCGATCTGGCAGGCCTTGCTGTACCGGTCGCCGTCGTAGATGCGGGCTCGGCCCGGCTCGACGACGGCCACGGCGTCCGGTTCGATGCCCGACAGCGGCCGGGCCACGTCGCCGTAGGACTCGACGACCGCTCGATCCGTCGACTCGATATCCGCGGCGAGCGAATCGAGCGCCTCGACGTGCATCACCCGCATCAGGTCGTTGAAATCGGCAACCGAGGTGACCCGCGGCGCGTTAGCAAGTGGGAGTCGTTCGGAAACGGACTCCGGCAGGTCGACGGTCCCGTTGACGACGTATTCGACGCCGGTTTCGGAACTCGGGCGACCGACCCGGTCGACGACGAACTGCTGGTTTTCCTTGCCGAGCAGCCCCGTCTCGGCCCCCGGCGAGGGGTGCCAGAGGCGGTGAATCGGGTTGAGCTCTTCCGGCGCGACGTCGCTCGGTGACGCGGCTGCGAGGCGCTTTGCGTCCTTGCCGTACAGCCGCCCCTCGCTCGTCGCTCGCTGGTAGTCGTCGTGGTCGAACCAGTAGTTGTTGCCCGCTCTGGGCTTGAACCCCTGGGCGCTGGTCCGCTCCAGCAGGCCGACGCTGAACGTGGTTTTGCCCGCGTCGACCCGGTCGCTGCCGGCGACGAGGAGCTTCATGACTCGGCGAGGCCGTACAGCCCGACGACGTCGTCGTCCTGCGGGTCGGCGATGACGAGGTCGTCCTGATTGAAGATCATCCACGGGATGGCCCAGTCGATGAACACCGACTCGTTGGCCTCGCTGAGTTCGGCGTCCGCCGGGAGGCCCTGCAGGAGGCGGGCGATTTCCGGGATGGTGTACAGTTTGTCGGCGTCGAGAATGTCCGCAGGTTCGTGGAGCTCGAACGACAGTATCTCGTCGAACTCCTGCTTGTCGACAGGCATACCTGCCGGTATGCCGAGCGAGTGGGTAAATCCCTCGAACTGGGCGGAACCCATTTACTCGCAGGGCCGGATTATACGCCAATGGCCGCGCTGCTCGTTGTATACGCCTTCATATTGCTTATCGTGGCCGTTGTCCTCGGGACGCTGTCGGTGTACGCGTGGAGCCAGCGTGACTCTCCCGGCGGGACCGCGCTCTCTGTTCTGCTCGCCGGGCTCTCGATATGGGACCTCTGTGTCGCAGTCGGCGTCTTGACACGCGGGACCGACGTGGCCCTCCTCTTCGCGTACGGCCTGTACGTCGGCGTGATGCCCGCGATAGCCGGGTTGTTCGTGTTCGCGCTGGCCTACACCGACCGCGCCCGCTATCTCAATCGGTGGACCTACGCACTCCTGAGTATCGAGCCAATCACGTTCTTTACTGCGCTGTTCACCGGCCCTGACGGG
This sequence comes from Haloarcula sp. CGMCC 1.2071, assembly GCF_037078445.1. Classification (NCBI taxonomy): domain Archaea; kingdom Methanobacteriati; phylum Methanobacteriota; class Halobacteria; order Halobacteriales; family Haloarculaceae; genus Haloarcula; species Haloarcula sp. CGMCC 1.2071. The sequence goes on from NZ_JAYMGY010000009.1 coordinate 103,630, forward strand.
CTGATATACACTGTATCCGGCCCAACGGAAACGGGTATATACGGCTGGGAAATCGTTGGCGGGCCGGTGTTCTGGGGCCATCTCGTGTACTCCTATATCCTCATCGCTGTTTCGAGCGCGCTCATCATTCACTACGCGCTCAACTCGGGGGAGCTCTACGGAAAGCAGGTGTACGCCGTCCTACTGGCTATCGTGCTCCCGTGGTTCGGGAGCGTCGTCAGCATCTTCGCCAGCACCCGAATCGAACTCACGCCACTGCTGTTGGCAGGGACCGGGATGATCCTCTCGTGGGCGTTTTTCAAAGGGCGACTGCTTGACATCTCGCCGGTCGCCTACCGGGAGGTCGTCGAGTCCCTCAACAGCGCCGTGTTCGTCGTCGATACGGACGATACGATAATCGAGGCCAACGATGTCGGCCGGAAACTGCTCGGAGACGAAACTATCGTCGGGCAGTCCGTCGACGACGCGCTCGAAACGTCGCCCGGGCTACTCGAAAAGTACCGCGGTCTGAACGACGACGCCGAGGAAACGCAGGCCGTCATCGAGCAGCGCGACCGGTTTTTCGACGTCCAACTCACCCCGCTGTATGACTCCCACGACGCGCTGGTCGGGCGGGTGTTTCTCATTCACGAAATCACCGAGCAAAAAGAGCGCGAGCGGGAACTCGAACGCCGGAACCAGCAACTCGACCAGTTCGCCGCTGTCCTCTCCCACGACTTGCGGAACCCGCTGAACGTGGCCTCTGGTCGACTGGCGCTGGCCCGGGAACGAAACGACCCCGAGGAGTTCGACCGTGTCGAGGAGGCCCACGACCGGATGAGTAGCCTCATCGACGAAGTACTCGCCTTCGCCCGCGACGAAAAGACGACCGACAGGGTCGAGCTACAGCTCTCGGCGCTGGCGAAGGCGGCCTGGGGCCACGTCGACACCGGCGAGGCGACCCTGCGAATCGACGGCGACAGGGTGATCGTCGGGGACCGCGACCAGCTCCTCCAACTGTTCGAGAACGTGTTCCGGAACAGTGTGGAACATGGTTCCACAAGCAGTCGGACGGAGTCCGACGACAGTGTGGGACACGGCGGCGCGGGGGTAACGATACGCGTTGACGCCACCCCGGACGGGTTCACGATCAGCGACAACGGCCCCGGCGTGCCGCCCGAGGAACGAGAAGAGATATTCACGCACGGTGTCACCAGTTCCGAGTCGGGAACCGGCCTCGGACTGGCCATCGTCCAGCACGTCGTCGAGTCCCACGGGTGGGCCGTCGAGATGACGGAGAGCCGGTCCGGCGGCGCGAAACTCGTTATGTCGGGGCTCGAAACAAAGCCGACACAGCTCTCTGAGACGCCGTCCTGAGCAGCCGACAGTATAAGGCCCGCTCGGCTGTGAACTGCGATATGGCTGACGACGACCACATTGGTGCGGTACTCGCCCGGCTGTCCCGCGAACAGAAACTCGCCCTCGTTCGCGGCGCAACCGACCCGGAAGGCACAGCGACGGGATACATCTCTGGCGTCGAGGCGGCCGGGATTCCGCCGTTTCGCCTCGTCGACGGGCCGCTGGGCATCCGAGCCGAAGGACAGTGTGCGACCGCCTTTCCGGCGTCGATTGCGACCGCGGCGACGTTCGACCCCGACCTGGCTCGGCGACAGGGCGCGGCGATGGGCCGCGAAGCGGTGGCGCTCGGACAGGACGCGCTGCTCGCGCCGGGCGTGAACATCATTCGTGTTCCACACTGCGGTCGCAACTTCGAGTATCTTTCCGAGGACCCCGTCCACGCCGGCGTTGTCGGGGCCGGCCTCATCGACGGCATCCAGTCCGCTGATGTCGTTGCGACGGTGAAACACTTCGTCGCGAACAACCAGGAGACACACCGCACGACCGTTAGCGCCGAAGTGGACGAGCGCACGCTCCGGGAGCTGTATCTCCCGCCGTTCCGCGCGGCCGTCGACGCTGGCGTCGGTTCGGTGATGACGGCGTACAACCGCGTGAACGGCACGCACATGAGCGACCACGAGCGCCTCGTCGGCGACGTGCTCAAAGGCGAGTGGGGGTTCGACGGCTACGTCGTCTCGGACTGGTACGGACTGGAGAGTACCGTCGGCGCGGCGAATGCAGGCATGGACCTGGAGATGCCCGGGGTGGCGGCCCCCGGCGCAGCGGAAGCCGCCGACAGCGACACCGCGGATGGCGACGAGGGTTTCGAGTGGCCCGACGGCATCCCGGACGCAACGCGGGCGGGCCTGTTCGGCGACCCGCTCGCCGATGCCATCGACGGCGGCGAAGTCCCGGCCGGCCGGCTGGACGACATGGTTCGGCGGATTCTCGGCCAGATGGACCGATTCGAGCGGCTGGACAGTAATCGGACTGCTGCCGAAGCCGGTGAAAGCAGCGACGCGCTGGCGGGCGAACTCGACAGCCAGCGGCACCGGGATATCGCCGCGGACGCGGCGGCCCGCGGAACCGTGTTGCTCGACAACGACGGCGTCCTGCCGCTGGATGACGGGGCGGACGTGGCCGTCATCGGGCCGAACATCGACGAGCCGAAACTGGGCGGTGGCGGGTCCTCTGAGACGACGCCGGTCCACTCGGTTACCCCGCTCGACGGGATCGACTCTCGCGCCGAGGGAGCGGTCTCGTCGGCGTTCGGCGTGCCGCGAATCGACTCCGTCTCGCTGTTCGACCTCCTGCCGTTCGTCGGCGAGGACGACGAAGCCGACGGTGCGGCTGGCGACACAGCCGACCGGGAGCCGTCGCTCGACGACGCTGTCACGGCCGCCGAGAACGCTGATGTCGCCGTGGTGTTCGTCCGCGACGCGACGACGGAGGCGCGGGACCGCGAATCGCTGGCGCTGCCGGGCCAGCAGGACGAACTCGTTTCGGCCGTCGCCGCGGCCAACGAGAACACCGTGGTCGTCATCAGGTCCGGCGGCCCCGTAGAACTTCCGTGGCGGGAGGACGTGGCCGCGGTCCTCGAACAGTGGTACCCCGGCCAGGCGGACGGCGACGCGGTGGCCGCCGTCCTCTACGGCGACCGCGACCCGAGCGGCCGACTCCCGGTCACCTTCGCCCCGGAAAGCGAGTACCCGACCGCGGGGAGCGACCGCCGCTACCCCGGCGTTGACGACGAAGTCCACTACGACGAGGGCGTGTTCGTCGGCTACCGGCACTTCGACGACGCGGACGTGGACCCGACCTATCCGTTCGGCCACGGCCACTCGTACGCGACGTTCGAATACGGCGAGGCCGAAACCACAGGCGAGCAGGCAGTCGCAGTCCCCGTCGAGAACGTCGCCGACAGGCCGGGCCGAGAGGTCGTCCAGGCTTACGTCCGACCGCCGTCCGCGGCTGTCGCCGACCGCCCGGAGCGCGAACTCGCCGGGTTCGAAGCCGTGCAGTTGGACGCCGGCGAACGACAGACGGTGGAACTGACATTGGACGATCTGGCGTTTTCGCGGTACGACACGGATTCCGGCTGGACAGTCGATACCGGGACCTACACAGTCGAAATCGGCCGGTCCTCGCGGGATATTCGGACGACTGCGACAGTCGACCGCTAGCGCGTCTGCCTCGCTATTGACTGAAACGACGATTTAACGGTTGGAGCGCGTCTGAAGCGCAAAATCTACGGCCGGGGATTTCAAGCCCCCTGAATACATACAGCCAGCCATGAGTCAGACGCTCGAAACCATGGAGCCGAATCCGGTGTGGGTCGAAGACGCCTACTCCGACACCGTCGACGTTCTCACACGCTACGCTGACGAATTCGAGTACAAGATATGGGGCGGCGACTGGTGCAAGGACTGCCGGGCCCAGCTCCCCGACTTCGGGGCGGCCCTGAAAGCCGCCCATATCCCGGACGCCCAGATTCACCACTACCCCGTCGAGAAGGAAGACGACGGCTCGAAGACCGGCCCACATGTCGAGGAGTACGACATCAAACTCATCCCGACCGTCGTCGTCGAACACGACGGCGAGGAGATAGCCCGCTTCGTCGAGGAAGAGCCGGTCCCCATCGCGGTGTCGCTCGCCGACCAGATCGAAGACGCGATGGCGTGAGGTTACTCTGCTTCGTCGGCCGTTGCGCCCCAGTCTAACGCCGTCCCGAGATCGTGTTTCGGCGGCGAACAGGCGAAGTTCCGGCAGGCGTACACCGTCGGATCGCCGTCGACCGGCTCGCGGCCGGCCCAGATGGGCGGGGCCTCGTCCAGTTCGAGCGCGTCGAGCCACTGCTCGAACCGGCCCTCGTCGGCCGGTCGGTGAGCCAGCAGGCGGCGCGGGACGTACCGCTCTGCGAGGGTCTCCGTCCACTCGCTCGGATAATCGGACTGGTCGCCGACCAGCGTCAGCTCCAGCGCGCCCTGCTCGTAGGTGTCCGTCGCCAGCGTGAGCGAGGCGTGCTGGAGGGGGTTCGAGGAGACGCGGTCGGCGTGGGTCCGGAGGACTCGCTCGGCGACCTCCTCGAAGCGGTCGTCGTCGCTGAAATGTGACAGCGACAGCAGGAGGTCGACAGCGACGCCGGTACTGGAGGGCGTCGACTGGTCGGTCAGTTCCTGCGGCCGCGCGACCAGTGATTCGCCGCCGGTCGGCGTGAAAAACAGCGTGCCCTCGTCGTCGTCCCAGAAGGCCTCCGTGATGGCCTGGCCAAGGTCCATCGCGAACGCGAGGTGGTCCACGTCGCCGGTCGCCTCGAACAGCGTCAGCGCGCCGCGGCCGAGGAACGCGTAGTCCTCCAGATAGCCGTCGATGGCCACGTCGCCGTCCTTGTAGCGGCGATTGAGACGCTGTTCGGTCTCGTCCCACAGATGCTCTCGAACGAACGAGAGGGCGTCGGCGGCCACGTCGGCATACTGGTCGTCGAGGACGATCGCGCCCTCGGCGAGCGCCCGGATCATCAGGCCGTTCCAGCCGGCCAGGATCTTCTCGTCACGGGCCGGTCGCGGCCGGTCCGTTCGGGCTTCGAAGGTCTCGTTTAGGGCGCGCTGGAGGCCCGCCGTGATTTCGTCCTCGCTTCGCTCGTATTCTTCGGCCAGCACCGACACCGGCTTCCGGACGGCGAGCACCGTCGCCCCCTCGAAGTTGCCCGGCTCAGTGACGCCGTAGTAGTCACAGAAGATGTCAGCGTCAGTCTCGTCGTCGACGGCGTCGTGGACCTGCTCGGGCGTCCAGACGTAGAACAGCCCTTCCTCGCTGTCGCCATCCGGATCTTCAGGTGGGATACTTTCGGCATCCAGCGTACTGAAAAAGCCCCCGTCGGGGTGTTGCAGTTCGCGCTGAACGAACTCGAAGGTCTCCCGGACGACCGACGCGTAGCGCTCCGAGCCGATGGCCTGGTAGCCGGCGAGGAAGGCCCGCGGGATCTCGGCGTTGTCGTACAGCATCTTCTCGAAGTGCGGGACGGCCCACTGCTGGTCCGTCGCGTAGCGGTGGAAGCCGCCGCCGACGTGGTCGTACAGCCCCCGGTCGGCCATCACGTCCAGCGTCTCCTGAACGACGTTCAGGTGGTCCTCCTGACCACCATCGGAATAGGCTCGCAGCAGTGCGTGCAGCCGTCCGTTCTGGGGGAACTTCGGTCCGCCGGAGCCCCAGCCGCCGTCCTGCCGGTCCGCGCCGCGGTGGGCGATGGTTCCGGCGGTCTGGATGATATCCTCCGCTGGGTCCTCTGGGTTGGCCGGCGTCGCTTCGAGGTCGCTCTCGATGGCCTCGGTCCACTGCCGGGCGCGGTTCTCCATCTCCTCGCGCTGTTCGGGGTCCGCCCACGAGTCCGCGAGGCGCTGGAGCAGGTCGCCAAAGCCCGGCTGGCCGCGCTTCTCCTCGGGCGGGAAGTAGGTCCCGACGTAGAACGGCTCGCCCTCGGGCGTGAGCCAGGCCGACAGCGGCCAGCCACCGCCGCCGGTCACCTGCTGGCAGATGCTCATGTACACCGAATCGAGGTCTGGGCGCTCCTCGCGGTCGACCTTTATCGGGACGAAGTTCTCGTTGAGTTGCTCGGCGATGGCCTCGTTCTCGAAGCTCTCCTCCTCCATGACGTGACACCAGTGACACGCCGCGTAACCGATGGACAGGAAGATGGGCACGCCCCGCTCTTTGGCGGCTTCCAGGGCCGTTTCGTCCCAGGGCTGCCAGTTGACGGGGTTGTCCGCATGCTGGCGGAGATACGGACTCTCCGCCTCGTCGAGTCGGTTTCGGGCCGTCGGGTCCGTGGCGTCGCTCATACCTCTGGCTGGGAGCGCCGCGGTGAAAAGGAACGCGACGCCGGCAGCGGTGCCTCACTCGCCAGCCAGTTGGATGCCACGGGCGATGACATACATGAGAACGACGCCGGCTCCGACGGCGAGGATAAAATCCCCGAGTAGGGCCAGTAATGCACCCAGTGCGGAACTCTCCGAGCCGAAGAACACGATGGCGTAGGGAACGAGGCTCCCCGCGACGAACACGCCGATGAGTTTCGCGAGCGGAACGGCCTCTGAGATAATTCTGGCTGTCTCCAATTCTCCTGTAGCGGGGTCGATGAAGGGGCGGGGCGAGGGCATGCACCTGTGCGTCACAAGGTTGGGCAAAGTAGCTCTCGGTCTCGGTCCGGCGGACCGTACACGACAGCGCTCCCGACGTGGAAACGACCGTCGCAGTCAGCGAAAACCGGCGAAAAGACAATACTTACGTGAGAGCCCATCCGGCCTTCGGGTATGTCAGAGACAGTGCTGCTCGTGGGTGGCGGCGGCCGGGAACACGCGATTGCGCGCTCGCTCGCGGACTCACCGGGGGAGCTGTACGCCTGTGCCGGCAACCGAAACCCGGGCATCGTCGCCCTCGCCGACGGCTTCGAGGCACTCGACACGACCAATCCGAAGGCCGTGACGACCTACGCTCGGGAGGTCGACGCCACGCTGGCCGTCATCGGCCCCGAGGCGGCCCTTGCAGCCGGGGTCGCCGACGCGCTGGACGACGCCGGCGTCTACACCTTCGGGCCACAGGAGGCGGAGGCTCGCATCGAGACGGACAAGGCGTTCCAGCGGCGGTTCATGCGGGAGCACGACATCCCCGGCTGCCCGGACTTCGAGACGTTCGAGGACATGGACGCCGCCTGCGAGTACATCGACGAGTACGACGGCGACCTCGCGGTCAAGCCCGCCGGCCTCACCGGCGGCAAGGGCGTCCGTGTCATCGGCGACCAGTGTACCGCCGAGGAGGCAAAGGAGTATCTCCGGAGCTCCGACTACGACCGCGTCGTCCTCGAAGAGCGTCTCGTCGGCGAGGAGTTCACCGTCCAGGCGTTCGTCGCGAACGGCCAACTGCGCGTCACGCCGGCGGTGCAGGACCACAAGCGCGCCTACGAGGGCGACGAAGGGCCGAACACCGGCGGGATGGGGAGCTATTCGGACTCCAGCCTCCACCTCCCGTTCATGGACGAGGATGACTACATGGACGCCGTCGACGTGCTCCGGGCGACCGTCGACGCGCTTGAGGGCTACAAAGGTGTTCTCTACGGCCAGTTCATGCTCACCGAGACCGGGCCGCGGGTCGTGGAGTTCAACGCCCGTTTCGGCGACCCCGAGGCGATGAACACGCTGCCGGTGCTCAACACAGACTTCCTCGACGTACTGACCGCCGCACGCGACGAGGAGCCGCTGCCACAACTCTCTTTCCGCCCGATGGCGACCGTCTGCAAGTACGCCGTCCCGGACGGCTACCCGACCGATCCCGACGCCGGTGCGAAGGTGACCATCGACGACGACGTCATCGCGGAAGTCGTGCAGGACCACCGCGAGCAGTCCGGCGACGACGCGGAGACGGCCCCGGAGGCGCTGCTGTTTTACGCCAGCGTCGACGACCGCGAGGACGGCATCTACACGACCACGTCGCGCTCCTACGCCGTCGTCGGCCTGGCCGAAACGATTGGCGACGCAGAGGCCATCGCTGAGGCATCACTCCAACGGGCCGGCACGGAGGGGCTTCGGGTCCGCCACGACATCGGCACGGCCGACCTCGTCCAGCAGCGTATCGACCATATGAACGACATCCGCGGCGGCGCGGACTGAGCGCGTGGTGGCAGCGTCACCGGTCACGCGGCGGCGACCCCCCGGGCGGTGAGCGCCGGTGGCGCTGACCACTGTCGATGTCCGGTCGTCGCTGAACGTCCTCGGTGCCATTTTGCAGTGGTTGGCCGTCCCGCTGACGATTCCTGTTCTGGTCGCCGTCATCTACGGGGAGTCACCAGCCCCGTATCTGGCCACGATAGCGATTACGCTGGGCGTCGGTACGGCGCTCGCTCGCCTCCAGCGCGACCGCATCGAGGACCGCGAGGCGTTTCTGATTGTCTCGCTGACGTGGCTGTCCATCGCTGTCGTCGGCGCGATACCGCTGTACATCGAGGGGACGGGCGTGTTCGCCAGCCCGGTCAACGCCCTGTTCGAGGGGATGAGCGGCATCACCACCACGGGCGCGACGGTCATCCGGGACTTCGACATCCACTCGCAGGCACTGCTGATGTGGCGGCAGGTGCTCCAGTGGCTCGGCGGGCTGGGCGTCCTCCTCCTTGCGACAGCAGTGCTCTCGCGGCTCTCGGTTGCCGGCGCACAGCTCATGGAGACCGAGACGCGGACGGAGAACGTCACGAAGCTCACCCCCGATATCGGCGACACCGCGCGCATCCTCGGCCTGCTGTACCTGGGCCTGACAGCCGCCGCAGCGGCGATTCTATTCGCGCTGAGTGCGAGCGGCCTCGCGCCGGAGATGACGCTTTTCGACGCAGTCGCCCACGCCTTCACGGCCATCGCGACGGCCGGCTTCTCCCCGCGGGCCGAGAGCATCGGCGCGTTCTCGCCGGCCGTCCAGTGGGCGGTGACGCTGTTCATGATTGTCGGCGCGACGAACTTCATCCTGCTGTACGCACTGGTTCGGGGCAATACCGACCGTCTGCGCAACAGCGAGGAGTTCCACTTCTACCTGGGGATTCTCGGGGTCGGTACTCTGCTCATCGGCGGCCTGCTCGTGCTCGACCAGGGATTCACCGGCGGCGTCGGGGCGACGGTTCGCCACGCTGTCTTCCAGACCGCTGCGATAATCACGACGACGGGCTACGCCTCGACAGATTTCAACACCTGGTCGGCCGGCGCGAAGAACGTCCTCTTCGTGATGATGTTCATCGGCGGGATGGCCGGGAGCACCACCTGCTCTATCAAGACGCTACGCTGGCTCATCGTCACCAAGTCTTTCTGGCGGGACCTGAACGTCTCGGCCCACCGTTGGAGTGTCCGCCCGGTCCGACTGGGACGGGAAATCGTCGATGAGGACACCGTCCGCGACGTGTATGCGTACACGCTGGTCGCGCTGGTGTTTTTTATACTCGGTACTGTCCTGCTCGTGGCCGACGGCGAGCGGGCGGGCGCACCGATAACTGAGTTCGAGGCGCTCAGCGCCGCCGCGTCGATGTTCTTCAACATCGGGCCGGCGTTCGGACAGGCCGGCCCCTACGGGACCTACGAGGGCTTTGCCCGGTCGAGCAAGGTGCTGATGATACTGCTGATGTGGGTCGGCCGAATCGAAATCGTCCCCGTGCTGGTACTGCTGACGCCGACGTTCTGGACGCGGTGACTGCCGGCGAGCCGACGGGTTTGATTACCGCGGCCCCGTACACGACGGACGTGAGTGGTCCACGACACGACGGTCTGACCCAGCACCCGACGCCCGGTCCGCACAACTCCCTGTTCCCGTGGCCGGACGCCAAACACCCGCTCCGGGTGATGGTCAACTACGTCGTCATCCTCGTCTGTCGCATCTCGCCGAGCCTCCGGCTGAAGAACTGGCTGCTCTCGCGGCTCGGTGTTACCGTCGGCGACGGCGTCGCCTGGGGTCTGGAGTCGACGCCAGACGTGTTCTGGCCGGAACTCATCACTGTCGAAGACCACGCCATCATCGGCTACGACGCGACGCTGCTGTGTCACGAGTTCCTGCAGGACGAGTACCGCACCGGTGAGGTCGTCGTCGGAGAACGGGCGATGATCGGGGCGGGCGCAATCGTCCTTCCCGGCGTCGAGATTGGGGCGGGCGCACAGGTTGCGGCGAATTCGCTCGTAGCAGACGATGTGCCCCCAGAAACGACCGTCGCCGGCGTCCCGGCCGAACCGCTCGGCGAGGACGACGCGGCGACTGACGGAACGTAACTCCGCTTAGCTCCGGATACGGACGATGCCTGTATTGAACACACGCTTGTTCGGGATGATGTACTCCTCGCCGTCGCTCTCGATACGCGTGACGAGGATATCCACCTCCTGAACGATGCCGCTCTGGTCGCCGATGACGATCTCGTCGCCGATGCTGTATGGCTCTGTCAGCAAGAGGTAGAGACCGGCCGCACCGGCCTGCAGGATGTCTTTCAGCGCCAGCCCGCAGACGAACACCAGCCCGAACGCGTACGCTCCGAGGAGAATGAGCAGGGCGAGGGTCTCGACGCCCAGTTGCCCGAGCGCGATGAGCACTGCCAGATAGAAGATGCTGTACTTGACGAGTTCGGGTAGCACCGTCGCCTCCGGCATCTTGACGCTGCGCAGTCGCTCGGAGACGACGAGCTTGGCCTTATCGCCCGCAATGAGGCCGATGATAACGGCGAACAGGGCGATAAACAGGTCGGGGAGGAACGAGGTGAAGCGAGCCCAGTACAGTTCCGGGTCGGTCAGTTGTGCGATGTTGAGGACGGCGGTGACCGTCGTGATGTAGATGAACAGCGCCGCAAGGTTCGAGACGATGCCGACAGTCGACGTTCCGAGCCCCCTTGCCGTCCGCTCGAATGGTGTGCCCTCCACCGCTTCCGGCACACCGAGTTCGCGCATGAACCGGCGGGACGAGCGCCAGACGAGATAGCCGAGAACGATGCCTACCGCCAGTACCACGAGCGAAAAGACGAACGTCCCCTGGGGCGAGAACACCTGCCGGATGATCGTGGCCCAGTCGAAACCAAACTGCATCCTCAGTACTCCTCGGGGTCGATTTCGAGGACCAGTTCCCCGCCCTTGAACGCCCGTACGAGCCCGTCGCTCTCCGAGAGAACGATAGCCGTCGCCATGGTGTCACGGGTGACCGCGCCGGCCGCCATGTGCCGAGCGCCGAGTCCCTTGGGGATGTCGACCCCTTCCGCGGAGGGTTCGAGGTACCGATACGCGGAGACGATCTTGCCGGCGTCCGAGATGACGAAGGCGCCGTCGAGCCGCGAGAACTCCTTGAGCATCACGTTGACGATGGGGTCGCCGACGTGGACGTGCGATTTCTCGAAGGGGTTGTACGACAGCGGCCGGGACTTGTTCATCACCTTCCCGGCGTCGCCGACGACGAACAGGGCGCCGACGGGCTTGCCCTTCTGGCCTTTCTTCCCCAGTTCGATGGCGACCTCGAAGACGTCGCGGACGACGCTCGCGTCCGCTCTGGAGTTGACGAACATGTCGTACACGCCGGAGGGCGAGAAGTCGTTGGTCTGGACCCGCACGAGCGTGTTCTCGGCCCCATCAAGCACCTCTGTCACGCAGAGCACCTCGTCGCCCTCGTCGACGATGCCCTGCTCCAGTGCGCCCTCGATACCAAAGCGGAGACGGCCTTCGAGGTCAGTGAAATCAATCGGTAGTTCGACGAACGGCTCCGCATCGAGGGTGTTCTCCGGGCCGACGACGACGATTTCCTCGTCAACGTCGTCGAACTCCTCGAAGAACGACGCGTTCGGGGAAAACAGGAACACGGCGTCGACGTCTGCGACCAGGTCTCCGAGCAGGTCGCGCAACTCGTTCATTATCAGAACGACGCTGTCTGTCGAAAAAAAGGTTGCGGGCAGTCAGCCACGCGTCCGACGGTGGGGCACCGCGTCAGATATCCTTCGAGGGTACTGCCAGCAGACGGTCGAACGCGCCGCTCTCTCCGTGGCAGTGGCAGTACGTGCCAACGGTGTTGTATTCCGTGAGCCCGTCGTGTTCGCCGTCGATGCCGTCGCCCCGAACCATGTCGAAGGCGAACGACGCGTCGCTGCCGAGGGTCGCAGCGGAGTAGTGGAACTCGTGTCCGCGGAGTCGTTTCCCGGCGGCAGCCGTAACGGTGTCTGACTGCGCCGCTAGCTCTACGTGGTCGAGCGCCTGATACCGGTCCTGCATCTCGATTTCTGCTGGGAGGACGCAAGCCATCTCGTAGGTGTCGCCGTCGGTCGTCGTCAGCGACTCCGACAGCGCCATCAGGCCGCCGCACTCGCCGTAGACCGGGACGCCGTCGGCGGCACGACGGGCTATCTCGTCGAGTGTGCCGCCGGTTTCGAGCGACTCTCCGTGGAGTTCCGGATAGCCGCCGGGCAGATATATCGCGTCGGCGTCGGGCACCGAGTCACCGGCGACCGGGGAGAACGGCTCGACGGCCGCCTCGGACCGCAGCCGTTCGAGCACCGAGGGATAAGTGAAACAGAACGCGCTGTCCTGTGCGACGGCGACGCGGCGGTCGGCCGCCGAACCGTCACTCTTCGTCTCCGCAGCTGCGACTTCCGGTGGCTCCCGTGCCACGTCGACCAGCTGTTCGATATCGATGGTCTCCGCCGCCGTCGAGAGCGCGTCGCGGTCGAGCCCGGCCTCCGAGCCCATGTGTAGCCCGAGATGGCGGTCCGGAATATCTAGGTCCGACATCGGCGGAATCCGACCGAAGTAGGTGAGGCCCTCGGGGAGCGCGTCCCTGATGCCGTCGGCGTGTCGGCCGCCGTGGGCGCGCTGTGCGAGGATGCCAGCCACCTCGATGTCGACACCGATGCGGTCGGCGTACTGCGCGAACCCCAGCGCCGTCGCGGCGACGCTCTCCATGCCGGCTTTCGCATCGACGACCAGAACGACCGGGAGGTCCAGCCCCTCGGCGACCGCTGCCGTCGACGTCTTGCTCCCGTCGTAGAGGCCCATCACGCCCTCCACGACGCAGATGTCGCCCGCGCCGCGCCAGTAGGTCCGGCGCATCCCGTCCTCGCCCGCGAGCCAGGGGTCGAGCGTTCGCGAGGGCGTGTCGACGAGCGCCTCGTGGTGGCTCGGGTCGATGAAGTCCGGGCCGGCCTTGGCCGGCTGGGACTGATACCCGGCGTCTTCGAGCGCTGTCAGGGTCGCCAGCGTGGCAACGGTCTTGCCGACGCCGGAGCTCGTACCGGCGAGGACGACCCCCTCCATCGTCACGTTCCCTCCTCGGCCGTCGCTGTGGGCGCGTCGCCGATCAGGTCGTCGTAGATGGCCGCGAAGCGGTCGCGAACCTCCGCCATCGGGATGCCGGCGCGGTCGGCGAGCGCCAGCGCGCCGCCCATGCCGACCCCCTCCTTGGCCTCGCCGGCCACGAACCGCTCCATCGCGACGTGATCGCTCTGGTCGAAGCCGGGGTCCGTTACTGTCAGGTCGAGGTCGAGTCGGTCAGCCGACGCCCGCACGTCGGCGCTGTCGTCGTCGGCCACGTAGCTCGTCGTCGCGAGTCCAAGCGGTCCCTCGTAGCCGCCGTGGCGGACCAGCGCGGCGACGGCGACGCACTGACTGCCGCCGGCAAGCGTTACGGCGGTATCGCTCTCGACGGCTCCGGCGGTCAGCCCAGCGAGCGTTGCCAGGACGGGGTCACCCATCCGGCGGACGGCCCGCTTCGGTTCGTTTGCGGCGTCGCCCGGTGACAGCGAACTGGCCTGCAGGCCCTCGGCGACCAGTTTCTCCTTCTGTTCGGTCGGGTTCTCCGGCAGCGACGAGGAGACCATTCCCGGTTCGCCCAGCGCTCGAAAGACCCCGAGGGCTGTCGTCGTCCCGCCGGGAATGGTTTCGCCCAGATACAGTTCGTCGGCCGGGAGTGCCTGCCCGAGCTGTCGGGCGGCCGCGAACGCCCCGTGGGCCGTCGACACCGGGTCCTGCTCCGCGATGTCCTTTCCCGGGCGTGCGCCGACGGAGACTGTCGGCGCGCCCGTTTTCTCGGCCAGTCCGCCGTCGACCACAGTGACGTCAAATCCCAGGACGTCCCGGACGGCTCGTGTCACCAGCGCCGGCGTCGGACAGCCGCTGGGACTGACCGGTGTCACGTCCGTCCGAACTGGCGTGCCGTAGGTCACTAACTCCGCGTCTGCCGCGGGCGTTACCGACATCAGTTCGGGGTCGGCTCCGGCGGCGCTAATCCCCGCCCGACCCGCGGTTTCGGTCGTTCCTGCGACGAGCGCAAAGCGTGTTCCGCCACCGGGTGAAGTCATTGTAGTTGTATTATCACAAGTCAACTTTAATATCTTGGTGCTGGGGCGGCGCATGATTTATACCGCACGGCCGCGGTTCCCCGAACATGGACGATTTTGACGAACTCCTCTCGTCGTTGACCCCGCGCGAGGACAACGAGGCGATCGCTTCCTACCAGAACACGACGGCTGTGGCCTGTCCATCCTGTGAAGAACCGTTCGACGATATGGTCGTCTGCAAGCAGGAGTTCACCTCCCTCAATCTCGATTTCGAGATGGACCTCTGTACGACTATCAACGACGGGAACGTCGTGTTGTTTACCCACAAGTAACTGCCGGGACAAGTGTCATCCCGTTGGTTCTCCGCCAATTCTCTACGCAGTAGTGTGGAATCCGGCAACAGCATCCCACCCTGATATCAACTATGATAATTGCAGCAATGGCTTTTTATACATCTCCCCCCATCTCTCACAATAGGCACCACACTGGTGCCGCACCACCCCACCCCCCACCCCCACATTCCTTACCTTTCCACTTCTGGTGAGGCGTCGGCTTCCACACCGACGGTTTTCGTACCCGATAGCTCATAGTCACCCCCACTACGGTAGTTCCAGGCAGCTCAACTGTCAGATCCGACTTGCCAGTGTGGCACACACGGCGCCGGCTACTCCGCTCACGACGAACCGACGGAAAATGGAAGGGGCGGGAGTCGAACCACGCGGAGCCCTTTGCGGGGTAACCACCAACCGATTCTGGCATGTTGGTCGGTAGCGCTCTACCACTGAGCCACCCTTCCAAGCTATCTATAATACGCTCCTGACAACCAAGTAAGTGATGATTCCGGGTGTTTCCGCGAGCCGACGCCTCCCGCTGGCTGCGCTTGCGCCGGTCTCCATGTCCCCAGCAGCGGCTTCCGGACGGATCGGGTTTCGCGTACGTCACTGTGTCCTGTTGGGGTAACAACAACTTATTTTGCGTTGGCCGGCGACACCCGTGTCTGTGAGCTACACGAAAGTCAACTACACCGACGTGGAACCGGTCGCCGATGCGATGCACTTCCTCCGGGACCCGCTGGACTGTGAGCAGGTCGGCGTCACTGTGCTGGACTGTGACCCCGGCTGGACCGGCAAACCGCACGACCACGCCGACGAGGGCCACGAGGAGGTGTACGTCCTTATCGAGGGAGAAGCGACTGTCGAGGTTGACGGCGAAGATGTGGCCCTCGCTGCTGGCGATGCGATCAGTCTCCCGCCGGAAGCGGAGCGAACGATTCACAACGGCGACACAGAGAGCACGTTCGTCCTCGTCGGCGCACCCTGAAACTCGCAGAAACAGATATCGTCGCCGGTGGTCAGGTCGTCAGTACGACCGGACTTTCGGCTCGTAGGTCTCCTCGTCGCCTTCGAGGATGACGGGCTTGTAGTAGAGTTCGGGGGTACCCTCGTTCCAGGCGAGCATCGTGTGCTTGATCCACTCGTCGTCCTTGCGTTCTTGGTGCTCCGCACGCCAGTGTGCGCCACGGAACTCCTCGCGTGCGAGCGCGCCGAGCGTGATGGCCTCTGCCACGTCGAGGATGTTGCGGGTCTCGATAGTGTGGATGAGGTCCGTGTTGTAGGTCCGGGACGGGTCTTCGACGGCGACGTTCTCGTACTCCTTGCGCGCCGTCCGGAGGTCCTGAAGGGCCTTCTCCAGACCCGCTTCGGTCCGGAACACGTTGACGTTCTCGGTCATCGTCTCCTGCACGTCCGCGCGGACCTCGGCGTGGTTGATGCCGTCGGATTCGATGAGGTTCTCGACGCGCTGGCGCTCCTGCTCGACGGTGCTTTCGAGGACCGCCTTTGGCTCGACAGCCGCCCCGTCGGCGGCGACGTCGTCGCTGCTGGCGTCGATTGCGCCGGGTTCGACCGGCGGCTCCACGTCGCCGGGCTCGCTCTTGGCGGAGGGGCCGGTCTGGATCTCGGCGGTCTTCATGTCCTTGCCGGCGGCGTGGTGGCCGGCGCGGGCTCCGAACACGAGCAGTTCCGGCAGGGCGTTACCCCCGAGCCGGTTCGCGCCGTGTAGCGAGACACACGCCGTCTCGCCGGCCGCGTAGAGGCCGTCGATGCACGTCTCGCCGTTCTCGTCGCACTCGATGCCGCCCATGGCGTAGTGCTGGCCGGGCTTGACCGGCATCGGCTCGTCGAGGCCGTCGACGCCCTCGAAGTCCTCCGCGAGGTGGAGGATGTTCTCCAGGCGGTCGAGAATGCGTTCCTCCCCGAGGTGGCGCATGTCGAGGTCGACGTACTCGTCTTCGACCCCGCGGCCCTCGTTGACCTCGGTCAATTCGGCACGGGCGACCACGTCACGGGAGGCCAGTTCCCCCTCGTTGTTGGCGTAGCCGTGCTCGAACATGAACCGCTCCTCGTCGTCGTTGTAGAGGATCCCACCCTCGCCGCGGACCCCTTCGGAGATGAGGACGCCCGTCGATGGCAGCGTGGTCGGGTGGAACTGGATCATCTCCATGTCCTCCATCGGGACGCCGGCGCGGTAGGCCATCGCACAGCCGTCGCCGGTGTTGGCGACGGCGTTCGTGGTGTGGTCGAAGGCCTGGCCCAGTCCGCCGGTTGCGAGAATCACGCCGTTGTTCGCGCGGAAGCCCTGAATCTCGCCGGACTTGATGTCGTAGGCGACACAGCCGTGACAGACGCGGTCCTCGGGGTCGTCGTGGTCAGTGACCGCGAGCTGGGTCACGTACCACTCGTCGTACACCTCGATGCCGCGCTTGACCGCCTGCTCGTACATCGTGTGCAGCAGGTGGTGACCGGTCTCGGCACCGGCGTACGTCGTCCGCGGATAGGAGAGGCCACCGAACGGCCGCTGGGAGACGCGGCCGTCGTCCTCGCGGGAGAAGGGCATCCCCCAGTGTTCGAGCTGGATGACCTCTTCCGGGGCGTCCTTGGCGAAGGTGTCGATGGCAGGGGCGTCGCCGAGATAGTCTGACCCCTTCATCGTGTCGTACGCGTGGAGGTCCCAGGAGTCCCCTTCCTGAAGGGCGGCGTTGATTCCACCCTCCGCGGCACCAGTGTGGCTCCGAACTGGATGGAGCTTGGTCACGAGGGCCACATCTGCACCCTCTTCGTCCGCTGCAATAGCCGCCCTGAGGCCAGCGCCACCCGCGCCGACCACGATGACATCGTGTTCGTACATTGTGAGAGTGTCTCTTGGCGTGGTTTCGGCTTAGGATTAGCCAAACTTAAGCCTCCCTGTTGCGTTACCGAGTATGGCTCCACTAGTGGGTTGCATCTCGCTCCTGATATCGGGACGTCTTGTCAGGGAGACTGCATTCTTGACCTATCCAATGGAATTATATCACGCGCTGTGAATACTTAGGAACCAACTACTGATACTAGACCCGACGGATAGTCCCACTACGGGCGCTGACCCGTCTCAAACCTGATGCCAGACCAGTATCTCACGTCAACTGATGACTTCGAAGCGGTGTTAGCCGAGGCACCATCAGTACTGACAGTTACTGATGGCGAACTGATAATACGGTTTGTGAGCCCAGCGATCGAACGCGTGTTAGGGTACGATATGGAGTCGCTCGTCGGCACGAACTGGCTGGATCTCGTCCACCCGGAGGACACGGATCGCGTTCTTGCCACGCTTGCGGGCGAACGGGACGACGACGGGGCCGAGTACCGGTTCCGGAACGCCGATGGCGACTGGGTCTGGCTCGAAACCATCGTCTCATCGGACACCGAGACAGACCGCGATTGCCTGGTGTTCACCTCCCGCGACGTCAGCGACCGACCGCGCTTCGAGGCCCGGTTTCACCAGTTCGTCACCCACACCTCCGACGTGCTCACTGTGTTCGACGAGCAAGGCAATGTCGAGTACATCAGTCCGTCCGTGGAACGCGTCCTCGGCTACGACCAAGACGAAATGCAGGACTCGGACCTCTTCGAGTACGTGCATCCGGACGACCTCTCGAACGCCCTCACCGAGTTCGGCCAGATGATAGACGACCCGGGGTATATCGCCGTCATCGAACACCGCTATCGCCACGCAGACGGCGACTGGATCTGGGCGGAGTCCCGCGGCCAGCAGGTCGAGAGCGGCCCGCTGGAAGACCACGTCGTCGTGACGACTCGCGACATCTCCGAGCGGAAACAGCGCGAACAGGAACTCGAGCGACAGAACCAGCGCCTCGAGCGGTTCTCGGACGCGATTAGTCACGACCTACGGAACCCGCTGGACGTCCTCGATGGCTCGCTCGAACTCGCGCGTGAGACAGGGGAAGACGCGCACTTCGAGCGCGCCGAACGGAGCATCGACCGGATGTACACGCTCATCGACGACTTGCTCGTGCTCGCCAAACAGGGCGTCGACCCGGAGGAGATCGAGACAGTCGACCTCAGCACCCTCTCGCAACGGGCCTGGTCGATGGTCGACACACAGGACGCGACGCTGGAAACTGAGGCCGCCGACAGCATCAAAGCCGACGAGGGGGCGATGCTGGAACTACTCGAGAACCTCTTTCGGAACGCTATCGAACACGGTGGCGACGACGTGACTGTCACTGTCGGGACGGAATCGTGGGGGTTCTACGTCACGGACGACGGGACGGGCTTTTCCGACGGCACCGCGGACCTGTTCGAACCCGGCTACTCGACGGCCGATGAGGGGACCGGATTCGGCCTCTGCATCGTCGAACAGATCGTCGACGCACACAACTGGGAGGTCATCGCGACTGACAGCGAAAGCGGCGGTGCGCGATTCGAGTTCATCTGCCGCGATAGCTGAACTGAGTTCTGCGCTCGTGCCTGTGATTCCCTCCAAAACCCATCTCACCCAGTTCCGCGCGCGGGTATAGACCGCTGTAGCTATTCGGCTCGACTCACATTCGCTGCCGCTGTCGGACTCCGAACGCGAACCTGAAAACTAGCCAGTCGAATCGCGTTACCAAAACTTCAGGTTGTTCTTGACCGCTTCCCGCTTGAGCTCCTGGATATGTTCGGTTAGCGGGATGTCCTTCGGACACACTTCGGTACAGGAGAACTGGGTCTGGCAGCGCCAGACGCCGTGTTCCTGTTCGATGATGCGCAGGCGCTCCTGCTTGCGGTTCTCGCCCTCGCGCTCGTCCATCGCGAAGCGGTAGGCCTTGTTGATGGCGGCGGGGCCGAGGTACTCGTTGTCGCCGGCGGCGATGTTACACGAGGACATGCACGCACCACACCAGATACACCGCGTGGACATCTTGACCTTCTCGCGGTTCTCCCGGGTCTGGCGCTGCTCTTCGAGCTTGTCGTCGGGCGTCTCGTCGGCGTCGAAGTACGGCTCAACGGCCTCCATCTGGTCGTAGAAGTGCTCCATGTCGACGACGAGGTCCTTCACGACCTCCTGGTGGGGCAGCGGCTCGATGCGGATGGGGTCGTCAAGCTCCGATATCTGCGTCTTACAGCCGAGGCGCTGTCGCCCGTTGACGAACAGCGCGTCCGAGCCACAGACGGCCTGCCGGCAGGAGTGTCGGAAGGTCAGCGAGGAGTCGTAGTGGTCCCGCGCGTAGATGAGCGCATCGAGGATGGTCATCCCCTTGTGGAACGGCACGCGGAAGTCGTCGAAGCGAGGTTCCTGCTTCCCCTCGACTTCGGGGTCGTAACGGAACACTTTCAGCGTAATCGTGTCCTCGTCGTCGAGCGTCTCCTCTTCGACTTCCCGCTGGGCCTGCTCCTGTGCCTGTCGTTCGTCTCGCTGTGCGCGCCGACGGTCGCCCGGGGATTCGACCTCGGGCTCTGTCTCTTCGTCGGCCTCCGTCTCGGTCTCCTGTTGTTCGATTTGCGTACTCATAGTTCAGACGAGGGTTGTCATGGCCAGCGACACGCGGGTCCCCTGCACGATGAGCAGGATGCCGGCGATGCCGAGCAGGTACTTGACTGCGTTCTTCCGGGAGCCGGTGAGCCCCTGGTTGACCAGCGCGTTGTACACGCCGTTGACGCCGTGGAACGTGGCGGTGACGAGGAACAGCCACATCGTGATGAGATACCAGGGTCGGTTCATTCGGGCCTGCGTACCCAGGAAGGTGAGGTCGGCGGCGTGGTTCACGAAGTGCAACAGCATGAAGTGGAACGCGAGCACGCCGACGAGGAACACTGCCGTCAGCCGCTGGAACAGCCAGCGACGCCCGCCACGGTCGAAGGAGGAGTAGTGTTCAGCCATCAGGCTAGCTTCCCCCCGAGGAACGTCGGCACGCTGGCGACGACGATAGCGCCCGTCAACAGGAGCGACGCGTAGAAGCTCTTGTCTTGCGATTCCAGCCCCACACCCAGGTCAACCATCAGCAATCGGATGCCGTTGAGGATGTGGAAGACGGCGACGGCCAGCAGACCGACTTCGAGGAACCGGACGATAAGCAGCGATTCGAGGCCGCTGATCGTGCTGGTGTAGAGGTCGCTGCCTGCCTGCGCGCTCGCCGGATCGACGCCGACTGCAGTGCTCAGCACCGCGATGTGGGTGAACAGGTAGCCCACGAGTACCCAGCCGGTGAACTTGTGGAAGATCCAGGCCCACATCCCGGCCGTGAACTCCCGCCACCGTCCGAAGTCCTCGACGGTGCCGCGATTGTAAGACTGACTCATACACTGGGGGGTTAGTCCGGGGACAGATAGTAGTTTCTACAGCGGACGCGTATCGCCGGAATCCCGCCCGAAGACGTTCGTCAATTGACTACTCCACAGTTACCAATCGTCGTCGTCCAATCGTCGGTTCCACTCGATAGCCCGCTGTGTCCGGTCGTCAAGTCGGACCAGATGGCAGAGGGGGTTGCCGGGGTACACCAGTGGGTTCTCGAGGATGCCGACCAACAGGCCGGTAAACGGCGCACGCATCAGCGTGTTCTCCGTCTTGAACGGGTTCGTGATCGTACATATCACGTCGTCTTCGTACACCAGGTCGCCGCGGTCGTAGTGCATCTCTACCAGGCCGCCCGAGTCCGCACGGATCCAGGTTTTCTCGCCGCTGTCGTCGATGACTGTCCGCCAGCCCGGCCACCGGACCGTATCAGAGTCTCGGAGGCCGAACTCCGCGAGCACCGACCGAACGCTCTCCAGGGCCGAGTCGATGAGCGGCCGCTGGAAACGGTGGGCTTCGCCCATCTCTATCGTGATCGTCGGGACGCCCGCATCGCTCAGCTCCCGTCGGAGCGACCCCGACGGACCCTCCGAGGAGATGATGACGTTCGACGAGAAGGCGTTCGCGACCCGCGCGACCTCGGGGTCGTCCATGTTCGCCCGGACGTGGAGCATGTTCGTCCGCCCGCGCGTGGACGTGTGGAAGTCGAGGCCCACGTCACACGGGGCCAGGAAGTTCCGGAAGATCTCGTGGGCCATCCGTTTCGCGCTCGTCGATTCGGGGTCGCCGGGGAACGAACGGTTCAGGTCCCGGTCGTAGATCGGCAGATATCGCTCCTGTGCCAGAAACGCTGGGACGTTCAGCACCGGCAGACAGATCAGCGTCCCCGCGAGTCCGTCGTGGTTCCATTCGTGGGCCACCTCCCGGACGACCTCGATACCGTTGAGTTCGTCGCCGTGTGCAGCCGCGGTGAGAAACACTGTCGGACCGGGCCGCTTGCCGTTGACGATGGTAACCGGCATCCGGACGGCGTCCCCCAGATACGTCTCGCTGACCGTGTAGCGAACGTTGCGGGTTTCCCCCGGCTTGACGCGGCCGCCGTCGAAGGTGAACGGCTTGGCCTCTTCCATGCCATCACAACGAGAGTCGGCGGCTAAAACCCCTCCGGGACAAGCGAGTATCCGTACATCTATACTGTGCCCGACAGAAGACGACAGCATGAGCGACCAGGATATCACAGTTGGCGTTCTCAGCCTCCACTCCAGCAAGGAGTCGAAGGCCATCCTGAACGCGGTCGACGAGATGGGCTACGACACGGAGTGGCTTCGCACCGAAAACACCGCGATCAGCGTTACCGACGGCGAGATGACACTCGAACCCAATGTCGACGTGGTCGCGAACCGTCTGTTGCTCTCCAGCAACGAACACCCCGCGGAAGGGATCGGGCTCGGGATGACTATCAGTCGGCTCGCACCGACGTTGAACGAACCGATGGCGGCGACGACGGCCCTGCACAAGTTCGCCAGCGCCGCCGCGCTGGCCGACGCCGGCGTCCCGGTCCCGGACGCGCTGCTCGCCCTGTCGAGCGACCTGCTGAACGAGGAGCGGGACCGGTTCGGTGACCGCGCAGTGTACAAGACGGCCATTGGTACCCACGGCGGCGGGACGTGGATGGTCGATCTGGAAAACCAGGTCAACGCACAGGTCGGCGGCCGCTACGCCTTCTTACAGGAGTACATGGAACACGACGAGAAGCGCCACCACGACCTCCGCGTGTACGTCGTCGGTGACCAGATCGTCGGCGCGATGAACCGCTACGCGCCCGAAGGCGAGTGGCGGACGAACGTCGCGCTCGGCGGCGAGGTCGAAGACATGACCGGCGAACTCCCGGAGCGCGTCAGGGAGATCGCGCTCGATTCGGTCGACGCTATCGGACTGGACTACGCCGGCGTCGATATCGTCCAGAGCGACGACGGCTACTACGTGCTCGAAGTGAACCCCACCGCCGGGTTCCGCGGGCTGTTCAAGGCCAGCGGCGTCAGTCCCGCCCCCTACATCGCTCAGCTCGCTATCGAGCGGGCCGGCGGAAGTGTCGACGAGGAAACCGTCGAACGGCTCTCCGACCGGCTCGACGACTCAAAGCCCGCGTGCACGCCGAAGAAGCCACAGCCGAAAGCACAGGAGAACGTCGTCGTCGGCTACATCGAGGAAGTCGTCGTCACCGGAACGCAGGGGACCAAGTCCGTCCTCGCGAAGTCAGACACCGGCGCGACCCGGACCAGTATCGACGCCAAGCTCGCCGCGGAAATCGGAACGGGGCCGATTCTCGACATCGTGAAGATCAAATCCGGGAGTCTCAAGTCCGGTCGGTCACGCCCGGTCGTCGACCTCGTCGTCGGCGTCGGCGGGACCCAGCACACCGTCACGGCCAGCGTCGAAGACCGCGGGCACATGGACTACCCGCTGTTGCTGGGTCGGGACATCCTCAAGCACTACCAGGTCGACGTGAACCGCCGCGCGGACGACGAATCGGAAGTGGACACCGAGGAAGAGGAACAGAGCGAAGAGTAGCGACGAGCCGGTACCAGCTTCCGAACCGGCTCAGTCCTCACTCACTTCCGCGACGCTCTCGGCGATGTCCTCGCTGGCCCGCCACAGATACAGGCTCGCGTAACTGCGGTACGGCGACCAGCGCTCGGCGTACTCCCGCATCTCCGCGCGGCTGTACCCGTCGCCGACGACGGCCTCGAATCCCTTGCGGATGCCGAGGTCGCCGACCGGGAACACGTCCTCGCGGCCGAAGGCAAACAGGAGTTGCATGTTCGCGGTCCAGTCGCCGACGCCCGTGATGGCGGTCAGTTCCTCGTGGATTTCCTCGTCGGCGGCGTCCTCGAACGTTTCCAGCGAGTAGCCGTGTTCCAGAAACGCGTCGGCGACCTCGTTGACGTAGCGGGTCTTCTGTCTGGAGAGGCCGGCGTCCCGGAGGAGGTCGTTGTCAGCATCCCTGATGCCCTCGGGCGTCACGGTGACGGCGTCGAACAGCCGGTCCCGCGTCGCGGCGGCAGACGCCATCGACACCTGCTGGCGGAGAATCGAGACGACGAGCCGTTCGAACAGGTCCGACGACGGGTCGAGCGTGAGTTCGCCGTGTGTCTCGACCAGCGGCCCGATGTCTGGGTCCGCACGTAACGCCTCGTGTGGCGAGTCACTCATTGCGCTGTGATACTGGCTCGACCGAAAAGAACGTGTCTGTCGCCGTCAGCCGTCGGCGATGATCGGGTCGGGCGGTGGTGAGGCGACACCAGCCGCGCCGACTGGCTCCGCCGGGTTGCCGACGACTGTCGTGTCCGGGGCCACGTCGTCGACGACGACAGCGCCAGCGCCGACGGAGGCGTTCTCGCCGACGGTTATCGGCCCCATTATCGAGGCGTCGGCACCGACGGTCGCGCCGTCCTCGACGGTCGGGTGGCGCTTCTCCCGGCGCATGGACGTGCCGCCAAGGGTCACGCCGTGGTACAGGAGCACGTCGTCGCCGATCTCGGCTGTCTCGCCGACGACGATGCCCATTCCGTGGTCGATGAACACGCGGTCGCCGATCTCCGCGGCGGGGTGGATTTCGACGCCGGTCAGGAACCGCGCGACGTGGGAGACGAGCCTGGCGAGCAGCGTCCGGTCGTTCGTCCAGAGCCAGTGAGCGACGCGATAGGCCCAGATGGCGTGCAGGCCGGGGTACGTGAGTGCGACCTCCACGGCGCTCGTCGCCGCGGGGTCCTTTGCGAGTGCTGTACGGATATCCGCTTTCAGTCGGTCGAACATTAGTGTAGTGTGGGTGGTGTCGTCTGTAGACGGGACGGCTGGCCGGGCCGAAGCACTGGACATTAGAATCGACAACAGCGACGGGAGAAGCGGTGACTGCCTGTGGTTCGAAGCGGGCGAGCAACGTGGCGTGAAGTTCGGTCGCCCATGATTACCACAACTACGACGCTCGATAGCTTAAAAAGCAGTGGTTCGACCAGCAATTAAAGAAAGCAGCGGGAGGTCCACAGGCCACTAATCGGTGACCGAGGCAAAAATCATGCAGTTTCGAGGCGGAGCCTCCGGCCTCAAGGAGTGAGCGAAGCGAACGAGTAGGCCGGAGAGGAAGCCGACAACCCGGACACAGACCACGGACTGTTGCCGTCTGTTCTCCCCAACGCTGATAAAACACCGAGCACACGTCTGAGCCATGGAAGTGCGGCGCACTGTTTCAGTCAAACTCGACGTGGACAGCAACGACGCCGCACTTCTCCGCGAAACCGTCGATGAATTTCTGTGGGCCGCCAACTACGTCGTAGACCACGCATGGCAGGGCGAATACAAAACGACGAGCAAGGCCCAGTTGCAGGCAGAAACCTACGACGACGTGCGTGAGCAAACACGATTGCACGCGAATCTCGTCCAGAACGCTCGCAACAAGGCCGCCGACGCCGTACAGAGCGCCGTCGCCCGCTGGAAGCAGGGCGAGTACGCGGAAAACCGCACTTCACGAGTCCGACCGTGGTGTACGACAAACGGTGCGCGACATTCCACGACGAGTACGTGTCGCTGGCGACCGTTGAGGGCCGTATCGAAGTCGAGTACCTCCTTCCCGCCGCCGACCGCGACACACCACACAGTCGGTATCTCGACAGCGACGACTACCAAGTGACGGGCGCAGAACTGCACCACAGAGACGGCCAGTGGTTCCTTCATCTCCGTACAAAGGCGGAGGTGGAGTCTGACACGCCGAAACAGGCGACGACCGGGAACAGGACAGTCCTCGGCGTTGACCTCGGCGTGAACCAACTCGCTGTTACTTCGACAGGGACGTTCTGGAGCGGCCACGAGTTCGACCACTGGAGGCGCGAGTACGAGGAGCGGCGTGGCTCGCTCCAGCAGTGTGGCACGCGGGCCGCTCACGAGAATATCCAGTCGGTCGGAGGGAAGGAAACGGGCCGGTTCAAACTGATGCTCCACCGGATTGCCAACGGTATCATCGAAGAAGCCGCCGAGAACGGGTGTACGATCATCGCCTTCGAGGAGTTGAGCGGCATCCGTGACCGACTCCCCGAAGCGTCGTGGGGCCACAAGTGGGCGTTCGAGCGGTTGTACGAGTACGTCAAATACAAATCCGAGTTGCACGGCATTGATGTGGCAGTGGTAGACCCGGAAAACACGTCACGTCGTTGCTCACACTGCGGGTTCACCCACCCGGACAACCGCGACAGCGAGGCGTTCGTGTGCCTGAAATGCGGCTACGAGAACCACGCCGACTACAATGCGGCAAAAAACATCGGTTTGCGGTATCTCCGTCGTAACCAAACTGGGGACGGTGGAGGCGCACCCGTAGGCGTGCGCTTGAATCGCGGGACATTGAACGCGAACGGAGAGTATGAGACTCCTGCCGGAGATTCCGGCCAGAGCGGGAGTCCACGCGGAAGCCCCACCCTCAACGAAGCGAGGTCGTCAGACCGAGCGAAGTAGGGTGGGGTAGTTTACGTCATGCCCTTCCCGAGCAGTTCTCGGGCGATGATGTTCTTCTGGATCTCGGTCGTTCCCTCGTAGATCTGGGTGATCTTGGCGTCGCGGTAGAAGCGCTCGACGTCAAAGTCGTTGACGTAGCCAGCGCCACCGTGGATCTGGACGGCCTCGTCGGCCGTCTCGACGGCGACGCGAGAGGCCTTTTCCTTGGCCATCGAGGCCAACTCGGTGAGCCGGTCGGCGTCGTTGTCGACGCTCCAGGCGGACTTGTGGGTGAGCTGCCGTGCCGCCTCGATTTCGGTGAACATCTCGGCGAGTTTGTGCTGGATGGCCTGGAACTCCGAGATGGACTGGCCGAACTGCTCGCGGTCCTGGGCGTACTCCAGGGCACGCTCGGCGGCCCCGCGGGCGATACCGACACCCTGTGCGGCCACGCCGGTCCGGGTCTCGTCGAAGAACTGCATTATCTGGAGGAAGCCGGCCCCGCGCGTGCCGACGAGGTTGTCCTCGGGGACGCGCACGTCGTTGAGGATGAGTTCTGCCGTGTCCGACGCACGGATGCCGAGCTTCCCCGTAATCTTCTCTGCCTCGAACCCGTCGCGGTCGGATTCGACGAGAATCTGGGAGAAGCCGTTGTACCGCCCCTCCGCGTCGGGGTCGGTCTCACAGAGGACGACGAAGTAGTCGCCGGCCGAGCCGTTGGTGATCCACATCTTGTTGCCGTTGATGACCCACTCGTCGCCCTCCTTGCGCGCCTGTGTCGACACCGACGACACGTCCGAGCCGGTGTCGGGTTCGGAGATGGCCGCGCCCATGATGGCGTCGCCCGTGGCGACGGGCTCTAAGTACTCCTCTTTCTGGGCCTCTGAGCCGAACCCGATGAGGGCGTCAGCACCGAACGCGGCCGACTGGATGCTCAGACCGATACCGGGGTCGGCTGCGAACAGCTCCTCGGCGATGATAGCGTTGGTCAGCGTGTCGTAGCCTGCGCCACCGTACTCCATCGGGATGTTCGCGCCTGTCAGCCCCATCTCAGCGGCCTTCTCGACGATCTCTCGAGGGAACTTCTCTTCCGTGTCGTACTCGGTCGCGACGGGCTTGATTTCGTTTTCCGCGAACCGGGCGATCTCGTCCTGTATCTGTCGCTGCTCTTCTGTCAGTTCGAAGTCCATATGTGGTGTGTTGACGTGAAATGCATTAATGGTTTGTAATCCGAAATAAACTTGAGAGTGGTTTTCTAATGAGAGAAACGTTGAAGCCTCGGCCGGCAGTGGAACGATATGTCATGGATTTCGAGGATATTGACACTATCGCCGTGCTCGGTGCCGGGAACATGGGCCATGGAATCACCGAAGTGGCCGCCATCGCAGGCTACGACGTGCGGATGCGGGACATCAAAGACGAGTTCGTCGAGGACGGCTACGACAACATCGAATGGTCGCTGAACAAGCTGGCCGAGCGAGACCAGCTCACGCAAGACGAGGCCGACGCGGCACTGGACCGCGTGACGCCGCTTGTCGACGTCGAGGAAGCGGTCAGCGACGTCGACGTGGTCATCGAGGCCGTGCCGGAGAAAATGGAGATCAAGAAGGACGTGTACACGGAGGTCGAAGAACACGCGCCCGAGGACGCTATCTTCGCCACGAACACGTCCAGCCTCTCCATCACGGAGCTGTCGGAAGTGACCGAGCGCCCCGAGCAGTTCTGTGGGATGCACTTCTTCAATCCGCCGGTCCGGATGCAGCTGGTTGAGGTCATCTCCGGCGCACACTCCAGCGACGAGACGCTGGACGCCATCGGGGCGCTCGCCGAAGACTTCGACAAAACGCCGGTCCGCGTCCGCAAGGACTCACCGGGGTTCATCGTCAACCGCATCCTCGTCCCGCTGATGAACGAGGCCGCGTGGCTCGTCCACGGCGAGGAAGCGACCATCGCCGAGGTGGACTCGACGACGAAGTTCGACATGGGCCTGCCGATGGGGTCGTTCGAGCTCTCCGACCAGGTGGGTAACGACGTCGGCCTCCACGTCCTCGAATATATGCACGAAGTGCTGGGCGAGCCCTACGCCCCGTGTCCCCTGCTCGAGGAAAAAGTCGAGAACGAGGAACTCGGGAAGAAGACCGGCAAAGGCTTCTACGACTACGAGAACGGCGGCGTCGACATTCCGACCGACGCCGGCCGCGAAGACGTCGAGCACCGCCTCGTCGCCGTGATGGCAAACGAGGTCGGGAAGCTCGTCGAGAACGACGTGGCCCCGGTTGCGGACATCGATCAGGCCGTCCAGCTCGGCGGCGGCTTCCCGGACGGTCCCGCGAAGATAGCCGACAAGACTGGTCTGGAGACGCTTGTCGACACACTTGAAGAAACCCACGAGAAGGCCGGCGCGGAGCGCTATGCTGTCTCTGACGGCCTCCGAGAGGCCGCGGCGGAAGGTGGCTTCTACGGCAGCGAAGACGAGGGCGACGCCGAGTTCGATAATGTCACCGTCGAATACCCCGGTGATATGGTCGGTCACATCGAACTCGACCGCCCACACCGGATGAACACCGTCAGCCCTGAGCTGATGGACGACCTCGCCGACGCCGTCGACCTGCTCGAAGACGACGACGAGGTGCGTGCCATTCTGCTAACTGGGGCCGGCGACAAGGCGTTCTCCGCCGGGGCAGACGTGCAGGCGATGGCCTCGAACGCGACGCCGCTGGACGCCATCGAACTCTCCCGCAAGGGCCAGCAGACCTTCGGGAAGCTCGAAGAGTGCTCGATGCCGGTCGTCGCCGGGATCGATGGCTACGCGCTGGGCGGCGGGATGGAACTGGCGACCTGTGCCGACCTCCGCGTGGCCTCGGAGCGCTCCGAACTGGGCCAGCCCGAACACAACCTCGGCCTCCTGCCGGGCTGGGGCGGCACGCAGCGCCTCGCCCGCATCGTCGGCGAGGGCCGCGCCAAGGAGATTATCTTCACGGGCGACCGCTACGACGCCGACGAGATGGCCGAATACGGCTTCATCAACGAGGTCGTCGACAACGACGCCCTCCACGAGCACGCACTCGAACTGGCCAAAGACATGGCCGCCGGCCCGCCGGTCGCACAGAAACTCACCAAGCGCGCGATGCTCGCCGGCCGCGACGACATCGATGCCGGCCTCGAAGTCGAATCACAGGCTTTCGGTCATCTCATCGGGACCGACGACGTGATGGAGGGCATCAACGCGTTCATGGGTGACGGGGAGCCGAACTTCGAAGGGAAGTAAGCGCGCAGACCGTCGGCCGTTTTTACTGCTGGGACTACTCTACCTGCTGGCCGGTCGCTCCGCCGCCGACCTCTGTTTCGTCGAGCCGGATGATGTCGTCGGACTGGGCCATGCCGGTCGTCATCAGCAGGCGGATGGCCGCCCGGACACTGAGTTCGGACTCGTAGGTCTGACTCTCGGGAACCATCACGAGCATCCCCTGCGTGGGATTGGGACTTCCGGGGATGAACACACTCGACGCGCTCTCGCCGGCCGCTTCGGAAACGTCTGTGGGGCTCGTCCCTGTTTTCAGACCCAACTGGTAGACGCCTTCGCGGGGATACTCCACGTACACGACGGACTCGAAGTCCGACTGCCGATTGACCACAGAGGTGGTCATCTGTCGAATGCTTCCGTAAATTGTCCGGACGACGGGTACGAACGTGACTAGCTGCCCCGTCTTCCCGAAGAGGTGCTGGCCGACGCTCCGTTGGGCGAGGTATCCGAGAACCGTAATGAGTGCGACGATAACCGAGAGCGTCAGCAGTTGTGCGAGCAGAACGTTGTTCGCCGTCACCGTTGCCAGCCGCGTCCCGCGGATGAGCGGGTCAAGGAATCCACCGACCCACCCCAGGATGATACGGACGATGGCGATGGTTGCCACGAGCGGCCCGACGAGAACGAGCCCAGCCAGAAAGTTGCTCTTGATGAACGAATTGAGGGTCATATCAGGGGAACAGTCGGTCGGCCGAATAAAGTGTGATGGCACCTGTCACCACACCGGGGTATCTCTGTGAGTGGTACGCATCCACAGGTAGCGTCTATTTCGATGGGGTTAAATTGGTGCACCCGGAACGCAAGAGTACGCTCGGTTGGTGTAGTCCGGCCAATCATCTTGGCCTTTCGAGCCGAGGACCAGGGTTCAAATCCCTGACCGAGCACATTACTGTCGTAAACAAACCAGTGAGCGGCTGCTGTGCCCGCTGTTCGACGCGTCAATATTCTGACCGGCCCGTACGTAGCCGCGAATTCAACCTCCGAGCTTCGCAGTGTCGCCGCTCTGTGTATTAATATTTGACAATTATATAGATAAAAGAACACATATTTATATATGTATATAAAGCCAGTAGTATATGAAACGGCGAACATACGTACGTACGATCGGAAGCAGCATCGCTGCACTCAGCCTCGCAGGATGTAGTGGGAGCGACGGGGGAGACGGAGACGGCGGAGACGGAACCAGTGAATCGACGCCAACGCCGGAACCAACGTATGAAGTAGATCAGGAGGCACCGGCACGGCTGAAACTGCTCTCCGTGAATGGGCCAAAGGAGGTCGCGTTCGGTGACACCATCGAGGGTGACGTGACTGCCGTCAACGTCGGTGGTGAGCCGATATCCGGGAATGCAACCATAGAGTTCGTCCATTCGGAAGCAGCTGACACTGAGCCACAGACAGTCACAGTCAACGCTGACGGACTGGCGTCCGGCGAAGAAGTCTCGCATAGCTATCGTGTCGACGCCGAGTACGCCGGCGCGTGGGCGTTTGAACCGTCGTCGGACTTCTACGCCGTCGACGATACGGTCACGTCAACCGTGTCGGTCCTCCCGAAGCAGGGGAGTACTGGGGAAACTATTGAACTCGCGAGTGGCGTTCAGGCCACAGTGTCTGATATGTCCTACGAACAGATGATCGCCTACGAACTGCCCTCTGGCGAACGGGCTTTGGGCGATAACACCGTCCATGCCATTCGCGAAACGGTCTCAGATAATATCCTCCTGATTCTGAGCGTGACGTTCGAGAACGGAACTGGTGAGGCGAAGACGGTGTCGAAAGACGACTTTGTCGTTCCCGAATCGAGCTTCGTGAGCGAGTCGGCCGCAGGTCGTGACGGAACGAACGCAGCCGGGGAGAACATCAACCCAGGGCAGACCTACAGCGGCCATCTGATTTACGCCGTCCCGAAGGCCAAGATCGACGACCTCACGTTCGGCATAAATCTCGCAGAAGGGAGTGCAGTCGCTGATATCGAAATCCCGCTTCAGTCACCCGGTGGCTTCCCCGAGTTCGAACTGGCGAACATCGACGTTCCGCCGGAGGACGTCACGGGCGATGAAGCGATAGTCGAGATGGAGGTCGAGAACGTGGGCGACAGCGCAGGGATGTTCCAGTCCATCTTCGAGTTCAAGACGCCCGAGGAACCAGGCATACTTGCCGGCTATTCCGCAGATACGTGGTACATTGACTCTGATGGCCCCTACACGCAGCGGATTCCCGTTGGGGAAACCAGAACCATCGAACTGGTGACGGAACCGGACGCGGACAGGCGGTGGGACTACCGGACGACGCCATTCGGGGCGGAGTGGACGTTCGAGGCCGTGGAATAGGTGTAGATACGGTTTTCCCCACGACCGAAGCAGCGTGACTTCTCGCTAATCCGCCTCCCGAACGAGTCAACAGCGGTAGGTATTTTTCGGGTCCGAGCAACGGACCGACCATGCAAGCAGTCGTACTCGCGGCAGGCCAGGGGACGCGTATGCGGCCGTTGACAGACCACACACCGAAGCCGATGCTCCCGGTCGCGGACCGGCCGCTGGTGGCACACACCGCCGACACGGCAATCCAGGCGGGGGCCGACGAACTCATCTTCGTCGTCGGCTACGAGGCCGAGGCGGTCCGCTCGTACTTCGGCGACGAGTACAACGGCGTCCCGGTCAGCTTCGCCGTTCAGGAGGAGCAACTGGGGACCGCCGACGCGGTGGCCGCTGCGAGGGAGCACCTCGACGGCCCCTTCGCAGTCCTCAACGGCGACAACCTCTACGACGCTGCGAGTCTCAGCGGCCTCTTCGACGCCGCGCCGTCGGTCGCCGCCTATCGCGTCGACGATCCGACGAGCTACGGCGTGCTGTCGACCGAGGGCGACACCATCACCGGCATCGTCGAGAAACCGGCCGACCCGCCGACGGACCTGGCCAACGCCGGGGCGTACGTCTTCCCGGCGGAAGCGCGGGACTGGCTAGACGTGCCGCTCAGCGACCGCGGGGAGCGTGAAATAACGGACGTGCTCGCGAAAGTCATCGAGGAATCGACGGTCACCGCCGTCGAGGTCGACCGCTGGCTGGATGTGGGCCGTCCCTGGGAACTGCTTGCGGCCAACGAGTGGAAACTGGGCCAACTGGACCGCCGACTCGACGGCGAGGTGCGGGGCGACGCCGACCTGCGTGGCGAAGTCGTCGTCGAGGAGGGCGCAGTCGTCGAACCCGGCGTCGTCATCGAGGGACCGGCGCTGGTCCGTTCGGGCGCACACGTCGGCCCGAACGCCTACGTCCGCGGGGCAACCCTGCTGGGGGAGGATTCCCACGTCGGCCACGGCGTCGAACTCAAGAACACGGTGTTGATGGCCGATTCGAACGTGCCCCACGTCTCCTATGTCGGTGACAGCGTCATCGGCCGTGAGGTCAACTTCGGCGCGGGAACGCAGGTGGCGAACCTCCGCCACGACGGCGACCCGGTCCGGATGACGGTGAAAGGCGACCGCGTCTCGACGGGGCGGCGGAAGTTCGGCGTCGTCGCGGGAGACGGCGCGAAAACGGCCATCAACACCAGTCTGAACGCCGGCGTCGTCCTCTCGTCGGGCGCGACGACTATCCCCGGCGAATCCGTCACGCGAGACCGATAGCGGGCATCTTCTATCGAGCGTCTGTTTGCGGTAACTACGTGTAGCTAGCCTTCTGTAACCGATTCGACATTCGTGTACGTTCGTGACGTTCAGTGCAAGTATGTGGGATTAAGTGGCGTGAAAGACACTCTCAACTAAGATGGTCGACCCGACATCAGATCACCACGAGAATATCGACGAGGACGAGGCACCGGAGTGTGCTACCTGCGGCGACGCTATCGCTAACGAAGTGACACACCGCGTCATCACATGGATAGAAGACGGCAGCGTCGAAACCGCCCACTTTTGCAACGAGGACTGCCGACTAGAGTGGCAGTAACACGTCTGTTCTAACTGTCTTCCGGACGGTGTACCGCTTTCCGGGTGCGCACCCCCGACTCCGGCCGTTCGGGTGCATCCCTTCGCTGGCAAACTCGCACGCTCTTTTCAGTCCACCTGCGCATCGATGTGGTGGACTGCGTCTGGTGAGAGGAGTCGCCCCGTGGGTAGTTCGACCCAGCCGTTTGCGAGGACGCGAACCGCTCCCTCGTGCAGGACTGTCTCTTGCTCGATATCGGCGTACACGATGGCGCTCTCGTACTCTTTGACGAACTGCTCCACGGCATCACCCCAGGCTGGTTCCGTCGAGACGACCATGTGATGGCTATCTCGCTCTCATGACAAAGCTTTGGTGCGACAGGTTGCCACTCGTCGCCCCTTCTTCCAAAACCGTTGACGGAATCAACTCCGACAAACCAATTGAGTGTTAACATCCTGCACATATTTGGGCTGGCCTAGTGAACACTGCGGTATGACATGACTGCGGGCAATCACTCTGACTGGCGGACGGCCGAGGAAGCGCACACTGATGACGTCATCGGCGACGACACGCTGGGCGAAATGTTTGCCGCAAGCGCGGTCCGGAACGCCGACACGACCGCCCAACTGTACAAGGGTGGCGTCTACGATCGGTCACTGACTGACGACGTGATACCGGCGGCTCCTGACGGCGACTACGCCGAGATCAGCTACGAGCGGATGCATCACCTGGTCAAATACTTGGCCGCAGGGTTCCGTGACCTCGGTGTCGGCCCGGACGCCCGGGTCGGTATTCTGGCCGACACGCGGATGGAGTGGGCGCTGAGCGACTTTGCCGTTCTGTCTGCGGGCGGGGTGGTGACGACCGTGTACACGGATTCCTCGCCGAAACAGGTGCAGTATCTCCTCTCGGACCCGGAGGCGAGCGCCGTCGTCGTGGAGAACGCCGAGATGCTGGACCGTGTCCTGGCTATCGAGGACGACCTGTCGCTCTCGTTCATCGTCGTCATGGACGACACTGACGTGGACCGCGAGGACGTGTGCACACTCGAAACAGTGTACAGGCGCGGCGAGGAGACGTTCAGCGAGTCGGCGTACCAGTCCTGGCTGGACGACCGCGACCCCGACGATCTGGCGAGTCTGATCTACACCTCCGGGACGACGGGCCAGCCGAAAGGGGTCCAACTCACCCACCGCAACTTCCGAGCGAACGTCAATCAGGCCCGCAGGCGAATCGGGCCACGGCCCGACAAGTCTTCGGACCTGCCGACCGTCACCGCCGAGACGCGGTCGATAGCGTTCCTCCCCCTGGCGCACGTCTTCGAGCGCCTCGCGGGCCATTTCTTCATGTACGCCTCCGGCGCGGCTGTGAGCTACGCCGAAAGCCCGGATACGCTGGCCGACGACCTCCAGACTGTCGAGCCGATGACCGGACTGAGCGTCCCCAGAGTCTACGAGCGTATTTTCGACAATATGCGAACGCAGGCCACCGAGTCCCCGCTCAAAAAGCGGATTTTCGACTGGTCGATGGACGTGGCCCGCGACTACGCTCGGACTGACGACCCGGGACCGATACTCACTGCGAAACACTCGCTCGCTGACCGCCTCGTCTACAGCACTGTCAAAGAACGGCTCGGCGGGAACATCGAGTTCATGGTCAGCGGCGGCGGGAGCCTCTCGAAAACGCTCTGTGAGACGTTCCTCGGGATGGGACTGACGATACTCGAAGGGTACGGTCTCACTGAGACCTCACCGGTTCTGACGGTGAACCCGCCGGAGGACGTCCGTCCCGGAACCCTGGGTGCTCCGCTGACAGAGGTCGACGTTCACATCGATACCGGCGTCGTCGACGCCAGCGAGTTCGACGACGTCACTGGCGACGTGGGCGAACTACTCGTCGACGGCCCGAACGTCACGCAGGGGTACTGGAACGCGCCCGACGCGACGACGCGGGCCTTCACCGAAATCGACGGCACCCAGTGGTTCCGCACCGGCGACATCGTCGAACGGACCGACGACGACTTCCTCATCTATCACGACCGCCTCAAGGAACTGCTCGTCCTCTCGACGGGGAAAAACGTCGCGCCACAGCCCATCGAAGACCAGTTCGCGACGAGCGACCGGGTCGATCAGGTCATGGTCGTCGGCGACGACCAGAAGTTCGTCGGCGCGATAATCGTCCCGAACTTCGAGGAACTCCGCCGGTGGGCCGACCGCGAGGGCGTCGACCTCCCCGACGACCACGAAGCGCTGGTCGAGGACGAACGCGTCCACGCGTGGGTCCAGACTGCCGTCGACGCGGTCAACGAGGAACTCGAACGCGTCGAGCGGATCAAGTCGTTCGCGCTCGTCTCCCGGGAGTGGACCGCCGAGAACGACTTGCTCACGCCGTCGATGAAAAAGAAGCGCCGCAACATCCGCAGCGCGTACCGCGAGAAACTCGCAGAGATATACGGCGAGCAGCAGGTCGAGGTAGCCTGACTGATGGTCGCAAGTACTGCTGTCGCCGCCTCAGTCCGTGACGACCACGTCAACGGCCCGCTCGCGCGGACCATCACAGTCGACGAGCAGCACGGACTGCCACGTCCCCATATCGAGCCCTCCGTCGCGGACGGGAATCGTCTCGCTCGGCCCGACGAGCATCGCCCGGACGTGTGCGTCCGCGTTGCCGTCCAGTTCGTCGTGGTCCCATCCGCTGTCCGGGACGAGGTCGCCGAGTGCGTCACCGAGGTCGCCGAGTAGCCGCGGCTCGGCCTCGTTGACCGTGACGCCCGTGGTAGTGTGACGGACGAATACGGTGCAGGTCCCCTCGGCGTCTTCGGGAATCACGTCCCTGACTCGCTCGGTGATGTCGACTACCGAGAGCTGGTCGTCAGTCGCGACAGTGAACCGATTCGTTGGCATATCTCCGCCCACGAGCGGACGGGACTCAAGCGTACCGCTACGCTCAGCGTCGCAGGTCAGAAAACCCGTCCTCGTTCAAACTCCGCCCTTCAGGCAAGCCACTCGTCTGGCTTGGTGTTGTAGTCGATGTCAGTTGCTGTGAGGTGTTCGACCTCGGACCAGTCGACATCGGTGACAGTCACTTCGTCGCCGTCGTAGCGGATGCGCTTGCCGACCTCTTCTGGTTCGGGTTCGCGGTCGCGGCGCTTGGCGACCTCCACGTCGTGGTCGTCGAACTCCTTGACGATGGTCAGAAGGTTCACCGGGCGGCCCCAGAGTTCGAAGGTCCGCTTCAGGACTTCCTTGGCTTGGCCGATGTCGAGCATCACGCCGTTGTACTGGTGGGCCAACAGCAGTTCGTTTCGGTTCTGGTAGTTACCGTCCTCGACGACGACGGTTGGCTTCCCGAAGTTGGTGAACTGCAACATGAGCTTCTTCTTGACGTCTTCGTGGTCCGTCGAGGTCACCCGGTAGTCGCCCGAAGCATGGGTGTACTCGTAGGTGAAGTAGTCGTTGTCGTCGACGAACTCCTGAGTGAGGAACTCGTCGAGGAAGGTCACGTCGTTGTGGCTCTCGCGGATTTCCCGCATCCGCTCCCAGCCGCGGGTGTAATCCACGTCGTCGAGTGCGTCTTCGACGCTGTCGTACCGCGAGTCGTCGAACATGTAGCGGGCGGTCCGCTCCAGTTCCTCCTGCCCGACTCGGGAGACGAAGCCGCGGTACTGGGGTTTGACCAGCGAGTAGTGCCGCTGGGCCAGCCCCTCGTAGGTCAGGACTTTCCAGGGGTACTGTCCCACGTCGAACTCGCCGTCGCGGGCCGCCGCCAGCCCGTCGCTATCGACGCGGGGGTCCTCGGGGTCGAGGTCGTCGAGGTGGCCCGGAACGTCGGTGAGCCACGCCGGCGGTTCGAGGTGGTCTTGGACCGTCTCGTAGTCGACGCTCTCGTCGAAGTTCCGCCAGGTGATGCCCTCGACGCGGAGCAGGCGCTCGATGACCTCCCGGCGGTTCTCCGTGTTCTCGACGTACTCCCAGATCTCCAGGCCGAGGCTGTAGGGGTTGAGCCCGCCCGACCCCAGCACCTTCGACATGTGGTCGGAGTAGAGGATGAACTCGTCGTCGCCGGCGAACTGCTCGCCGGTCATCATCGTGGATTCCCAGTAGGAGTTGTGGTTGACGAAGCCAGCGGCAGCGTACCGATGCGTCTCCTCAACGGAGATATCATACACATCTCCGGTGCCGGTTTCGACATCGACAATTTCGTCTGTCCACGATTCAGTTTCGAACCAGGCGAGTTCATCGAGGTACGTCGACAGTTCCGTCGCTTTTGCCTCGTATCCGAACCCGATTTTGTCGGCGAAGGTGTTTGCCGACGCACCGGTGAGATGGACGTGATAGCAGCCGTCTGACTGCTCTCGCCGTCGGCTCAGAACTCCGAAGTTCGTCAGTAGTAACTGGATTGTTTTCGAGAGATCTTCGCTCTTTGTCGACAGGATCGCACCCTGCTCCCCGGCATACCCGTCGGCGTCGAACAATCCACGGATGAATTCAGCGACCACCTGTTTCGGCGACTGCAGAATCTGGTCTGGGACCGTTTTTTCAGCAGCTGCGACACCGGTCGGGAGGTCGAATTCCTCAGTGAGCAGGTCACGGAGATTCTTCGAATACGCGTAGACTCGCCACCGTGACTCCTGACGTTCGACTGTCGCCTCAATACCGAACAGTTCCGAGAGAAGCCCAGCGAACTCTTCCGCATGGGCCTGTTTACCGGACGTAAACCCGATATGGCGGGAATTTGACGGAACGTGTCCGTCTCCGATTAACAAACCGAGGAATCGCCCGAATGACTCATCAACGGTTTCAGGGATGCGGATCGACTCTCTGTTACTCAACCCAGCGTTACCGCCTTCTTCGTAGCCGTCGAGTGCGCGGTCGATGGCTTCAGCCTTCTCGGCGCTACCTGTACGGCGATATCGCATCACAGTCCAGACGGAGACACCCGCCTCATCAGCGACATCATTCAGCGACGTGTATTCCGAACAGGTCCACTCGATTGGGACGTTCGTCTCGGGCCACGTCCCGTTCCCGCCAGTGACGGCGATTTCATCGCCAGTCTCCAGTTCATCAAGTCTGACCCAGTCTCCATCGGGCTGACGCACACGGTGATTGTTCGACCCGGTCATCTCGAACCCACGACGTGTCTCTATTGTCACAGTATCATGGTCCGGGATGATATTAGAGTCGTACACATCGCGTGCTTGCTCACCATCAGAGACAGTGACATGGTCCGATACCACGTCCTCCATTGGAACTAACCCATCTGTCGTGAAAACCGGCGTCTCAGGGTCTACACAGGCCCAACCCTCGTTCATAAC
The DNA here is from genome assembly GCF_037078445.1 of Haloarcula sp. CGMCC 1.2071. NCBI lineage: Archaea > Methanobacteriati > Methanobacteriota > Halobacteria > Halobacteriales > Haloarculaceae > Haloarcula > Haloarcula sp. CGMCC 1.2071. The sequence goes on from NZ_JAYMGY010000009.1 coordinate 142,449, forward strand.
CTTCGTCATTTTCTGGGGGGCGAAGTAGTAGGCCTCCCGTCGGAGCAGTTCCAGGAGTTCCGTCTGCCAGTCTTCCAACTCCGTGGCACGCTCGGCGTCCTCGTCGTACTGCATCCCGTGTTTCCGGAGGAAGCCGAGCACGTCCTTCTCGGGTTCGACGGGGAACGTGACGTTCTCGTCGTCGTCACGCTGGGCGTCCAGCCACTCGTCGTCGAACACCTGCCGCTTGACCTCCTCGGAGAGGTCCAGATCCTCTAGCTGGTCGGTCACGTCGGCCCCCTCGATATCCTCGAACTCCTCGGGCACTGTTTCGACCGGGCTGTAGGGGACGTGCTGATCGATGTTGTCCTCCAGACAGAGAACGTGGTCGATGAACCGCTCGACCTCGGCCCGCTCGATGTCGGGGTCCTGCATGTACTCCTGAATGGTGTCGCCGTGGCGGGCGAGCATCCCGGCGGCATCGGGCCCGCGGCGGCGGTCCTCGCCGGATTCGTCGGTCGTCGTCCGGGAGGAGCCGTCGGTGAACATCCGGAACCACTCGTTGTTGGCGAAGAAGTCCGCGTGGGCCTCGACGTGGGTGATGACGGCCTTCTGGTCGGCCAGCGTGTTCGACTCCTGTAAGAACGCGTGGGCCGGGTCGTCGTTGTTGACGATTTCGAAGGCTTTGCCGCCGAGGAACTGGCCCTGCTTCTGCTGACGGTCGTACTGCATCCCCCAGCGCCAGTGCGGGTACCGCTGCTGGAACCCGCCGTAGGCGATGAGTTCGTTCATCTCGTCGTAGTCGACGATCCAGTAGTTCACCGGGTACGGTTTCAGCCCGAGCTTTCTGGCGAGATTGCCAGCCTCCTCGACGGGTTCGTCGAGGTCGTCGGCCACGCGCTGTTTCGCGAATCTGTCGTCGTTCATTGGTCCTCCGTACTGAGTATGTCGTAGATGGCATCGACCACGTCCTCCGGCGAGGAGACGTACGCGACCGCGACGTTGTCGGCGTCGCGGAAGTTGCGTTCGACCTCCTCGGCGTGGGTGGCGTTGATTGCGTTCCCGCTCGGCTGGGTCTCCACGTAGGCGTGGAGGTTCGCCGGGATCTGTTCCATCAGCGGGATGACTTTCTCCTCGGTGTCGTTCGAGGAGTTCTCGCTGTCGCCCGCCGCGAACACGTAGCGGTTCCACTCGCTCCAGGGGTACTCCTCCTCTAAGATCTCCGCCGCGAGTTCGTACGCGCTGGAGATGCGGGTGCCGCCGCCCGAGCGGATGCCGAAGAACTCGTCGCGCTCGACCTCCCAGGCGTCGGCGTCGTGGGCGATGTAGACGAACTCGGCGTTGTCGTACTTGCCCGTCAGGTACCAGTCAAGCGGCGTGAACGTCCGCTCGACGAGTTCCCGCTTCTTCTGGCGCATCGACCCGGAGACGTCCCGGATGTTCACGACGACGACGTTCTTCTCGCGCTCCTCGACGATCTCGGGGTAGCGGTAGCGCTCGTCCTCGCGGCGGAAGGGGATCTGGTCGACGCCCTCCCGGCGGATGCGCTGGGACGTCTCGACCTTCTCGACGTTGTCCTCCATCTCCTCGATGGAGTCCCAGACGCCTTTCTCGTCGTCGGGCAGTTCCTCGTAGGCGTCGTCGATCCACGCCTTCGAGACGGGCATATTCTGCTCGCGAGTCCACTCGTAGACGGTGGCAGGGCCCCAGCCGTCGACTTTGAGCGCCTCGCGGACGTAGTCCTCGTCGAAGTCCATCGCGAGCTTCCGCTTGAGCCCTTTCTTGAACAGCCGCTCGAAGTCGAGTGTCGAGGAGGGGCCGGTTCGGGTGATATCGGTAAAGTCGCCCTCCTTCTCCTCGATGACTTTCTTGCCCTTCGGTTCGAGGTCGAGCCCCAGTTGTTCGTCGAGTTCCTCGGCGAACTCCTCGGGGTCCATCTCGTAGTATTCGTGTTCGCCACCCTCTTCGCCGGGTTCGCCGTCCTCGTCACCGTCGCCGTCGCCGGGCTGGGGTTGTGGCTGGCCGACCGGGTCGCCCGGTTCGGCGCCTTCGCCCTGGCCGACGCCGCCCTGGTCGCGCTGGTCGTACTCGAACTCGGGCAGATCGACGATCTTGATCGGGATGCGGACCGAGTCCCCGCGTGACTGGCCGAGGTCGCCGTACTGGATGAACTCAGCGAGGTCCTGTCGGCGCTCCTCGCCCACGTCGCGGTACCGTTCGAGGTCGTCTTTCAGTCCCATCTGTAACTCACCTGGCTCATGACGTGCCGGCTCGTCAGCTCAGCCGACGCCTCAGTGTAGTCGAACATCTCGACCATGTTGTCCAGCGTCTTCGCCTTGAGGCGGGCCGTCTCAGTCCCGGACGGTGGGTTGTCCCACTGCCCGGGCTCGAAGTCCGCGTAGGTGCGCTGGATGTCGTCCCAGTCGTAGCTGCCGAGGACGGTGTTGATGACCGGAATCTCCTTGGGGTTCACGTCGCCGACGCGGAACTCCTCGTCGCGGCGCTGCCACGCGTGGCGGTTCAAGGCGGTGATAATCTTGTCCGTCCGGAACTGCTCGACGGCGTGGTCGGGCTCGTTGCCGTCGTAGTTCTTCTCGTCGAAGCGGCCCAGGTGCTCGATCTCGAACACCTTCATCTTCAGCGGGTCCGGGTCGACGAGTTCGCCCCGCTCGTTCTCGATCTGGTCGTCGGACTCCCAGGCGTAGACGTGCTCGATGTACTCCTCGACGGTCGCCTCGTCGACGCGCTTGTCCCGCATCATCGCGTCGAGCACGTCCTGTTCCTGCTGGCCGAAGATGTAGTTCTTGACGGTCACGACCCGTTCCTCGTACTCCGTGGCCTCGCCCGTCGAGAACACGGGGGCGTCTTCCAGCCCCTCGGCGACGGCGTTGAGCACGTCCCGGGGCATCAGGACGTGTTCGACCGGGAGGTCGGGATGGTGTCGGTCCTGTGGCTCGTGCAGCAGGTCGGCGACGATATCTCGGACGTAGGTGACCGGGATGCCGTGGTCGCCGTCCTCGGCGGTGGTCTCCAGGTCGTAGTCCTCGATGTCGACGCGCTCGTCGCCCTCCATCAGGTAGCCCCGGTCGAACAGCAGGGCCTTGTCGACGAGGTCCAGCCCGGTCGGGATTTCGGCGCTATCGAGCCGCGAGACGACGGCGTACAGCGCCGCGGACTCGATTGTGTGTGGGGCCAGCTCCTTGTCGGTCGCCGTCTCGACTTGGTCACGGACCGAGATGGTCAGGGGCTCCTGGATCCACGTCTCCAGTTCGTCCCAGGTCTCGGGGTCCCACACCTGCGTCTCGTTGGTCAGTTCCCGCCGCAGGAGCTGGGCTTCGAGCGAGAGGTTCGTCAGGTACGTGAACTCGTGTTTGTCCAGTCGCCGCTTGAGCGCCTTCAGCGGGTCCTGGCCCTCGCGGTCAGCGTGCTTGTTCAGCTGGGCCTCCAAGTCCGGGTTCGAGATGATGATGAGCTGCGTGTCCACGTCCATCCCGATTCCCTTGTCGAGTTTGACGTGGGACTCGTCGGGCACGTTCAGCAGCTTCTGGAGCAGGTCGGCGTGCTGGGCGGCGTCCTCGACGACGGTCAGCAGGCCGTTGCCCTGCGAGAGGACGCCGTCGTAGCTGAACGCCTGCGGGTTCTTCCGGCCCCGCGAATCGAGTTCGCGGAGCATCCCGTGCATCCACGAGCCGACGAGTCGCTCCTTTGGCGTCCCCTCGTCCTCGGAGTGGAGGATGCCGATGCCGTGGCCCACGTCGACGACAAAGTTCTTCACCCGGAGGTGGGACGGCTGAGTGACCGCCGAGAACAGGTCCGTCTCGCCCTGTCGGCGGTACTGCTCTTCGAGGAAGTCGTAGGCCTCGCGGGAGAACGGGTCGAGTTCGCCGTCGACGCGGATTGGGATGTGGTCGTCGAGGCGTTCATTGACCTCGGCGAGCAGGTCCGCACGGACGTCGTCGGGGAACACCGTCAGCGGGTGGGCCTGGACGGGACTCTCGTACCAGTCGTCCTCGTCCTCGACGGCTGCGTTCCCGTAGGTCATGCTGGTGGCGCTGCCGCCGGCCCCGGCGACGTTCCACTCGACGGTGTAGCGCCGGCCTTCGGGCGTCTTCGAGTACTCCCGAAGGCCGTTGATGAGACAGCGCTTCAGTTCGGATTTCCCCGTGGCTGTCGGCCCTTCGAGCCAGATGATCTTCTCGTCTTTGCCGCGACCCGCCGCGATAGAGCGGAGGTCGTCGACGAACGCGTTCAGGACCTCGGTGTTACCGAGGATGGCGTGCTCGCCGTCGTTGTACGGATCGTCGAAGAAGCGGTAGCGCTCCTTCTCCTCGCCTTCCTCGATGACCATCCGCGTGCCCGCCGCTTCGATGGCGTCGAGCAGGTACTTCGAGGCATGCGCCGCGACCTGGGGCGTTTCGAGGACGGTGTCGACGTACTCCGCGAGGCTCATCGGGGCCTCGTAGGCGGCGTCGAGTGACTCGTCCGCGCGGTCGATGTACTCCTCGCCGGTCATTACTCTTCCATCTCGCTTTTGGCGACCTCCGCGCCGGCGAACTCGAGGACTTCCTTGGCGCCCTCCTCGGAGTAGCCCTGCTCGATGAGGGCGTCAACCCACTGATTGCGCTCCTCGTCGTCCATCTCCGAGCTGGAGACCAGCGCGGAGAAGTTGATGTTGTGTTTCTTGTCTTCCCAGAGCTTGCGTTCGAGGGCGCGGCGCAGGCGGTCGTTGTCCTGTGGATTGAACGTGTCACCCTCGCGGGCGCGCCGGGACACCCAGTTCGACACTTCCTGCCGGAAGTCGTCCTTGCGGTCCTCGGGGAGGTTCAGTTTCTCCTCGACGGAGCGCAGGAACTGCTCGTCCGGCTCCTGTTCGCGGCCGGTGAGTTCGTCCTCGACGGTCGCGTCGTCGATGTAGGCCATGACGTGGTCCATGTACTTCTCGCCCTGACGCTGGATCTCGTCCATGTCGTAGGCCAGCGCGTGGCGCACGTCCTCGATGGCCCGCTCCTTGTACTCCTCGCGGACGAGTTCGAGGAAGCGGTAGTACTTGCTGAACGACTCCTCGTCGATGGAGCCGTGGTTTTCGAGGTTGCCTTCGAGGTGGTTGAACGTCGTCAGCGGCGAGAGGAAGTCCCGGCTCCGGTGCATCGAGTCCATGATGGCCTCGGCGATCTCGTCGCCGATGAACCGCGGGGAGACGCCGTCCATCCCCTCGCCGATGTCGGCCATCTTCTCGGCCTCCTCGCGGAGTTTCTTCACGTCGACGTCGTCGGCTTCGTCGATTTCGCCGTTGTAGGCCTTGGCCTTCTGGACGAGGTCGATGGACTCGTTGTCCGGCTCTTCGATACGGGTGAGGACGCCGAACAGGCCTGCCATCTCTAGCGTGTGGGGCTCGACCTGGATGTCCGGCAGGTCGGCGTTGCGCAGCATCTTCTCATAGATCTGAGCTTCGGCCGCGTACTGGAGGACGTACGGGAAGTCGATGCGCTTGGTCCGGTCGTTGAACGCCTCCATCTTCTCGTCACCCTTCTTGTCCCGGTACTCGGGCATGTTCGTCCGGCCGACGATGACCTGGTCGATGTCGATTCGGGGGTTGTTCTTGGGCTTGATTGTCTGTTCTTGACTGGCATGGAGGAAGTCATAGAGGAACTCCCGCTGGAGCTTCAGCAGCTCCTCACCGGAGAATATCCCGCGGTTGGCGTTACAGAACGCCCCGGAGTAATCGAACGCCCGCGGGTCGCTCTCGCCGTAGATGGCGATCTTCGAGTAGTTGACGTCGCCGGTGAGCTCCGTCTCGTCCTGGTTCTTCTTGTCTTTGGGCTCGAACGTCTCGATACCGCGGCGCTGGTTCTCGTCCGCGACGAAGCGGATTATCTCGATATGGTTCTCCAAGACCGATTGGAGGTCGTCGTCGTACTCGGCCAGCAGCCGGTCCATGTAGAACTCCGAGGCGGGGTCAAGCGACTGCTCGTTCCGGATGGTGTAAGGCGCATCGAGGGCCTCGTTGATGTCCTTGATGACCTTGTCCCGCTGCTCCTGTGGGAGGAGCACGAGCGGGTCCTGGTTCATCGGCGACCGGACCACGTCGTCGGCAGGGTCCTGGTCGTGGATGACGTCACAGAGGTTCGTCCAGCGGAAGGTGTACATCCGCCCATCGTCCCGGCTGGTGTAGTCCTCGAAGTAGCGCCGGACCTGGCGGTCGAAGTCAGATTTCCCCGACCCGACGGGGCCTAACAGGAGTTTGATACGCTTCTCGGGCCCGAGCCCGCGAGCGCCGGATTTGACTTTGTTGACGAACTCGTGGATAGCTTCGTGGATGACTCGCCCGTAGAAGGTGTTCTCACCGTCGTTGAGCGGATCCTTGCTCGCCAGTTCGTACTCGACGACGCCGGCCTCCTCGTCGTAGCTGGTACCGTAGTAGTCGAACATGTCCGCGACGCGCTGGTGGGCGTTGCGGGCGATCGTCGGTTCGTCGTACAACTGTTGCAGATACCAGTCGAACGTGTTCGTCTTCCGGAGGTCCGCCGGTATCGTGTCACGGTACTCCTTGCTCAACGCTTCGAGTGTCTCTTTGTTCTTGCTCATGCTATGTCAGAAGTTCGTCTCGCGAGCGCACGCGATCCAACGCCAGCTGTTGCGGGACGGTCCCGCTGCTTTGTGTGTCCAATCCTTCGTCGGCACTGTCCGCCGCATGCGTGCTCGCGTGCGGCCGTCGAATACCCCCTCACTGCGGGGAGACGCGTATGCCCTTCCATGACTGACCTGCCCGGCGGAACACGGGGACTGTTCCGACCCAATGTGGTAACCGGAAACAGTACGAAACTGTTTCCGATACTATTTATTGTACGAGTACTGGCCATATAAGAACTTTGTCCCCCTGCGGGTATACCGCCGACAAATTCCGACCCCGTGATAGACCGAACACGGGGATGGCGGGCCACAGGTATGTTAACGTGTATCATTAATCTTGAACTAAGTTTATATACTGTGTCAGTTGTCAACTGTTCACTCCAGTGAGTCGGACAACATTTAGCACTGAATTGATGTGAATCTGTTGCTGATTTGATTGGCGGATGGCAACGGGCTACATGGTAAGGCGGTTTGCCGAATTCATTTTGCCATCGTCCGAGTTGGTACGTCTATGGACAGGTCTGGACGACTTCGGGACGGACCAGCGGATTCTTGCCGATCCACACGAACCCTGTGGTATGGACCTGTCGGGCCTCCCCGAAGACTGGACGGTGTGGAACGAGACCGACGACAAACTCATCCTCGCGTACCGCCCGGACGTCTTCGACTCTAAGCAATTCCCAGCGCCGTGTCTGCCGACGATCTATCTCACGCGCGGCAAACGGACCCGACGCCCCGGCGCTGACCGGACCGGGGAGCGCTGGTACGTCACCTTCTATTTGGAACCCGATGTCGAACGCGACGCCGATTCCTACGAGCGCCGCGACGCTGCCGTCGAGGGTGCTGTCGATTTGGCAACTCGGTTTGCCGACGGCGAACTGGACTACCGCTCGCTGTATCAGGTACCCCGCGAGGCGTATCTGGACAAACTGGACGAACTGACCGGGCGGTCATGACGCTTTACCGTGGCGACACTCTATAGCCCAGTATGACTACTGTCACGCTCGTCGGGACGCGCCTCGCCGAGGTCGGCGAGGAATTCGTCTACCGCGGCGAAGCTAGCGGCTGTGAGGGGTGCCCGTATCGGGACCAATGCCTCAATTTGACGACGGGGAACCGCTACCGGATTACCAGCGTCAGACAGAGCGGCCAAACGCTAGACTGTGCTGTGCACCAAGATGGTGTTCGCGCTGTCGAGGTTGAGCCCGCACCGATTCAGGCGAACGTGCCCTCGAAGGGCGCGTATGCTGGAAGCAAGGCCTCGCTGATGGGTCCCTGTCCTCACACTGAGTGTCCGAGCCATCCCTACTGTGAGCCCGCCGGTGCTGACTTCGACGAGGAGTACCGGATTGACGAGATTATCGGCGACCCGCCCCATGACTACTGTATGCTAGATCGGGATTTGACGTTGGTGGAGTTGGAGGGCGAAGAGCAGTAGGCCGAGATATAGTTCTCCCGATCGAGCACTTCATCATCGCCCCTCCTATCGCAGCGTATGCGCTCATTCGAGACAGAGAGTTCCCGTCGCTCCAGCTAGTCGCCGTCGCGTTCTTCGGAAGCCAGTTCCCGGATCTGGTCGACAAGCCGCTGGCTCACGAACTGTATCTCATCCCGTCCGGGCGAGTGTTCATGCACTCGCTCCCGTTCGCAATCCCACTCTCGATTGCCGTCATCGCGTATGGAATCCGGACAGAGCGGATTAGACTGGCTGCAGCGTTCGTGTTCGCTTATCTCTCGCACCTGGTTGCCGATAATCAACAGCTTCTCCCGCCAGACTCACAGGTATCGCCGGACCTGCTGTGGCCGCTCCGGCCTCCCGTCGCTCGCTCGATAGTCCCACACTGGGCCGGTGCGGGGTCGGTGAATCTCCACATCTGGACCGCGTTTTCCGTTGTCGTTCTCGCACTGGCGGCGTACCTGCTGGTTGTGGATCCGAAAACCCAAGTTGAACTATGAAGTTGACGACAGCAGGGCCCCCGTCTCGCTTGGCCCGAACAGCGACCAGTCCGCATCGACGTCGTTAGCGAGCCCCTTCACAAACCCATTTTTCGAGAACAGTGCGAATTCGACATCTCGCGTGCTCGAATCTTAGGGAACGGAACACGTTTAGTGGAGTGCACGGTCTTCATCTCGGGGTCAAGTGGTTCGAGATGCGAAGCGTCTCGTCATCACGGGATATCTTCGATCTCCCGAACGCCCCCAAGAAACTCGGCCTGCTCCGCCTGTGAAGGCCATACCTTGGATAATGATTATTGTGATAATGATCAGGTCCTAGACGTTCGGCTGTATCCCACAAAGTATCCACAGTGAATTGTCTGGTCCGGCAAAGACTGAAGTCCACAGCTATGGTATCCGACACTATGTCGGAGCAGATGAACACCGTCGTCTCAGGTGACGAGTCGGAGATTCACGACGAGCCCCACATTCGGGACCGGCGAATCACCGTAAGCCACATTCATGCGCTGGTCGAGGAGCGCGGTCTCGACGCGCAGACGGTTGCGGACCGCTTTGATCTCACCGCCTCGGACGTCTACCACGCCCTGGCGTACTATCACGACCACCCCGAAGAAATGCGGGCAGTCGAAGAACGCCGTCGAGAGCTTCACGAAGCCGCAGAAGAAGATCCGAAAATCATCACCGGCCCCGAGGATCTACCGGAATCCTAGTCATGCAGGTGTCGTTTCTGCTTGACGAGAACATTTCGGCTCCGCTGGCTGACAAACTCGACAAAGCGGGCCACGATGTTGAGCGTGTTGTCGACGTGAGCGAGTTGGGCGAAGGCGTCGATGACAACACTATTCGCCGGTACGCCGTCGAAGAGGGCCGTCTCATCGTCACCAGCGACGACGACTTCGTCCAGATGCCGGCCGACTCACACAATGGCGTGTTCTACGTCCCTAACCAGTCGCTTCCCCCGCACGAACTCTACCTTATTATCCAACGCGTTATCGAAGCGTTCCCCAATCGGGAGGCTATGGAAACAGTGACGTACATTACCACCGACTGGCTGTAATTCCTGAGCGGGAGTGGGAGGTGAGTTATCCGTATCGATCGCTTCGGAATGTCTGAGAAGAATTCTATGACACGCTGCGTACTCAAGCAGAAAACCGAAGTCGAGATGTTCAAACAGCGGAACTGTCTCGGTAGCCGCGACATTCAAGAAGTCGTCTACCGAAGCTACATCGTGCAGGGTTGCGCTTGTGTTGGACACACTTCGCGCACCCTGCTGCTTCGTACGTGACGCTTTCTATGACAGGCTCCTAGTAGCATTCGTCGTGTCTTCTTCGTGGAGACTCCAAGCGATGAAGACGAATTTGCCGTCATGATTGGATCCTTCTTTTGTTGCCAGAACCTCCACTGATCCATTCTTTTTTATTTTGGGGACTTCTTTCTGGCGAACAACTGCATAAACAGGTGAATTGCTGGCATTGATATGCTTCTTGTGATTGTCAGCTGAGAATCCAACAAGTGGCCGATTTGCATAAAAACTCAGGCCAAAGAGTGGTGAAGCATTGCTAGCTTCACCTTCGATGTAGACGGGCGTGTCCGGTGGAACTTCAGAATTAATTACCATTCCTATTTCATTTTGCCCTGCAGCACTTCGTTTTCCGAGATCTGCTGGAGCAGCCAATGTAGTAGAGACGAGTATGGCCAAAATAATTGGGACGGCAACCGAGAAGACCCGAACTTCACTTTGTGTGAGGTATTGCTGGATCTTTGGCTGAAGAAAATCCCAAGCGCAGACAAGGATGGCCATCAAAATGAGAATTGCACCGACGGTCAATCCTGAAGGAGCGAAAGCGTTGGCCTTCCGGGGGAGAAATGCGAATTCGGTCAGACCGAATCGATGCGAAAAGAGGAGTGAAAGAGCCAATCCTCCCCAGACACTGACGATCGCTGCGAGTGAGCCGCGTGAAGCGGCTACTACAAGCCGGCTAACAAGAATTGCCCCCGGGAAGTACATTCCCATGATGTACCACGGGTGGTCACCGGTGAGCCGGAAGAACACAAGAATACACACTGCCCACCAAGCCACAAATAGCAACTGTTTCCACTCATCCCGTGTCCGATTCTTCACAGTTGCATAGACTAGTCCTAGCGATCCAGGCAGAAAGTACACCCATGGGTCAAAGAACATCGGAAGGTCACGGAGGTATGGGTATTTGTCGGGGCGTGAAGCACGTTGGAGGACCTGCTGAATAACTAATTCATAAATAAGTGTGTCTCCATACATAATATAGGCAAATGTGAGCCAACCAGCAATAGGTAGAGTGACGAAAGCGACGACATGCGCAAATTTCCGCGTAAAGAACCGCTGATACCCGATTAGACAGATAGGGATGACGACGAGAGCGTAGACTCCCGCTGCAAATCCTTTCACCATCAGTGCTCCGAGAGCACCGACAGCTACAAATGAATAGCCGCGATCATCCTCATTAATGAACGCTATCCAGACGCCGAAAATAAAGAGGGTCCCGAAGAATACCCATGCTGCGTCGGTAGTTGCCATCCGGCCACCGTTGGTACCTGCATATACGTACGGCGTCGTGAGCCAGATGACACCGGCGATTAGCCCGGTTCGCCGATCGAACAAATGCCGGCCAACAATATATGCGAGACCTCCCGTCATGATTGAGAAGGTAGCCGAAGGGAATCGAGCAGCAAATTCAGAGACACCGAAGATGGCCATTGAAACTGCGGTTAACCAAATGAATCCGGGAGGCTTCTCAAGGAATGGGATGTACGAAACGTCAATACCTTGGGTCGGCCAGTAGAGGTGAGGAGCGGCCCAGTTACCGTTCTGGAGTATATCTCGTGCGGCATATGCGTATAGTGCCTCGTCGTACGACATGAACGTCCACGTATCCAGTTTGAAATAGTAGAGATAAGCCCCAACTGCGAGAAGCGTTAGTAAATAAGCAGCATCAATATCATATAGTGGTGAAGTCACACGTACCCAAACTCGGCGGAGAGTATCTGTGGAGATGCTTGGTCCTGTTCTCTCAGTTGGATCCCCAAAACCGTCTGAGCGGGTTGCTTGTTGACCAGAATTTGATTTTGTACCCCCTTGCTCGACACCGTATTCATCGGGAGTCGTTTGCTCAGAATCGTCCGCTGATTCCTCTGAAGATTGTGGCCCTTTATTATCAAAGGAACTAGGATATTCCGTCAGGTCCAGGTTTGATGATTGATAAGTACTATCTTTGGAAGGGCTGGATTCTACCGACTCTGAGTCTGTTGACCGGGTGTCAAAATCTGCTGTCTTGACTACTTGTAAGAATTCTGTAATAGCGTCAGCCTCCTCGGAAGATATCTCGGGGTCAGGTGTGAACCCAGACTGTTTGTTGAGATACGATTTTGTTAAATTGACCGTCTCCTCACTGATCTCAACGCTTTTTGCAATGCGATCAATGTACTCGGAGATCGTCTCTTTGTTTGTTTTTGGGATTCCGGATGCATCCTGAATCACTTGGAGGTTGACCTCAGACATCGCCAACTGCCTCCGTAATGTCCCAAGTAAATAGACTCTCCGCCACATAGTTGAGTACCATCCCGACACCTATTCCAATGATATTGGCGATAGACGGCCAGAGATCTAGAGTAGCGACAGAGACGGAAAATTCAATTACATTCGTCAAGAGATAGAGTACCAAAAAAGCGATCAAGAGACCGACTAAGCGGACCATATGTGATTTTACCCACCGGCGAATGAACGCGACAGGACCAATTTCTCCTTTCTCTGCGAATGTCCATCGGTCATTTACCGCGAACATTGTTGATATTGAAGTCTCTGCTCCAAACGCTTTCGCTACGATTGGGCCGATGCCAAAAAATACTGTCAAAATACCTACAATAGCGGTTTCGATGGTTGCCCCAATCAAACCCACGGAGATGAACCGTCCAATCCGTCCCCGGTGAACAAGCGCATCAAGTCTCGATTTAGTCGTCATCATCACCACCGAGTTTCATCAACTTTGACTGGTCTGTCTTTGTCACCCCACGATGCCGAGGGCTCGTCGCGATCGCATCTGTCCGACGCTTGACATCGATAAGTGCAGTCGCTAGTTCGATTGATGTCGAGACCGGATCAACCGTTGAGTCGGGGTGATCTTCCCAGTCGACCGGTACCTCCGCGATCCCGTAACCAAGTGAGCCAGCGACGCTCACGAACTCTAGGTCCCATGCGAATCCGGGCTCGTAACAGTGGTGGCCGATGGCTTCCCACGCCTCAGCGTTGACAGCCTTGGCCCCGCATTGGTAGTCCCGGCACTGGGTTGGAAGTATCTTTTGTGCTGCGAATGCGAACGCATCTCCCAGGAACCGACGGACAATAGTCTGATGATCGACGATGTGCGAAGAGGGATGCCGTCGGGAGCCGATACTCACATCCACGGTCCCCTCGTTGATTTGGCGTACGATATCGTCAAGCGATTGTGCTGGGACTGATCCATCAGCGTCTACGAACGCGAGGATATCAGTATCAAGTGCATCAAACCCCTCCATTATCGCGCCGCCTTTCCCACGACGCTTTGTCGAGACGTTGATCTCGGCGATTTCTTCGAGACGGTCAACATGGTCTTGTCGAGGCGTATCGATCTCAATACGGATGATCTCCGGGTCGAGTGTTGTTTTGATTTCGTCGATATACGTCTCTAACGTCAAGATATCTGGATCGTAAGCCGGAATGATAATTCCGAACTCACTCATCGTTGAATCCCGTACAAGCCTGTCAACCAGACTCGTTTCTGTCCGAGGTCGGTTTTCACTCTTTTCGGCCCTCTCGACGTCTCCAGTCTAATATCTGTTTGAGAAGGCTTTTGCATGTCCTGATGAGTATGGGAAGTACCACCACGCATATAATCTTACCTACGCTCTTGCGTAGGAGATTGTTGATACTGCAGAGCGGTGGCTGTGGAGTCGAAGAGGACAAGGGCACCGCGTCAGCGGTGCCCGACACGAATGATTCCGCTAGATGTGTTTGGGTCGGA
>NZ_JAYMGY010000010.1:0-109964 GCF_037078445.1 Haloarcula sp. CGMCC 1.2071
CCGACCCAAACACATCTAGCGGAATCATTCGTGTCGGGCACCGCTGACGCGGTGCCCTTGTCCTCTTCGACTCCACAGCCACCGCTCTGCAGTATCAACAATCTCCTACGCAAGAGCGATCTCAATAAGTTAGTTTAGCCACTATAGGGTCAGGATGAATCCGATAGCGCCTCCACAACCCACCGCTGATGGCAAGGCCGGATATTCCACGCCAATCGACACTATTAACAGAATGACACCCATAACCAGTTATGAAGCCAGAAATGAGTCGAACCGTCCGAACCTTCGAGGCCACAATCACGAACCAGCAACAGGTTCGTGACGACCTCAACCAACTCGGATGGGCCGCCTCAAAACTCTGGAACGTCGGTCGCTACCACGCACAAGAACAGTGGGACGAAACGGGCGAGATTCCCGATGACGGGGAACTCAAAGCCGAACTCAAAAGCCACGAACGCTACACGGACTTGCATTCTCAATCCAGTCAGCGCGTTCTCGAAGAACTCGCTGAAGCGTTCAACGGCTGGTTCGGCAAGCGTCGAAACGGCGACGACCGTGCCCGACCGCCCGGCTACCGCAAAAACGGAGACGCCCACCCACGTTCAACCGTGTCGTTCAAAGCGGCTGGCTTCAAGCACGACGCACAGTTCACCCGTGTCCGCCTCTCGAAAGGCCGCAACCTCAAAGAACACCGCTCGGACTTCATTCTGTGTGAGTACCAGACTCGCCCGGATGTTGACCTGACCGAGTGGGATATTCAACAGGTTCGCGCCGTCTACAAACGCGACGAGTGGCGGCTTCAATTCGTCTGTCGCACCACTATCGACCCGGAACCGCCGGGCGATGGAGTGGCAGGTGTTGACCTCGGGATTTGCAACTTCGCCGCTGTCTCGTTCGGCGGTGAATCGGTGTTGTATCCCGGTGGCGCACTCAAAGAAGACGAATACTACTTCACGAAGAAGAAAGCCAAGTGCGACGATTCTTCGTCCCGTGAGGCTACACGTCTTGACCGGACGCGTACTGCTCGTCGGACGCACTTCTTGCACGCACTCTCGAAAGCAATCGTAGAAGAGTGTGTGGAACGCAGTGTCGGTAAACTCGTTGTGGGCGACCTTGGCGGTATCCGAGAAGATGACGAGGACGGAGAATCTCGGAATTGGGGCGACCACGGGAATCTCGACTTGCACGGGTGGGCGTTCGACCGGTTCACGACGCTTCTCGACTACAAGGCGGAAGCCGAGGGCATCGACGTGGAGTTGGTGTCGGAACGCGATACGTCGAAGTCGTGTTCGGCGTGCGGTCACACAGACGAGAATCAGCGCGTTGAACGTGGACTGTACATGTGTGAGAAGTGCGATACGGTGGCGAACGCGGACGTGAACGGGGCGGAGAACATTCGGCAAAAGGTACTCCCGAGTCTCGCCACGGATGGCGGTGATAGGGATAACGGCTGGTTGGCACAGCCAGCGGTTCACCTGTTCGACCGTAGTGAGGGTGTTTTCGCTCCACGAGAACAGGTTGTTAACCGCGAACCCTAATATCCCAATTCAGCGGTGCGGTGCCGTGGGATTCCCGCGTCTTCAGGCGCGGGAGGATGTCAAGACACGGGAAGAAGCCGAGGAAAGTAACGCGAACCCGTGCCCTCGGTGCTTCCCTAAATCAAAATATGGACAAAAGTTTAACGTGACTGGCCTGGGCGGGGGGACGACTAAGTACGTTCCGAAAAGCTTGGATGGGGCGATAGAGGAGGAAGAAGGTTCAGGAGAGTAGTCTGTCCGATAGATACTCCGAGCAATCGACCGGGATTGCTTCCCATGCTGCTTGAATCGCCTGGTACCCAGTCCACCCTTCTCCATGAAGCATCTCACCGCAGGCCTGACAGAACTCTTCGACAGTACACTTGTCGGCATCGAGTAACAGATACAGTAAAAACGTGGGAGCAACGGCCTTTCCAGTCGTTTCTTCAGCGTCATCGAAGACACGATTGATTGACCGACGGCCGTGCTTATCCATCAAAATCGCAAATCGATACAAGTCGATGTTCTGTTCAATCTCTGTGCGTATTGACTTCTCTCCCGCATCTTCTCCATGCGGACGAGGAACGCATGGAACTACAGCAAACGATTCGTTCTCGTCATTAGCGAACGGCTCAAGTGCCTTTTTGCTCCCGTGATGGACCCATTGCTCCCTCGTCCCTTCGGGCGCATACTCAGAGTTCTCTCGAACGTGTCGTTCGAGTTCTTGGTAACAGACGTTGGTTGTCGTCAGATTCAGGGTCTCCATGAGACGAGACCAGAGATTGGTGTTTGCGGCAGCGATCAGTGCGTCAGTATCGACGATAATTGGATAACGTACTTCATTGTCCGCCATCGCTATTCTTGGAATACCCCAGTCGTATCAAGTTCTGAAGCTTCCTCAAAGGCATTCCGCTCGCGCTCAATCTCCTCTAAGCCATCATCGAGAAGAATCTCTGCAACGTCTTTAGAGATATCTCCCTGCTTGTACTGCTGGTGAAGAGTGATTTTCTCTTCGTCCGAAAGGGCTTCTCGAAGTTTCTCTCGGAGTCCCTGTCGGGCAAGCTCACTAATGTTTATTCCCCCGAGACGCATCTGGTCGACGACCTGCGTTGCTTCCTTCTCAGCTTCCCCTCGGAACTGGATTTTGTCGTTGTTCGTCGCCATCTTATCTACTCGTTCGTTCCCTACAGCAATAGATGTTGTGGCGTGCCATCCGTGTCATCACAAATCTACCACTGGACTACAGCCTGAAAAAAGAGATTCGTTGCTTCAAGGATCGGACCACGAACTACACTCGCCAAAACAGTGCCTGTGGTTAGCACACCCTGACTAATTTTAATACAATTGCCACGATAACCCGTAACTGACGCTCGATACAAATCTCGCAAACGGAGAATCCCGCAACATGGTCGATACTCGCTTCAAACCGCGGCGTGCTCGTTCTCGTTTAGCCGCGGGTCGCGTGTTCGGCGAGTACCTACAAGACCAGCGTACGGAGGGACCGGTCGAGAATCGTCGGGCCTGCGTCGCCATCGAATACGAGAGTGCGACGCACTCCGGCGATCTCCGGACACCCTCACCCGCATAACCCGGCTCCCACGCGGACTACCCGTCAGGGGCTGGGGAACACGGGAGTGCCGCCTGCTTTCGCCTAGTACTCGCTTGGCTCACAGCCGTACGCGAGTACGGGGGACGAGGCTCGCGGCAGTTTGGTCTGCGTTCGTTCCTGATTGTAGGACGAACGAGCGATTCTGTGCGTGCTGAACGCACCAAGAGTCGCTGGTACGCTTTCCCGCAGCGTTAGCTGCGGCTACGTCGAGCCCCGGAGTCTCCGTTGGCGAGGGACGCCGGACTTTGAATCCGGAGGTCGCCGGTTCGATTCCGGCCGGGGCGACATGCCGACGTGGTGTAATCCGGCGAGCATACGGTCCTGTCACGGCCGTGATCCGGGTTCAAACCCCGGCGTCGGCGTGGACGCGTGGACAAACCACGCGGGGATACCCATCGAGGTAGGCAGCCCATTGGTGCGACCATCTGGTCGTTCCCGCGGTGCTGGGCCCGGCAGGGTCTGTAACCTACATGGGCCGGTGCGGTATTCCCGGGAGATCCCGAAGCACGCCCCCGCGATGAGACGCGCGATCACGACCACTCGGTCGCGGTTGCGCAGTTGGAAAGTCGTACAGATAGATAATCAACTGCCGAACGCTCGGCAGTCCCGTGAGCCGATGGTCCAGCGGACGACGATCTGTGCCTTGGGTGCACAGGACCGAGGTTCGAATCCTCGTCGGCTCAGTGTGCCGCGACTGGGTATTGGGGAACCCAGCGGCCTGCTACGCCGTAGCCGTCTGCTATCGGCCTCCCGGTTCGAATCCGGGTCGCGGCGTTATGACAACGAATGTCTGCCCCGCCTGTGAGGAGGAAGCGTTCCGTCATGTCCCGCTCGGTGAAACAACGTCTATCGACACGATTGGAAGCGTGAAAATCTGCGTCACCGGCGACGGCGCGTACTTCCACGGAACGAGGTAACCGTCATCCATCCCTGCCGTGACTGGGTGCTGATGAACGCATTCGCCGCGAAAGTGAGGGTCAGAAGATGAGCGATGTACGTCTTCCGGCGTCCCGGTGAGCAACGCGAGGCGTTCTCGTCGGAGCAAGCTCCAACGGTGATGGTGAGACATGCGGATCGGCGACCGTGCTCGGTTTGAAACCGAGAGCCGCGAGGCTTCGGAGTTCGACTCTCCGTCTCACCGTTGGCGGGATTTCCCTAGCCCGGCCAAGGGACCGCATTGGAACCGCGGCGTCCGCGAGGACACGAGTGTTCAAATCACTCTCCCGCCGCTGCGTGCCGAAGTGATTCGCAGAGTCGTTGGCGATTTTCGAGTTGCGCCGCCATGCCAGAGTGGTCAAACGGGCACGGTTGAGAGCCGTGTGGTTAGTCCTTCCCAGGTTCGAATCCTGGTGGCGGCATCCGGCCATCGTGCCGGTAGACAATTCCCGCTCAAACGTTACGTCGCCGTACCCAAGTGGTCAACGGGAAGCGGCTCAGATCCGCTGGCGTAGGTCCTTCCGAGGTTCAAATCCTCGCGGCGACATTTCTCCCTGTGGTCTAGCGGCTACGATGCCTCCCTGTAGAGGAGGAGACGTACGTTCGAGTCGTGCCGGGGAGACTGCGGGACGGTGGAAGAGCCTGGCATTCACGCTCTCGCCGAGTTTTCACCGGAGATCCGGTGCGACGGTGAGAGCTCCTTCATCTCACTTGTAACGAGAACACGCAGGTTCGAATCCTGCCCGTCCCACTGGCCGATGACCCCTTCCAGGAGAGGCCAACCCGCTCCAGTGGAGTAGCGGCCAAACTCACGGCTCTCTCACGGCTGAACCCCCGGTTCGAATCCGGGCTGGAGCACTCTCCAACAGTCCGAGACTCCTCACTTCCGGCCGACTAGACTGAGGGACGGACAGCTGTGGAGAAATGAGAGATGCCTATGAGTGAGTTCCGAGTTGTGGTGCTGCGGGATAGGGTAATGGCAGTCCACGGGGCTCATATCCCCGAGGCCCAGGTTCGACTCCTGGTCCCGCAATGGAGGACAACAATGGGGCTATTCGATACAGTCGAACTCTACGACGACAGCCACCTGCCGGAGTACCCCGAAGGGATTACTCCTGCCGGGGACGTCGACTGGCAGACGAAAGGCATCGACCGACCGAGCATGACGACATACCGGATTACGGCGGATGGTCATCTCTTAGAAGAGGAGTGGCACACCGAAGACGTCCCGCCCGAGGACCGGCCATACGCGAACCGCGACGACGTTGAAGAGGGCGACTTCCTCTACATGGCCGGCTGTCTCAACCGAGTGCACGACGGCTGGATCGAGCGGAACGACTACCATGGCCGCTTCGAGATCACACACTCCTTCGAGGAACTCGACTCACGGGTCACGTACCAGGTGACGTTCACGCACGGCCAACTCGAAGGCTTCGAACGGCTGCGTTGACCCGTGCTCGTCCGCCGCAACTCGGACCCAAATTCTGCTACTAACAGCGCTCCCGGAGTCTCCGTTGGCGAGAGACGCCAGCCTTTCAAGCTGGAGGTCAGGGGTTCGATTCCCCTCGGGAGCACTCGGGACTAGCGGTGAGAAGCACTTCCTTCCGTTGTACCATCGAGGTGCAGACGTGGATCTGCGATGCTGTCACCGTTAGTCCTTCCAGCGTGTGGTCGTCGAGGCGGTGCGTTCCTTCAGCCCGCAAGGCACACCGGGAGTCATAGCCCGTCGCGCCGTCGGTTTCCCGACCACACGTGGCGATCGTCGAGTCGGAGCGTTGCTTCGCCAGGAACTCGCAGGTTCAAATCCTGTCGGTGGCCCCGTCCATCGAGAACATCTCGGACAAAGAGAGCACGAGGATGCTCTCGACACCGGTCCCGCTCCGACAGTGTTCCGGTCGCCGTGTCGCCAGTGGTCGTCGAACCGGAGTGATACTTCAATGGCACTCTACGGGTTCGAATCCCGTCTTTCGCTCCGGCAGTTCCCCGGCCACTCACCCGTTCCCGTAGCTCAGGCAGGACAGAGCACCGGCCTTCGAAGCCGGGTGTCGCACGTTCGAATCGTGCCGGAGACGTTCGCTGCTCGCAGCACGTGTGAGCAGCACCGGTATCGGAGTCGCCTGTTGCGGCTCCGAGTGATAGTATGGAATTCAACAAGCCAAAGCAAACGGTCGCAGAGGCGACGCGAACCACCAACTACGAGGGTGGAGAAGCGTTCGAGCCTGCCGACCCTCGACTCGCACTGTACAAGCGCACGATCAACCAGCTGCTGGAGGACTCGTTCTACGAAACCGATGACGAGCAACTAGCTGCTGTCGTCCGACGGTTCGACGCCGCGGCAGACGAGGACCCGGAGTTCGTCCTGAAGCTCGCCGCGTACGCGCGCCAGGAACTCTACCTGCGGGACATCCCACAGGTCCTGCTCGTACTGGCAGCCAACGACGAGCGATTCAAGGACGACTCCCCCGAATCGCTCATCCGCGAGTGGGCACCGTCGATCATCCAGCGAATGGACGAAACGGCGACCGCACTTGCAATCCACGATCAGTTGGTCGGCGGGACTGCCCCGTGGCCGCTTCGACGTGGCATCGAAGACGCACTCGTCTCGATAGCCGACGCCTACACGCTGGGCAAGTACGAACTGTCGCGGCGTGAGGTGACGCTGCACGACGTGTTCAACCGCGTCCACCCCACGCCCATCGACACCGACCAAGAGGTGCTGTTCGAGCGATTCATGCGCGGCGACCTCGACGACTATCCGGACGTCGAACCGTTGCCGTCGCCCAACACCTGGGAGACGGTCATTTCCGAACGTGGCAACACCCGAGACGCGTGGGAGACGCTCATCGAGGGCGAGGAGTACTCGCTGCCGATCTTCGCGTCGATCCGGAACCTCCGGAACATGCTCGAAGCCGGCGTTGACGAGGACACCATCGTGGAACACCTCGACCTAGAGGCGGTGCGGCACGCGCCGCTGTACCCGTTCCGGTACTACCAGGCGTACACCGCGCTTCAGAATGCGGACGTCCAGGCACCGGCGGTCGAGCGGTGGCTGGAGAAAGCGATCGACGTCGCTGTCGAGACGGTGCCCGACGGACTCGGAGATACATTCGTCGCCGTGGACCTCTCAGGGTCGATGGACATGGCGCTGTCCAAGAACAGCACGCTCAGGCTGAAGGAGATCGGTGCGTTGTTCGGTGCGATCCTGGCCGACCAAGGTGCCGAAGTCGGCGGGTTCGGTGACGACTTCCAGACCGTTCCGATGCACGTCGACACACCAGTACTGCAGCGCCAAGATGCGGTGCTGGCCATCGACGAGGATGTCGGGAACTCGACGAACGGCTGGAAGGCACTGGAGTATCTCCGCGACCGGGGAGAGCCCGTTGAGCGAGTCGTCGTCTTCACCGACATGCAGATCTGGGACAGCACGCCATTCACGGCGTGCGATACCCAGACGGTCAAGGACGCGTTCGATGCGTATCGGGACGTGGTCTCCACGGACACCTCGCTGTATCTCGTCGATCTCGCATCCTACGGCGACCTCGTGACCCCCGAAGGCTACGAGAACGTCTACAACGTCTCCGGGTGGTCGGAGAACGTCCTCTCGTTCATCGAACACGCCGAGAATCCGAAGCAGGTCATCGATGAAATCGAGGCCTTCGAGCCTGCATAGTGCGGTCTTCTTATCTTCTTTGTTGAGCGCGAGTAGTGTAGTTCGGTATCACGCGGTCGTGCCGCGACCGAGACGGGCGTTCGAATCGTCCCCCGCGCATTCGGAGCGCAGCTCGTGGATCATACAGCCCGAGCGACGCTCATCAACAGAGGAGACACTATGGCAATCACCAGTGACAACGACCCCGAACCGACGACGACTGCTGTCGTCACGATTCGCATCCCATGTAGCGCAGACAGCGATATCGTCACCGACGCCGAAGAGCGCCTCTCGCGGGCCGAAGGTATCGATGCCGTCACGATTGACAAGCTGCGCAGTCTCGACCCGAAGCTTTCGGCCACGGTCGTCACCGTCGGTATCACGCTACGGTGGACCACGGCGATGACCGATGCAGAAGTGAGATGCCGGCTTGCCGATGTTCCCGGTCTTGAATCGATTGAGCGGATCAGATGAAACGTCATGAACACGCCACTCCCGACGATTTATGCGGATGTCTCTCTGTATGACCGACATGGAACACGCGGTTGACCGCGGGGAGAAGAAGAAACTCCGTAGGGAGTATCCCAGCGGGTGGCTCTACCTTACACAGCACGACGCCATCCCAATCCTCGTAGATGCGTTGCTCGACCTTCCACCAAACTTCGAGTTCAACAAAACTGAACTCGCAGAGCACGCCGGCGTCACACGCCAAACTGTTGGCAGCTACACCGATCTTCTACTGGAGGTCGAACTTATCGAAGAGGTTCCGAATACGTCTCCGCGTCGGTACCGGGTCGCAGATAGCGATGTCATCAGAGAACTCTTCGAGTTGAACGGCGCGCTCAACAACGTCGGCGACGAGTAGCAGTTGGAACGACATCGAAGACGAACATGAACGATTCAAACGCGCCTGAACACCTCAACGCGAAGGACGAAGGCGACCGTGAGCAGCGCATCAAGGGCATCAAGCGCTGGATCGAATACTTCGAGTTCGATGCTGATTCTGAGTAGCGGATTGCTCGCAGTACCCCCTGAATAGAGAGTTTTTGACGCGGGTCCTGAACGAACTGGGTTGGCAAACAATAACATACTCAGGACGGGGATAGATTTTAGAAGAGATGTCGCTTTGTCGACGGCATGTTTCGACGCTCCTTCCTCGGTGCTCTCTCGACAGCCTCGGCACTCCCCGTAATCCCCGACCGACTTGATCCAACCCATCCGCCGGGTCTCCCGCCAGAGGGCAGCCTTATGTTTTGGTATCATTTCTATTCCGCAATCGAACGCGACCGACCGATGAGTACTGATCGGGCACGACGTATGACAGTGGATGAACTTGCTCTCGACACTCTTGATGATGACGAGGCTGTTCAGTTGTTGGAGCTAGCAAACGACGGCGTGTATGGGAAACACGATATGCCTGAACAGTGGCAGGGAGTTTTCGACGAACTGAGACAGGTCACAACTCCACAATGAATTCCCACGCAACCGGATCGAAACCGATACCGACGAGACCGAAGTTCATCCCCGTCATCAGCACGAACGCAGCGTAACCCGCAATACCCCTCGTGAGACGCGGCCAGTGAGATGAACTACCAGATGCTTCAATATGACTTGACACGATCGTGTTCAGATCCGAAATTAATGGAATCTCACGTTCCACGAGTGACGGATCGCCGTGAGACTCTTGCGGTGCTCCCTTATAACCCTCCAGGTGCTTCTGTAATTCGGTTCGGCGCTGTTTCCGGGCTTCCTCTTTCGTCCTGAGATCGTAGTGCTTGTTCAGTACCTTCCGGGACACGTCCGCACGCTCACAGATCGTGTCTTTCGGCACGCCTTGCTTAAGCTGGTGACAGATCCCACCTCGACGCACCGGATGAGGAGACACGTTGGACGGACATTGGCTGAAGAGGTTGTTATCGTTCCTTGCTTCGCAGAGCTCGGGATCCATGTCGTGGGGACACGACGCTCCGTGCCGACACGGTTGCGTGATTCGGTACAAATCCCTCCGGAGCGTCGATTCCGACACGCGACCGTACTTGGTCGTAAACAAAGGTCGTCGTCCGTACTCGTCTTCGACCTCGATTCGGCTGGGATGATTCGGGTCATCAGTTCCGTCGATGTACGTGTCCAAGATATCACACACCCAGTCTGGGAGATTGATTTCCCGTTCTCCTCCTTCGCCTTCGACATCACTTTCGCCGTTCTTCAGTGGCGTCCCCTCTTCCGGACTGTGTTCGAGTTCGATATAGCCTTCCGTCCGGTGATAGTCATCGAGATCGAGCGAGCGAACACCGCCAAGTCGGGTGAGTACTGTCCACATTAGAATGAACTCGGCGAACTCGCGGGTGACGTACTCGACCTGGGAATGGTACTCGATAATCCGATCTGCGGTCTCTGGTTCGAGCCGCGTGTAAGAGACAATGTCCGACGGGTCGAGATCGGGCATCTCAATTTCATCGGCCAAGCCCGGCTCAACGATCTCGATCGTTGCGCACCAACGTATGAACACCCGGATGTTCGCTAACTGTCCGTGTAACGTGGCTAATCCGACGTTGTCATCCCTCTTTCTCCATTGCTTGAACCCTTCGAGATCCCGTGAAGAAAGTTCGGAGAGGTCGTCGAGTCCTGCGTACTCGCAGTATTCGAGGAATCTCGTCAGATCGTACGAGTAGTCCCTGTACGTCGATCTCGACCACTCGTCAGTGTGGACCGCCAGAAAATACTCCACCACACTAACCGGGTGCTCGCTCGTGAGTTCGAGCTCCCCGTTACCGACGATCGTATCGCCAGTTCTCAGATGGTCCGGTAGGTCGTCGATTCTCCCCGCCAACTTTTCGGGTACGTTGGGAAGGTGTTCGGTGTCTATGTCGTCACTCATATTCGAAGCACCGAACTGAAAGATTGTTGCTGTTTTAAAGGCTTGGCATAGAGGGAGTCTCCAACCGCATGCTATGTTGATGTCCGGGAGTATATGACGTGAGTTTCTCGTCGGTTATCGAGGTCGGAACCCCAGTTAGAGACGTACTGACGGTAGAATTTGGGAGAAGAAGTGATATCGGATTTCCCTGAATGAGATCTCATGAGGAAGTAATCCCCGGAGTTCGTCTGTTCAGATCTTCTTCGTGCCGCAACCGACTCCGGGATGGGATTTTCGAGGAATCGTTGCAAACGCTGATTCTGGCGCGCGCACGGCGCTACTCAGCTTCAATGGTTGATTGTCAACTTCTAGCACAATCTTTTTATCACTCCGAGTCGTTTCGGCTAATCAGAATCCCGTACGGAGGCGACCCCCGTGCAGAGCGTGCATGGGATAACACGTTGGTTCGACGGAGTTCGTTCCCCAATGGACGCCGAATCAGAAGCGTTCAGAGGATGAACGTGCCGTTCTGTGGCGGCTAAGATCCGTTCAGAAAGTAAGTGGGCCAACGCGGATTTGAACCGCGAACCTCCCGGTTATCAGCCGAGCGCTCAACCTGATTGAGCTATTGGCCCGACGCATTCATCTGTACCCGAGGGGTATTGAAAAGGGTAACGTTTCGCGGGCGGTTGGGGATGTGAAACCGCGTCAGGGCTTCAGTTTTCGTCGTTGTCTTCGAAGTCGACGTCGGTGGCGTCGTTTGGGTCGAAGGAGGTGCCGGAACCGGAACCAGAGCCCGGACCGGGGCCGCCCTCCGGACCGGTCGGACCGGGTCCAGCGGGGCCGCCTTCGTCGTCGGGGAAGCCACCGATGTACACCTGCCCGCTGGCGAAACCGCCGGTCTTGGCGTCGATGTAGGGCCGGACGACCCAGCGGCGTGTGGCGGCACGGACGGGGTAGCGGGTGAACGGCACCGCAAGCAGAAGGCCGACGAAGTCCGTAACCAGGCCGGGCGTGAGGAAGAACGCGCCGGCGGCGATGAGAAGGCCGCCGTCGATGAGTTCGTCGGTGGGGAGTTCGCCGACGGCGAGCCGCTGTTGGATCTTCCGAAGCGTCGCACGGCCTTCGGCGCGGACCAGCAGCATGCCGACGAGCGCCGTCAGGACGACGAGCGCGATGAGAACAAGCGGTGGAACAGGAAATAGAACTCCTGTTGCAAGTGCCACCAGCAACACGATGTCGAACAGCGGGATGAGCAGCAACAGCCCGATGACCCGGAGCATACTACTGCTTGCAGGCCCGCCCCCAAACGCCTTTCGAGAGCGGGACCCGGCTGTCGGCCACCGGGGTAGCGGGTCAGCGGTCCCGTAGTCGGACCTCGATGGGCTCTGTGGGGCTCAGCGTAATCTGCATCGCCAGCGACAGCGGCAGTTCGGTGACCGGTTCGACAGCGTACTGCTGGGCGATGGTCGCCAGCGCGAGTTTGGCCTCCATCCGGGCGAAGCGCATGCCGATGCAATGGCGCGGGCCACCGCCGAAGGGGTAATACGCGTAGTCCGGGAGAGACGCTTCGAGGTCGTCGTTCCATCGCTCGGGACGGAACGCGTCAGGTGCGTCGTACCATCGTTCGTCCCGGTGGACGAGCCACTGCGGGAGGGTGAGCTGTGCGTCCGTCGAGAGTTCGTACCCGCCGAGCGTCACCGGCTCCGTCGGCTGGCGAAACACCGTGAACGCGGGCGGGTACAGCCGCAGGACCTCGTTCAGCACGGCATCGAGATACGGCAGTTCGAACAGGTCATCGGGCGTCGGCCGGCTGTTCCCCAGCGTCGCGTCAAGTTCCTCGTGCAGGCGCTGCTGGCACTCGGGGTTGTTCGCCAGCAGGAACCAGGCGTACGTGAGCGTCAGCGCCGTCGTGTCGTGGCCGGCGACGAGGAAGGTCAAGAGCTGGTGACCCAGTCGCTCGCGGTCCATCGTCTCGTCGTCGAGCGAAAGCAGCAGGGAGAGCACGTCGTCGCGCGCCTCGCGGGCGCTCTCGTTCTCGCGCTGGCGGGCAGCGATAACGTCGTCGAGCGTCGACTGGAACTCGGCCAGCGAGCGATTGACGGCGCGGTTCGTTCCCGTCGGGACCCACAGCGGGACGTACGCCGACAGCGACCGCGGGTCCAGTCGCTTGCGAAGCGCGTCGAGTAGCGGCTCCAGCGCGTCAGCGGTGGTCTCGATGTCCACGTCTAACAGCGTCTTGCCGAGAATGTTCAGCGTCAGCGACTGCATGTGCGGGAGCACGTCGATGCGCTGGCCGTCGCTCCAGCCCGCCGCCGTCCGGTCAGCGAACTCAGTCATCGTGTCGCCGTAGGCGGCGATGCGCTCCCGGTAAAACGCCGGTTGGAGCGCCGTCCGCTGGCGCTGCCACTCCTCGCCCTCCAGCAAGAACAGTCCCTCGCCGATGAACTGTCCGAGGGTGTCCTGAAGGAGTCGCCCCTTCTCGTAGGCGTCAGCATCGGTTACCAGCACCTGCTCGACGAGGTCTGGATGGCAGACGAAACAGCCCGTCGTCCCGGCAACGTTGTACCCCACTACGTCGGCCTCGTGGCCACCAGCGCGGTCGTAGAACCCCAGCGGGTCACGCAACATCGCGGCGGTGTTGTCGACGAACGGGACACGGCCGAGACGGGGCGGCCGGTCGCCCGGCGTGACCGGCTCCGGTGGTTCGGGAATCGCCTGCTGGGTATCCATCGCCGACGTTTGGGCCGCCCCGCCAATCGGTCTTTCGCCGGGAGTGAGAGGGCCTTTGTACGCCCACCGCCCAGGCTTGGTATGGACGAATACGCACGCGACACCAAGGTCGAGTGGCGCGAGTGGGGCACAGCCCCGTTCGAGGACGCCGCCGAGTCGGGGAAGCCGGTGCTGCTGGCGCTGACGGTCCCGTGGAGCGCCGAGTGCCGAGCGATGGACCGGGGCACGTACGGCGAGCCGCGCATCGCGGCCAACATCAACGATGGATTCATTCCGGTTCGTGTCGACGCCGACCGCAATCCGCGCGTCCGCGAGCGGTACACGATGGGTGGGTTCCCGTCGACGGTGTTTCTGACTCCTGACGGCGAGGTTATCACCGGCGCGACGTTCCTCGGGCCGGACGGGTTCCGCGGCATTCTGGACTCCGTGCGAGAGTCGTGGGACGCACAGGGCGCGGCGGCGGGCTCGGTCCCCCGGCAGTTACAGGACGAATCGCCGCCGGCCGGTGAGCTCCGGCCGCGCATCGAGGAGCACATGGTCGAGCAACTGCTGGGCGCGTTCGACGACGAGTTCGGCGGCTGGGGAACCGACGTGAAGTTCCCGCTGCCACGGACCGTCGAGTTCGCTCTCGTCCGGGCGCGAGACCAGGCCACCCGAACACTCGAAGCGATTCGCACGCACCTGCTCGACACCTACGACGGCGGCTTCTTCCGATACTCGACGGAGCGCAACTGGGGGAACCCACGGCGCGAGAAACTGCTGGACGAGAACGCCGCCCTGGTCCGGGCGTTCGCGCACGGCTACCGGTACACCGGGACCGAGGCGTACCGGGACGCCGCCCAGCGGACCGTCGACTACCTCACGACGACGCTGTGGGCCGGCGACGCGTTCGCGGCGAGTCAGGCCGGTTCGGACGAGTACTACCGGCTGGAGCCGACTGAACGCGAAGGGACGGTGTCCCCCAACGTCGACGAGACGGTATTCGCCGACCGGAACGGGCTCGCCATCGATGCCCTGCTGTGGGTCGCTGCCTACACTGACGACGAGCGCGCCCAGCAGTACGCCAGTCGCGCCCGGGACGCTGTCTGTGAGTCACTCGTCGACGACGGCGAAGTCGCCCACTACGACGGCGCGGACAGCGATACCGGCCTGTTGCTGGACCAGGCCCAGCTCCTTCAGGGCCTGACGACGAGCTGGCAGGTCCTCGGTGAGCCGGGGCCGGCCAGAGCTGTCGCCGACTGGACCATCGAGAACCGCCAGCAGGACGGCGGCGCGTTCCGCGACGGACCCGCCAGCGGCGCGGGGCTCTGTAACCGCTCGCTCCATCCGCTCGACGCGACGGTAGAACTGGCCGACGCACTGGTCGACCTCGCGGCACTCACCGGCGAGGGCCGGTACCGTAACGCAGCGCTTTCCGCCGTCGAGTCTTTCGCCGGCGCGGCCGAACGGATGGGCGTCGAGGTCGCCGGCTACGCCGGCGTCGCGGCCCGCCTCCAGCAGCCCCAGACGCTCACGGTCGGCACCGAAGCGGGGACCGACCTCCACCGCGCGGCACTGCGACTGGCCGACCACGAGACCACCGTCGTTCCGGAGCCGGACGGCGACGGCACGGCGCGACTCCTCGACGGGGACGCTATCGTCGCCGAGGGAACGACGCCGACCGACCTCGAAGCCTCGATAACTGGCGAACGCTGACACGAACAACGGCAGCAAACGTGGACAAACGGTAAACCCCCGATAAGTTTTTGCACACGTACCCTGATGTATGGGTATGTCCAGTCTCAGAGATCTCGGCCTCTCCGAGTACGAAGCTAGAGCATACCGGTCGCTACTGGAAACGGGACCGACAACGGCCAAGGAACTGTCGCGGGCCAGCGACGTCCCGATGGGCCGCATCTACGACGTGCTCAACAGCCTCGAAACGTACAATCTCGTCCGCAGCCAGACCGCCAGCCGACCCAAGAAATACGTCGCCGTCGAGCCGGACACGGCCCTCGACCGCCTGCTCGAAGACAAGAAGCGCGAACTCCAGGAGAAGGTCGGCCAGTACGAGGAAATCGTCGACGACCTCTCGTCACAACTAGAGTCGGCAGACCCCGTCGAGGAGCCGTTCTGGACGGCCGCCGTCGGCCCCAACGACTCGCTTGACCTGTTGCTCGAACGGCTGGCTGCCGCCGACGACGAAATCATTATGGTCGGCTCGGCACCCGCCCGGCAAGTGGACATTCTGTCCGGCACCGAACGGATCGTCGATGAACTCGAAGCGGCGCTGGAACGGGGCGTCGAGGTGTCCCTGCTCGTCCGACCGGATCTGTTCGAGAGCCTTCCCGAGGAGGCCAACCGCGAGTACTACGAGCGCCTCTTCCACTACGACAACTACAGCGCCCGCGCCAGCCCGAACATCAGGACCACGTTCGAACTACTCGACGGTGTCGAGGTCTGTATCGAGGTCCCACACCCCCTCGGCCGCGAGGAAACCTTCGGCGTCATCGACATGAAAGACTCCGATTTCACTGCCGATATCAGCCAGGCCTTTGAAGAACACTGGGCCGAAGCGAAGCCGGTCGGCCCGCCGTAGCTGGGTCAGCAGAGGATTAGAACCAGCGTCACAGACGGCGACCGCAATCTCGCGGGTCGCTACGCTCACGGCTTCGCCGTTCGTAACCGAGACGCGGTGCGTCTCGCGCTCCCCGCTCGAATTTCCGAGGACTTCGCTGCGGTCAAAAGTACCGCAATCTCGCGGGTCGCTACGCTCCCCGCTCGAATTTCCGAGGGCTTCGCTGCGCTCAGCCCTCGCTACTCGCTAACTTCCTGCCGCAGAGCGCCCAGCTGCGCCACGCGCTCGGCGTGGGCATTGTGCTGGTGGATTGACTCGTCGTTGGACTGTTTCATCGTCACGACGGCATCGTCCGGCAGGTCCGGGAACGTCTCGACGACGCCCTCGGCGAGCGCACGAACGCAGTCCTCGACGAATTTGGCGTCCTTGTGGGCCTCGTAGGTCATGTGGTCCTCGTCGGGCCGCTTCGCGAGGTTGTAGATGCGGGCACTCATCGAGTCGCGGGCGACTTCGATGAGTTCGTTCAGGTCGACTTCGGGCGCGCCCTCGCTCTGGACTGTGAGCGTGGCGTGGCCGCGCTGTGAGTGGCCGGCCTGCGGGTTCGTTTCGAGGAACTCTTCGATGACATCGTCGTCGACATCTAGCTGCTGGAGCGTCTCGCGGGCACGGGAGGCTGACATCCCCTGGGAGCACGGGCAGACAGTCATCCCGGTGACGCGAGCGCCGATCTCCTCGCTCGTCCCGTCTTCGGTCGCCGTCGCCGAGGCGATGATATCGGCGGTCGACTGCGTCGGCATCCCGGAGGCCGGCGTGGACTCGTGTGTGACGTACTCCGCTTCCATCCGGACCTCCGCCTTCGTCGTGTAGTCGTGTTTCTCCAGCAGAAGTTCGGCGGCGTCGCCACAGACGTCCTCGACCCGATAGGCTTCCTCGGACACGGCGGTCTCCAGCGTCTCGTCGATGACCTCCATATTGCGGGACATATCGGCCCCCTTTCGCCAAGACGGCAGATCCACGAACACTTCGAACTCCGCCATGAGCACGATGGGGTCGCGGTCACGACGCCCCAGCTTGACGAGTTTCTCGACGCCCGTCACACCGACGCGATTGAGACCGACCGTTACGTCCGGACTCGACGCCTGCACGTCCGGGAGTTGCTGACTCATTGCCCTTCCTATGGAAGAGAATCGGTTAGTGCTTTCGAAAGGGTGGGAAGGTCGCCGTGAGCATCGCCACCGTAGAAACGACCCGCTCCGAACCGGGTCAGAGCTGTGTGTTGTCCGGCATCGATTCACCCGTCTCGAAGTCACGGAACAGCAACTCGAAGTCAGTGGCGTCGAAGGAATCGGTGATATCGTCAAGCTCCGCCCGGACCTCCGCGAGTTCGGCCTTCAGTTCAGCGAACTCCTCGCTCTCGTCGAGGACGGCCTGTGGTTTCGACGATTCCAGTGCAGCGTATTTCGCCGTGAGCGAGTAGCACTCACGCAGGCGTTCCTCGTAATCGGCGTACAGGAGCAACTGTTCGATTGTCCCGAAGAGGTCCTCCTTCGACACCGGTTTGAGGACGTAGTCATCGAAAGGCATCTCGATGATGTCGAAGTCGGGGTCCACCGCGGTCACCATGGCTACGCGCGTATCGTAGCGTTTCTCACGGATCGCCGACAGCACCTCATCGCCGGAGAGGTCCGGCATCCGCCGATCTAACAAGACAACGTCGACTGCGGAATCGAGCTTCGAAAGGGCGGCCTCACCACTGTATACCGTCTCGACTGTGTACCGGTCCCGCAACTGTTCCGCGTACACGTCGGCCACGGCTGGTTCGTCGTCAACGACGAGGATTGTCGCTTGCCGACCCATTGTCATTAGCTAGCATGTTTAGAACAGAATTGCAAAAGGATTCCGGCTGTCACAAGCCCGTCTGCCTTATTATCCAGGCCCTACTGGCCGACGATATCGTCGTACCGCGCTCCGGTCTGTTTGAGCGTCGCCGTCGAGTAGAGTCGGTCGTGTTCGTAGGGGAGGTGTTCGGTGGCGAGTTCGTCTATCTTCTGGTCGACCACACTCGCTTCGCGCCCGTGAATCATGGTAAAGAGATTGTACTGCCAGTCCTGCTCCGGGCGGCGTGGCCGGTGATAACAGAGCGTGACGTAGGGGAGTTCCCCGACTGCCTGTCCCCGCTCGTCGAGGGCGTCGTCCGGCACGTTCCAAACGACCATACAGTTGTTGTCGAACCCGGTGACGATGTGGTTCACGACACAGCCGATGCGCTTGATACAGCCGGTTCGCTGGAGTCGCTTGATAGCCGAGAGTACTTCGGACACGTCGGCATCGACAGCGTCCGCCACGTCCCGGTAGGGCGTCGCGACGAGCGGGAACCCACTCTGGATTTCGAGCAATAATCGCCGGTCCAGTTCCGAGAGGTCGACGGCGGCGTCCTCGCTTATCCGGGTTGCGCTGGCGTCAGTCGTCTCCAGGCTCTCCCGGGCGAACCGGTCGCCGTTGACGACCGGGAACTCCAGATCGATGTAGTAGTCTGTCAACATCGGTAAGACGAGCACCGAACAGCCGGTTCGCTCCTCAATCTCGGCCAGAATCTCGTCGCGTCGCTGTCGGGAGCCTGCAGTGACAACGAACCACATATTCCACTCGTGGTCGCGAGCGTAGTTGTGGTTCACCTGCCGGTACTCGTTGATGATCTCGGCCACCTCGTCGAACCGGTCCTCCGGGGCACTGACAGCGGCCAGCGTCGAAGAGCCGATGACCGGCGGATTCAGAACCGGGCCGAAGCGACGGAAGATGCCGTCGTCACGGAGCGTTTTGACCCGATCAAGTGCTGTCTCTGCCGAAACACCCAGTGCGTCACCGACAGCCTCGAAGGGGCGGTCCTGAATCGGGAAGTCGCTCTGGAACTCGTCGATGAGCGCGGCGTCCACCTCGTCGATGCGCTCGCGCCATTCGCCCGACTGGAGACTCATTGATCCTCGTTAGGAGTGTAATGGTGTATCCCTTTCGGGACCCCAGCCAGTTCCCGCAAATTGAGAACGAAACGCAGGGGCTTTTGAACTCTGGCCCGAACACGTTTCCATGGCGCAAGCGACCCGGGAGTACGGCGAATGGCCGCTCAAACGACTCATGACGGAAGTCGTCGGCTCCGGTCACAAATCGGCCGACGATATGTCCCGCACGCAGGCCCGGGAGGCGTTCCGACGCATCCTCGGCGACGAACCCGACCACACGACGCTCGGCGCGTTCTGGCTCGCCAACCGCTGGAAGCGCAACACCCCAGAGGAACTGGCTGCCTATGTCGACGTGATGTCCGAGGAATCGGTCGAGACAGCCACTCCGGACGCTGACCCGGTCGACTGCGGGGCCAACTACGACGGCAAAGGTCGGTCCGCGATTCTCGGCGTCGCCGCGGGCGTCGTCGCCGCCGCCGCGGGCACGCCCGTTGTCGTTCACTCCGGCGACCGCGTCCCCACGCAGAAACAGGACGCCTACAAGCACGTTCTGGACGAACTGGGCGTCCGAACGGAGATCGAACCGAGCGAAAGCGCCGATATGGTCGACGAGGTCGGCTTCGGCTTCTACTACCAGCCGGCGTTCAATCCCGGCATCGACACCCTGTTCGAGCGCCGCGACAACATGGGCGTCCGGACCTTCGTCAACACCGTCGAGACGCTCGCGAACCCGGCCAACGCCAGCGTACATCTCGGCAGCTTCTACCATCTGGCCTTCGCGAAGAAGATGGTCCGAACGCTCGCCCAGTCCGAGACCAGCAGCGTCGAGCGCGCCCTGTTCTTCCAGGGAATGGAAGGCTACGACGACGTTCGCCCCGGCGAGACGGTCGTGGCCGAATGGCCCGTTACCGACGAGGAGTCCGACGACGAGGACATCGCGGACTTCGAAATCCGTACCGGCGAGTACGGGATGGACATCGAAAGCGAGGACCTGCAGGTCGACGACATAGCCGGGGAGTCGGCGGCGATAACCGAGGCCGTGCTGGCCGGCGAGCGCGAGGACGGCTTCGCCGACGCTGTCGCGCTCAACGCCGCCCTCCGCATTTACGCCCGCGAGGACGCCGACAGTATTCGGGACGGCCTCGAACAGGCCCGTGAGGCGATTGCTGACGGCAGCGCAGCGGAGATACTCGACGACCTCCGGGCCTTCTAATCCGGCGACGGGGTACGGAGCGGAACCCACTTCTACCGAGCGGGCGAAGTGATTCTGATGGGACAACACGCCAGCGCTCGTGACAGCACTGCGTGGACAGTACCCGCATCGGAAACACCCGGCGTCCACGAGCTGGTCGACACCAACGGTATCAGGCTCCACACCGTGACCGCTGGGCCGCCGGACGGTGACCTCGTCGTCCTGTTGCACGGCTTTCCAGAGTTCTGGTACGCGTGGAAACACCAGATACCGGCGCTCGCCGACGCCGACTACCGTGTGGTCGCGCCGGACCTCCGGGGGTACAATCACTCCGACAAACCCGACGGCGTCGCGGCGTACCACATCGACGAACTGGTCGCCGACGTCGCGGGCCTCGTTTCGGCGTTCGACCACGAACAGGCCCACGTTGTTGGGCACGACTGGGGCGGCGTCATCGCCTGGCAGACCGCCATCGACCGTCCCGATATCGTCGACCAGCTAGCGGTCCTGAATGCACCCCACCCGTCAGCGTACGAGCGAGAGCTCCGCCGCTCGCTCGACCAGGTTCTGCGGTCCTGGTACGTGCTGTTCTTTCAGCTTCCCGTCCTTCCCGAGGCCAGCCTCCGCTGGAAGGATTGCACCGTGCTAGAGCGCATCCTCGCTGACGGACCGACCCGCCCCGACGCCTTCACCGATACCGACGTGACGCGGTACAAGCGGGCACTCGGACAGCCGGGTGCACTCACGGCCGCAGTCAACTACTACCGGGCACTCGGCCGGCGGAACGCAAAGCTGACGCTCACGGCGGGCGGCGTTGGCAACCGTCCGGTGACAGCGCCGACGCTGCTTATCTGGGGTGTTCAGGACGACGCGCTCTCGCTCGCCCTGACCCAGGACCTCGACGAGTGGGTGCCGGACTGTCGGGTCGAGCGGCTCCCGGCAGCGAGCCACTGGGTCCAGTTCGACGCGCCCGAGCAGGTGTCGGACCACCTGCTGACACACCTGTCGTAGCCCGGAATGGCGAACAGCCGACACTCCCGCTCGCGTGGCGACGTGTCGGGCTCCCGCGACCCGCCACGCGACGGCTACTCAGATCATGGCGGCGATGGCCTCGTTTCAGTACTTGAACGCTCGGTCAGTAAGCAGGCTTTTCTGCCGGGCTTCCCTCCGAGTGAGTATGAGCGACCTGACTGCGACCCTCCACACGACAGAGGGCGAAATCGAAGTCGAACTGTACGACGAGCGCGTACCGACCACCGTCGAGAACTTCGTCGGCCTGGCCGAGGGTGCCGACGACTACGACGGGACCGAAGTCGGTCCGGGGACCGGTGCGTGGGAAGACCCCGAATCCGGCGAGAAGCGCATCGACCCACTGTACACCGACATCGACATCCACCGCATCATCAAGGACTTCATGATCCAGATGGGCGACCCGACCGGCACCGGCCGCGGCGGCCCCGGCTACTCCTTCGACGACGAGTTCCACGACGAACTCAGCCACGACGGCCCGGGCGTCCTCAGCATGGCCAACAGCGGCCCGAACACCAACGGCTCGCAGTTCTTCATCACGCTCGACGCCCAGCCCCACCTCGACGGCAAACACGCCGTCTTCGGGAAGGTCATCGACGGGATGGAGGTCGTCGAGTCCATCGGCAGCGTCGACACCGACCGCAACGATGCACCGACCGAGGAGATGCTGCTCGAATCCGTCGAGATTCACCGGTAACCACACGACGTTTTCGTTGTTCCGAGCGAGCAACCGATAGTGGCACACGTCGAGCGACTCACCGTCTACCCCGTCAAGGCACTGGACGGCATGGACTGCGACTCTGTATCGATCCGCCCGGGCGGGACGCTGGCGCACGACCGCGAGTTCGCCATGTTCGATGCCGACGGCGACGTGGTCAACGGGAAGCGGACCGACCGCGTCCACGACACCGACACCAGCTACGACACTGGAACGGGAACGCTGTCGGTCACCACTGATGGCGATAGCGTGTCGTTCGAACTCCGGGATACGGATGACCGCGCCCGAGCAGCCGAGTGGCTCAGCGCGTTCTTCGACGTGGACCTGACCGTCGAGCGCGACGAAACGCTCGGATACGTCGACCGGCGGGAGATGGGACCGTCGGTCATCAGCACTGCGACGCTTGAGACCGTGGCATCGTGGTTCGACGACGTGACCGTCGAAGGGCTGCGACGGCGACTCCGCGCGAACGTCGAAATCGGCGGCGTTCCGGCGTTCTGGGAGGACCGCTTCGTCGGTACGGACGCTCCTGCCTTCCGGGCCGGCGGCGTCCGCTTCGAAGGGGTGACGCCCTGCGGTCGCTGTGTCGTCCCCCAGCGGGACCCTGACACCGGTAGGAAAACCCCGGAATTCCGGGAGCGGTTCATCGAACGCCGGCGAGAGACGTTTCCGGAGTGGGCCGACCGGGACGCCTTCGATCACTTCTACACCCTGATGCTCATCGCCCGCGTTCCCGAGGGCGACCGCGGTACGGACCTCGCCGTCGGGGACCTCGTCGAGGTCGTGTCGACGGACGAGACGTAGCGGGCGAACGCGGCCGAGACCGACAATCGAAAGGCGGTCCGCCTCGAACGAGGAGTAATGGCAGACGCGGACGACCCCGTCGACCCGAGCGAGTTCGGCGAACAGGACGGCCCCCCGGTCGAGGAGAAGCCCTACAAGATCATCTTCGAGGCCAACAAGTGCTTCGGCGCGGGCAAGTGCGCCGAGAAGTCACGCAACTGGACGCTCGACTTAGACACCGGCATCGCCAAGCCCGAGGCCTACTTCATCGACGAGGAGGACCTCGATCACAACATCGCGGCCGCGGAGGCCTGCCCGGCGAAGAAAGACCGGGGCATCATCCACGTCATCGACCGGCGAACGAACGAAGAGATCGCCCCGGACCCGAACGGCGACGGGTCACTCTCCGTCGACTGGTAGCGCAGTTTCTGATAGCGACAGCTTTACTGCCACCTATCAGTCCAGTAGTATCCCGTGCGCGCGGTCAGCGACACCGAGAACTCGGTTCTGCGGGGGTGAATCTCCGCCCCCAGAAATCAGCCACCACAGGATATATCATGTAAGATTACTATAGATAATAAACTGAATTTCTTGATGCAAGCAGTTTAATATTTCAAGCTACTGTATGACATAACTTCTATTTATGGGGGGCAATTTGGGTATCAATATGCCACGTTCAAGTAGCATGGAGCGTCGATCGTTTCTGAAAGCGACGGGCAGTGCTGCGGCGGCCGCAGCACTGGCAGGATGTTCAAGTGATAGTGACAGTGACGGAACTGAGGACGAGGCGGGGACCGGAGACGGTATGGACTCGACGGACAGCAGTGGGGGCGATGTCGGGACCGACCTGAAAGAGGACGGTGACCTCTGGCGAGTCAATACGGGGACGATGACGACGATGGACCCGATTGAGGCGACCGACACCCAGTCGGGGATCGTCATCCAGCAGATGTTCGATCCGCTGATGAACTATCCCAACAGCCAGCCCGCTGTAGAGGGGCTTATGGCTGCGGACTACGAAGTATCCGACGACTTCACGACCTATACGTTCCAGTTGAAGGACGCGACGTTCCACAACGGGGACACCGTAACCGCCAGTGACTTCGTCTACGCGTTCGAGCGGCTGACTGCATCTGACAACTCCAGTCGTGCCTACTTCGTTCTGGACTCGCTGGGCGTCACACACGAAACGACGACCGAGACGGTCGACGGCGAAGAACAGGAAGTGTACGAGCCCGGGACACTCGGCGTCACGGCCGTTGACGAAACAACGCTCGAGATCCAGCTAGACGCGCCGTTCGCCTCCACGCTGGAGATGCTCGCGTACTCCTCCTTCTCACCGGTTCCCGAGGGCATGGTCGGCGACATCGAAGGGTACGACGGCGAGGTGAGCCAGGGCGAGTTCTCCAGTTCGAACCCCATCGGGAACGGTCCCTTCGAGTTCGATACGTGGGACTCCGGAACTGAGGCCAGGGTCAGTGCGTACGACGACTACTACGGCGAGAGCCCGAACGTCGACGGCGTCCACTTTGCGGTCATCGAGAACGATTCGGCCAATTACAACTACGCGATGAACCGCAATGCCGACATCTTCGAGCTCCCCACGGCGCAGTACGACCCCGGGAAGGTATCCGTCGAGGAAGAAGACGACCAGGGTCGTCAGATCGGAACCTACGGCGAGTTGCGTAACGGTGCGACGGCCAACTACTCCGGTGTATCGAACATCGGTGTGTTCTATCTCGGCTTTAACATGGCCAGCGTGCCAAAGCCGGTCCGCCAGGCCGTCGCGTACGCCATGAACCAGCACACCGTTGTCGAGCAGGTCTTCAAACAGCGCGGCGAGCCCGCGTACAACTTCACGCCGAAATCTATCTTCCCCGGCGGTGCGCAAAACTACAACGACCGCGCCGAAAACGAGTACCCGTACGGCTACGACGACAGCCAGCTCGGCCAGGCCCGCTCGGTGATGGAAGAGGCCGGCTACGGCGAAAACGAGCGTGTCGCCATCGAGCTGACGATCTACGAGTCCGGAGTCTGGAGCGAAACGGCAAGCATCCTCCGGGACCAGCTTCAGAGCGTCTACATCGACCTCGAAGTCAATCAGGCGCCGTTCAACACGCTTCTGGAACGCGGCCGCAATGGCGAGCTAGAGATGTACTCGCTTGGCTGGGTCGCCGACTGGCCCGCCCCGGACAACTTCCTCCAGCTGCTGAACCCGCCACAGACCGATACGAGCCTCGACTTCCCGATTTCCTACGTCAACTGGCTACCGGAGAACGGCGACGCCGCACAGCAGGCAGAGGAGGCGTACCAGTCGCTCAGCGATAACCCGGCACCGACAGAAGAAGCCCAGGCTGCCCGGAACGAAGCGTATATCAAACTGGAGAACGCGAACTGGGAAGACGTCGCAATGCTGCCGGTGTATCACGAGCTGAGGGAGCTGTTCTGGTACGACCACGTCGACTTTACCCCGCCGGCCGGGATGGGGCCGAGCCGACAGAAGATGAACACTGTGTCTCTCGGAGAGAGAGAGTAGTCCCGTCCCGCTAGCGTTTCGTTTCCGTCACACCCGGTGACGGTACCAAGTTCGCAGCCCTCAAAGATTATGAACTCACAAACACCCGTACAACCGAGACAAGACAAGCCATGAGCCGCTTCACATACCTGTTCAAGCGCGTGGCTCTGTCAATCCCCGTTATCATTTTCGGAACGACAGTAACGTTTGCAATCATCCGGCTGGGGCCGCTCAGCCCCGCGGCGGCGATCCTCGGGCCGCAAGGCGATGCGCGCGCGATTCGACAGATCGAGCAGCGATTGGGATTGAACGACCCCCTCTGGGAGCAGTACTTCGATTTCATGAGTAATCTGTTCCTGTTTGATCTTGGCCAATCGTGGGTCATCAACTCTGGAACGCCGGCTATCGAACTCATCATCAGCTACGCACCACGGACCATCTGGCTCGGGTTCTGGGCGGTCCTGATCGCCATCGGTATCGGAATCCCGCTCGGCTTCTACGCCGGCCTGAATCCCAATACGTTCTCTGACTACTTCGCTTCCTTCGGTGGGATTGTCTGGCGAGCGATGCCGAACTTCTGGCTTGCGGTGATTCTGGTTACGGTGCTTTCACAGACGGAGCAGCTGTTCGGGTTCAGCTGGACCAGCTTCATCGTGGAGACCAACGTCGTGACCTCGCCGAACCTCGCGGTACTCAAGAACCCAACGAGATTGTTAACTGACCCGGGACAGGCATGGACTAACCTCGCGAAAGCGACAAAACAGATACTGCCGCCCGCACTGGTGCTCGGGTCCGCGTCGATGGGTACAGAGATGCGCATCGGCCGAACCGCCGTCCTTGAGACAATCAACTCGAAGTACGTCGAAACGGCCAAGGCCAAAGGCGTCTCACCGCGAGTGCTGGTGTGGAAGCACATCTTCCGGAACGCCCTGATTCCGCTCGTGCCGGTCATCACTGCGGAAGCGTTCATCCTGATCGGCGGGTCAGTGCTCGTCGAGACTGTCTTCTCTATCAACGGCATCGGCCTCCTGTTCTTCCGGGCGGCAGAACAGGGTGATCTGCCGCTTGTAGGCACACTGATGTACCTGTTCATCCTGCTTATTGTCGGCCTGAACATCGTACAGGACTTCGCGTACACGATTATCGACCCGCGTGTGGGGTACGACGGATGATGGAAACAGAACTCACCGACGACATCGATCAGCCGTTGAGAGACCGACTCAAAGCACACCCCAGACCGGCATTACTGTGGGCGGCAGGGCTCTGTGTCCTGTTACTGCTCGAAGGCCCGACGTACCTCGACGGGCTGCTCGGCGCGATAGGCGCCGGACTCGCGTTGCTCCCGGGAGCGCCCGGCGCCGAGGCGTTCGCCAGTGCGTCAGCCTTCTTCAGCGAACTGCCGCATCTGTTGAGCCGCGAACTGGTACCCAACCGAGGGTACTACGACGGGAGCGCCTGGCAGGGAACCTTCCTCGGCCTCGAGCCGAAGTACGCGTGGCTCATCCGCTTCCTGCTTGTGTATGCATACGTTGCAGCATTGCTGGGCTGGCTGTGGTACGGCTACGTGCTCTTCCGCCGACACTACCGCGCCGCTAACTGGACGCCGACTGACGACGTCATCGACCGACTCCGAAGCCACTACTGGGGACTGTTCGGACTCGCTGTCGTCGTCTTCTTCATTACGATGGCCGCGTTCGCGCCCGTTGTCGGCCCAACCACGGCCGAAGAGAATATCGAGGGACCGTACTCCCACGATATGAAGTACTACAACGAGGACACGGAGACGGTCGAAACGATTACCATCGGTGAAGCGAACCTCGGTTCCGCTTCCCGCGGTAGCGGGGACAGCAACGTCGGAATCTGGAGTTACGACGACTTCGGGCGGTTCCACCCTGTCGGAACGCTCGTCAGCGGCAAGGACCTGTTCACCTTCCTCGCGTTCGGCGCACGGGTGTCACTGTTCATCGGACTCGGGTCGATGGCGATTGCGGGCTTTATCGCAACGACGCTGGCATTAGTTACCGCCTACTACAAGGGGGTGACCGACCTCATCGTGGTGCTGACCAGTGACTCCGTCCAGGCAATGCCAGCATTGCTGCTGGTGATTCTTGCGACGGTGGTGTTCAGGAACCACTGGATAGCAGAGCTATACAGCGGGGCCATGCTGTTCATCCTCCTGTTCGCGTTGATACGCTGGCCGGGGCTGTGGCGAGCGGTCCGTGGCCCTGCGTTACAGGTCGGCGAACAGGAGTGGGTCGACGCGGCAAAGAGTTACGGCCAGCGACCCACTGTGATTATGCGGAAACATATGGCACCGTATATCCTCGGTTATCTCCTGGTTTACGCCTCCCTGACGCTCGGTGGCGTGATTATTTCCGTCTCTGCCCTGTCGTTCCTCGGACTCGGGATCACCGCCCCGACTCCCGAGTGGGGGCGGGCGATCAACATCGGACAGCAGTACATCGCCAGTCAGTCCTGGCACATCTCGCTCATCCCGGGCATCCTGATTACGCTGGTTGTCACCGGATTCAACGCATTCAGCGACGGGATTCGTGACGCTATCGACCCACAGAGTGAGGGTGCCGAAGGCGGTGCGACTGGCGCGGCCGCCGGAGGTGGTGGCGGATGAGCCACACCGACGACGGCGAACCGCTGCTGGCCGTTGACAACCTCCGAACCGTGTTCCACAGCGAGCGAGAGGAGATCCGCGCTGTCGACGGCGTTTCGTTCGACATCGAGCGCGGCGAGACGCTCGGTATCGTCGGCGAATCCGGCTCTGGCAAGAGTGTCACCGCACGCTCGATAATGGGACTGGTCGACAGTCCGGGCGAAATCCGCGAGGAGTCGTCTATCCGATTAGACGGGAGAGAGCTGACGACGCTTTCGGAAAAGCAGTATCGGTCAGTTCGTGGCGGGGACATCGCGATGGTGTTTCAGGACCCGCTGAGCTCGCTCAACCCGGTGTACACTGTCGGGAACCAGATCATCGAGGCGCTGGAGCTCCACCGTGGTATGGAAGGCACCGAAGCCAAGTCGGAAGCCATCGAACTGTTGCGTGCAGTCGGCATCCCCGACGCGGCACGGCGTGTGGACGAGTTCCCCCACGAGTTCTCCGGCGGGATGCGCCAGCGAGCCGTCATCGCGATGGCACTGGCCTGTGACCCCGACCTGCTCATCTGTGATGAGCCGACGACAGCGCTCGATGTCACCATTCAGGCCCAGATTCTGGACCTGCTACAGGAAATCCAGACGGAGCGTGACATCGGTATCATGTTCATTACGCACGACATGGGCGTCATCGCGGAGGTCGCCGACCGCGTCGCCGTGATGTACGCCGGGGAAGTCGTCGAGAAAGCACCCGTAGAGGAACTGTTCGCGAACCCACACCACCCATACACGCAGGGACTACTGCAGAGTATTCCCGGTCGGAACCCCAGTACGGATCGGCTGCCCACTATCGAAGGGGACGTGCCGACGCCACACGAATCGGCGTCGTACTGCCGGTTCGTCAGCCGGTGCCCGAAGGGCTTCGACGAGTGTGAGCGGGTCCATCCCGCCCATGTGGAGGTCGGCGAATCAGCAGACCACACCGCCGCCTGTCTCCTGTATCCCGAAGATATGCCTACCGACGACACTGTGACACACCACGAAGAGAACGCAGACCAGACGGGCGCCGAGGCAAGCGAAGCGCTGTCGGCGGACGACTGGCCGGCTGAGCGCCGAAAAGCCGGTGAGGATACCGGCCCGACCGGGTCCGAAGACAGCGATGCCAGGGCTGATGGTGGCCACAGCCACAGTGCCGGAGACACCGGCGGACAACTGGAGGGAGGTGACACAGATGAGTGAATCAATCGTCGATACTGTGTCACACCAGACCGGCGAGACGTTGCTCGATGTGCAGGACCTGAAGACGTACTACGAAGGCGGTGGACTGTTCGGTGGAGACCCGGTGAAAGCCGTCGACGGCGTGAACTTCGAGATCGCGCGCGGCGAGACGTTCGGGCTGGTCGGTGAATCCGGCTGTGGCAAGACGACTCTCGGTCGGACGCTCATCCAACTGGAGACCGCCACGTCCGGGACGGTCTCCTTCGATGGAACCGATATAACCGAACTCAGCGGCGGCGACCTCAAGCAGTGGCGCCGCAACGCCCAGATGGTGTTTCAGGACCCCGAATCGAGCCTCAACGACCGGATGACTGTCGGCGAGATCATCCGCGAGCCGCTGGACGTCCACGAACAGGGGACGGCCCGCGAGCGTCGGGAGAAGGTGCGGACACTGCTCGACGAGGTCGGGCTCATGCCGGAGCACTACTACCGGTATCCCCACCAGTTCTCCGGCGGGCAGCGACAGCGTATCGGCATCGCTCGGGCACTCGCGCTCGAACCGGAGTTCGTCGTCCTCGACGAACCCGTGTCGGCACTCGACGTGTCCGTCCAGGCCCAGATACTCAATCTGCTGGAGGAACTTCAGGAGGAGTTCGGTCTCACGTACCTCTTCATCGCGCACGACCTGAGCGTGGTCCGGCACATCTGTGACCGCGTCGGGGTGATGTATCTCGGGAACCTCATGGAGGTCGGGCCGACGGAACAGCTGTTCCAGAACCCGGAAAACCCCTACACGCGCGCACTGCTGTCCGCGATTCCGGAACCGGATCCGACGGCCCAGGCGGACCGGATTACCCTGCCTGGCTCACCGCCGAGTCCACGGGACCCGCCGGAGGGGTGCCCCTTCGCAACGCGGTGTCCCGTCCGGATTCGGCCCGAAGACATAGACGCTAGCGACGAAGTGTGGGACCGTATCCGGGAGTTCCGTGACGTCATTCGTGAGCGGTCCCGCGCGGAACAGTCGATCGGTGAGCGGCTCAAGGAACGGCTCGGGTTCGAGACCGCGTTGGCCGACGGCAATGAGATCGTCGACGAGGAGTTCAGCGACGTGGACCTCCCGCCGGACGTGCGAGAGCACGTCGAACAGGCTGTGACGTATCTCAGTGATGGAGACCCCGACGCTGCACGGGCCTACCTCAAGGAAGCGTTCGGCAGTCGGTGTGACACCGAAACGCCGCAGTACTACGATGTCGACGACAGACGGACGAGTTTCTGTCACCGGCACGCGACGGACCACGACGCTCCCGGCGAAGAACTGCGTCGCCGTGGCTACGACACGCACGATGGATAACCTGGCGGGGAAGGTACTCGATCTGCTGTGGTACGCCCTCGGCGTCACACTCACAGCAACGCTTATCGGTGGCGTGCTCTCGCCGCTCCGTGGCGGTGGCTGGGTGACGGTGAAGTTCGTGCTGTTTTTTATCGGCTTCGCGCTGTTCGGCTACGCATCGATCACCCTGTGGCGCGCGCCGTCCCTCGATTCCGACGAGTCTGATGAGTCCGGCGTGTCGTTCGGCGTGTCAGCGCGGGAGCGGACGCCGTTCGAGTCGGTGTTGGCCCGCGTCGTGCCGCCACTCGACATGCTCGCCCCGCCCGAAGACCGGCTCTCACCGCCGGTGAAGCTCTTCGTCGCGAGTCTGTTCGTCCTCGGGC
The DNA here is from genome assembly GCF_037078445.1 of Haloarcula sp. CGMCC 1.2071. Classification (NCBI taxonomy): domain Archaea; kingdom Methanobacteriati; phylum Methanobacteriota; class Halobacteria; order Halobacteriales; family Haloarculaceae; genus Haloarcula; species Haloarcula sp. CGMCC 1.2071. The sequence goes on from NZ_JAYMGY010000010.1 coordinate 30,591, forward strand.
TTTCACTGAGCATGGAGGTCGTCTTCGGCGTCCAGTGACACCACCATTTACCTCCCGCGGGCGTAACGACAGGATATGGTTAAGACAGGTGGCGAGGGGACAGACGACCTCGAACGGCTTGCCGCCGGTTCGGACGACCGCAAAGCATCGTGGAAACAGACGCTGGAAGAGACACAGGCGCTGGCTGACCAGCGGCGCGCTAACGGCCGCGAGGCCGTCGTCGTCCCGGCCGGGGACGCGGGCCTGCAGACAGTCGACGACGGTGACGGACTCGAACTCGTGTTCGTCATTCCGGGTAACAAGGCCGAGGAAGTGACGCAGCTGGTCGAATCGAACCCCCTCGAAGCGTACGACGTGTACCGGCGGACGGTCGGGCAGCAGGTGTTTCTGGCCGTCGAGTACTTCGATCCGGACGCCGCCTCGCTGTTCATCGCTGGCGCGTACAAACTCCAGGATGCCGGGAACGCGGTTACCGCCGCGAACGACGGTGCGACGTTCCAGACGTTGCTCAGGAAACTGGACGGGACGCCGGTCGCAACGTTCGACCACGCCGACCGGACGAAGTTCCTCCCGACCGACAGGCTCCCAGTCGAGGAGTAGGGCGGGTGTCTGAGGGGAAGTGACAGCTGAATCAGTGTGTCACGGTCGCTATCGAGTTCCGCCGACCTGACTGTGGTGGGACGCGATAGGACACCTCGCAGTCCGAGACCGAAAGGACCATTCACTAGCCCCCGCAGAGTTCAATCTGCGCGAGGGTAGCCGAGCTTGGCCAAAGGCGGTGGGCTTAAGACCCGCTCCCGTAGGGGTCCGTGGGTTCGAATCCCATCCCTCGCATTCTGCGACGAGTGGACACGAGGAGCGGTGCGAGTGGGATTCGAATTACGGAAATCCGAACGAAGTGAGGATTTGCATCGGGTTCGAATCCCATCCCTCGGATTCTGCGACGAGTGGACACGAGGAGCGATGCGAGTGGGGTGCAGATTGCCACCGGACGCTGTGCACCTGCGATAGTCGCTACAGTAGTCCACAAGAGACAACTTTGGCCGCTGATCTGTGACACACTTGACAGCCTGACTTGGCACAGATGTGGCACAGCTGCGTCGGTCACAGGTTCGGGTGTGGCGCTCAGACGGTAGCGTCGAGTGGCAGGCAATTCGAACGGAGACGGACCGGACACGACGCGTTTTTGCACGTCTGTGGCCTATACCGGCGTAATGACTGATGTGCCAGACGACGTTGCCGAAGCGTTCGACCGACACGATGCGCTCGTCCCGGCCGGGGATAGCTACGCTGTCGAGACGACGAACTTCGACGGTCGTGTGACCGCGACTGCGGGCGAGGAGTGGCGGACGAACTACGAGGTGACGGTTAGAGCGCCGTCGCTACAGGCCGCGACAAGCGACGAGGTCGGTGACGCCGTCATCGACGGCTGGTTCGAGACACTGGAGCGGCGGCTCGAGGACGCGCCGAAAGCGACCCGGACATCTGTCGAACTGGACGATTACAGCGTCGTCGAGGACGACGAACAGGTCGTCGTCACGTTCGGGTACACGATGGGCGGCGAACGGCAAGCCGCAGACGTTGCCAAGACCTTCGTCGAGTACGTCGAAGGGACGTACGTCGAGGGCGTCATTCCCGGCTACGACTACGTTGGCGTCGTGGCTGACCTGCTCGATTCGGCGAGTACCGGCGGGAGCGAAGGCACCCGCGGCGGGACGCCGCTGTAGCTATACGGTTCAGAGCGCCGAAAACCGTGGCCGCGTCGTTTAGTCCATCGCGATGTAGGTCTGTGTCGTTTCGACGCCCTGGATTTCCTGGATATGTGTCGCTGCGACGTCCTTGACTTCGGCGGGCGTCTCCACGTTCACTTTTGCGATGAAGTCGACGTCACCGGCGACGATGTGGGCCTCGGCAACGCCGTCGACGGCTTCGATATCACTTTTCAGACGGTCCGCATCACCGGTGTGGGCTTTAACCATCACGTACGCAATAACCATGTTCAGGCACCTCCAAGCGCGGTCGCGGGCTCTGATTCACCGACAACGATACTACGGACGTCGGAGAGCGTCTCGAAGTCGGCCAGTATCACGACCCGGTCGCCGGCCTCCAGTGTTTCGTCCGGGTCGGGAATGGCGAGCGGGGCTTCGCCTTTCCCGTGCGCCATCAGTCGGGAATTCGACGGAAGCTCCAACTCCGACAGTGAGTACCCCTCCATCGGCGATTGCTTCTGGATGGTGAACTCCACGAGCTGGAGGTTCTGTGCGATGTCGGCGACTGCGCGGATGTTCCCGCCCAGCAGCGCGTTCTTCGCGGCGATAGCGCCCAGCCGTTCGGGGTAGATGACCTCGTCGACGTCGGAGGCGTAGCGTCGGTAGATCTCCTCGCGGTAGTCCTCGTCGATGCGCATAACGGTTCGACAGCCGTGTTCCTTGGCGATCATACAGGCGACGAAGTTGTCGTTCAGGTCGCCGGTGAGCGCGCCGAGCGCGTCGGCAGCTTCGAGGTCGGCGCCACCGAGCGTCTCCTCGATAGCGCCGTCACCCGCGATCACCTCGAAGCCAGCCGTCCGCGCGCGCTCGACCGCGTTCTCATCGCGTTCGATGAGGACAACTTCGTGGCCACTCTCTTGCAGGACGCGAGCCGTCCGCAGTCCGACACGACCTGCACCCACGATAACGAATCGCATACACGCTCCTATGGGGCGGGGGTGAATAAAAGTACCCACCCGGTGGAACCACCGGACGCCTTGACCACGCTATCAAACAACAAAGCCGTTGTTGTCCCCTGACGGAAGCTTTTTCGTGCTATGATACGACACACCACAATATGGTTAGCGCGTTCATTATGATCAAGACCGCTGCCGGCAAATCAGAAGAACTTCTTGCGGCAGTTCGCGACGCCGAGGGCATCACCGAAGCACACATCGTCGCTGGGCAGTACGATATCATCGCCGAAGCGACGGGCACGGAGGTGTACGATATCATGCAGTCGGTCGCAGGTCACGTCCGTGATCTCAACGGTGTCGCTGACACGCGCACGTACATCTGTTTAGAGTGAGCGAGCCACGTTGTTCCGACACGGCAAAGGGACTTGCCGCCCTACGTCGAACATGGTCAGTGTCGCCGGTATTATCGGCCTGCTCGTCATCGTGCTGGTCAACAGTGCTGTGACGGCGCTCATGACGCGCTTTTTCCGCGTCCGTTTGCACACGCGGTGGGGAAGTATCGTCTACTCGCTGCTCCTCTGTCCGGTGGTCATGGTCGTCATCCTCCTCGTATTGAGCGGTGTGTTCAGACTCGGCGCGGATCTCGGGAGTCAGACGGCTGTCATCCTCATGACAGTCGTCATTCCGCTCGCTATCGGAATCACGTTCGATTACTTCTGGATGCCTGCCCCCGACGAGGTCGAACTGCCGGCGTCGATGGACTAATCGAGAATCGCCGCTCGAACGCGTTCGTACACGGTGTCCGGGTCGGCGGTCGCGTCAACGCGTACGAACCGCTCCGGGTCGGCGTCGATGAGTCGCTCGTAGTTGTCACGAACCGTCGAAAGATAGTCAGCAGTTTCGAACTTGTTCGTCGCGCCGCTTCGCCGTGCGGCGGTTTCGGGATCGAGGTCGAGATACACGGTCCGGTCCGGCGGACGGGTCCAGGGGGCGTGGACCTCCCGGACGTACGACAGTGGGTCGTCGAACGTCTCACTAGCTTCGAGTGTCGCACCCTGATAGGCGTACCGCGAGTCGCTGTAGCGGTCGGAGACGACGAGTCGATCCTCGCCGAGCGCAGGTCGGACCGTGTTCGAGAGGTGCGCGGCGTGGTCGGCAGTGTAGAGGAACAGTTCGGCCAGCGAGTCCGCGTCGTCGTCGTCGATGGAGCGCTGGACGGCGTCCCCGTACCAGGAGTCGGTCGGTTCGCGCGTGAACACGGTGTCATCGGGGACCGTGTCGTCGCTTCGGAGCCGTTCCCACACGGTCGTCTTGCCGCTCCCGTCCAATCCTTCGAGCGTGACGAGCATACCTCACAATCCGTGTGGGGGGACGTAAGCGCCCCGACCGGACAGTGCATCCGTAGGCTGACACAAGTGGCCGGACTGCGGGCCGGTTAGCCGAACAAACACGCCCACCTTTACGGTTCTACCGACCGTACTGGAGTCTATGAATGTACTTGTCGTCGGCGGGACTGGATTCATCGGGCAACACCTGTGCCGTGAACTCGACGACCAGGGACACACGGTCACTGCGCTGTCCCGGTCACCGGAGGATGCGACGCTTCCCAGCGGTGTCGAAACTGTTGCCGGGGATGTCACGGAGTACGACAGCATCGAGAGCGCGTTCGAGGGCCAGGACACGGTGTATTTCCTGGTCGCACTGTCGCCCCTGTTCAAGCCGGACGGCGGCGACGAGATGCACGAACGCATCCATCTCGGCGGGACCGAAAACAGCGTGGAAGCCGCCGAAGAGCACGACGTCGACCGGTTCGTCCAGTTGAGTGCGCTGGGTGCGGACCCCAATGGCGACACGCATTACATCCGGTCGAAGGGTCGGGCCGAGCAGGTCGTTACGGAGTCCTCGCTGGACTGGACCATCTTCCGGCCGTCGGTCGTCTTCGGTGAGGGCGGGGAGTTCGTCTCCTTCACGAAGCGCCTCAAGGGAATGTTCGCGCCGGGCGTCCCGCTGTATCCGCTCCCCGGCGGCGGTAGACAGACGAAGTTCCAGCCCATCTGGGTCGGTGACCTCGTGCCGATGCTCGTCGACAGTATCGAATCCGAAGAACACGTCGGCGAGACCTACGAGATCGGTGGGCCGGAAGTGCTGACGCTCAGAGACGTGACCAATCAGGTGTACGATGCCGAGGGATCGTCGGTAAGCATCGTCCCGCTCCCGATGCCGCTGGCGAAGGTCGGTCTCTCTGTGCTGGGGAGCGTCGGGTTCCCGATGGGTGCCGACCAGTACCGCTCACTCAAATTCGATAACACTCCGACAACGAACGAAATCGACGCGTTCGGAGCCAGTAGTGGCTCTTTAACGACACTCAGCGGATACCTCCACGGATAAGCGTCGACAGTAGCCACCTCCTAAAGAGAGTTGTGTTAGCTAGTATTGATTTTCAATCCTGGCTTTCAGGGCTGAGATCCGGGCAAAACACTTATACTCGCTATCGCTCTTTGACCCTTTAAGCGGAGAACTATATAATGAAACTGGCGATGATCGGCTTCGGGCAGGCCGGTGGCAAAATTGTGGACAAATTCCTCGAGTACGACAAGGAGACCGGCTCGGGAATCGTCCGCTCGGCTGTTGCGGTCAATACAGCGAAAGCAGACCTGCTTGGGCTAGAACACATTCCGGAAGAGAATCGAGTGCTCATCGGCCAGGCCCGCGTTAAGGGCCACGGCGTGGGCGCAGACAACGAACTCGGCGCGGAAATCGCCGAAGAGGACATCGACGAGGTTCAGGGCGCGATCGACAACATCCCTGTCCACGAAGTCGACGCCTTCCTCATCGTCGCCGGGCTCGGCGGCGGGACGGGGTCAGGCGGGTCGCCGGTCGTCGCGAAACACCTCAAACGCATCTACACCGAACCGGTGTACGGCCTGGGCGTCCTGCCGGGCAGCGACGAGGGTGGCATCTACACCCTCAACGCCGCTCGGTCGTTCCAGACGTTCGTGCGCGAGGTGGACAATCTGATGGTGTTCGACAACGACGCCTGGCGACAGACCGGCGAGTCCGTCGAGGGCGGCTACGATCACATCAACGAGGAGATCGTCCGACGCTTCGGCGTGCTGTTCGGGGCCGGCGAGATCGAGGCCGGCGACAACGTCGCCGAAAGCGTCGTCGACTCCTCCGAGATCATCAACACGCTCGACGGCGGCGGCGTGTCCACCGTCGGCTACGCCTCCGAAGACGTCGAGGTATCCTCCGGCGGCGGCGGCCTGCTCTCGCGGTTCAAGGGCGACGACTCGTCTGACGACGGGATGGACACGGCGAACACGACGAACCGTATCACGTCGCTCGTCAGGAAAGCCGCGCTCGGCAGGCTGACGCTCCCCTGTGAGATCGAAGGTGCGGAGCGTGCTCTGCTCGTGATGGCAGGGCCGCCAGAGCACCTGAATCGGAAGGGAATAGAGCGCGGCCGGAAGTGGCTCGAGGAGCAGACCGGTTCGATGGAGGTCCGCGGTGGCGACTATCCGACCAACGCCCCGAAAGTGGCCGCGTCCATTCTGCTGGCCGGCGTCCACAACGTTCCACGAATCAAGGAACTCCAGCAGGTCGCCATCGAGGCACAGGACAACATCGATGATATCCGTAACCAAAGCGAAGATAACTTAGAGGACTTAGTCGAAGACGACGAAGATGAACTTGATCCGCTGTTCTAACAAGACCGCCGCACTCCTCTGTGTTGTCGCGCTGCTCGCGACCGCCGGCACAGCGAGTGCGTTCTCTGTCTCTGCCGAGGGAGTCCCGAGCGAGACGGCCGTCGAGGAAGAGGTGTCGGTGACGTACACGATTGACGACCCGTTCACCGACGCACCGAACGAGTGGACGCTCGCCGGCTCGACCGAACTCCAGGACGTTAGCTGGACGGTCACTGTGTTGCGTGCGGGTAGCCAGGTGAGCCAAGAAACCTACGGCGACCAGTCCTTCGAGCAGGACCTGGAGATCGACAATAACGGAGACCAGGTTCGCATCGAACTCGTCGGCACGACGCCGGCCATCTCGAACTACACGTACGACCCGGCACAGAACTATCGGGTTGCCTCGCTCAGTCGGATCAGCGGGAGCAACGAGGACGAGTTCCGCAACGACACCGCCCACCACTACACTGAAGAGAGCCAAGCGGCCAGACAGGCAATCGACGACGCGCAGGCCGCAATCGACGAAGCCGGTGGGAACGAAGACGCCGAGGATCTAGTCAGTAGCGCTATCTCCTCCTACGAGAACGGGAACTTCCAGAACGCCCAGGACCTCGCCGAGGAGGCCGAAAGTCAGGCACAGCAGGCCCAGCAGAGCGCTCAGACCCAGCGAACGCTCCTGCTGGTCGGCGGCGGACTCGTCGTCCTCCTGTTGCTGGTCGGTGGCGGCTACTACGCGTACACTCAGATGAGTGAGGACGAGTACTCCAAGCTGTAATGCGTCTCGTCGTCCCCGTCTCGGGGTCTGACCCCAAAACGCGACTTGCGTCCGTTCTTTCTCCCGACGAGCGCCGTGATTTTACCGAAGCGATGCTTGCAGACGTCGTCGACGCAGTGACAGCGGCGGGCCACGAACCCGAAGTCATCTCGACAGCGCCGCTCGGCTGTGCCGCACCGCTCACTGTCGACGACCGCGGGCTCGACCCGCTCGTCAACGACCTGCTCGCGTCGACAGTGACTGACGGCGATGGCGCACTTGCCGTCGTGATGGCGGATTTGCCGCTCGTAACGCCGAAAAGCATCGAGCGACTGCTCGCCCCCGACGCCGACGTCGTGCTGGCCCCGGGTCTGGGCGGCGGGACGAACGCCTTCGTCAGTCGCCACCCCGGGTTCAGGGTCGACTACCACGGCGCGTCGATCCGTGACCACCGGCGGATTGCCCGGGACGAGGGAGCCGCCGTGACCGAAGTCGACTCCCGGCGGCTCGCGACCGACATCGACGAACCGGGCGACCTCGCTGAAGTGCTGCTACACAGCGACGGCGCGGCCGCGGACTGGCTCACTGACGCCGGTTTCAGTCTGTCGCTCACAGACGGTCGTGTCACCGCGAGCCGCGAGTGAAGGTTTTTGTTCGTGGGGTGCACACCCCGGGACGTGATACCCGGCACGGACGCGTACGACATCGACATCGAGATCTCGGACGCCGACATCGAGCGCCTGCTGTCGGTGATGCCCGGGGACATCGAGGCCGCGTCGGCGCTGTCCTATTGCCGGAACGTGTTCCTGCCGCTGACGACCGCGTGCCGATACACCTGTACCTACTGCACGTACTACGACCCGCCGGGGCAAGCAGAGCTGATGGACCGCGAGGAGATCCGCGAGACCTGCCGCCGCGGGGCCGACGCCGGCTGCACTGAGGCGCTGTTCACCTTCGGCGACGATCCGGACGACCGCTACACCGCCGTCCACGACCAGCTCGCCGAGTGGGGCCACGACTCTATTCACGAATACCTCCGGGAGGCCTGCGAGATCGCGCTGGAAGAGGGGTTGCTCCCGCACGCGAATCCGGGCGACCAGACGCGCGAGCAGATGGCCCACGTCGCCGACCTGAACGCCTCGATGGGCGTCATGCTTGAGACGACCACGGCTGTCCAGGCCCACGGCGGCCCGCGGGCGAAAAACCCCGGCCAGCGGCTCAACACCCTCCGCGTGGCCGGCGAACTCGGCGTTCCGTTCACGACCGGCATCCTCGTTGGTATCGGAGAGGACTGGCACCACCGCGCCGAGAGCCTGCTCGCCATCCGCGAGATGCACGAGCGCTACGACCACATCCAGGAGGTCATCGTCCAGCCCGTCGTCGAGAACGAGCGCTGGCAGGGCGGCTCTCCCGACCTGGCGACGATGCGCCGGGTAACGGCGATGGCTCGCGCAGCGCTTCCCGAGGAGGTGTCGGTACAGGTTCCGCCGAACCTCGCGCCCGCCCGGGACCTGACCGACTGCGGTATCGACGACCTGGGCGGCGTCTCCCCAGTGACTGTGGACCACATCAACCCCGAGTACGAGTGGCCCGCGCTGCAGGAACTGACGGCCGTCGCCGAGGCCGCCGCGGTGCCACTGAGCGAGCGGTTGCCGGTCTACGACCGCTTCGTCGACGACGGCTGGCTCTCGGAGCCCATCGAGGCGGCTATCGAGGCTGAGGACGACAACGGCGAACGGTTCCGGTCGATACTGGACCGCGGCGTGAATCCGGCGAGCGTGTGATCCCGCCCACTGGCCTCTGCGCATGAACAGCCGTCACAGTCAGAACGGATACTGGACATCACTCGCCTAGTCGACTAGGCCGTAGCTACACATATACTGGCATACCAATACATATCATGCCTGGACGTGCCTCTGACAGCAGTGCCAGGCAGAATACTCTACCACGTCGACCACGGCCAGTGCCCAGCCGTGGTCCACTACTTCAGTCGAGCAACGGCGTTCCGTCAGCCTGTGGCCCGAGTTGCGGGCCGAGCACGTCGGCGTCGGGGTCGATGGCGCGGCGCTGTTCGTAGTCCGTCGACCGCTCGACAGGCGTCCGCCCGATAGCGGTAATCATGTCGGCGTACTCCTGGAACGACCGGAACTCGCCGTAGTCGCCGCCGGCGCGTTTGGTAATTTCCTCGGAGAGGATGGTCCCCATGAAGTCGTCCGCGCCGCAGGTGAGCATCTTCAGTCCTTGCGTGTCGCCGTATTTGACCCACGAGGACTGGATGTGGTCGACGTTGTCGAGGAAGAGCCGCGAGACGGCGATCAGCAGTTCGTCCTCGTCGACAGTCGCACCCGATTCGACCATGCCACGCTCGTACAGCGGCGTCTCTTCGTGGACGAACGAGAGCGGGACGAACTCAGTGATCGCCCCGGTCCGGTCCTGCAGGTCGCGGATGCGCTGCAGATGCAGCGCGCGGTGGCGCTCGTTCTCGACGTGGCCGTACATCATCGTCGAGGTCATGTCGAGGCCGACCGACGCGGCCGCCTCCATCGCTTCGAGCCACTCGTCGGTCCCGATCTTGCCCGGACAGATGACGTCCCGGACCTCGTCAACGAGAATCTCGGCGGCGGTACCGGGCACGCTGTCGAGGCCAGCGTCTTGGAGGCGACCGTACACCTCCTCGTAGGACCAGTCGGTGCCGCGGCGGGCGTGATAGGCTTCCTCCGGCGTCATCGAGTGGAGGTGGACGTCGCCGACGTTCATCGCCCGAATCTGTTCACAGTAGGTGGCCGGGTCTTTCTCGTACTCGTCGGGGGAGCGGTAGTTCAGGTCCCCGCGGTCGCTCGTCTCCAGTATCTCCCGGTGCTCGTCGTCCAGCGCGAGCGCGGGATGGAGCCCCGATACCGAACAGACCTCGTAGATGCCGCGGTCGAGGGCGTCCCGCACGATTTCGCGGGATTCACTCGGCGTCTTCGTGAAGCCGCCGTGGTCCTCCTGGTAGTCGCTGCGGAACTGCTCGGAGCGGTCCTTGAAGTTACAGAACAGACAGCCGGTGTTACAGGCCGTCGTGACGTTGTTGTTGAGGTTCGCGACGAAGGTGACCTCGTCGCCGACGACCTCCGCCCGGCGTCGGTCAGCCGCTTCGAGTACCTGCTCTTTCCGGTAGTGGTCGATGCCGTCCCGGTCGGTGCCCGTCGTGAGGAGTTCGACTGCGTCGTCGACTGTCAGTCGCGTTCCGTTTCTCGCCTTGGCGAGCGCGTTCTCGAACGACTGGGCAGTCGTCGGACGGTGCTCGAACTCGACGGAGCCGTCCGGCGTACCGACGGTCTCTGGGACGTCCGGCATTGCTGGACAGGAGGGAAAGAACGGTCAAAAACGTATGGGTACGCACATGGTCCACAAGGTCGACAGGTCCCCGTGTTTCGGGACGCAAGCGGCTGCAGTTCCGGGAGCGATAGGTCAGGTCGGTAATACGCCGTCGACCCAGCCCGCGGTCTCGACGACGATCCAGGCGACGAAGGCCGCGTAGGCAACGAGTAGCACATACGATTCGGGTTCGCTCAACACGAGGTCGGTCCGGAGGGCGGTGAACAGGAGAATCGTCGCCCCGGTCAGGACACCGAACATCGGCACGGCCATCGCGAAGTCGACGGTCCACGCGCCGGCGATGAAGACGCCGAGCGGGATGGCGACGAGCAGGTCGAACGTGTTCGAGCCGAGGACGTTCGCGAGCGACGTGACCCCGCGGTCGTCGCGGGCCGCTCTGACACTGACGAGCGTGTCGGGGAGACTCGTCGCCGCCGCCAGAATCGTCACGCCGAGCAGAAACTCCTGGACGCTGGCGGCCCGGCCGATGACTTTGACGGAGTGGACCAGGCTCTCCACCGCCACGAGAATGACCGCGAGGCCGAGCAAGAGAAAGAGCCACTGCCGCCCGACAGAGATACCGGCGGTCCAGTCTTCCCCCGGGTCGTGGTCGGCCGTGTCCTGGTACTGGATGAAGACGTACAGTCCGTAGAGCGCGAGCGGAATCGCCGCCAGCGGCCGCGTGATGACGCCCGTAAGCGTCGCCTCGCCGGGGTAGTAGATGACCGCGAGCGCCATCGTGATGAGCAGGACTGAGACGGCGAGCATGTAGAACTGCGCCTCCTTGTAGACGAGCGTCCGACTCGATTCGAGTTCGTCGTCCGTGGCGATGCCCGCGACTGCGGGGATGATGAGAATATTGAAAATCGCCGAGCCGACGATTGCGCCCACACCGAGAGACATCGACCCGTCCAGCGCCGAGAGCACGACCGCTGCGACCTCCGGGAAGCTCGACCCGACGGCGACGATGATCGCGCCCTGAACGACTTCCGGGAGACCGTAGTACGTCGCGAGACGTTCGCTCGAGGATTCGAGCCAGTCGCTCCCTTTCCAGATCGCTGCCGTCGCGGCGACGATGATCGCGACTTCGACCAACAGACTGGAAGCCATCAGACGGTCAGTCGACAGCCCGACGGAAAACGTTGCCTTCCGAGCGCGAGTGATGCTGTCGGCTGTAACTATTTTAAGATATTCGCGGTGGCGAAATGCTCTACAGACTTACAGCCGACAGTATGAGAAACGTCTTTGTCCCCGGCCCGAAAGGCGGGCACAATGACGAGCGTCAAGGAATTCCGCGTGGACGAACCGGCGACGGCCGAGGACCTCGGCCGCGGCGCGTTCGTGTTCACGGACGACTACTCCGTGTTCGACTGGGGCAAGATGCCGGACCAGATCCCCGACAAGGGCGCGTCGCTGTGTACGATGGGCGCGTACAACTTCCAACTGCTGGAGGAGAACCACGTCCCGACACACTACGAGGGCGTCAGGCTCCCCGACAGCGACGAGGTGCTGGACCTCGGCGAGGCGCTGTCGGCCGACGCCGCCCCCGAGGAGATGGTCATCGAACTCACACAGGTCCCGGACCTCCCCTTCGAGGACGGGCGCTACGACTACGACGCCTACCACGGGGCGGCCGACGAGAACTACCTCATCCCCCTGGAGATCGTCTTCCGGAACCGCGTCGGCGTCGGGTCGTCGCTACGGTCCCGGACCGAGCCCGCCGACCACGGCCTCGACTACGACACCTGGCCCGAGGAGGTCGTGGACCTCGACGAACCAATCGTGGAGTTCTCGACGAAATACGAGGAGCAGGACCGGTATCTCGACCGCGAGGCGGCCGACCGGATCGCCGGGACGGCCAGCATCGACCGCCTGGAAGAACTGGCCCGCGCGGTCAACCACATCGTCACCCAGCAGGCTGCCGAGGCCGATCTGGTCCACGAGGACGGGAAAATCGAATGCCTGTACTACGACGGGGAGATCCGCGTGGCCGACGTGGTCGGCACGTTCGACGAGAACCGCTTCTCCTACGAAGGGCAGCAGGTCTCGAAGGAGGTCATCCGCCAGTACCACAAGCGCACCCAGTCCGAGTGGGTCGAGGCCGTCAGCGAGGCCAAACAGCAGGCCGACGCGGAGGGCGTCGCCGACTGGAAATCCCTCTGTGACGAATCGCCGCAGTCGCTCGACGAGAGCGTGATTCAGGTCGCGCGAGACCTCTACTGCGCCGGCACGAACGCCTACGTCGGTGGCGACGTGTTCGACGCGCCGTCACTCGACGAAGCCGTTAGCGCCGCTAGCGAACTCTGAATCGGGAGAAGAACTTCAGTCGTCAGCCTCGATCTCACCGTCGTCCTCGGCGACAAACTCGCCGAGGCCGTCGATGGGGCGGTCGGGGTTCAGTTGGTCGAGTTTCTCCGGTGCGCCGAGCTGGGCGGAGGTCTCCTCGGGGTCCCGAAGCTTCGTCCGGCCGCGGTGGACGTTCACCTCGTCGTTGAGGTGGAGTTTGATGGCCTCGATGAGCGCCTCGGCTTCCAGCGGCTGGCCGATCTGCTGGAGTTCCTCTTCGGTGGCGTCGTCGGGGACGTTGAACGCGCGCTGGGTGATGATCGGTCCCTGATCGAGGTCCGTCGTCACGTAGTGAGCGGTGACGCCGGCGATGCGGACGCCCTCCTCGATGGCCTGCATGTACGCCGACGCGCCGGGGAAGGCGGGCAGCAGGCTCGGGTGGACGTTGATGATGCGGCTCTCGTAGCGGAAGACGACGTCCGGCGAGAGGATGCGCATATACCGGGCCAGCGCGATGAGGTCGGCGTCGTACTGCGCGAGCAAGTCGAGCAGTTGTTGCTCGTCTGGCGTCCCCTTCTCGTCGCCGATGTCGTGGAACGGGACGTCGTACTTGGCCGCCAGCGGTTCGAGGTCGTCGTGGTTGCCGATGACCACTTCGATGTCGGCCCCGAGGTCGCCGTTGGCCCAGGCCTCGAACAGCGCCTCAAGACAGTGTGACTCCTTCGTGACGAGGACAGCGATGGTCTGTGTCTCGCGGTCAGACGGGAACCGGACCTGCACGTCGACGCCGAGTTCGTCGCCGAGTTCGGTGAGGTCCTCGCGGAGTTTCTCCTCCGTCGTCACCATCTCGGACGTGTCGACGCGCATGGTCATCCGGAAGACGCCCTCCCGGACAGCCTGGTCGAGGTCCTCGATGTTGATACTGCGCTCGAACAGGAGCGAGGTCACTTCGGCGATGAGACCCGTGTCGTCCTCACCGACGACCGTGATCTCAGTCAGACCGCGCGTCACGATACCCACCTCCGGACAGCGTCGTGATTCATTTGACCCAGAGTCGGCAGTCCCTCGGCAAAAGCCTTCGTTTTCCACCTAGCGTGGATACCGACGCTCTGTGTATCCGTCCGTGTATGTACGGCCGTGACGAGTGATTCGCCGACCGTTCTCTGTGCTCACCCGGATGCCGACGAGCGCGCGGAAACGGCGGACGCGCTCCCGCGAGGACTCCATCTGCACCCACACGATTCTCTCGGGCGAGGCGATGGTCGCCGAGGCCACCCACGAGGACCCTCGCTTCGCCGAAGTTGACGCACTGAAACGGCTCGACAGCAGGTCTTACGCCGGCGTGCGAATCACGGACAAGGAGGGGCGGGCTATCGGCGCAGTGTACTGTACCGACGGCGAGCCGCGGCGCTACACGCGGACCGATCTCGACGTACGCCAGCGGCTACACGCGAGTCCCCACCGGTATCTGCACGCTGACGCGGGCGACCTCGACATCCGGGTCAAAGGGCTGACCGACCAGCCGTCCGACTGGACGCCGGTCAGCGCCGGGACGTGACCTGCCGGGAGAACACAAGCGTTTTCTCCGCTGCCCGCTCGCTTGCCAGTAATGACTGCCTTTACCGCGACTGTCACCGTTCGACTCAAGCGGGGCGTCCTCGACCCCGAAGCCGAGACGACACAGCGCTCTCTGGAGCGCCTCGGCTTCGACCTGAACGACCTCCGTTCGGCGGACGTGTTCGAGCTGGACCTCGACGCCGACAGCGCCGAGGACGCGGCCGAACGCGCCGAAGAGATGGCCGAGCGGCTCCTGGCGAACCCCACCATCCACGACTACGACATCGAGGTGACCGAGACAGAATGACCATCGCCTCGAAGCTGACGGCGATGCCCTATTCTAGCACGCGGAGGTGGCTCGCGTGACCATCGCCGTCATCCAGTTCGGCGGCTCGAACTGCGACCGCGATTCCGTGCAGGCTCTGGCGTCGCTCGATTTCGACGCGGAACTCGTCTGGCACGAGGACGGCCTCCCCGAAGATGTCGACGGGGTCGTTCTCCCCGGCGGCTTCTCCTACGGCGATTACCTCCGTGCCGGCGCGATGGCCGCCCGCTCACCCATTATGGCTGAAGTCCGCGAAGCCGCGAGTGAGGGGACGTCGGTGCTTGGCATCTGCAACGGTGCACAGATCGGCTGCGAGTCGTCGCTGACTCCCGGCGCGTTCACGACCAACGAGAGCGCCCGCTTCCAGTGTGAACACGTCCACCTGCGCGTCGAAAATGCCGACACGCCCTGGACCAGCCAGTACGAGGAAGGCGAAGTCGTCGAACTCCCCATCGCCCACGGCGAGGGTCGCTACGAGATTCCAGACGACCGACTGGATGAACTCGAAGCCGAGGACCGCATCCTGTTCAAATACTGCGACGAGAACGGAACGGTCACGCCCGAGGCAAATCCGAACGGCTCGAAGCACAATGTGGCCGGCGTCACCGGCGAGGCAGAACACGTCGCCGTCATGATGCCCCATCCCGAGCGGGCGACGCTTTCGGACCTGGGCCGGACCGACGGCCAGGGCGTTCTCACGGGCTTCGCGGAGTAACGCCGGCAGTTCTCGGTATTTCAGTGATAGTACAGAGAGTCGAAACTGCGTAGACGAGTCGCACCGCTATGGAGTTCGTTTCAAAGGGGAAGGGACCAGCGGAGCGTGTGACATAGTCCGGCGGTCCCTAACCTGACTTTGTGGGTCAAGCCGTATAAGCACATGCCTACCGGAGTGTAAGTGAAATCGCCAGTTACGGGTCGACTGTCGGCGACTGTGGCACACGCGACCCTTTCCGGTCACCAACGAGAAGTTCGCCGTCGAGGAACCGTGCGGTGCGGGCGTCGGTGGGGTCCTCGAACAACTGCTCGGGCGGGCCGGTCTCGACCAGTTCGCCGTCGTGGAGGAAGGCCATGCGGTCGGATATCCGTTGTGCCTGGTGCATGTCGTGGGTAGCGACGACGACGCCGACGCCGCGGTCCCGCGCCCGCTCGATTGCGTTTTCGAGCAGTGCCGTGTTGTGCGGGTCGAGGTTCGACGTTGGCTCGTCCAGCAGCATGACCGCCGGGTCGACGGCGAGTGCCCGCGCGAACGCGACCCGTTGGGCCTCGCCGCCGGACAGCGAGAGCGCGTTCTGGTCGAGGTTGTCACCGAGACCGACCGTTTCGAGCGCGGGCGTGACGGTATCGTCGAGCCGTGACGAGCCGGCGAGTTCACCGAAGCTCCGACGGAGTCGGGCTTGCCAGGGTTCCCTGACTCGCAGGCCGTAGGAGACGTTCCGATGGACGGGTGCGTTGAACAGGCTCGGCTCCTGAAACACCATACTCACCTGCCGGCGGATACCCAGTCGCTCGTCGTCGGCCATCGCCCAGATATCGTCGCCGTCCCATGCGACCGTTCCATCGTCGGGTCGGCGGAAGGTCGCAAGCAGGCGCAACAGCGTCGTCTTGCCGGTGCCGGACGGGCCGACGACGGTGACGACTTTGCCCGGGTCGACCGCCAGCGAGACGTTCCGGAGGACGGTCGAGCCGCCGAACCCAGCGTTTACGTCGGTCACGGAGAGCGTCATACCGAGCGCTCACCCCGGCCCTGGTTCCGGAGCCACGACCCGAGCCCGTTGACGGCCAGCACGAGCGCGAGGAGTATCACACCGAGGACGAGACCGACCTCGTAGCGGCCCTGCCGAGCTTCGACCGTTATCGCCGTCGTCAGTGTCCGAGTGTAAGACTGGCCGTCGCTGTAGACGATGTTGCCGCCGACGATGAGTATCGACCCGACCTCGCTGATGGCCCGACCGAACCCGGCGAGAATCGCGGTGACGATGCCGAAACGGGCCTCCTTGATGACCGCCAGCCCCACGTCGACTCTGGTTCCGCCCATCGCATAGGCCGCGTCACGCACCGACTGGTCGACGCCCTCGACCGCCGAGAGGCTGACGCTCAGCAGGACCGGCGTCGCGAGGATGAACTGGGAGAGTATCATCGCCCGCGGCGTGAACGCGAGGTCGAGGCTCCCCAGCGGGCCGCTGTTGGACAGGAGGATGAGGACGACCAGCCCGACGACGACGCTCGGGAACCCCATGCCGGTGTTGACGACGGCCGTGACCAGCCGCTTCCCGCGGAAGTCGGTGAAACCGATACCGAGCGCGACGGGCAGGCTGAACAGCGTGCTAAGACCGACGGCGGTGAGGCTGACGTACAGCGAGACGGCCACGATGCTCACGACGTACGTCCAGCCGCCGTCCGGGAGCTGTGCTTGCAGTGGAATCATCGGGGTCAGTAGTCGGCCGGCACCTGCTCGTCGACCCAGTAGAGGTACTCTTTGTCCTGCGGTGAGAGGCTGCTGGCCTGCTGTGCCGTGTACCCCTGCGGGACGTACTGGCCGAAGTTCGGCTCCTCGGCGATGGCATTGGGGAAGAACAACTGCGAGCCGTTGGCAGTGTAGTCGGCGATCATCGACTGTCCGGTCGGACTCGTCAGGAAGCCGATGTAGGCCATCGCCGCCTCGTAGTTCACGTCGTCGTATTTCGCGGGGTTGACCGCCATCACGCCGTAGGGGTTCTTGAGGATGACCGGACCTCCTTGCAGCGGCCCCTGAACGTGAATCACGAGGTCGATCTCGGTTTGCATCGAGAGGTAGGTCCCGCGGTCGGCGAGCGTATATGCGCCGGTCTGGCTCGCCTGCACGAGCGTATCGCCCATCCCCTTGCCGACGGCGCGATACCACTCGCCGCTGGGGTCCGTGCCGGCCTCCTCCCAGATTATGAGTTCCTTCTTGTTCGTCCCGGAGTCGTCGCCCCGCGAGACGAACGTCGACTCGCTCTCGGCGATGGTGGTGAACGCCTCGGTGGCGCTTTCCATCCCGTTGATGCCTGCGGGGTCGTCTTCCGGGCCGACGATGACGAAGTCGTTGAACATCACGTCCCGGCGGTTGACGCCGAAGCCGTCCTGCATGAACTTGTCCTCGGCGTTGCGAGCGTGAACGAGGATCACGTCGGCGTCGCCGTCCCGCGCCGTCCGGAGGCTCGCGCCAGTCCCCTTCGGGATGGTCTTCATCGTCACGCCGTAGTTCTCCTCGAACACAGGATGGAGCGCGTCGAGAAGTCCCGTATCGTAGGTACTCGTCGTCGTGGCGAGGACTAATTCACCGTCGCCGATCTGGCCCGAACCGGTCTGTGCCCCACCGGACTGTCCGTCCGCCCCGCCACCGGTCTGTGTCGCCGTCGAATCGCTGGGGTCGCTCTCGCCAGCACAGCCAGCGAGCCCGACCACGGAGGCGGCCCCCAGTGATGCGAGGAAGCGTCGGCGTTGCATCGACATGGACATAACGACGGTGGCAGGGTTCTTAATTGTTGATGGTGATGTCTGTCACACTGGTCCTCAGCGGGGTCGCAGGTCCCGCGCGGCAACGCCTTTGTGATGGCGCGGTCATGTGGCGGTATGGACGCGACCGCGGACGTCGAAGTGCAGTTGGGGCAGGGCGACGTGGCGCTGACTGCCCGCGACCGGACGCTCCTGCAGGCGGTCGCAGCCCACGGGTCGCTGAACAGCGCCGCCGACGCGCTCGGCCGGTCCTACGCCCACGCCCAGCGCCGAGTCGTCGAATTAGAGGACGCCTTCGGCCCGCTAGTCGACCGCAGTCGCGGCGGCAGCGGTGGCGGCGGCAGCGAACTCACGGACACCGCCGAGCAACTGCTGGCCCGCTTTCAGCGCCTTCAGGCCGAGTTCGACGGCGTCGCCACGGCAGCGGAGACGGTCCTCCGGGGGACCGTCGTGGACCGCGACGGCGAACTGGCGACCGTCGAGACGCCGCCGGGGACAGTCCGGGCCATCGTCGACACCGAAGCGAGCCCCGGCGACACCGTAGAAGTCGGCATTCGCGCCGACACGGTGACACTGAACGCGCCGCCCGAGGCTCCGGAGCCGACGGGGACGAGCGCGCGGAACCAGTTTGCGGGTACCGTCGAGCGTATCGACGAAGGTACCTCTATCGCGCTGGTCGCACTGGCAGTCGACCCGGACACGACGCTGTCGGCGGTGGTGACCGACACGAGCCTCGACAAACTCGATATCACCACGGGCGCAGAACTCGTCGCCTCGTTCAAGGCAACCGCGACCGTCGGCGTCATTCCCGCTATCGAACAGTCGTGGCCGGATGAGTCATCGTAAGCGAGTGAAACACGGTGGCTTCGAAGGGTCGCCTCAGAGACCCCAGTTAGACGGCAGCAGGTCGGACTGGCAGGCACTACAGGCAACCATCCCATCGTCGTCGATACACTGTCGCCGTTCGCCACACAGGTCACATTCCGTGACCGTCCCGCGTGTATTGAAACTGCGCCTGTCCTGGTCACCGTTCGGGGTCATATCGAACAGTCTTAGGCGCGAAAGACGGATAAACGTTGGTCGGCAGGCCGTCACACGGGTTCTCCGGGTCGAAGGGCTATCGAGCGAGCGGAAGCGAGTAACTCTTCTCACGTTCGATGACGGCGTCCCACGTCGCCTCGCACTCGCAGCTCACCTGCTCAAACACCGACGGGTCCTGTCGGAGGTCGAAGTCCTTGATGGCGCGCTGGACCTTGTCGTCACACTCGCCGCAGTTGTGCGGGCCGCGGTCGCTGCCGTGGCCGACCGGGTCGGAGACGACGATGACATCCTCGTCGGCCGTCGATTCCAGCACGTCGGCGACCGACCAGAGCCACGGCGGCCGGTAGCCGCCGTCGTGGTACAGCTCCTCGACCATCGTGTAGCGCTGGACGTTACAGGGGTTCATCGACACAGTGTGACAGCCGTCGACGGCCGCACAGCGCCGTACCGACCGCTTCATATCCTCGACGGCCTCGGCTTCCGAGAGGAACGGCGGTTTCATCAGCAGATACGCCTTGACGCCGGCGCCGGCTGCCTGGGCCGCTTCGGAGGCTTCCTCGAAGTCCGCGAACTCGAAGTACTTGTTCACGCAGTCGTGGCGCACGCGGTCGGTCGCTGTCTCCAGACCCACTGCCACGTCCGTCTCCAGACCCACATCGACGAAGTCGCCGACCGTCTCCTCGTCGACGAAGTCCGGCAGCGACTCGACGACGATGCGCTCGCGGTCGGCGAAGGTTTCGGCGATGGCCTGCCGTGTCTCCGCCGGCACTTCGCGCTCGTCAAGGAAGCTCCCGGAGGTGTAGATCTTGATGAGGCCGCTCTTGTCGTCACTGTTCTCCGCCTCGTGGTCCAGGCAGTGCTGGATCTGGGCCATGAGGTCCTCGTGGGCGACGGTCCCCCCTTCGACGCTCTCGGCGACGTAGCCACACATCGTACAGCCGCCGGCGCGCGCCCACCGGCAGCCGCCGGTGTTCAGGATGATGGTCAGGCTCTGGTAGACGCCGTCCGGAGTGTTGTCCTCGTCGAGCCACACGCGAGTCGGCTCACGAGGGTCGTACGTCGAGTCGTTGCGCGACCGGATGTCACGCATCACGGAGTTGTGGGCGTCCATGCCCTTGCCCTCCTCGTAGACTTCAGGACTGGGCTTGCTCATTGGGGCGAGGTAGCCGATGAGCGCGTAAAGCCGCTTCGTTACTGCCGAGATTGTGGGTCGGTCTGGTCCGAAAGCGCACCAGTTCGGTGAGCCGCGAGCCACGACAGTCCGGCAAGGACGGCCCCGACCGCGTTAGCCACGAAGTCAGCGCCGCTCACACCGCGTGACGGGACGAGCCCCTGTAGCAGTTCGACACCCGTCCCGTAGCAGATAGAGACGGTCACGAGTGCTGCAACTGTGGTGACATCACGGGCCTGTCGGCCCCACGCGAGCAGTGCCGCCAGTATCCCGTAACTCGCCGCGTGAACCCACTTATCCAGCGTAAAACCGAGGAGCGCGGGGACTTGCTCTCCCGCCCCCTCGGGAACTGGGAGAAGCGAGGTGACGAGTAACAACAGCGAAAACCCGACAGCGGGCAGGTAGCGGCGGAATTCCGACCAAGCCATACTGACGGTTCTCCCGTTCGGCAGATAAGTCGCGTGGTCAGGCGCCGCACAGTCTAATCCGGTGACCGGCAAAGACGGCCCTACTGCTCGTCGACGTGACGCATCTGGACGGCGATGCCGCGAGTCGATGACTGCATCTCCGGGCCGCTCATCTGGGCGCGACCGACGCCGAAGGCCGCGTCGCCCCGAATCACCACGTCGTCGCCGACGCGGATGTCGTCGCTGGCGTCCGTGATTCCCGGTGCAAGCACCGAACCGTGGGGGACGAACGGCTCGATTTCGACCGTTTTGGTGTGAACGTCGCTCTCGACCCAGCGGCGCGCCCCAGCGGTGGTCAGCGAGAGGACCCCGTACTGCTGGGCCAGCGCCGCAAGCTGCTCGCCGTCGGCGTCGTCAGCCCGCAACTGCGGATACCGGCCCTGCGTCGACAGGTCGTCGAACAGTTCGTCGCCCGCGCCCGCGCCGAACTGGTAGTCAGCGACAGCACGGACGGTGTTGTGCTCGCGCTCCCGCTTCGGATAGCGGTCCCAGCCTTCCAGTTCGGCGGCGAGGTTCCCCAGCGAGTCCGCCGTCGTCGGGTGGTCGGTGACCGTGTAGGTGAACTCCCGGCCCAGCGAGTCGGCCACGCGCTCGCAGATGTCGCGGTAGCCTTCGCCGGGAATGTGGGCGATAATCTCCGGGTAGTCGGTGCCTTCTAAATAGCGTTCGAGCACGCGGCTGACGAACTCGATTTCGGTGGCGGTCCAGTTGCCCGTGACCACGGAGTCGTAGTGCTGTGCGGGGTAGGTGAGTTCGAGTTCCTGAGGCACGACGCCGATGGGCGAGGTCATCGAGACGACGTGGGCGCGCCACTTGATCGCGTCGTGGTACTGCTTGTGGCTCTGGGAATCGCTGTAGGGTTTCCGTGCCGAACACGGCACCAGCACGAGCGGGCGGTCGTCGAAGCGCGGCACGTAGCGGTCGGTGACGCGCTCGGCGAAGCGCTGGATCTCGACGCGGCGCAACGAGTCGTCGCTGGCCGCCGAGAGGTCGGCCCGCCGGATGAGCGGCGTGCGCTCCTCCAGATAGCTGTACTGCTGGTCCAGTCGCCGGAAGGTCGCGGTGAGCCAGTTGTCCTGTCTGGCCTGTCCCTCGATGTAGTCCCGAAGCCTGCCGTCACGGATGCGGCGGCGGACGCGGCGGAGTTCCGCAGCGAGGGCGTTGACGTTGTGTTCGACGCAGTCCTCGCGGTCGAACTCATCGCGTGGCTGCTGGCAGGCCGGGCACGCACACGGCAGTTCGTCGAGGTCTTCGAGGAAATACGCCTCGTCGGTCGTGAGATACCGGCCCTCAGTCCCGCGGACGACGGCGCGGTCGGGGTCCACGAGGTCGACGCCGGCGTAGACGAGCGTCGCGACGTTTCGCGGCGTGGCGACGCCAGGCAGGTAGAGCGCGGTGTCGGCGGGGATAGCCTCCCGGACGGTCGAGACGGCATCGACGAACGCCGACGCGTGCCCGACGTAGCCGGGCGCACCAGCGAGCACGTAGGCGTCGCTGCCGTGGTCGGTCGCGGTATCGGACGAGACGACGGCCGCGCTCGGGAACGACACGTCGGGATAGTCGACGGCGAAGGCCTCGGCGACTTCGTCCGGCGTGCCGGCGGGGAGTCCGCGGTGGGGCAGGACAGTGAGCAGCGAGTCGTCGCCATCGGGGGCGTCTTGCTCGGTGGGCCAGCGGCTTCCGGCGTCGTCGAGGACGTGCCGGCAGTCGCCCGGCGTTTCTGTGTCCACGTCGTCGACCAGCGCCGGCGTCGTCACGGAGTCGGCGAGGCGTAGCTCACCCACTCGCGCGGCGCTGTCGCGCTCGTGGATCTCGAAGTAGTCGGTCATGCAATGGCGTCAGCCACGCGCGACCAACTATCTTGCCTTTGTACCAGCACCGGCCTCGGTGGCGACCGAAGGTGCGTTCAAACTCAGCATACTTCGTTCCGGTCGACAGTTATGTGGCCATGATTATCGCGGACAGGTCGCTATCCGCTGATTAGCTGGGCCCTAACTAAATCTATAGGAGACGACTGACCGTTCGTGCAGCGACAGACACGACGAGACGTGTTGCTCGCCCTCTCGGGGACAGCCGTAGCGCTGGCGGGCTGTTCGACCGGCCTCTCCTCAGGGGACTCGGACGCGAGGGCCGCGTCACACGAGACGGAGCCGACACCGACGGAACAAGTAGCCGAGTCAACAGTGGAAAGCGGGCCCGCAATGTTCGTCCATCTCGATACACTGGCTGCGATACAGTCCCGTGTCGAGAATGGAGACAGCCCGTGGACAGGGGCCCACGAAGCCTTCATCGACGATGTCCGCGACGCGATGGCAGCGGATCCCGAGAGCGTCACGGACAACGGCGACGGCCACGAGTTCAAAACGAAGGGCCCCGAGGACCCCGAAGCGCGCAAGGACTACGTTGCCGCCATCAGAACAGGAGACAGAATACGGGATCTGGGCCTCGCCTACCAGTACACCGGCGCGGACCAGTACGCCGAGAAAGCCGTCGAACTGCTAGACCACTGGTTCCTGAACTCGGAGACCTATATGGCACCAGTAAAAACGAACAGCATCGAGCAGTTCATCACGCTCCCCAAAATGTGGTGGGGTGCGGAACTCGTTCGCGGCCACGAGGCGTGGAACGACGACAGCGTCGGCACGGAGGCCGACCTGCAGGAGTGGGTCCGGACGTTTCTGGACGACGTGGGCCACGGTATTCCGACCGAGATGGGACAACAGAACATCTTCAACTGGCAGGAGATGACCCACGCCGCCGGTTCCGTGTATCTCCGGGACTGGGACCGGTTCCGGAAGGCCATGCAACGGAACCGCGAGACCGGCTTCAACCAACTCCGCGAGGACGGCCTGCTGGAAAACGAGATTATTCGTGCGTCGAGTCTGGCGTACTCGCTGTACGCGGCGAAGGCACTGGTCACCGCCGCGGAACTCAGCCGACTCTACGCCGACAAACTCGACGGCCCCACACTGTACGAGTACCAGAAGTTCGACGGTGACAGGGGTGCCATCGAACGTATTCTCGACGCCCACGCGCCGTACGTGGCTGACCCGGAGGCCTGGGAAGCGATGGGTGAGGGCGACCCCGACCGGTTCGTCAACAACGACGGCTTCCCCGCCAGAAAGCAGGAGGCTGCGTCCTCACTGTACGAGGTGGCCTACTCGTACTACGAGAAAGACACCTATCTGGAAACACTCAAACAGAGTGGACAGCCGGTGAAGAACGTCCCGACGTACGTCTCGGCCCAGCAGGCGGCAATCGACAACCCCGACCGACCGCATCGCGACGAGCGCATCCTCGGCTGGACGACGTTCACGCACGGCGAGCGGTTCCGGCTCGACACATAAAGTAGCTGGCACCAACGACGCACACCGCCACGCTTTGGATGCCAGCGGCCACAGAGCAGCTATGGATGTTGTCGTGACCGGCGGCCGGGGCAGTTCCGGACGCTGGATCGTCGACCGATTCGCCGGACCGCACGACGTGACAGTGCTCGACCGCCGCCTCCCCGACGATGGGGGGCATCCGGCTGTCGGGTACCGAGCGCTCGACCTGACGGACGCTGGGAGCGTGTTCGACGCGCTCACCGCCATCGACCCAGATGCAGTGGTCCACTGGGCGGCGATTCCGGTCGCTGGGAACCACCCTGGGGTAGACCTGTTCCAGAACAACACCCTCGCGGCACACAACGTGCTCTCGGCGGCCGGCCGCGTCGGCGCTGACGTGGTGCAGGGCTCCTCGGACGGTGCGTACGGCTTCTTCTTCGCCGAAGAGACGCCGGTACCTGACGAACTCCCGATTACGGAACAGCACGCGCTTAGGCCGGAGGACGACTACGGGCTCTCGAAGGTCGTCACCGAGGAAATCGGGAAAACGATTGCTCGCCGGGATGACGTCTCGGTGGCGTCGATTCGTCCCTCATGGATACAGATCCCCGGGGAGTACCCCTGCCGGGCCGAGGAGTACGTCGACGACCTCGCGGCCGGGGCGGGCAACTACTGGTCGTACGTCGACGTGCGGGACGTGGTCGACCTCGTGGAGGCCGCGCTCACGGGCGAGGTTTCGGGCCACGAAGCGTTCAACTGCGTCGGCCCGGACAACGCGCTGGGCCGGCCGCTGGTCGAACTCATGCGTGAGCAGTACGGTACTGTCCCGGACGACTGCACGGTCGAAGGGGACGACGCGGCGTACTCGACGGCCAAAGCCACGGAACTGCTGGGCTGGGAGCCGACCCATTCTTGGCGCGAGGCGGCCGACGAGAACGTGGCCGTGCCGACGGTCTGACCGGCAGCGGTCGAGACAACTGTGCCGTCAGTCGCGAGCGTGCAGGTCGCGCAGACGGACGCCGTCCGGCACGCGGTCCAGCGCCGTCGCCGGCCAGTCGTCGTGGACCAGCGTGAAGGACACGTCGGGATGGAGTTCGACGAGTCGCCGGACCCCTGTGGCCGCGGCCTCGTAGGCCGCTCGGTCGGTCCGGTCCGGAGTTTCGGCGGTCAACGGATAGGTGTCGGCCAGTTCGCGCGGATACGGGCCAAACGGCGGCAGGATACCCCAGGTTTCGTCGTACTGTGCGCTGGAACTCCCCTCAGTCAGCAGCACCTCGTCGCCCTCGACCGGGAGGCGCTCCAGTCGGTTCTGATGGCGGCGGACTTCGGGCCGGCGAGCGCTTTCATTTGAAGTGTAAAAGAAGGCGTCCTTCGAGACCGGGTCGGTCCGTTCGAGTTGCTCGGCGTGGTCAAGCAACGCTCGATAGCCGTCGAGCATCGCCGGGTGGCCGCGGGCGCGACTGTCGACCAGTTCCATGAGGTTACCCGAGCGAATCGCCTGTTTCACTGTCCGGATTTCGCCGTAGGTGACGTGGAGGTTGTGCCGGGCGAGCAGCTCTTCGCGCTGGTCGGCGTCCATCGCGTCGAGTTCTGCCGGCGTGTGGTCGGTACAGACCGGGCAGTGACACGGGAAGTATGTCAGTTCGGACAGCAGTTCGGTCCCCTGGACCGTGAGATAGCGGTCGTCGCGAGCGTACAGCGCATACGCCGCCGAGTCGAACAGGTCACAGCCCAGCGCCGCTGCCATCGCGAACATCATCGGGTGGCCCGCACCGAACAGGTGGACCGGGCCGACCTCCCCCAGCCCACGCTTGCAGGCCGCAACAACGTCGGCGAGGTCGGCATAGCGGTACTCGTTCATCAGCGGGACGACGGCTCCCAGCGGGAACACGTCCAGTCCGGTAGAGACGGCGTCCGCGGCGGCGCGCTCCCGCAGGTCCGGGTAGGTCGACCCCTGGACTGGCGCGCTGACGAGCATCTCGCCAGTGTCGACGGTAGTGGCGTGTTCGAGCCGCTCCTGGGTCGTTTTGAGTTCCTCTGTCGCTCGCTCGCGGTCCACGTCCGGCGGCGTCGGGATGTCCACCGGCGTGCCGATGTCAGAGCCGATTTCGTGCTGGAACTCCAGAATCTCCTCGGTAGTCACGTCGATGTCGCCGTATTCGGCGAGCTGGAAGGACCCCGAGTCGGTCATGATAGCCCCATCGAACCCGAGCAAGTCGTGGAGGCCCTGCTCCAGCACCGGCTCGCGGAGGTCGTCGGAGCCGTGCAGGATGTAGCTGTTCGTGATGAGTATCTCCGCGCCGAACTCCGACGCCAGCGTCGCCGGTGCGACCGTCTGGACGTGCGGATTGACCACCGGCAGGATAGTCGGCGTCTCGACGGTGACGCCGGCCCGCGGCACCGTTAGCTCGCCCAGCCGGCCCGCTGCGTCGTACTGGCGGACCTCGAAATTCGTCATTACACGTCGTCGTCGGTCGGCGTGCCTAAGGGTTGTGTTCCCACAATCGTCGCCCGAGAAGTGTCTGAGAGCGGAACAGACGACCCGACCGGCGACCCGCCGCTATTCGTCGGACCGCTCAGGCCCGCCGGGCACCAGTTTGCGCTCGGGACGGTGGACGGTCCCGGAGTCCTCGTCGGCGACGTACGCCTGTGACGTCCGGAACATATCGACCACCTCGTCACGGGACCCGTAGGCGTCCTCGACAAGCCGTTCGAGCAACTCCGCCCGCGAAACCGGCCGGCCGGTCCGACGGCGGACGGCCGCGCGCAGTTTATCCAGCCGGCGTTCCGTCTGTTCGTCGAGTGCAATCGAGGCCATATGCGTAATGGTACCATTCCTCAGGGTTTCAAACTGTCGTCAGTTCAGCGCTCGAACAGGGCATAGTACATGATACCGACGGCAGACCGACTGTCACGGAGCGTCCCGTCGCGCACCGACTGGACCAGCGAGTCGAAGTCGGCGGTGTCGACCCGAATCGATTCGTTGTGGTCCAGATCCTGGTCGGCCGTGGCCACACACCCGCGTGCGACGTAGTAGTGGAACACGTAGTCGGTGTTGCCGTTGGCCGGTTCGCCCGTGTAGAGGTGGTCGAAAGCGTCGGCCTCGTAGCCCGTCTCCTCGCGGAGTTCGCGGGCGGCGGCGACGGTCGGGTCGTCGTCCTCGCCCTCCATCGTCCCGGCCGGCAGGCCGCGGTTGACTCGGCGAACCGGCTGTCGCCACTCCTCGATGACGACCACGTCGCCATCAGCGGTAAACGGGAGCACGATGACGCTCTCGCCGTGTTGCACATAGTCGAACTCTCCCTCGGTTCCGTCGGGGAGGCGAACGGCCTCGCGAATGATATCGAACCCCGGACAGGCGTAGGCGGTTTCGGCACCGAGCGTCTCCCAGGTGAGTTCCTCGTCCATATCAGCAGTGTGGCCCGCACTGGCAAAACCGGCACGGGTCCACGAATATGCAGGCACCAGACCGATACGACGTGGTGCGCTACGTGTGGCTGGAATGAGAATATCGACGCTCGGCCTCCTGCTCGGTGCCGTGTTGTTC
Organism: Haloarcula sp. CGMCC 1.2071; assembly: GCF_037078445.1. Lineage (NCBI taxonomy): Archaea > Methanobacteriati > Methanobacteriota > Halobacteria > Halobacteriales > Haloarculaceae > Haloarcula > Haloarcula sp. CGMCC 1.2071. The sequence continues at coordinate 58,253 of NZ_JAYMGY010000010.1, forward strand.
GTCCTCCCGGTCCCCGGAACGTTCATCGCCGGGGGACTGGTGCTCGTCGCCGGCGCGCTAGCCCGCTGGGGCGGGCTCTAAGCGCAGAGGAAGAACTTATAGTTTGTCGGCGGCCTGGGCCTGCTCGGTCCGCCGCTCGGCCTGATCGAGGCGCTTCCGGGCTGCGTTCGACAGCGGGTCGGACAGGTCGTCGCTGGCGTCCTCGATTCTGGTCGCGACGCGCTGGAGCCGGTCGGCGACGGCCTGGAGTTGTTTGTCAGCGTTCCCGCGGTCGCCGGCTTCGGCGCGTTCTGTCGCCCGCCTGGCAGCCTCCACGACAGCTGCGAGCGCCCGTTCGAGGCCTCGAATCGCGTTCTCGGAGCCACCGCTGCTCCCGGGGTTGTCGTCATCGTCGTCATCGGTGTCACCGTCGTCGCCGCCATCGTCCATCTCGTCAAGCACCGATTGCCGCGTTTCCTCGGCGATGTCGACGAGGAACGATGCCAGCGACGCCTTGCCAGTTCGGGGCTCGTCGATTGTTGCGGCAGTCTCGGCTTCGGGGTCCGGGTTGACGCGGAACGCGCCGATCTCGTCGTCGCGGTCCCGGACCTCCGTCGTGTACGCACCGCCGCTGTGGACGTACACGGCGTCGGGTTCCGAGAGGGGAGCGTCGTACAGCCGGCCGGCGAAGTCGTCCTCCACGGCGAGGTCGGTGAGGTCGCTGTCGGCTCCCGACGGATCGACTTCGAGGCGGGTCGCGTTCTCCCGGGCGACCAGGGGGAGTTTTCCGTCGACACCGGCTCTGGTCGGCCCGTCAGCCGACTCCGCGTCGGGGACCGACACCGTCTCGCTGTGTGGTGCGACACCGGCCCCGTTGACCGTGAATCGGTGGTCGCCCGCGGGCACGTCCTGAACGACGGCTAGCCCAGAAAAGGTCGGGACGGCCTCGGGGTCACTCTCCAGCAAGGCGACGGACTCGACGGACGTGTCCTCGGTCGTGAGCCCATCGTCCTCGGGCGCGTCGTCGTTCGAGACGGCTTCCGAGAGGCTGGCAACGACGGTGCGTATCTCCGCCGGTGCCCCGATGGCGTCGTAGCGCTCGGCCAGCGCCGCCCGGTGGTTGGGCTCGGAGATGTCCGCGGCGGGGTTCTCGTATCGCGGCTGGTTCCAGGGCGCGCCCGTTGTCGTGATGTGCCCCGAGACGGCGTCCTCGACGAACTCGGGCACGGCGAACTCGAAGCTCAACTGCGGGCCGGTGAAATCGGCGATGTGCTCCAGTTCGCTGCTCGGCACGAGATCGTACTCGATGTCCGGGTCGGCCTCGCCGCGGTCGGTGTGCTGGAAGACGAGCCCCGTCTCCCGCGTCGGCAGGTCCGTCGGTGGTTGGGTGAGACTGTCGAACGAACGGATCGTGAGCGACTCCGAAATGAGGTCCTCGCGGCTGACCGACGGGAGCCGCTCGTGTTCGTACAGCGGCGCGCCCTCGTACTCCGGAACGAGGTAGGGGAGCCGGGACCCCTCGTCGCGCGGGAGCCCGTAAGCGACGGGGATCTCCGCGAGGTCTTCGATGGTTTCGACGGCGCTGTTCGTGATGTCCGCGAACCGGTCGCCCTCCGGCAGCCGGGTGAACCGGTCGCGAGCGTCGTTGACCGACAGCGCGCTAGAGTGTGACCCCAGTTCCGAGAGGATGCGTGGGACCATCTCCGGGTCGGGGTCGAGGAACTCGTTGTTGGGTACCTTCCGGGAGTGCGAGCTGGCGACGTACAGTTGCGGGTCGCCCGTCCCCGTGTCGACGAACACATGCAGGACCTCCCAGTCGTGCCAGTGGAAGTTCGTCGTGAACTGGTCGAACGCCGAGTAGAACCAGAACTGGACGACGGCGAGCGGCGAGTTCTCGTACTCGACAACGTTGTAGAACGCCGTCGGGTCCGGCGGCTCCCCTTCGGTCATCCGCTCGTGATACCCGTCGAAGGCGTCGAACCCGTCGACGACGGTTTCCCCGTCCTGTTCGCTGGTGTACGGACGCGGGTCCGTCGGGAACCACGGCTCCGCCTGATCGAAGTACAGCGTCGGCGCGAACCGGCGCGCGAGTTCTTCGGCCCGTTCGCCCTCGACTGTCGAGGCCGCGTCGTCGCTCCCGCCTTCGAACGCCGAACAGCCGGCGACGGACGCGAGGCCGGCTCCGGCGACCGTCTGCAGAACCGCACGGCGGGACAGCGCGTCCCGGTCAGTCATCGATCCCTCGTCGCTTCCATACGTCGTCCGACAGCGCGACCCGTCGCTGTCTCCGAGCCCAATAATCCCATACACTATTCAGCGAACCGCGGAGGAAAACCCTTCTGGCAGTCGCCCAGCGTGCCCCGTCAGTACTGCTCGAACCCGTCCGTATCGAGGTAGTTGTGCGCGACCGTGATCGAGTGGTCAGCGTGGAGGGCCTTCGGCCCGAGCGAGACACACTCGTCCGCGTGGTCGGCCAGCAGCGTCGCTTCCTCGTCCCGGAAGTCGTGATGGTCCGAGAGGACGAACACCGGGTCCGACGGCGGTGCAACGTCGACGATGGGATCGCCGTCCTCGTGCAGTTGGACGACAGTTCCGCGGCTCGCCGCGTCGTCGAGCGTCCCCTCGAACCCCCGTCGCGTGAGCGACACCCCGGGCGACGTTTCGACCGGGATGTGGCCGATAGCTTCCTCGCGCTCTTCCAGCGCCTTGCGGATCAGCGCCGCCGTGGACCGTTCGTCCGGGTTCAGTCGGCGGAGGTCACTCCCATCGAACGTGACGGTGTACTCATCCGCCAGGATGAGGTGGACCCGCACGTCTTCCCGGATGGCGTGGCTCAGGAAGAACGCGCTGGTGACACACCGACAGAGCACGTCGAGCCGGCCGGCCGCGCCGGCCAGGTCGTCGAGCGAGAACTCCGGCGTCGTCGGGGCGTCGTGGCCGATGATGACGAACTGGCGCATACTGACTCGTCACCCCACGGCGATTTACGTCCGTCGACTGCTGTCAGTACCGATACGAAAGACGCTACAAACGCCGTCTGAGCGTCCAGAAAGGGTTTACCGGGTGCGACGAATCGCGGACTATGCGCAGACGTGCCCTCCTCGCGTCGATCCCGGGTGCGCTGGCCGGACTCGCCGGCTGTTCGTTCGGCACCCTCGGCTCAGACGAGACCGCAGACGTAACGCCCGCACCACGCCCGACACAGTCACCGACTGATCCAGATGACAGCGGGACAGGGACGCCGACAGGCACTGGCGACCCGCCCCGACCCGAGAATCCGACGACCGTCATCGAACTGGAAACCGGGCCGCGAACCTACGCCCTCAGTTCGCCAGGACTCCACACCGCCGACAGGGCGCGAATCGGGCTCTGGTTCGACCAGACGGCGACCGACGACCATCCGGCCACGCTTCGGGGCTGGCTCCAGAACAGCAACGAGTTCGAGAACACGTTCAGGGTCAAGTGGATTCCAGGAGTCGGACAGACACACAGCCGCCAACCCAGCGGCTACGACCACGAAGCGCGCCTCCATCTCGCACCCACAGACAACAACGACCTTGCCGACGAAGTGCCCTCACTCGGCCGAACAGACGAGGGGTACTGGCGCGTCGACGATGTCGGTCCGTGGATGCCAGAGACGTACCGGTTAAATCCCGGTGAATGGGTCAAACTGGAGTACGCCCTCGTCGGCGAACCGGGCCAGTCCGGGCGGCCGACCGGCACCTACGAGTTCCGCGGTCAGGCCGGGTCACTCTCGGTCTCCGTCTGGGACACGCGAAGTCCCGGTCCGGAAACCGACTCCCGGTTCGCCGGCCGGTCGCTCCCGCCGTTTCCCGGCGACGGCGGCGTCCAGTGGTACCACGAAGCAGACAGGGCGACTCCAGCCTTTGTTCGACCCAGTACCGAGCGCGCAAAGCTTGATACGCAAGTCGGCTTCGAGATGGTCAACAACAGCCACGAGCGACTGCAATGCGGCCACTGGGACCTCTACAAGCTCGTCGACGGCGAGTGGTTCCACGTCGCACCAGCAGCCCACACCGCCGACTGTCGGCTCCTAAAACCGGGCAGTCAGGAGCAGTGGGGCCTCCGGGCGTTTAACGGACCAGCTGTCGGTTGTGGTACCGGTAACTGCCATTGTGATGGTCTCACACAGAGCTATCTCGGCGGCGGCGAGTACGCCATCGTTGCTGGCTACGGCCACGCGACGAACGAGAGTGCTGCTCTGGTTGCGCTAGTCGGTGACCGTGCTGCAGTGACCCCGACTGACGGCGTGCCGACAGCGCGCGACGGCGACACCGTCAGGGTGACGACCGACCGCCACGGCGACGGCGAACGGCCGACCGACGCGACGTTCACACTGACTCGCACTGACAACGCGAGCGAGCGAGTCATCGCCGAACAGGTGATGGCACACGGTCAGTTCGCTATGTCCGACGGCGGGCTTCGCAACGCCATCCCGTTCCTGATCGACGATGTGAGCCGCGTCGTCGTCGAAACCGACGAGCATGCTGTGGACGGCGTACTCGGGTACGATACGAGTCGTCGGCGATTCCAGTTCCGCGGGCAGGCGTACGAAGTCACCCGGGGCCGGAGCGACGGGTGACAGTCGATGCGGAGAGACGGTTCTGTTGCTCCTCAGTAGGAAGTGGGAAAAATGGGCCGGTGCGAATGTCGAACACGGGAAGAGGTCGCTCACTTCGTTCGCGCTGTGACTCCCCTGCTCGAATTCTCGGAGCCATTTCCTCACAACGGACACTCGTCGCCGTCGCTCCTCGTGATTGCGTTGCGATAGAAATGGGCCGGCGCGAATTCGAATCGCGGTTACGGCCACCCGAAGGCCGAAGGATACCAGGCTACCCCACCGGCCCGTGCGATAGCAATCGGCTAGAAGACAGGGTCAGTTTTAACGGTTGCGAAACGGCGGGAAGCGGAGCGGTTTCACCGGCGGCCCGCAAGCGGGAGGTATGGACCGCCACGACGAACGCATTCCGACGGAGACGTTCGCGACCTGTCTCGACAATATGCCCCAGTCCTGTGTCGACCTCGTCGTCGAGTACGAGGGTGGTATCTTGCTGACACGGCGGCAGAACGAGCCAGCCAAAGGCGAGTGGTTCTGGCCGGGGAGTCGCCTCTACAAGGGCGAGCGGCTGGACGACGCGGCAGAACGCATCGCCCGGGAGGAACTCGGCCTCACATCGGTTGCGACGGAACGGCTTGGCGTCAGCGAACACTTCTGGGACACGTCGTCAGTCGACGGTGTCGACTCCAGACACACGATACCGATTGTCTACCGAGTCGTGCCCGACGGCGGAGCGGAGATTACACTCGACGACCAGCACGACTCGTATCGCACCGTCACGGAGCCACCGGCAGATGCAAACCAGTACGTCACGGAATACTTCGAGCGATTCGATATCGGCCAGTAGCGGGTGAACAGTGCTGTTTTGCGGACGAATACGTGTCTCATGAGCAGTCAGGCTGGACGAGACTAGCAGGCAACTGAACAGAAGATTGATTACGCATCACAGTTACTCACTAACTGAGTAACTATGACCATCCTCATCACTGGCGGCGACGGCTACGTCGGGTGGCCGGCCGCACTGCGAATCGCGGACCGAACGGACGACCGAGTGCTGCTCGTAGACAACTTCGCCCGACGGGAGTGGGTCGAGGACGTCGGCGCGACGAGCGCGACACCGGTTGCCAGCATCGACGAGCGCCTCGATGCGGCTCGCGAGGTCCACGGGCTGACGAACCTCTCCTTCGTCGAGGGCGACCTCGCCGAGAAGGCCTTCGTCGACGAACTGCTGACGGTCCACGAGCCGGAGGTCGTCGTCCACACCGCCGCCCAGCCCTCCGCGCCGTACTCCCAGATCAACGGCGAGCGAGCGAACTACACTCAGCACAACAACCTTCAGGCGACGCGGAACCTCCTGTGGGGCCTCGAAGAACACGACCTCACGGACACCCATTTCGTCGAGACGACGACGACGGGCGTCTACGGCGCGCCGGAGTTCCCGATTCCGGAAGGCGGCGCGGCGATGGAGAACCAGGGCGAGCGCGACGACGTGCCGTTCCCCAACATGGGCGGGAGCTGGTACCACGCGACCAAGGGCTTCGACGCACAGAACATGCGCCTGGCCCACACGCAGTTCGACATCCCGATTTCGGACGTGCGAACGGCCATTGTCTACGGTACCGAGACCGAGGAGACCCGCGAGGACGACCGGCTGAAGACCCGCTTCGACTTCGACTACTACTTCGGGACGGTCACGCACCGCTTCTGTGCGCAGGCCGTCGCGGGCTACCCCGTCACCGTCTACGGCAAGGGCGAACAGCGCAAGCCGTTCATTTCGCTGGAGGACGCCGTCGAAGGGCTGGCCGAAGTGGCCCTGACTGATCCCGACGAGCGCCCCGAGGGGCTGACGGTGTACAACCAGGTCACGCGCGCCATCAGCATCGTCGAAATCGCCGAGACCATCGCCGACGTGGGTAGCGAGTACGACCTCGATGTGGACGTCGAGCACTTCGAGAACCCCCGCGACGAGGACGAGACGCACAAGATGGAGATCGAAAACGACCGCTACGCCGACCTCATCGGCGGCCAGTCCCAGTCCTTCGAGGACGGCGTCGGCGACATCTTCGGGACGCTGACGCGGTACGCCGACACCATCGAAGCCCACGAGGACCGGTTCCTGCCGGGCGTCCTGAGCGAGGACTGACGATGGACGTGCTGGTCACCGGAGCCTGTGGCTACATCGGCAGCGCGCTGGTCCCGCTGCTGCGCGCGGACGACCGGGTAGATAGCGTCGTCGTCTTCGACGACCTCTCCTCGGGGTCGCCGAGAGCGTTGCTCGGGACGCTCGGGGACGGCCTCGAATTCCGCCGCGGCGACGTCCGCGAGTACGGCGACGTGGAGAGCGCTATGCGCGGCGTCGACCGCGTCATCCACCTCGCGGCTATCACTGGCGCGTCGAGCACCCACGAGCGCCGCGAAGAGACGTTCGCCATCAACTACGACGGCACCGAGAACGTCCTGACCGCGGCCGGCAAACTCGGCGTCGACCACGTCGTCTTCGCCTCCTCGTGTAACGTCTACGGCCGCGCGACCAGCACCGACATCGACGAGACAATCGATCCGGACCCGATAAACCCCTACGCGGAGACGAAACTCCAGTCCGAGACGCTGCTACGGGAGTACTGCGAGGAGTTCGACATGACCGGCACCGCCTTGCGGATGGCCACCAACTTCGGCCACTCGCCGGGCATCCGGTTCAACCTCGTCGTGAACTACTTCGTGTTCCGCGCGCTCACCGACCGCCCGCTCACCGTCTACGGCGACGGGTCGAACTGGCGGCCGTTCATCCACGTTCAGGACGCTGCCCGCGCCTACGCGGAGGCGGCGTGCGATCCCGAGTCCTGGGACGAGTCGGTGTACAACGTCGGGTCGATGGAATCGAACTACCAGATCTCGGAAATCGCCGATATCGTCGCCGACGAGGTCGCCCCGGTCGACGTGACCTATCTCGAAGACGAGCATCCCGGCCCGTCGTATCACGTCAACTTCGACCGACTGAGTCAGACCGGCTTCGAACCATCGTGGACGCTCCGTGAGGGCGTCCGCGACCTCGCAGAGAAATTTACCACCAATGCCTGAGACAGAACCCACAGACAACACGCCCCACATCGCCGTCACCGGCGGTGCGGGCTACATCGGCAGTCGCGTCATCTACGAGCTACAGCAGGCCCACCCCGACTGGGAGATCACCGCTATCGACAACTTCTATCGCGGTACCGTGCGGTCAGTCGGCGATGTCGACATCGAACACGTTGATATCCGGAACCGGGACCGACTGGAAGCGGTGCTAGACGGGGCCGACGTCGTGATGCACCTCGCCGCGGTTTCCGGCGTCGACGACTGCGAAGAGAAGCAGGACTTGGCCTACGAGGTCAACGTTCAGGGGACCGACAACGTCGCCTGGTTCTGCCGCAAGACCGGCGCGGCGCTGATCTTCCCGTTCTCGATGGCCGTTATCGGCGACCCACAGGAGTTCCCCATTACGGTCGACCACCCCCGAGACCCGCTGAACTGGTACGGGCGGACGAAACTGCTCAACGAGCGCGACATCGAGACGTACGCCGAGGGCGCGTTCCCCGCCCACCAGTTCATGATCTCGAACCTCTACGGCAGTCACGAGATAGACGGTCAAACCGTCTCAAAGGGGACTGTCATCAACTTCTTCGTGAACCGCGCGCTCGCCGGCGAGACGCTGACCGTCTACGAGCCCGGGACGCAGTCCCGGAACTTCATCCACGTCAAGGACGTGGCCCGGGCGTACGTCGACAGTTGCGAACGGCTGTTGGAGCAACTGGACCGCGGCGATACCGGCGTCGAGAAGTACGAAATCGCCAGCGACGAAGACCCGGGTGTTCACACCGTCGCCAAACTCGTCAAGGATATCGCGGCCTCGGCCGCCGACATCGATGCCGACGTGGAACTGGTCGAGAACCCGCGGGGCGACGACGAGACGCTCGTCGATTCGTTCCCGGTCGACACCGGCCGAACGACCGACGTACTGGGCTGGACGCCGGAACACGACGTGGAATCGGCGGTTCGAGCGGCGCTAGAGTCGGCAAACACGTAGACGGCGAGTCCCGATGGATTTATTCGCCAGACCGGAAAGAGAGGATACATGAGCGATACGCCCGGGGCGGGAGCGGTACTCGATGACCGACCCGAGCTACGAGACGCGACAGCGGCGGTTCTGGCCGTCGACGACGAACAGGACGGCTGGACGTTCGACGACATTCCCATCGATTCGGGCCAGTTCGGTGAACTCGTCTCAGCGGGCATCGTCGAGAAAGACGGTGACGAGTACCGCGTCGCTGATCCCGACACTGTGCGGGCCGCGCTCAACGATGACTCCGCGGTTGGTAGCGACAGCGAGAGCGGGACGGCTCTCGGTGACGCGCTACGGTTTGATTTCGACGCACGAGCAACTGGCCTGCTCGTCGCTGCTCTAGCGGTCGTGTTTGTCGCCCGAACGTACGTCATCGGGTCGATCTACCGCGGCGACGACATCGTCCTGTCGAGTAACGATCCGTATTACTACAGATATCACGTCGAGCAGGTCGCGGCAAGCGCTGGCGGCCCGGCCGATTTCGGAGCGCTCTCCGTGATTCCGGATGTAGTAACTAACGGGGAACCACTCACGGTCGCGACGCTCTGGTGGGTCGCCAGCCTCTTCGGCGGGAGCAAAGCAGTTATTGGCCACGTTCTCGCTTGGTATCCGGTCGTGTCGGCACTCGTCACGGGCGTCCTGCTCTATCTACTCGCGGTTCGGGTGTCCGGCGATCGGCGTGTCGGTCTCGCATCGGTCCTCTTCCTGGCGTTCATTCCCGGCCACGCCTTCCGGACGAGCCTGGGTTTCGCAGATCACCACGCCTTCGACTATCCCTGGCTGGGACTCACCGCGCTTGCACTCGTGGTCGCACTAACGACGGCCACGAACCGAACGTCGCTTCGGCGACCCCAGCCGTGGATCGCCGCGGTCGGTATCGGTGTCGGGATTGCCGGACAGGTACTTGCGTGGGAAGCCGGGCCATTGCTTGTCCTGCCGGTCTGTCTGGTGGTGCTGGGACAGACACTGCTGGATGGCTCAAACGACCGGTCGGCACTGGTCAGGAACGCGCCGGTCCTTGCCGGCGTTAGCCTCGGCGCGATACTGGCCTGGAGTGTTCATACTGTCACCGGCTGGCAGACTGCGCTCGTCGCTAGCACGCCAGCACTGCTGACGCTGGGCACTGTCGTCGTCATCGCGACAGCAGAAGCGGCCAGACGATTCGGTGGCACTGCCAGACAACTGGCTGTGGTCGATGTCGGACTTGGCGTCGTCAGCCTCCTCGTCTTTCGTTTCGGCTTCACAGAACAGTGGGGCACGTTCGACAGGCGGCTCGATACGCTGTTTCGGTCCGACGCGATCGCCGAGACGTACGGACTGTTCAGCGCAGACGCCTTCGGCTTCCTGTTCCTGCTCGGCCTGACGCTGTTCCTGGCGCTTCCAGCAATGGCGTGGGGAATCGACCTCGCTCGGAACGACCGAAGCGGCTGGCTCGTCGCCAGTAGCTACGCCTGGGTGCTGTTCGCTCTCGCCGTGATTCAGGTCCGTTTCGTCGGCGAACTGGCCCCGTTTCTCGCACTGTTCGCCGGCCTCGCGTTCGTCTGGGCCGCCTCGTGGGTCGATCTCGCCCGACCGGTGCTGACGACTGGCGACAGCGACCTTCGAGACGTACTCGTTCCCGACAGCCGGGCAGTTGCATCGCTGGTCGTGTTGTTTCTGTTGTTCGGGGCCCTCGGAATGGTGCAGGTTCCAGTCAAAACGAGCCAGGTGCTCGTCGAGGACGGGACCTACAGTGCGGCGACTGCAATCGAGGCAGACGCCGCCGATCGCGGGCTCGATTACCCCGAAAACTACGTCCTCAGCCGCTGGGGACAGAACCGCGTGTACAACTACTTCGTCAACGGTGAGTCACGGAGCTACAGCTACGCCCGCCAGACGTACGGGCCGTTTGTCGCAGCAACGGACCCTGATGAGGCCCACAATCGGATTTCCGGTCGAGTCGGATACGTCGTAACGACAGAGATGGAACTGGAGGAACCCAGCACGATGTACACTCGGTTACACCAGCACTTCGGAAGCCAGAACGGAGATGTGGACGGACTGGCCCGCTACCGGCCGCTCTTCACGAGCGAAGACGGGAGCCACAAGGCGTTCGCGGTCGTTCCCGGTGGAGAGATCCGGGGGACTGCAGCCCCGAATTCGACCGTCTCGGTCGCAACGACAGTCGCCGTCTCAGACAGGGAGGTCGACTACGAGCGCCAGACGACAGCCGACCGGAACGGTGCGTTCACTGTTACCGTCGCAAACCCCGGGATATACACCGTGACGACCGATAGCGGAAGTGAAACGACCGTCGAAGTCACAGAACAGACAGTGTACGACGGCGGCAACGTCACTGTCGAGTGATTTTCGGAGACAGACACGCTGTGGTTCTGAAGCGAAACGACCATTGTACCCACCGAAAGAACAGAGAGTGTGCGCGTCTGGGTTCGTGCCGTCATCGTACTTGTGCTGTGTCTGATACTCGGTGGACTGTTCGTCCACGCGGCAGTTACAGAAGAGCAGCGGTCCCCGTATCCAGATGCTGCGGACCTTTCGACCGGGTACGAGTCGTACGTCGGACAGCACCTCATGGTGTTTGGAACAGTGACAGAGACCGGCGATGGCGGAATGGCAATCAGGGCCGAAAGCGACGGGACGGCAATAACGCTCAGGGTCACTGGGACGGAAGCGGCCGTCGAACCCGGTGGCGTCGTTCAGGTGTACGGAACGCTTGAGCCAGATCGGGCGATAGCGGCCGAGCGCGTCGAAGTCGTCAACAGCAGTCGGTGGGCGGAGTTCTACAAGTACGGTGCCTCGGCTGTCGGCGCGCTTGGATTCCTACTCCTGTTCTTCCGGTATTGGTGGATTGACCGAGATACGTGGACACTGGAGGCCCGCGATGGCTGACCTGCTGACTCACCTGCTCGTACCATACATCCTTTTGACGGTCGCGAGCTGGCGCGTCGACTGGCTCGATAAGCGCTGGGTCGTCGTTGGGATGGGTGGTGCGGCAATTCCCGATCTGGTGAAAGTCGGAATCGTAGTTGATGAGAGCACGGTCGAAGCACTTCTCGGTATTCCGTTTACCTATGCTCCCCTCTCCACACTCGGTGGAGTTCTGCTACTGGCCGGTGTCATCACCGTCGCATTCGAGAGACGCCACTGGCGGCGCGTGTTCGGCCTCGTAACCTTCGGCGGCCTCACGTCGCTGCTGCTCGATGGGATGCGAGTGTACGCCGACGGGCGAGCGAGTGCCTGGCTGTATCCGTTCACGAACTGGCGGCCGCCGACGCCGAGCCTGTACGTGTCTTCGGACCCGACCGTGCTCGTTGTGGCGCTACTCGCTGCCGGCACGGTAGCCGTCATCGACAGGCGAATACAGGCAGGTAACTGACTGCGCTACCAGGTCAATCCTTCGTAGGTGATACCGTCGCGCCGCTCGATGATGCGTCGACCGTCAACGACGACGGAGTCTGCCATCTCGTCGAACGCAGCGTCGAGCGCTGCGAACTCGTCCCAGTCAGTGACGACAACAGCGCCTGACGCACCCGCAAGGGCGGCCGCCGCCGAGTCGGCGTACTCGATGTCGGGATAGCGCTCGCGCATATTTTCGGTGGCAACGGGGTCGTAGGCGACGATTTCCGCGCCACGTTCTTTGAGTCCCTCGATGACCGGAACCGCCCGCGTGTTCCGGATGTCGTCCGTTCCGGGTTTGAACGCCAGGCCGAGAACGGCGATGCGTTTGCCGGACACGTCGACGTGGTCGTCAAGTAGGGAGAGGAGGCGCTCGGGCTGGGCGTCGTTCAGTTCCACGGCCGCCGAAAGGACGGCGGGGTCGTAGCCCTGTTCCCGCGCAGCGGCGATGATGGCATCCGTGTCCTTCGGGAAGCAACTGCCGCCCCAGCCGACGCCGCTCCGGAGGAACTGCTCGCCGATGCGGTCGTCGAGTCCGATGGCATCGGCGACCTCGTAGGCGTCGACGCCGAACTCCTTGCAGATGTTCCCGATGTCGTTGATGAGGCTGACTTTCGTCGCCAGAAACGTGTTGTTGGCGTACTTTATCATCTCGGCCTCGGCGATACCGGTCTCGACGACCGGCACGTCGCCGTCAGCGGCCTCACGCAGTGGTGCGTAGAGGTCATGGAGAAGGTCCGTCGCGCGGTCGTCGTCCGTCCCGAAGACGAGTTTGTCGGGGTTCAGGAAGTCCGCGACGGCCGTCCCCTCGCGCTGGAACTCGGGATTGGACGCGACGAGGAAGTCCGTCCCGCGTTCGAGACCGGCGTCGGCGATACGGGGGGCGAGCCGGTCCTCGATCGTGTTTGGGACGACAGTCGACTTCGTGACGACGAGGTGTGGATCCGTTGCCGCGTTCTCGGCGCCGGCCAGCGCCTCGCCGACGGATGCCGCACCGGCTTCCATGAACTGGAGGTCGATGCTCCCGTCGTCGTTCGAGGGCGTCGGGAGCGCCAGCATCGTCAGTTCAGTATCGAGGATCTCGTCGTAGTCGGTACTTGCCCGAAGTCGACCGCCGCCGTGTTCGGCGACGAGTTCGTCGAGGCCAGGTTCGTGTATCGGCGGCCGGCCGTCGTTGACCGTGTCGACGATGTCCTCGTCGATGTCTATCGTTACCACTTCGTGTCCGAGATCCGCAAGACACGCCGCGACCGTCGTCCCGACGTATCCGCTCCCGACAATACTGACGTTCATCGGGCGGCAGTAGTCGAGGGGCGGATATTATAATTCGGATCTTATAATTCGACAAGAGTTTTATCGGACGGCCAACGAATTGAGATATATGAAAGCTGTCGTACTCGCCGCTGGTGAGGGGACCCGTCTCCGCCCGCTGACCGAAGACAAGCCGAAGGGAATGGTAGAGGTCGCGGGGAAACCGATTCTGACCCACTGCTTCGAGCAGTTGATCGAACTAGGCGCTGACGAACTGCTGGTAGTTGTCGGCTACAAGAAGCAGGCCATCATTAATCACTACGAGGACGAGTTCGAAGGCGTCCCGATCACCTACACCCACCAGCGCGAGCAGAACGGCCTCGCACACGCGCTTCTGACCGTCGAGGAGCACGTCGACGACGACTTCATGCTGATGCTCGGCGACAACATCTTCGAAGCGAACCTCCGAGATGTCGTCAACCGTCAGGCGGAGGAACGTGCCGACGCCGCTTTCCTCGTTGAGGAAGTCCCATGGGATGAGGCCGGGCGGTACGGTGTCTGTGACACCAACAAGTACGGCGAGATCACCGAAGTCGTCGAAAAACCGGAGGAGCCGCCGTCGAACCTAGTGATGACCGGGTTCTATACGTTCACGCCGGCCATCTTCCACGCCTGCCATCTGGTACAGCCCTCCAACCGCGGCGAGTACGAGATCAGTGACGCGATTGACCTCCTGTTGCACTCCGGGCGGACGATCGACGCGATCCGCATGGACGGCTGGCGGAACGATATCGGCTATCCAGCTGACCGCGATCAGGCCGAGGAACGGCTACAGGGCGAGATTGACCCGGAAATGGCTGCCGAGAATATCGCTGCAAGCGAGTGAGGGGCCACACAGGATAGCCTGGTCAGTAACCAGTGAGGACCACACAGTCACGTAGTTGGATCGACGTTGTGATAGCCGATACGACTGCGCTGGTACGTTCGTCGTGGGTGCGTCAGTACGCAAACAGCTCTCGTGCAAGACTGGCTCTCAGTAGCACACCGTCTATTCAGGGCGGTTTGACTACAGTAGCTTCAGTATTTGAGTCCCGGGACGCAGGACTTATCCCGGAACTCGGCAATCACACTGATAATGGATAGTGGCTGGCGGTACCGGGTCGCAAGTGTAGCCGGCGTCGTCGTGCTGACAGCGGCCGCCGTCGCACTTGTTAACAACGCTACCATCCAGTCGATAGCGACAACCATCCCGGTGTTCAATCGGCTACCGACTGACCCCCCAACTGGGTCGGAGTTCACGTTTGAACTGTTGGTCACAATCGCAGTCGTCGTTAGTGTGTTCCTCCCACTGTACAAACCCCGCCCGCGAAGAATTCTCGACGCTATAGCACTGGCCCAGAAGCGGGTGCTCGTAGCAGTTCTTGTTCTGGCGACAATCGGCTACTTCGACTACACGTACCGATTGCCGCGCTTGACGGTCGTGTTAGTAACTCCCTTATTACTGGTCGCACTGCCCGCATGGTTCGTGTGGATTCGCAAGCGGCCGTCGTCGAACGGCGAACGAACCATCGTCGTTGGGGACGACCTCAAGGTGATAGAAGAAGTGGCAAGTGAAGTCGACGGGACGCTCCTGGGCTATCTCTGTCCAACGAGTGTCATTACGACAATCGAACGGACCGAAGCCATCGCTGACGGCGGCACTAACCCGAGTGGGTTGGAACGGTTAGGTGGCCTCTCGCGAATCGAGGACGTGCTCGTCGAGTATGATATCGATACGGTCGTGCTGGCGTTTGAACATGCCGACCGGGCGGAGTTCTTCGGCGCTCTCGACGCCTGTTACGAGTACGGTGTCAACGCGAAAGTCCATCGCGACCATACAGACTCTGTGTTGACCGCCAGCGGTGGCGTCGGAACCCTGATCGACGTGGAGATCGAGCCATGGGACATACAGGACTATATTCTCAAGCGCGCGTTCGATATCGCGTTTGCATCGGCTGGGCTGGTCGCGCTATCGCCCGTGATTGTTGGGATCATAGTCGCGATAAAGCTGGACGATGGCGGCTCAATACTGTACCAGCAAGACCGGACAGCAGTTTTCGGTGAAACCTTCTCCATCTACAAGTTCCGGTCGATGATCGAGAACGCCGAAGACGAGACCGGCGTGAAAATCAGTGACGAGGATGCGGGTGGGATCGATCCACGCGTGACATCGGTTGGCCGAGTGCTGCGACAGACGCACTTGGATGAGATACCACAGCTCTGGTCGATACTGAGGGGCGACATGAGCGTCGTCGGCCCGCGGCCCGAACGGCCGGAACTGGACTCGGATATCCAGACCGGTGTCATTGACTGGCAGAAACGATGGTTCGTCAAGCCAGGCCTGACCGGACCTGCCCAGGTTAATCATGTGACTGGAAAAGAGCCGAGCGAAAAGCTGCGATACGACCTCGAATACGTGCGTGACCAGTCGTTTAGCTATGATATGAAGCTTGTTTCAAGGCAGGTCTGGAGCGTTCTTATTGACCTCGTGATGGCATACAGGAATCGGTGAGAACTGGCAGGCCATTGTACGACCCACTTGCTCCAGTATCGGCCGGAGTACACCGTTCGTAGTGAACTCACGTATCTCGGAAAAACGCTCCAGCAGATGGTATCGCGGCACAAACCCTGGGAAGCATACGAGTTATACACTCTATGCTCGGTGCTGTCACATCTTGAGTTGCGAGACCCTAGAGAAATTCTGCCCCCACCTCTGTAGCCTGCTCTGGAAAAGCGAGCCGCTCCGGTTCAACAACAGCTAAATTAGTGGCAACCCCGATCCGATAGAGCTCCCAGAGAGCCGCAAATAGCCAGCTACGCGCTGCTCACTCGACTGTCACGCTTTTCGCCAGGTTTCGCGGCTTGTCGATGTTCCGCCCCAGCAACGCGGCCGTGTGATACGACACCAGTTGCAGATGCGTGTTCGCCAGCACCGCAGCGGCTCGCGGATGGGTTTCCGGAATCTGGAGCACATGGTCGGCGTACCGTTCAACGTCGCTCTGTCCGTCCGTAATCGCGACCACCGGCGCGTCCCGTGCTTCGACCTCTTTGACGTTCCCGATCGTCTTGCGGGTGCGCTCGTCGTCACCAGTCACGATAGCGAACACGGGCGTGTTCTCGGTCACCAGCGCCAACGGGCCGTGTTTCAGCTCACCCGCAGCGAAGCCCTCGGCGTGCTTGTACGTAATCTCCTTCATTTTCAGCGCGCCTTCGAGCGCCACGGGATTCTGATACCCGCGGCCGATGAAGAAGTAGGCGTTGGCGTCTTGATACAACTCAGCGACCTCCTGAGCGGCAGATTCGTCGAGAACCTCCTGAACGTGACCGGGGAGGTCACGGAGTGCGCTGATGACCTGCCGGGCGTCGCCGGTTGTGGACGTTCCGAGTGCGAGCAGGTTCAGCGCGGCCAGTTGTGAGGCGAAAGTCTTGGTCGCGGCGACGCCGATTTCCGGCCCAGCACGGATGTACAGCGCGTGATCGCACTCGCGGGCCGCGGTAGAGCCGACGACGTTGGTCACAGCCAGCGTTCGCGCGCCGCGGCGGCGAGCCGCCCGAAGTGCCGATAGCGTGTCCGCAGTCTCGCCGCTCTGTGTGACGCCGACGACGAGCGCGTCACCGATGGGTGGCGTGGCAGTGGCGTACTCGCTTGCGAGGAACGCCTGGGCGGGGATACCGGCTTCGCGGAACAGTTGCGCGCCATGCAGGGCGGCGTGGTAGGAGGTCCCGCAGGCGACGAACTGGACGCCGGTCGGGGAGAGATCTCCGAGGTCACCGATGTCGACCGTCCCGGCGAGTTCGTCGACGCGGCCGCGGAGACACTGCCGGAGCGCACGAGGTTGCTCGTGAATCTCTTTGAGCATGAAATGGTCGTAGCCGCTCTTGCCGGTCTCTTCGGGGTCCCACTGGATAGTGTCGATGTCTTTCTCGACGACATTGCCGTCGGTGTCAGTCACAGCCCACCCATCACCGTTGAGTCGGGCGAACTCGCCGTCAGCGAGATAGACGACCTTGTCGGTGAAGTCCCGGAAGGCGGGTACGTCACTGGCCAGATAAGTCGCATCGTCGTCGATGCCTAACACGAGCGGCGAATCGTTCCGCGCAGCGAACACCGAGTCACAGCCGGCGATGACGACGGCGACGGCGTAGCTGCCTTCAAGTCGGCTGACCGTCTCTCTGACAGCGTCTTCGGGGTCGGCTCCGGCGTCCAGCGCGTCCTCGATGAGATGGGGGACGACCTCCGTATCGGTGTCAGATGTGAAGGTGTGGCCGGCGCTCACGAGTTCGTCTCTCAGGGACTGGTAGTTCTCGATGATACCGTTGTGGACGACCGCGACCTCACCGGTGCAGTCCTGATGGGGGTGGGCGTTCTCGTCGGTCGGCGGGCCGTGCGTGCTCCAGCGGGTGTGGCCGATGCCGACCGAGCCCGAGAGCGTCCGTTCCGACAGCGCGTCGCGCAAGTCGGCGATTTTGCCGGAGTGTTTGCACAGGTCGATGTGGCTGTTCGCCAGTGCGACGCCGGCGGAATCGTACCCGCGGTACTCCAGTTTCGAGAGGCCGTGGACGAGCGTGTCGAGCGTCTCGTCGCCGCGGCCGACACAGCCGATGATACCACACATCAGCGGACCACCTCCGCGCCCTCGGGGACGGTTCCATCGACTGTCACGCCAGTGGCGAGCCGAGCGTTGGGGCCCACGAGCGATCCGGAGACGAAGCTCACGTCACCGAGTGCAACAGCACGGTCGGCGATAACGGCACCGAGCCGCTGGTCCTCGAACACTTCCGTGCCGACCTGGACATCGGCCGGGCCGCCGGGGACGACCGTATTGACACCCAGGTTCACGTCCTGACCGGTGACAGTATCGACGAGGGTCGAACTCGGGTCGACGCGCGTATCGGCGTCGAGGACGGTGTGCTGGACGACGCTGTTGGCCCCGATAGTGGTGTTACGGCCAAGCGCGACGTTCGGACCGATGACAGCGTCCGGTCCGACCTCGCAGTCCGGGCCAATGACGACCGGCGACTGGAGGGTCGCCTCGTCGTGGACGCGTGCGGAGTTGTCGACCCATACCTGCTCGTCGCGGGCCGATTCGACGACCCGACCCCGGGCCAGTACCTCGCGCGCGACGGTCAACAGGTCCCACGGGTATGTCGCGTCGACCCACATGCCGTCGACCTCGACTGCCTGAATGCGGTCAGATTCGAGCAGGAGTTCGATAGTGTCGGTCAGTGCCAGCTCGCCGGCGTGCCGCGTCGTTTCGTCGATAGCCTCGAAGATGTCGCCGTCGAAGGCGTACACGCCGCCGTTGATGAGCCTGAACTCGTCGTGTTGGGGCTTTTCGACGATGTCGACAATATCGCCGTCCTGTACCTCGACGGCACCGTACCGACTGGTGTCCTGTCGTTCGAGCACGGCGATGCTCGTGTGGCCGGTCTCCGCGTAGGAGGTATCTACCGACTCGATAGTGGCCGCGTCGACGAGACGATCACCGTTCATCACCAGAACCGGGCCATCGACGACGCTCCGCGCCTGGAGGAGCGCGTGCCCGCTACCGAGCTGTTTCGTCTGGCTCACGTAGGAAATAGGAATGCCACGGTACGTCGGCCCGAAGTGGTCCTGAACGCGGTCGCGCTTGTAGCCGACGACGGCGACCAGCTTCTCGATGCCTGCCTCGACTAGTGCGTCGAAGACGTGTTCGAGGATCGGACGGTTCGCGGCCGGAAGCATTGGTTTTGGCCGGTTTCGCGTCAACGGCCGGAGGCGAGTCCCTTCACCCGCAGCGAGGACCACAGCCGTATCGATGTGCATACCTGTTGCAGACGGAGGAGGGGCTTCAATATGGCGGCCTTACCGAGATTGGTCGGCGTCTACTCGCCACGCATGTCCAGTTTGTGGCGTCGAAACCGAACGGGAGGGAGCGTCCGAGACAGGCGGTCCTCGCGACGCTTCACTGGTTCCGGGTACGGACTACTGCTCGCCCATCCGCTCGCCGGCGACCCGACGGCCCTTCGTCGTCAGATTCACTTCCGTCCGCTCCCGGAGCACGCTTATCACGTCGAGTTCGATCAGTCGGTCGAAGATTTCCTCGGTTTTCTCAACGTCAATGCCGACGAAGTTGGGAATGTCGAACGGCGACACGCCGGAGTGTAGCGCCATGATTACCCGCTTCTCAGTCGAGCTCAGGTCCAGATCGGCCTGGTTCTGTTCGGCGCTCTCTTCGAGCATCGTCCGGAGGACGGTTGCGTGGAACTCCTCGCCCGCGAGATGTGTTTCGACGCTGATGTCGTCCTCGCTGTGCTCGACCTGAATGACCGTCCGTTCCTCGCCGCTGACCTGCTTCTCTTCGACAGCGAGGTCACCGATGTCGGCGCGGTCGATGACAACGGCTTGCCCGTCAGCCATCGCGAGTTTCAGCGCCTCGTCGGTCACTTTGAGGCGGCCCTTCGTCCACTCGGCGGACTGGACGACGCCGCCTTTCAGTGCAGGGTGTTGAACCAGCACGATTGCGCCGTCGAGACTCGCCCGGTAGAAGTCGGTCTCGAACGTCCTGTGGTCCGATGCCGACACGAGGATAACGTCCTCGCCAACGTAGAGCGCGACGTAGTCGGAGACGCCGGCGCTCTGCTGGTTCACGTCGAACCGGTCGGCGATACGGTCGATGTCGGTCAGTGAAATCTGTCGCTTGTCGTCACCCAGCAGGGCGACCCGCTCGGTGGTAAGGATAATGCGACAGTTTCGCCACTCGGCGTCGGTGAGGCGCTGGCCCTGTGAGACCGCCTGAAGGAACTGCCCCTTCGTATCGGCGATCTTCTTTTCGGTGTCGCTCATACCCCGTACCGGCCTCTCGTACACTCGTTGACCGCAGGACTCAATATAAGTTCCGTCGCCAGTGTCGAAAGTGAGAACGGCCGACTGCACTGGTGAGCCACTCACAGCGGAATCGTGCACAATTAGATAGGATATTTTTTGAGTACGGCGGTGTACTGTCAACTGATGACACGGGGTGACGAACCGGATCGGGACCAGTCCCAGACGGGGCGAGAGACAGTCGAACCACCGGACTGGTTCGTCGAACAGGCGAACGTGACGGACCCGGCCGTCTACGACCGCTTCGAACGGGAGTGGCCCGATTGCTGGCGCGAGGCCGCCGCGTTGCTCGACTGGGAGGAGCCGTTCGAGACGGTGCTCCGTGGAACAGACGGGCCACCGTTCGAATGGTTCCCCGGCGGCCGATTAAACGCCGCATACAACTGTCTCGACCGGCACCTCCCCGAGCGGAAGAACCAGCTCGCACTGGTCTGGGAGGGGCACCTCGGCGAGTCCCGCACCTACACCTACCTCGAACTGTACCGGGAAGTCAACGCCTTCGCCGCGGCGTTGCGCGAGCGCGGCGTCGGACCGGACGACGTGGTGACACTGTACCTGCCGATGGTGCCCGAACTCCCGGTCGCAATGCTGGCCTGTGCGCGCCTGGGCGTGCCACACAACGTCGTCTTCGCCGGGTTCTCCGCGGACGCACTGGCGACGCGAATGGAGCGAGCCGACTCGGAGTACCTCATCACCTGCGATGGCTACTACCGCCGCGGTAGCGCCGTCGCACAAAAGAACAAGGCGGATAACGCGCGCATCGCCGTCGACCACGACGTGTCGGTCGTGGTGCTCGACCGGCTGGGCCGTGATGTGCACTTAGGCGACGACTACGACGACTATCACGACCTGCTGGCGGCCCACGAGGGCGAGGAAGTCGAGCCGGTTTCGCGGGCGGCGGACGACCCGCTCTTTCGCATCTACACCTCGGGAACGACCGGGCAGCCGAAGGCCGTCACCCACACGACCGGCGGATATCTCGCACACGTCGCCTGGACCGCTCGGTCAGTTCTCGACATCAAGCCCGAGGACACGTACTGGTGCTCGGCCGATATCGGCTGGATTACCGGTCACTCCTACATCGTCTACGGCCCGCTCACGCTCGGCACGACAACAGTACTGTACAACGGTACGGCGGACCACCCGAAAAAAGACCAGCTGTGGGAACTCATCGAGAAGTACGCTGTCGACGTGTTCTACACCGCGCCGACAGCCGTTCGGGCGTTCATGAAGTGGGGCGAGGAGTACCCCGACCGACACGACCTCTCCAGCCTTCGCCTGCTGGGTACGGTCGGCGAACCGATGGATGCTCGCGCATGGGAGTGGTATCGCGAGCACATCGGCGGCGGCGAGTGCCCCATTGTCGACACATGGTGGCAGACCGAAACCGGAGCGGTGCTCGTATCGACGTTGCCCGGCGTCGACGAGATGAAACCCGGGGCCGCGGGAACGCCGCTGCCGGGAATCGAGGCGTCCGTCGTCGACCGCTCAGGCGCGGCGGTCGAGCCGAACACGGCCGGCGAACTCGTCGTGACGCGCCCCTGGCCGGGGATGCCGCGCGCGTTACTCGACGGAACGGACTGGGGCAGCGTCCCGGACAGCGCCGGGGAGTGGCGGTACTACCCCGAAGACAGCGTCTCGGTCGACGACGACGGTTACATCACCTTTCTCGGTCGGATCGACGACGCGATCAACGTCGCCGGCCGGCGGTTCAGCACCAAGGAACTGGAGTCGACGGTCGCCGGCGTCACCGGCGTCGCCGAAGCCGCCGTCGTCGGTGCCGACGACGAGACGACCGGAACAGCGGTGTACGCGTTCGCCTCCCCGGAGGACGGCTACACCGAGAGCGAACTCCGAGCAGCCATCGAAGACGCTATCGTCAACGCTATCGGCGGTATCGCCCGCCCCAAGGAGATCGTGTTCACGCCCGACCTTCCGAAGACGCGCTCGGGCAAAGTTATGCGCCGCCTGCTGACCGCAGTGGCGAACGACGAGGAACTGGGCGACACCAGCGCGCTACGTAACCCCGAAATCCTCGGGGAGATCCAGTCGACGACGAGAAGGGAGTGAGATATTTCGTATTTTTCTATATCACCGAAATGTTTTGTCGACAATAATGTCTTTAGTGACTGTTTTATTGGTCTCTTCCCAGCCATCCCCACGATATGACCGCAATACTTATTTCGGCATTATCTGAATTTTCGAAACATATGGACGGAGCAGCGGACCGCATCGGTGAACGAGGGTACGAACAGCTCCGGCGTGCGGCCGAGACACACCGGTCCGACCTCGTGCTGCGGCTCGGCGCGGAGGTCGGACTCCGTCCGGCGGAGATGACGGCTGTTCGGCTGGCCGATATCACCGAGTTCGAGGGACATCGCCTGCTTGCCGTTCGGGACGGCAACGAGGTTGTCCGTGAGACGTACCTTCCGGACTCGGTCGAACACGACATACGGAAGTACGCGAACGCGGCCGGAACAGACGACGACGAGCCGCTGGTTTCCGTCTCCCCGCGTCGGCTCCAAATGCTCGTCAGTGAGGTGGCCGACCGTGCCGCCGACGCGGCACCGCACCTGCAGGAGGTTTCCACGCGGGACCTCCGGTGGCGGTTCGCTGCGAGTCTGCTGGACGACGGCGTCCCGCCGGACGTGGTCTGCGCGCTCGGCGGCTGGGACCGGCTCACCCGGCTGGAGCCGCTGCTTGACGAACCGGACCGCGAAACCATCGTCGCGGCCGTTGACGGGTCCGACGAGCGGGCGGCCCCGAGCGAGTCTCGGCGAGCCCTCGACTGGATCACGACGGTCAGCGAGGCGCTTGCGGCCGCCGCGACCGGCGAAGCAATTGCGACGGCAGTCTGTGACCACCTGACCGAGACGGCGGGCTTCGAGTTCGCCTGGCTCGCCGAGCGTACCGGCGACGGGCTGACACTGCGCACGACGACAGAGATCTCGGAGTCGGCCGTCGAGCACCAGATTCACGAGCATATCGAGTCGGTCACCGCGCCGCTAGACGTGGGCGAGGTTCGTGTCGTCGACGACAGCGCCGGACCGGTTGCGCTGGTCCCGCTCGTCAGGGAAAACACCGTCTCCGGTGTCATCGGGGTCGGTTCCAGGGAGGGGCTTACCGACGCGGAACGCGCCGTACTGTCCGCGCTCGGGGTTCAGGTCGGCCACGCACAGGTCGCCGCCGAACGCAAGCGACTCCTGCTTGCCGACACGGTGACCGAGTTGGAGTTCCACTGTGCGGACGAGCGGACCTTCACCGCCGGGGTGTCCGGGGCGTTGCAGTGTACGGTCGAACTGTCCGGCGTCGTCCCCGTTGCGGGCCAGTCGCTGCTGTACTACCTGATGGTCGACGGTGCGTCGGCCGAGTCGGTACTGTCGTACGCGGACGCCGACGACGGTGTGACAGACGCCAGACTCCTCGAAGAACACAGCGACGGCCTGCTACTGGAGGTCGTAGTCACCGACACGCCAGCGCTCCAGTTGGTCGAGAGCGGTGGCCGCGTTCGCTCTGTGACGGCCACCGACGGCGTCGCGACTATCGCAGTCGAACTCCCCAGTGAGGCCGACATCAGACCGACGGTCAACGCCGTCACCGACGCCTACCCGGAGACGTCGTTAGCGGCGAAGCGAGAGACGGAACGGCCGGCCGAGATGGAGACAGGGTTCCGCGACCGACTGACAGACACGCTCTCCGACCGGCAGGAGACCGTCCTCCAGGCGGCCTACCACAGCGGCTACTTCGAGTGGCCCCGCGGGTCGACCGCCGAAGAGCTGGCGGACTCGCTGGACGTCTCGTCGCCGACGTTGCACAATCACCTCAGGAAAGCCCAGCAGAAGGTTCTGACCGCGTTTTTCGACGACCGGCCGACCGAACCGCGACAGCCGACCGACAACTGAAACCCTGTTTCATGTTATCGTAGTTAGACCCCCCGTTTATATGGCCGCTGTGAAATATCGATGATAGACCATGTCAGATGAAGATGTCCAACTCGAAGCACGGCTCGAAGAACAGGAGGTTTTCGAGCCCCCGGAGTCGTTCGTCGAGCAGGCGAACGTCACGGACGAGGGTATCTACGAGGAGTTTACCGAGAACTGGCCGGAGTGCTGGGAGGGGGCCGCCGACCTGCTCGACTGGGAGGAGGATTACGATCAGGTACTCGACGACTCGAACCCGCCGTTCTACGAGTGGTTCACGGACGGGAAACTAAACGCCTCGGCGAACTGTCTGGACCGCCATTTGGAGGAGCGCGGCGACGAAGCCGCTATCGAGTGGGTGGGTGAGCCGGTCGAGGAAGACAACATCACCTACACCTACGAAGAACTTCACCAGAAGGTCAACGAGTTCGCGGCCGGCCTGCGCGAGATGGGCGTCGGCGAGGACGACGTCGTGACGATGTACATGCCGATGATCCCGCAGCTGCCGATCGCCATGCTGGCCTGTGCCCGCATCGGCGCGCCACACTCCGTCGTGTTCGCCGGCTTCTCCGCGGACGCGCTCGCGACCCGGATGAACTCCGCCGACTCGGAGTATCTGGTCACCTGCGACGGCTACTACCGCCGCGGCGACCCGCTCGACCACCTCGACAAAGCCAACGAAGGACTCAGCGGCGTCGACCACGAAGTCGAACGCGCCATCGTCGCCGAGCGGCTGATGGACGGCGACAGCTTCGACCACGACTACGCGGACAATCAGGTCGCCTTCGAAGACGTCGTCGCCGACAACGAGGGCGAGACAGTCGAGCCGGTCGACCGCGACGCCGAGGACATGCTGTTCCTCATGTACACCTCCGGGACCACCGGGAAGCCGAAGGGCGTCAAACACTCCACCGGCGGCTACCTCGCGTGGGCGGCCTGGACCTCCCAAGCGGTGCTCGACATCAAACCCGAGGACACGTACTTCTGTTCGGCCGACATCGGCTGGATTACCGGCCACTCCTACATCGTCTACGGCCCGCTCGCGCTCGGGACGACGACGATGATGTACGAGGGGACGCCGGACTACCCCGACAAGGACCGCCTCTGGGACATCGTCGAGGAGTACGAGGCCGACCAGCTCTACACCGCGCCGACGGCCATCCGCGCGTTCATGAAGTGGGGCAAGCAGTACCCCGAGCAGCACGACCTCTCCAGCCTGCGCCTGCTGGGCACGGTCGGCGAGCCGATCAACCCCCGCGCCTGGAAGTGGTACTACAAGCACATCGGCAACGAGGAGTGTCCCGTCGTCGACACCTGGTGGCAGACCGAGACCGGCGGCATGATGATAACGACGCTGCCCGGAATCAAGGACATGAAACCCGGGTCGGCCGGGCCGCCGCTGCCGGGCAACGACGTCCGGATCGTCGACACCGAGGGCGAGGAGGTACAGCCCGGCCGCGCCGGCTACCTGACCGTCGACAAGCCGTGGCCCGGCATGCTCCGGACGCTGTACAAGAACGACGAACGGTTCATCGACGAGTACTGGGCCGAGTACTCAGACACCGACAGCGACGACTCCGACGACTGGGTGTACTTCCCCGAGGACGGGGCGAAAATCGACGACGACGGGTACATCACCGTGCTGGGACGGGTCGACGACGTGATCAACGTCTCCGGCCACCGCCTCGGGACGATGGAGATCGAGAGCGCTATCGTCGGCGTTGAGGGTGTCGCGGAGGCTGCCGTCGTCGGTGGCGACCACGACATCAAGGGCGAAGCGGTGTACGCCTACGTCATCACCGAGGACGGCTACGAAGAGGACGAAGAACTCCGCAGTGCGATCATCGACGGCGTCGAGGACGCTATCGGGCCGATTGCCCGACCGGAAGCCGTCATCTTCACGCCCGAACTGCCGAAGACCCGCTCCGGGAAGATCATGCGCCGCCTGCTAGAAGACATCGCCAACGGCGAGGAACTGGGCGATACGAGCACGCTGCGAAACCCTGACGTCGTCAGTGATATCGAGACAAAAGTCCAGGGTGACTGAGCCGTAGCGGCGAACAGCACCACGAATTTTCAACCTATCAACCCATGTCAAGAGACACGCCTTCGGACCGAGAAGAGTCAACTATCCAACCAGATGGCGGCACGGAGGCCGCCCACGAAGACATCGACTACCTCGACAGGGAGGTGAACCTGTTACGGCCGAGCACGCCGTTTATGCGCGACCACCTGAAGATCATCTGGAGCAGTTTCGTGCTCTGGGCGCTGGTCGTGTTCGGGCCGGTGACGATGACCGCTATCGCGCCGGAGATGATGACCGTGGGGACGCCCATATTCGGCTTCCCGCTGCACTACTTCCTCGTCTCCCTTGGCGCGCCGACGGGTGCGCTCATCCTTGCAGTAGTGTACACGCGCTACCGGGACCGACTCGACCAGAAGTACGGGATCGGCCCCGACTCCGTCGAGAGCGCGGCGACCGAGGCTGGCGAAGCGACAGCCGCTGACGGGGGTGTCGAGCAGTGACGGTCCCGCTACAGGCGGAAGCGCTGGATATCTCATTCAAACTCGTCCCGGCGATCATCGTCTTCCTGATGATGGCCTCGTTCCTCGTTATCGGCTACGTGTTCAAGGTGGCCGACACCGAGGGGATGTGGGTGGCCGGCCGCGGCATCGGGAACATCGAGAACGGGATGGCCATCGGCGCGAACTGGATGTCCGCCGCCTCGTACCTCGGACTGGCCGGGCTGGTCGCGCTCTCGGGCTTCTACGGCCTGGCGTTCATCGTCGGCTGGACGACCGGCTACTTCATCCTGCTCATCTTCCTGGCCGCGCAGATGCGGCGGTTCGGGAAGTACACCGCGCCGGACTTCGTCGGCGACCGGTTCAACTCGCCGACTGCCCGGGCGCTGGCCGCGTTCACCACGCTGCTCATCGCGTACGTCTACTCCGTCGGCCAGGCCCGCGGCATGGGGCTGGTCGGTCAGTACGTCTTCGGCCTCGACATCATCCCGATGATCGTCGTGATGATGACCATTACCGTCGGCTACCTCGCGCTCTCGGGGATGCTGGGCGCGACGAAGAACATGGCCGTTCAGTACACGATCCTCATCGTCGCGTTCCTCGCGGGCGTGTACGTGGTCGGCTTCTCGCAGGGCTATTCTACGGTGCTCCCGCAGATCGAGTACGGCGCGCTGATCGCCGACCTCGGCCGCGAGTTCTCCGCACCGTTCGTGAACCAGCCGTTCTACCTCTGGATCGCGACGGCGTTCTCGCTCATCGTCGGGACCTGCGGCCTCCCGCACGTCCTCGTCCGGTTCTACACGGTCAGAAGCGAGCGCGTCGCCCGCTGGTCCTGCGTGTGGGGGCTGTTCTTCATCCTCCTGCTGTACTGGGCGTCGCCCGCGATGGCGGCCTTCGGCGTCGACCTCTTCCAGGCGACGACCGGCGCGAGCGCCTACGCCGCAGAAGGCGGCATGTCCGGCGCTGAGGGTGACGTGATCGTCGTCCTCGCCGCGCAGTTCGCGAACCTCCCGACGTGGTTCGTCGGCCTCGTCGCGGCCGGTGCGATGGCCGCCGCTATCGCGACGACTGCCGGGCTGTTCATCACGGCCTCCTCAGCGGTCGCACACGACATCTACACCGAACTGATCAACCCCGACGCGACCCAGCGCCAGCAGGTGCTCATCGGTCGCGGGACGATCATCGGCATGGGCGCGCTGGTGACGGTGACCGCGTTCAACCCACCGGCGCTCATCGGCGAACTGGTCGCCTACGCGTTCTCGCTGGCCGGCGTCGTGCTGTTCCCGATGTTCTTCCTCGGCCTCTGGTGGGAGAACACGAACCGTCAGGGCGCACTGGCCGGGATGGTGCTCGGCCTGCTCATCTGGATCACCTCGATCATCAACAGCGTCCTGCCGAACTACATCGGCGCGCTCGGAGCGGCCGCCGGAGAGAGCGGCGCGATCGTCCCGATATACGCCCAGTACGTCCCGCCCATCGGCGCTGCGCTGATCGGGACGCCGGTCGTGTTCATCGTCACCATCGCCGTCTCGCTGGCGACGCCCGAGCCGCCCCTGGAGACGAAGCAGATGGTTCGACAGTGTCACAGCCCCGAACCGATGGGGCAACAGGAGACCGCCGCAGACGTCGTCGGCGACAAGACCAGCGGCGGCACCCCCGCAGACGACTAAACCCATGTACGACAACATTCTCGTTCCGACTGACGGCAGCGAAACCGCGGAAAACGCGGTCGACCAGGCAGTCGACATCGCCTCGAAGTACGGCGCAACGGTCCACGCGCTGTACGTCGTCGACGTCGACGCCACCAGCTACTCGCTGGGGACAGAGCAGGTCGACCGCATCCGCCAGGGGAACCTGGAGGAGATGACCGACATAAAGGAAGACGCCGACGAAGCCACCGGCTACGTCCGCGACCGCGCCGCCGAACACGGCGTCGAAGTGGAAGAGCACATCACCGCCGGCGAGCCCGCGCGCGCGATCCGGAAGTTCGTCGAGGACAACGACATCGACCTCGTCGTGATGGGGTCCCACGGCCGCTCGGGGCTGAAACGCGTCATCCTCGGCAGCGTCACGGAGAAAGTGCTCCGCCGGACGCGACTGCCAGTGCTCGTCGTCGACGTCCACGGCGAGACGGACGTTGAAGACTGACAGTACCATGGCACTGAATCGACTCCAATCGCTGCGGACCACGCGAGGCCGCCGATGAGCGTCGTCGACACCCTCCGCAACCACGTCCGCGACCACAAGCGAGGGATGTTCGTCGACCTCGTGTTCGCTATCGCCTGGGTGACTGCCGTGAGCGTCATCTTCGACCTGCTGTCGGCTCCGCAGTGGGTCTACTACCTGACGCTCGCCGGCGGCGTCGTCGCGTACTACGGTTTCTTCTGGTCGCTTGAGCTGGCGATGGAACAGCAGTAGGTCGGGCTCCGTTTGTCACGGTGGCGACGGATTCAGAGCCAGTTCACGAGGCCTTTGTGAAATATACACATATAGTGGCTGAATCACCGCCGTACCCGGGTCATCCAAGCACCCCTCTATTCTCAAGGCCGTCGAATTTCGCTCTCGCCGGTACTAATAAGACCATGTAGATGCATTGACTCTTTCGACGGCAGCAGACGCTGTGGAGTTCAGCAATGATATACGAAAGTTCGACGGGAGAGTACTACAGTGGTCTCGACATCTGGATGCGCTTCGAGTCGGGGTTCTGGGAACCACACGATTGGAGTCAAGCGACTGGACAGGAGTGGGTACAGACCGAGGCGGGTGACGTCCTCACCCTGACGCCGGTCCCGGAGTCCGACCTTCCGGATGGAGTATCGGTGACAGAGGCTGAAGACGTCGAATACCTGGGTGAGTGAAAACGGCAAGACCGGGGCAGGCCACGGGTCCGTCTGGACTGCCTGTGCCACAGCAAGACCGGCAGGGAAACCGCCACTGCGGGTCACATTACCGTACCGCTCGTTCAGAGGGGCGTAGCGCCTCTCTACTGCTCACGGGTCGCTAACGCTCCCCGTTCGCTATTCGAGACCCCTCGCTTCGCTCGGGCTCTCGCTACTCACGGCATCGCCGTTCGTTCGTGGCGCGTAGCGCCACGCCGCTCACGAGTCACTGCGTTCCTCGTTCGCTATCCGAGGGCCCTCCCTCCGGTCGGCCCCTCGCTATTTCTCACTCATTGCCTCACTCGCCATATTCCGCCCCTGCGCGTTCAACGCGACCTCGGTCCGAACCCGGACCTCGTCAACCGCCCCAATATCAAGCAGTTTCTGATAGATTTCCTCGACTTCGTCGGGCGTCGTTCCGACGAAATCGGACATCTCGAACGGTGAGACACCGGAGTACAGCGCCATCAACACCTGGCTCTCCATCTCCGAGAGTTCGTAATCGTCCTCGCGGTCCTCGATAACGCGGGTGAACAGCGTCTTCAGTGCCCGCGTGTGGTGGTCCATCCCCGAGATGTGGGTCTCGACGCTACGGTCCTGGTCGTCAGTGTGTTCGACCTCGATGACCTCCCGCTCCTGGCCCATCACGGTACTGGTCCCGGTTTCGATGGTTCCGACGTCCTCGATTTCGAATGACATGCTCTTGCCGCCGGGAAACTGGAGGCGGATGATGTCATCGTCCAGTTGAAACCGTGCCTTGCTCCACTCGGCGTCCTCCTGAACGACGCCGCCGACGACCGCCTGCTGTCGAGCGAGGATGACCTCGCCCTGTAGCGTGGCGCGGACGTACTCCGTCTCGAAGTCGTCCAGGTTCGGCGTGTCGACGAGCAGAACGTTGTTGCCGACCTCCAGCGCGGTTGCGCCGCCGGTCCCGCCGTCGGGGACCAGATCGTCGGGGTTCGACGGGAGGGTGATGTTGGAGTGGGGAATGGGCTGTTTCGAGCCGTTCGTCGCCAGAATGAGTCGCTTGTTGGTGACGATGAGTCGACAGGAGCGCCACTTCGGGTCGGTCACCGTGTCGCCATCGCGGACGACGTACTGGAAGTCCCCCGATGTGTCGACTAGTTTGCGTTCGTCACCACTCATGGCCGCTGGTACTACAGATTTGATGCCAAGGGATAAATAACTTCCATCGTCGCCAGCACGGCACTGGTCGATACCACCCGGTCTGTGTCGGCCCGGAAACCGTTCACTGCCGGCAAATCGGGCGAAACTCGGCTGAACTCGGCCTGACTATCTGCCGGCTCCTTTACCCTGGGGCGGCTGTCGAACAGTGTATGCACGATCCACAGCAGTCAGGAACGACGTCTCGGCGCGACTATCTGAAAGCCGCCGGTGGCCTCGCGGCAGCGAGCACGGTCGGTCTCGCCGGCTGTTCCGGGAGCGGCACCGAAACAGGCACGCTCGCGACACAGGTGACCGACCAGCCGGGCGACATCGCTGATTTCGAATCGTGTCTCATCACGATGGCCGGTATCTGGGTAAAGCTAGTCTCAGAGGAGGACACAGCGACCGAGGAATCGACGACAGCGGACACGAGCGACGCCCGCGAGTACCACGAGTTCGACGAGGCCCAGGAAGCCGACCTGGTCCAGCTCCAGGACGGCAACACCTCGCTCATCGACGAGACCGAACTCGACGTTGACACCTACGAGTTCCTCCAGCTCGACGTGACCGGCGTCGATGGGACGCTCGCAGAAGGCGGTGACGCGACAGTTGACACGCCCGGCGACGCGCCGCTGCAGTTCACCCAGGAGTACGAGATCCGCGCGGACACCCGTACCGTGTTCACGGCCGATTTCACGCCGGTCAAGCGCGGCCGGACCGACCAGTACATTCTCCAACCGGTCGCCAGCGGCACCGAAGTCGAGTACGAGGAGTAGGCCGCCCTCTGGTCGCTACAGCGCGACGAGCAGCCCGCCGACGACGCCCAGCCCGCCGAACACCGTACAGACCGCCCAGAACGGGACCTGCCGCACGAGGCGGACCAGCGCGTCGACGGTGAGGTAGCCGACGACGGCGCTCACGACGAGCGCGACGACGGCCGGCAGCGGGTCGATTGCGGGGACGCCGTCGTCGACGAGGACCAGCGCGTTCGCGGCGAGCGCAGCTGGAATCGACAGCAGAAACGAAAGTCGAAGCGACGACTCGCCCTCGTGGCCCCGGAGCAGCAGGGCACTCACCGTCGTCCCGGATCGGGAGACACCGGGAAGGATAGCCAGGCCCTGCAACACCCCGACGAGGACGGCGTCGATCCAGTCCGGAACCTCGCGCTCGCCCAGCGACAGCGCCGCGGCGAACCGCTGGAGCAGGCCAGTGATGACGAGCAGGCCGCCGACCAGCGCCAGAAAGAGTCCACCCTCAAGATTTGAGACAGCCGCGTCGAGCACCAGATACGCGGGAAGACCAGTGACGGCGGTCGCCGCCGTCGCGATGACGATAAACGAGAGGTCCGCCGTCTCGTCGGCGAACGGACGGCGGGAGAGTTCCCGGATCGAATGCAGGATGGTTCGAACTTCAGTGCGGTAGTAGGCCGTCGCCGCGACTGCCGTCCCGGCGTGGAGAAAGAGCGCGAGGCGGGTCGCGGCGGCCGGGGAGACGCCAGTGGCCACCGTCGAGGCGAGCGCGACGCCGCCCTCGCTGGAAACCGGAATCCACTCCAGCACCCCTTGCAGCAAGCCCAGCAGAATAGCGACGAGAATCGGGTTCATACCCACGGAGCGGACGCCGCGGGACAAAGGCCGTTCGGTTCGGGCCGTCGACGTGGCAGTATATATAGCGCTGGTGTCCAAACGGGGGTATGCAACTGGGAAGCGGGGTGGTAGACCTGCTGTCGGGGCTGCCGGCCTGGCAAGGGTTTGTGGTGCTCGTCGGCAGCGGAGTCGCGCTCGCGCTGGTCATCCGCGTCCTCGGAGACCGACTTCTCAGGCGGGTCACACCCCACATCGAGGGCGACGTCGACGACATCGTCTTCCGTGGAATCCACACCGCCGTGTACGTCACAGTCGGCCTCGGCGGCGCGTACGCGGGTGCACAGATTTACGACGTTCGCCCAGCCGTCGCTGTCTCGCTAGAAGCCGGGACGCTCTCGCTGGTCGTCATCGTCTGGATGGTGATTCTGCTGCGTATCGGCCGCCAGGCGTCAGCCCTCGCGACGGATTCGGCGTACATCGACCGCCAGATGGTTCCCATCCTCCAGAACGTCTGGAGCGCGCTCATCTCCGGCGGCGGCGTCCTCCTCCTACTGGTCCTCTGGGACATCGACGTGACGCCACTGCTTGCCTCGGCGGGGATTATGGGCATCATTGTCGGGCTGGCGGCCCGAGACACGCTGGCGAACTTCTTCGGCTCGCTGTCGCTGTATCTCGACGGGACGTACGCGGTCGGCGATTTCGTCGTGCTGGAAACCGGCGAACGCGGCCGCGTCGAGGACATCTCCGTGCGCTCGACGGTCATCCGCACCCGCGACGACATCCTCGTTACTGTGCCGAACTCGAAGCTCAACAACGCCGCCATCGTCAACGAGTCGACGCCGAGACGGAAGCGCCGGATCCGCGTCCCCGTCGGTGTCGCCTACGGGACAGATATCGACCACGTCGAGGAGATTCTCCTTGAACTGGCTGAAGCCGAGGATCTCGTCCAAGACCGCCCGAATCCGCGGGTCCGCTTCCGGGAGTTCGGCGACTCCGCGCTGAACTTCGAACTGCTGTGCTGGGTCAGCAACCCGGCTCTGACAGCCCGCGCGACACACGAACTCAACAGCGCGATTTACAAGCGATTCCGGGCTGAGGACATCGAGATCCCGTTTCCCCAGCGGTCCATCTCCATCTCGGCCGAGGAGGTTCCGGGCGAACTGTTCGACCAAGCGCAGCCGAAGGGCAAAGACACAGACGACGGTGGCGTAACCGGGGAGTGAGCGCGAACACGGTCGCAGCCTGACTGATGCGGGTAACCGAGAGGTCGAAACGCAGTTACGGTGGCGACGCGTCGGCTCAGGCAATGAGCATACTGGAGGACGCCCGTGCGGCGCTTGCGACCGGGCCGCTGTGTGATTCCTGTCTCGGCCGACTCTTCGCCGACCGGAGTTTCGGGCTGGCCAACGCCGAACGGGGCCACGCCCTGCGGGTGACGGTTGCGCTCGCAGACGACGACCCCTTCGAGGCGGGCGAGGACTGCTGGGTCTGTGAAAACGAATGCGACCGCTTCGACTGGTGGGCCGAACAGGCCGCGAGCGCCGTCCGCGGCTACGACTTTGACACATACCAGGTCGGAACGAAAGTGCCGCCGCTACTCGAAGAGAACGACGAACTGCTCCGGGAAGACATCGGGCTAGACCCCGACGCCGGCGAAGCGCTGAAGACCGAACTCAACCGCGAGGTCGGCAAACGGATCGGCGACCTGACCGGCGCGGAGGTCGAGTTCGGCCGTCCGGCGGTCCAGCTTACGCTCGACCTCGCAACGGACGAGGTAGAAACGCACGTCAACTCGGCGTTCGTCTACGGCCGCTACCGCAAGCTCGAGCGCGATATTCCACAGACGAAGTGGCCCTGCAACGACTGCAACGGGACCGGGCTGTGGCAGGGCGAGCCCTGCGACGGCTGTGGCGGTAGCGGCTACCGCTACGACGAGAGCGTCGAGCAACTGTCCGCGCCTGTCGTCCGCGAGGCGATGGACGGCGAGGAGGCCGTGTTCCACGGTGCCGGCCGCGAGGACGTCGACGCCCGAATGCTCGATTCGGGCCGCCCGTTCGTCATCGAGGTAATGGAACCACGCAAGCGTGACGTGGACGCCGACGAACTCGAAGCCGACATCAACGCCTTCGCCGACGGGAAGGTCGAAGTGACGGACCTCCACCTGGCGACCCACGAGATGGTCGAGCGCGTCAAGGAACTGGACGCCTCCAAGACCTACCGGATGGACGTGGAGTTCGGGGCACCGGTCGACGCCGACGCACTGCAGGACGCACTGGCGGAACTAGACGGGACGACCATCCAGCAGGAGACGCCCCAGCGGGTCACCCACCGACGCGCCGATATCACCCGGACGCGGACGGTGTACGACGCCGAGGGCGAGCTGACCGACGACCGTCACGCCGAACTCCGCATCCACGGCGAGGGCGGCCTGTACGTGAAGGAACTCGTCTCCAGCGACGAGGGCCGCACGGAGCCGAGCCTGGCTGGCCTGCTCGACACCGACGCCGTGGTGACGGCGCTCGACGTAATCGACGTGCAGGGCGAGGACGAGCCGTTCGCGAAAGACGAGTTCCTCAAGGAGTAGCGCGCCGGGCCGCCGTCCAACCGGAAGCTGTTTTTGCGGTGGCATCCAGGGGACAGCCATGCGATTCGGCGTCGACGAGGCCGGGAAGGGACCGGTCCTAGGGTCGATGTTCGCCGCCGCCATCCGGGCCGACCCGGCGGCCCTGCCCGATGGTGTCGGCGACTCGAAGGACATCAGGCCGGAGCGCCGCGAGCGACTAGCTGGCGAGATACGCGAGTCGGCCGACGCCGTCGGTGTCGCCGAGATTCCGGTCGAACGCATCGACGCCGACGGGACAGACATGAACACGCTGACCGTCGACGCGCAGGCAGAGGCTCTATCGGTAGTAGCCCGTGACGGCCTGCCGGGCACGGTCGACGCCGGCGACACCGACGCGGCGCGGTTCGGTCGCCGGGTCGCGGACGCGGTCAACGCCGACGTGACGGTGACTGCGGAACACGGCGCAGACGAGACGGACCCACTGGTCGGTGCCGCCTCGATTGTCGCGAAGGTCGCCCGCGACGCACACGTCGCGGACCTGGCCGAGGAGTACGGCGACGTGGGGTCGGGCTACCCCAGCGACCCGACGACGCGGGCGTTCCTGGCGGACTACGTCGACCGCCACGGCGAGCTACCGGCGTGTGCTCGCCGCTCGTGGTCGACGTGTGACGACGTGCTGGCGGCGGCAGAACAGGCGTCGCTGGGCGACTTTTGAACGGGAACAGTTCGACAGCGAACTTGGAGTGCGTGAACCCGGCCAGTACTGCGTAACAGGCAGAAAGCGGGAGCCGCTCAGTCCTCGTCCAGCACGAGGTGGCGGAGGATGTCACCGTATGCCGGCCGCGTCACGAGCACGCCGATGAGGACGCCCACGATGGTAATGATGGCGAACCCGGAGAGGTCGCCGAGTGGCAGGACCATCAGCGGACTCATCGCCATGATAGTCGTCGCCGCGGCCGCGCCGATGACCCAGAACGCCTTGCGGAAGCGGCTCTGGAACACGCGTCCGGTCTCGACTTCCCCTTGCTGGAGGATCTCGTCGGCGATGATGATGAGGTCGTCCACCCCCGTACCGATGACTGCGATGAAGCCGGCCAGATGCGAGAGGTTCAGCGGATACTGGACGAAGGCGACGAACCCGAGGAGGATGAACACCTCCGACAGCGCCGTGACGACCATCGGGACGACAACCTCAACCCGTTTGTATCGCACGTAGACCACGAGACTGACTGCGAGGACAGCCAGCAAACCGGTCAACAGCGAATTCTGCTTGAACCGCTCGGCAAGCGCCGGGTCGAGTGACGAGCCGGAGTCTTCAGAG
Organism: Haloarcula sp. CGMCC 1.2071; assembly: GCF_037078445.1. Taxonomy (NCBI): domain Archaea; kingdom Methanobacteriati; phylum Methanobacteriota; class Halobacteria; order Halobacteriales; family Haloarculaceae; genus Haloarcula; species Haloarcula sp. CGMCC 1.2071. The sequence goes on from NZ_JAYMGY010000010.1 coordinate 94,423, forward strand.
AGGTCGAGCGGTGCCGGAAGCTGTCCGGCCCGGAGGTTCAGTTCGATTTCACTGGCCGTTTCAGCGGGGTTGTCCGAGCTTCCAGTTTGCATTACGTACACAGGGTCGTTAGCGAACTCGCCACTGGCGAAGCTCTCGCCGAGGCCCGGCGTCACGCCCCGGGCTGTGACAACCTCTCCGTTTAACGTATGGACCAAGCAGCCAGGTTCATCGTTTGCAAGTGCAGGGTCGGCCGACCCACCGGCGGTCGTTTGCTGAATATCCGAATGGTTGTAGTTTCCACACGGGGCCCCGTCACCGAACCCGGCATCGACCATTCGCTGTGAGAACTCGTCGGCGGCATCCGAGCTGACTGTGATGTACACAGCCCAACCGACGCCTTCCCTGTCCGCAGCCGAGATATCACTCATCTGGGAGCGCTTGAGCACTTCCTCGCGGACGAAGGACCCGTTTTCACCGCCGGGATACACGGCGTATATTTTGACGGTCCCGCGCTCGTTCAGCAGGTCGACGAGCTCTTCTCGGTCCCGATCTGGGGCGGTAATACTGACGAAGTGTTGGCCACCGGGAACGTTGACAACCTGGACTGACGCACCGCTGAGCGCTGAGGTCCGGAGTTTCTCGTCAACGGCTTCGACCATCTCTTGGCGCGTTTCCGGCGTCACGCCGTCACGTACGGTGGTCGGCTGATACCCGTTGTTCTCGAGTGCCGTTCGGAGTTCTTGATGCGTGACGTCTTTTGTAACGACCTCGACAGCCCCCGCGCTTCGCTCAGAGGTGACAGGTCGGACCCGGACGTCTATTGTGTCGAGGTCGAGTTCGTCGGCCACTGTTTGCTCAAGTTGAGATGAATCCGCCTGCGTCACGTTGACGTTCTCGGCAGTGATGCCGACGATAGGGGCGCGAAGGCGGGTTCCACCGCTGAGCTGAATACCGTAGTTAAGATTTGTCAACTGTTCGGATTCACTCGCTGCAGGACCGGACTCGTCGGCCGGTCCATCAGCACTCGTTCCCGGCGGAACTCCGGGAACGAACAGTGCGATGGCACTGGTCAGGAGAAGCACGACCAGTAAAACGACTCGCCAATTGTCTCGAAGGGTACTCATCGGTTTACCCCCTCGTACTTGTACCAGCGAAGTAGCGTAACGTTGAGCAAGTACGTATTCATCAGGTCAGCCGTCAGTCCAAGTACCAGTATCAAGCCGATGTCGGCCATCAGGCCAATCCCGAATAGTGTCGCTGCGACCGCCATCACTGTCATCGCTGCAATAGAGGTCAGCGTCATCGTCACACCGGTTCGCATCGCACGGTACGTCGATTCGTAAAACCCGCCTGAACGTCTGAGAACATGGTTATTCAACAGAATATCCGAGTCGACAGAGTACCCGATCAGCATGAGAAGCGCTGCGACGATTCCCAGTGAAAGCTTGATTCCAAGGAGGTTCATTATCGCGAGCGGAATCATGATATCGGAAAACGCCGAGATAACAATGGCGATACTCGGGACGAATGTGCGGAAGAAGGCGAACGCGAGCAGGCTCATTCCAACGAACGCAACTCCGACACCGATGACTGCGAGACGCTGGTTTTGCCCGCCAAACAGCGGCGATGTCGTTCCGCTCCCCAACAGTGTCAGTTCCTCCGCCGACTGGGCAGCGGACCGAACCGAAGACACGTTGGCCGAATTGTCGAACGTGACGACGTATTGATTCTCGTAGGTGGATTCCGAAGTCGTCGTGATACCCTGCACCGAAACAACCGGCTCGTCGAATGTGGCTTCGATTTCTTCGTTTGTGAGCGTCGCGTTTGTCCCTATCGTTAATTCCGTCCCGCCAGTAAAGTCGATGCCCCGGTCGACTGGTGCCCCGGTGACAGCCCACCAACCACCGATGACCGCGAGCGAGAGCGCAAGCACCACCAGCGGAACCGCCACCAGCTGGCGGTTCGAATACTGGGTGTAATCGACTTCCGGGACCTCGAACTCGAACATGACGGAACGGTGTGAGACGGGGGCGAATAAGCCTTCTCAATCACTGGCGCTGACATCCGCCGTGCCGTACATCTATGGCAGTTTATCACGTATATCCGGGTATGCCCGAAAGCGCAACCAGGGTCGAACTCTCCTACCCGGCGGACCTCAGCGGCTGGGGTCGCGACAAGATCGACGGCTCGCCGTTCCGCGCGTACCTCCGGAAGACACACGACACCGCCGCGCCGGGCGACGTGTGGACGGAGTTCGTCGGCGTCGGCTGCTGTGGCGACACGCTGGATTTCCCGCTTCAGATCGAATCCGTCGAGGGTGGGTCCGCGGTGACCGAAGACACCGCGTTCGTCTACACCGAGCGGGAGGCCTGCGGAATCGCCGGCGGCTGGCAGGTTCAGAGCGCCGCCGGACCGACCGAATAGGAAACTGGAGCAGACGAGAGAACGCGTCAGTCCGGCAGGTAGCGCACGCTGACGACGCCCTCTGCCGTCCGAACCTCGACGCGGTCGACGCCGAGCCTGGCCGCCCGCGAGAGGGTGGTTTCGTCCTCGACGACATCCGCCGCAGCCTCGTCCGTCTCGTCGTCCGGGACCGTCAGGACGTGAACCTCACCCTCGCCGGCGCGTTCGACCGTCGTTAGCTCGCCGGGGGCCTGTTCCGCCGCGATTTCGGTCGTCTGTGCCGTCGGCGCGAGGTCGACCCTCTCGACGGGAATGCGTCGCCGCTCGGCGACTTCGGTGACGGTGTACGTGACCTCCATGGGCGGCTCCGGTTCGACTGTCCCCTCCACTACCTCGCCGGCCTCGACACCGGGATTGTCCGACAGTGTCAGTACCTGCGAGTCCGCGACGTTCCGAAGCGTCGCCGACGCGTCGTCGGCGTTCGTGACCAGAAATGTCCCTTCAATCGCTGTCATAGACACAGATTCGTGTCGGGCGTTCTTGCCCGTTTCGACCCGGGGACGGTGTGTCGTATCGCTTCGGAGGAGTGGGTGCTGTGGGCCGGCGGCGCTACTTCAGCAGCCGGTGGGTCAGATAGATCACCAGCGTCGCGAGCAGCGGCGGGGCCAGGCCCGCAAGCGGCGGCAGCGAGTAGAAGAAGCCGACGACGGCGCTCTGTGTCGGCTCGCGGAGCTCCGCCGGGGCGGAGGTCAAGAGCGCGAGGTATATCGACCCGATGAACAGGAACGCCGAGAGCGCGAGGGCGCGGTCGTAGGCGACCGAGGACGCGGTCCGTCGGTGACGGCGCGCGACGGAGAGCACTGGGGCCAGCAGCGGCGCGACCAGCAACAGTCCGATGAACAGGAAGAAGCTCCGCGAGAAGGTGAACGTGCCGCCGCGGACGCTCCCGGTCTCGGCGAGTTGCGTAATCAGGCCGAACGAGAACACGAGGGCGATTGCCACGGACAGCAACAACGCGACCGGAACGTAGGCTTTGAACAGCAGCGAGTCGCTGGCCCGGAACGCGTAGGGAAACGCCCCGGGGAGCCCGTTGTACGGTTCGGGCCGGTCATCGTCGGCGTCGGCTGTGACGGACTGCTCTGCCGTCGCGTCTGTCATACCTGTGGGTTAGGCGAGCGCGTGGTTAAGCGCGGTGTTGTCCGACCAGCGGTGACACCGGAGCCACGTCTGCGGCCTGCCATGCGTCCGGGAGTTGTTTGTACCCGCCCGCCGACACCCCCAATATGCACGTCGATATCGGAGCCGCGCTTGCCAGTGCCGCTGACCCGGGAGTCGAGCGAGCGACGCTTGACGGCCTGGACGAGCGAGTGGCCGCGGCCCACGACCGGATCGAGCAGGGACGGGACGACGACGAGTTCGGCTACGCGTCGCTGAACCTCCCAGAGACAACCGACGCCGCGGCCATCCGCGACGCCGTCGCGCCCGTCGCCGACGCCGAATCGGTCATCACCGTCGGGATCGGTGGCTCCGCGCTGGGGGCAAAAACCATCACAGAGGCGCTGGCAGAGGACCCGGGCAGCCACGTCGTACTGGACAACGTCGACCCGGAGCACGTCCGGCGGACGCTCGACGACCTTGCGCTCGCCGACGCAGCCATCAACGTCGTCTCCCGTTCGGGGACGACGGCGGAGACGCTGGCGAACTTCCTCGTCGTCCGCAAGGCCTACGAGGACCGCGGCGTCGACTGGACCGAGCGCATCGTCGTGACCACGGGCGAGTCCGGCCCGCTCCGGGCGCTCGCCGACCAGCACGACCTGCCGACGCTGCCGGTGCCCGAGGGCGTCCCCGGGCGTTTCAGTGCCCTCTCGGCGGTCGGGCTCGTCCCGCCGGCGATTCTCGGTATCGACATCGAGGGGCTGATTGCCGGCGGCCAGACAGCGGCCAACGACCTCGCGCCGTCGCTGTACGACTCGCCGGCCTATGCCTACGGCGCGATGGCCTACGCACTCGAAGAAGAGGGCGCGACGGTCAACGCCGTCATGCCCTACGCCGAGCGCCTGGAGTCCTTCGGCGAGTGGTTCGCACAGCTCTGGGCCGAGAGCTTGGGCAAGGACGGGCGGGGCCAGACACCGGCGCGTGCACTGGGCGCGACCGACCAGCACTCCCAGCTCCAGCTGTACCGCGCCGGCCACCGCGACAAGGTCGTCACGTTCGTCCGGCCGCGCGAACGCGCCGACGTGGCGATTCCCGATCCGGACCACGAGGACCTGTCGTATCTCGCCGGCACCGACCTCGGCGGCCTCATCGACGCCGAGTACGAGGCGACGGTGGCGAGCCTGCCGGCGGCCGACCGGCCGGCGCTGGAAGTGGAGATCGACCGTCTCGACGCCGAGAGCGTCGGCGAACTGCTGTACGCGATGGAGGCGGCCTGCGTCCTCGTCGGCGAACTCGCGGAGGTTGAGACGTTCACCCAGCCTGCCGTCGAGTGGGGCAAGAACGCCACGCGAGCGCTCATCCGCGGCGAAGCGACGGAGGAGACGGCGGTCATCGACGAGCGCGAGCGGCTGCGGATCGGTGAAACGGAGTCCCTTTAGGCCGGCGCAACGGACTGCCGATAATGGACGACACTGCCGCGAACTGGGGTGTTCTCGCCGCTGGCCTCGGTCTCGTCGTACTCGTCGCCACGGAAACCGGCGTCGTTGGCTGGATGACACCGGCGACGACGGTCGGCCCGGTCACCGCCCGCCAGGTCGCCGCCGCTGGGTTCGTCATCGCCGCGCTCGCTTTCTCACTTGTCCGTCACGGCGCACTCGACCGCCGACAGGCGGGCCTGGGCGCGACAGGCGCGAGCACCGTCGCAACGCTCGCGACGCTCGTCGCCTTCTTCGGGCCGGAGTTCCGTCCCGGCGTCGAGGCGACTGTCGGAATCGCCGTGTATCTCACGGTGCTGGCCGGCGGCGTGACGGTTGCGCTGGGCTGGGCGCTGGCGACCGGCGTATCGAACGACCGATTGTACACGGTCGCCAGAGCGCTCTCGGTCGCGACGGGGATCGGACTGGCCGGCTTCCTCGTGGGCACGCTGTTCGCCCAGTTCGTCGTCCTCGGGGCCGCGGCCGCAGGGCTTGTCAGCGCCGCAGCGCTCAACGGCGGGACTGTCACCGGCCCAGTGTACATCACGCTCACTATCGGTATCGGCGTCGGCTTCGTCGGTTTCGGGGCAGCCGTCGCCAACCGGTTAGACCGGACCTGGGCCGACCTCGACCTGCGTCGACCCGGACTCCGCGACGTTGGCTATGGCGTCGGCGGCGTCGTCGTCCTCATGGTCGCGCTCTTCAGTTTCAGCTACCTCATCCAGGCGCTCGGGCTCGAAGCGGCCCGGAGCAGCGTCGAGGAACTGGCCCGCGAGGACCCCTCGTTCCTGCTCGTGATGGTCCCATTGGCGTTTCTCACTATCGCGCCGAGCGAGGAGTTCATCTACCGAAACATCATCCAGAAGTACCTCTACGACGATTTCAGTGATCTGCAGGCGATTATACTCACGAGCGCCGTCTTCGGCGTCGTCCACTTCGGGCAGTACAGTACTGGGACGCCGACACAGACCGTCCTCTCGCTGTTACTGGTGTTCGTCCTGTCGACGCTGCTGGGCCTGAGCTATCTCAAGACCGAGAACCTGCTCGTCCCCATCTTTATTCACGGGGCGTTCAATGCCATCCAGTTTCTCACATTGTACATCGAGATTACAGGAAATCCGGCAGTTTGAGGCGTCTGACTGCTGTCTGACGGGTGTTTATGCGAACTACCGTTGTAGGCGATGGCATGACTCGGCGGTTCACCATCGTCTGTGATGACGACCAAGCGCGGATCATCGAAACGCTTGCGCGGCGCTACGGCATCACAGAGGAGGAAGTGCTTTCGCAGTTGGTCGAGCTCGGACTCGAAGCCCGGGACGAACAAACCGTCTAAGCCGGGTTCTTCCGCGATAGCGAGCTGCCACAGATGGGACAGCGGTCGCGGTTCTCGTCGAACTCACGGCCGCAGCCGGCACACTGGAACAGCCACTCCCGCTGTTCGGAAATCCCTTCACGGGCGATGACTTCGACCGCCACGTCGAGTTTCTCCGCGACGTTCTGCATCGCGTAGTCGTCGGTGACGAGTCGGCTGTCGAGTTCGAACGCGGCCGCGATCAGCCGGATGTCGGTTTCCGAGAGTTCCGCGAGGTCACCGGTCTCGCTGGCGGCGCGTTCGATGCGCTCGACCGTGTTGTCCTCGGGGATGTGAAGGTGCATTCCCGAGCCTTCGAGGGCGTCGAAGCGATAGGCGGCCTCGTCCTCCAGTTCCTCTCTGACAAGCGGAATCGTCGCTATCTGCTCGTCAGTATGATACTCGTTGATAAATGCCGAGGAGTCAAGAACGTACATCTAGCGTTTGACGATCATATGGTCTTTCACCGCCTTGACCCGCTCAACTGGGACAAGCAGGCGGCCCTGGTCACTGTACTCGAAGTTCGTGTTGCGGAGCGACTCCGCAGGGTCGATGACGAGATTGTGCAGCGCGCCCGAGGAAAAGTCCATCGTGATGTTGTAGAGACTGCCGATCTCCGCGCCGTCAGTCCCCATCACGTCTTTCCCCGACAGGTTTTCTGCGAGTATTGCAGCCATACCCCCTTGTTCCGAACGAGGTTACATAAACGCCACGGGGATGTCCGACAGGTGAGCTGCGATGTGGACCGATGGATACCGGTATCGGCGGCCATGGTGCCGTCTTCGACCTTCCGACGCGCCCCGGAACATCTACAGCGAGCCACAACCCTATGCGAGAGGCGGCCGACGGGTACGCATGGACAGTAACAGGCGTCAGTTTCTCGGGGGCCTCGCGGCCGCCGTCATCGGGGCCGTGGCAGGCTGTAGTAGCGGCGGCGACGGAACACCGTCACCGACAGCCACCGCCACACAAGCGCCGACTCGAACCGCGACGGCAACTGAAACGGCGACACCGACGCCGACTGAGTCGCCGACACCGACTGCCACGGCCGCCCCGACCGAGACAGCGACGCCCACGCCGACCGGAACGCCGGTGGACGCCGACCAGGAGGTCGCCGTCGCGCCGGGAAGCTTCAGTTTCGACCCGGAAACCTTCGAGGTCCCCGTCGGTAGCACCGTGCTGTGGGTCTGGAAGGCCGGCGGCCACAACGTCAAGCCGACCGCGACGCCGGAAGACAGCGACTGGTCGGGGACGCCCGGCGACGATGGGACGACGTACAGTTCGGGCTACGAGTACGCCTACACGTTCGAGGTCTCCGGCGAGTACGAGTACCACTGCGTCCCCCACCAGAGCGTCGGCATGACAGGATCGTTCACTGTAACCGAGTGACGCCCGCTTAGCCCCACGTTCGGTCGCGCGCGTCTGATGACGACGAACTTAACTGCCACCGACGACTCGGTTCTGACAACTTCTGGAGCCATCTATGTCTGACACGGACCCCACCACAGCCACCGACGACACCCTGCGGACGCCCATCGTCGCCGTTCTGGGCCACGTCGACCACGGGAAGACGAGCCTGCTCGACAAGATCCGCGGCTCGGCCGTCACCGCCGGCGAATCGGGCGCGATTACCCAGCACATCGGCGCGACGGCAGTCCCACTGGACGTGATTTCCGAGATCGCCGGCGACCTCGTCGACCCGACTGACTTCGACCTGCCCGGCCTGCTGTTCATCGACACACCGGGGCACCACTCCTTCTCGACGCTTCGCTCTCGGGGCGGCGCGCTCGCCGACATCGCCATCCTTGTCGTCGATGTCAACGACGGCTTCCAGCCCCAGACGCTGGAGGCCATCGACATCCTCAAGCGCACACAGACGCCGTTCATCGTCGCCGCGAACAAGATCGACACTGTCCCCGGTTGGAATCCCAACGAGGGACAGCCGGTCCAGCAGACGATGGACGCCCAGTCCGACCGCGTCCAGTCCGACCTGAACGAGAAGCTCTACGAGATCATCGGCGAACTCTCGGACAACGGCTTCTCGGCGGACATGTACTGGCGCGTCCAGAACTTCCAGGCTAACATCGGCGTCGTGCCGGTCTCGGCCGAAACGAGCGAGGGCATCCCTGACCTGCTGACGGTGATGATGGGACTGTCCCAGCGGTACATGAAAGAGGAGATGGAGATCGACACCAGCGGTCCCGGTGTCGGGACCGTCCTCGAAGTGAAAGACACCCAGGGCTTTGGAACGACGCTCGACGCCATCATCTACGACGGGACCATCCGCAACGACGACACCATCGTCGTCGGCGGTCTGCAGGGCCCCATCGTCACTGATGTCCGCGCGCTGCTTCGGCCGCGCCCGCTCGAAGAGATCCGGACAGAGCAGGAGTTCGAGCAGGTCGAGCAGGTCGCCGCCGCCGACGGTGTCAAGATCGCCGCGCCGGACCTCGGCGACGCGATGGCCGGCGCGCCGATCCGCGTCATCCGCGACCGCGACCGCAGCGAGGTCATCGCCGAGGTGGAGGAGGAACTCGCCGAGATCGAGGTGACCACGAAAGAGGAAGGGGTCGTCATCAAGGCTGACACGCTCGGCTCGCTGGAAGCCCTCTCCAGCACGCTCGAAGAGGAAGAGATCCCGGTCATGCGCGCCGAGGTCGGTGCCGTCGCGCCGCGGGATATCCGCGTCGCCGAAACGGCCGGCGAGCCGACCAACCAGGCGATTCTCGCCTTCAGCGTCGAGGTGCTCGACGACGCGCGCGACCTCGCCGAGCAGGAGGACGTGGAGCTGTTCGAGGACGACGTCATCTACCAGCTCGTCGAGTCCTACGACGACCACGTCACCGCCATCGAGGAGGCCCAGCAGGAGCAGATTCTGGAGAACATCACCCGACCCGCGAAGTTCCGGATTCTGCAGGACCACACGTTCCGCCAGTCAGACCCCGCCGTCGTCGGCGTCGAAATCCTCTCCGGTGAACTCCGCCGGAACGTCAACGTCGTCAGATGGGAGAACGGCGAGGCAAACCGCGTCGGGACCCTCAAGACGATCCAGGACGAGGGCGAGGACGTGGACTCCGCCCGCGCCGGCGAGCGCATGGCCGTCTCTATCCAGGGGCCGACCGTCGGTCGCCAGATAGAGGAAGGCGACGACCTCTGGGTCGAAATCCCCGAAAAGCACGCGAAAATACTGGAACAGGAACTCAAGGAGGACATCTCCGTCGACGAGCGCGAGGCGCTGTCGATGTATCTGGAGAAACACCGGAACCGGGACCCCTTCTGGGGGAAATAAAGCTAAGCGTAACGCAAATTGCGTTACAGGCCGTACATCTCTCGTCTCTCTTCGTCTTCCAAGATACGGTTGATTGTAGCTCGTGACGTATCCATTCGCTTTGCTCCTCTTTGCTTCGACAACTCTCCTTCGTCAATCAGCCGCAACATCTCACACGCCTAGATATTCAGGCTCTGGAACAAGTTCACCATCTTCCTCGACCTCGTAACCGAGAGACGGTCGTCCTACGTGCCTGCCATTATCTATAGCGTTTTAAACACCAAGCCGAACCGCTCTTTCGTCATCTCTCGCTCGACCTCTGCGAACATCGCAGTCATCTGAATGAACATCTCTGCCATCTTGCCATTCTCTGGTCTGTAGTCGAGTGGGTCGTTTAGTAAGATAAGGGCAGTGTCTGTCGGTCTGAAGTCGTCTACACCGTAATCGTTTAGCTGGTTCACTTGTCTGTTAATCGATTGTTTTTCGGTACTGATTCGAGCGTATCCCATGGTTTCCATAGTATCAAATACATCATATTTGGGGAGATGATAGTCTGCCCCCTTTCGTACACCCCTCTATAGTGCGCTCTGTAAGGGTGTTAAGAAACGGGTGTTTCCGTACACACCAATTCGATCTTCTAATCAATTTCGACCCGAAATGTAGGGTTGTACCCAGATAAACAGATTCAGTTAGATACTAACTGTTCGTTGGTCCTTCTTCTCAGTAACACAGGCAACATAGTCGGTCTCATACGAATCATCATACATTCCGAGAGTATGCTCGGCCAACACACGACCGAGTAGCGGAGGTACGGCGTTACCGATCTGCTCCACAATATCACTTCGACTACCAACAAATTCGAAGTCATCAGGGAAACTCTGTACCCGAGCACCTTCTCGTGGAGTTAGAGCTCGGTCTTGGTACGGATGGATACATTTGTTCGAAGCAGGATGGATGAAGTTCATCGTAATCGTAACCGATGGAAGGTCTGGGTCCAGACGAGAATAGCTTGAGCTATAGCCACTACTTATGTAATCCTCAACATCGTCTACCTCATCAGACGCTTGAAGATTCTCTATTGTAGCTTCTTTATTTGGACCGCTATGCCTAATGATGGTCATCATTTTCGACTGGTGCTTCGTCGCCTTATGTAGAGAGAGCTCGTTCGAATTCTTCCGCATAGTCTCTTGATATTCGTTCTGCGCTGGCTTGGTGTACTCTGTTACTTCCTCTCCAGCCTCTAATTCAGGTAAATCATCGATAGCATCCATAATAGTACGGCCTTCTGGTAGGGAAGTCCCAGCACGGAAATTATCAAGAGTCGGCTGAGCTGTGATTACCTTAGACTCGTCCTTGTAGCCAATAGTTCGCCCATTAGCTTGATGAGTAGGTCGTGGGAATTCGATAACTCGGTCATCTCCCGAACCAATCATAATCAGGCGTTCACGCCTCTGGGGAAGTCCGAAGTTAGCGCCGTTAACAATTCGCCAGTCAGCACTATATCCGATATCCCGTACACTATCGATAATCTTCTGAATCGTTATTCCGTCGTTGTGAGTGGCAAGACCCACTACATTCTCCATAATGAAGAAGTCAGGTTCAAAGAAATCGACATAATTCACGAAGTCTGTATAGAGGCCGTTCCTCTCGTCTTCAGCCTCAGTTCCGCGGTCTGGGCGGATTGAAGAGAAGCCTTTGCAGGGTGGGCCGCCTACAATCACATCCACATCATCAGGAGAAATGTCCTTCTCTGTAGCAGTTTTCTCAGCAGGCCACTCTCGGATATCTTCATTAACGACGCTAGCTGAAGGATGGTTTTCTTTAAAGGTCTCTGTAGCTGCTCCTTTTTTGTCGAGTCCAAGGAGAACCTCAAACTCATTTGATGGGTGAGTCTTGAACCCGTATGTGAATCCTCCCGTTCCACAAAACAGATCGATTACACCTACCATAGGTTGTATGAGACAATTGTCTCATTTCTTTTTAAATATTCTTGGTTGGAACTCTCGCTCATTAAGATACTGTGTCGCTATACGCACTTAATAATCTTCACGACCCACGTTCAGAAGAAACAGTCAATACGGTAATGAGACAATTGTCTCGACCATTCTTAAATCGGTCGGTCTCTCTCAATATATTATGGACGATGAGTTCAAGTCGGAGCTTGGTAATCGAATAAAGGAACTTCGTGAACTACACGAAAGCTCGCTTGAAGAAGTTGCCGAGGCTGCTGATATACATCGGACTACTCTGGGAAAAATCGAGAGAGGTGAGAGAGAGCCGAGTTTGTCGATTGCTATGCGGATTGCGGAAGCATTAGATATCACAATAACGGAACTCACAAATCCCGAATCATTCAGGACAGCAAACAGGGAATACGTTATAGAAGATGCAGACATTCTCGAAGAAGTTCCGTTTGATAGCTCTGCGATTCTCAATGGTGTCGAAGAGATTTATGAGAACCTGGACACGATTGATTTCGCACTACGCCGTCGAGGTCTCGACCCGCTCGCAGAACAGTTCGATGAGTATGCGGCTCTATCAACAGTTATTGGAGAATTCTTCGCATCTGGTGTAGCTGGAGCATCTGATGGATTGTATCGGGTGAACGCAGGGAACTTCCCCGATTTAATCAGTAGCGGGAAGCAGAGCGGTGTTCCCGGTATTGAGGTCAAGATGGCTATGGAAGATAACCAACCAAAAGGCCATATCGCTAAGCCCGGTATGTACGTCGTCGTACGATATGTCCTCGGCGGGAGAGACAGAAGCTACGAACGAGGTGAGAGAAAGGATACACCTTGGGTTTGGGAAGTTCGTATGGGTGAAATGGAAAAAGAACAATTCAACGAAAGCGATACTGAAGGTGACTCTGGAAAAACTGCAACATTTACTGCTGATGCTCTATGGGACTTTGATTGTCTATATCTTGACCCAGAACTAATTCCCTATACCCGGAGTTATTACAAAAAGAAGAATGGGGATGTTCTGAGGTCAGTTATGAACCAACAGCAATTATCCTGATTCTGCGTACGTGCGTGTAAGGAGCAATTCCCCGATTCAACTGCTGTGTAGAGCGTTTCGTTGAGTTCTCTGCGTACGATCTCCACGGACTTGCGAGAGTTGTAGTAGTAATACGCAGTTCCGTCACCCCCGTAGTGCGGTTCAGAATTCGGTTCGTAGTTCTGGTGGAAGTAGGCGGTGGGCAGCGCACCGTTTGCACGAGTAATAATATTTAATTAGCAGGCGTGTCTCTGTAGAGACACGAATGTCCGGCCGCCCGTCGATGCCTGACCTCGTGCTCGCCAGCATCGCCCTCTCGATGCTGCTGGCGTCGCTCGGCGCAGTCGTCACCTCCATCAGCCTCGTGACTGCGCTGAGTGCCGGCAGTCTCCCGGCCAGCGGCTCTATCGGCTACGCGCTGTTCTATAATCCGCCAGTCGCCAGTGATGGCCACGCCTGATTTCGGCGTCTCCGCTCCGCGACTGTCCCGGCGAAAACTGAAAACGACAATCGTTACTGCGCCGTCGGCGAGGTGTCGTCGCCCATCACCTGCTTGACCTGCAGGGCCGCAGAGGCAGCGATGCCCTGCGCGAGGTCGTCGCGCTCGGCGTCGGAGATGCTCGCGCTTTCCGGGTCCTCGGGCGTGTAGTCGGCGCTGACGACCGATCCGACGGGTGGCTGGACCGCGATTGTGGCCCGCGGTCCAGTCGTGCTGTTGCTGATTTCCGAACCGACGACGAACTCGCCGGGCAGGAGTTCGCGGGTCCGGGCGGCGACGCTTGAGAGGTCCCGTCGGAGCTCCTCACGCTGTTCCGCGGTCAGCGTCACTTCTTCCGTCTCCCCACCAAACGACGTATTACCGTACATGAACGTTCTCTGTCTCTATGGGGGGGAGGACTAAAAACCCAGGGTCGAACACAGTTCTGACCGGAACCGTCGGTGCAACGCCGCTTACACGACGGGGTGGCTCTCGCCGTAGGTGGCGAGCACGACGGCGCTGGCGTACTCGGCGTCGTCGGACGCCGACTCGACGTACACGTTCTCCTCGACGAACTCCCAATCCCGGAGGTCCCGGCCGGCGGCCAGCCCTTCGCGGATTTCCATCCGGACCGCGTCCTCGCTGCCCCCGTCGACCTCGTAGAAGATGCCCGGCCCGTCCTCGCTGCGGGCCCAGCCGATACCAGCGGCCACGCTCTCACCAGGCTCGGCTGTCGCCGAGGACTGGACGACCTCTAGCGCTTCGCCGGGCGGCCCCAGGTCCGGTGCCGTCTCCGTCACCTCGATAGCCGGCTCGGTAGGAATGACAGAGGAAAGCGAAATGAGGTTGTAGTTGTGGACGCCCGCCTCGGCGAGTGCCGCGTCGTACGCGGCCAGTGCGGTCGGGCCGGTCGCAGTCCCCCACACGACCCGGATAGTACTCATAGGCGACAGTCGACGGTCCGCGGGGTAAGGGGTTTCGCTTCGTTATGCCGGAACGAGTCTGTAGCACATTCCCGGTCGGTTCGGGTCGCCCTCGACCGCGCGCTCCGTGTAGTAGATGGCGTCGGTGGTCACCAGCGGAGCACTCGTCACATGGCCGCGGTTGTCGGTGGTCCAGACCCTCGCTCCCGAGTCCCGCTCCAGCGCGTACAGTCGCCCGTCGTAGGACCCGACGAGGACGTGGCCTCGGGTGGCGACGACGCTCCCGATAATCCACCCGCCAGTGTCGTAGCGCCACTGCTCCTCGCCGCTTTCGAGGTCGAGTGCGTACACCCGGTCGTCGTGGCTGCCGACGTAGACGGTGCCATCGTGGACCGCCGGCGCACACATCACGTCGGCGTCGGCCTCGAAGGTCCACTGCTCCGAGCCGTCGGTCACGTCGACGGCAGTGACCGTCTCGGCCCACGACGGCACGATAGCGGTCCCGTCGGCGACGGCGATGGGGGCTTTCACGTCGCCGCCGGTGTCGTACCGCCACACCTGTTCCAGACCCGGGAACGACCACGCGTAGCAGTAGCCGTCGTTCGAGCCAAACAGCAGACGATTGTGCTCGCGGTCCAGCGCCACCGTCGAGTGCGGATGGTCGGTCGGTCGACTGTCGCGCCACTGCACGTCGCCGGTGGCAGCGTTCACGGCGACGACGCTCCCGCTCGGAGCCGCGTGCTCGACAGCGACGTACAGCGACCCGTTGTAGTAGGTCGGACTCGCGCCGATGGCATCACCGAGTTCCGTCCGCCAGCGCCGCTTTCCGGTTTCGAGGTCCAGCGCCGACAGCGCGCCGTCGTAGGCCCCGATGTAGACGGTGTCGTTGGCGATAGCCGGCGTGCCGTGGCTCCCCCGGGTGGCCTGCGTGATGGTCGTCGCCCACTGGACCTCGCCGTCAGGTGCGATGGCCCGCACGCGGCCGGTATCGTCGGCCAGAATCAGGTCACCGGTCGGTGCCAGCACGGGACTCCCCTTCGCCGCGGTGTGGTCCCCACGATTGGCCGGCAGTTCCCAGGCCCGCTCAACAGCGTCCGGTATCGACGCGTCCTGATATCCCTGGTTCAGGAGCCCCTGTCGGAACTGTGTGGCGGCGTGTTCGTCAAGCGCCGTCGATGCGAGCGGATCGAACTGTGATTGGCACCCCGCAACTGACCCGACCGTCGTCGCCGCGAGCGTCCCCAGAAACGCCCGCCGCGTCCGTCCGCGCTCTGTCACGGGCACTGATACCGGGCGGTGTGGCTTAAATCGCGTGGGGACGGGCCGCGTGGTCAGATTAGACCATACACCGCTCAGCGTTCGTGTCGACTATCAAGCGGCGAGGCTAAGGATCAGTACTTCACAAAGCCGGTTAGTTGAGAGGTCTGCTTGCTGAAGGTGTGTCCAATACCAAGCAAGCAGACGGTGAAATCCACGAGGACCAGCTTCTTAACTTCCTCGTCAACACGTT
>NZ_JAYMGY010000011.1:0-93890 GCF_037078445.1 Haloarcula sp. CGMCC 1.2071
GCCGATTCCGACACGAATCGACTTATTGGGAACATATCGGGCACCGCTGGCGCGGTGCCCTTGCCCTCTTCGACTTTCAGCCGCAGCTCTCGCTATCAACAATCTACTACGCAAGAGCGTTCGTCGAAGTAGAACAGACGGTCCGTCCACGCATCAGTATCACCGTCCGGGATTTCGAGTACTGACTCAATCAACGCCCGGTCCTCGGGAAGCACCGCTCGAAATTCGTGATCCGAACGGACAAAGATACATTTCGAGTCGGGAACCCGCACTATAGTAACAATTGAAACGATGTACACACTGATCGCACTACCGTCGTGCGATCAGGTGTGCATTGATTTTCAATGGCTCCTATAGCTCCCGTTGTACCGTCTCAAATTGACCGTGTTTTGGCTCAAGCTCTAGGTGGACAACGGTTCCGTAGCCCATCAGAACGCGAATCGCCCGGTTCTCGACTGTCACACCGCCGAGTTCGTCCCAGTCCTTAACACCGGATAGATTCCGAGAGACGAGTCTATGTGTCGGTTCTGCAGCATCGAACGTCTCTGTAAACCCCATTGTTGTCGCGTACTCCCGGGGTTATTAAAATCCTCAGCAGTGAGATATGCTAATTCAGTTACAGTCAACACAGGGGAACTTTTTACCGGGTCAAACTTCTGGTAGGACGTATGGAGGCAGTTCAACGGATGCTGTTTCGTGAACCAGACGGACGACGGAAGGGCCTCTTATTCTCACTCTTCTCGTTCATTTGCATCCTTGGGTGGGTGTATTTCGGTATTGTACTCAACGGCCCTCACAACATGCTCTTTTTGGGTATCGCGTTTGCGTTCTCTGGATTAGCCGAATCCCTTCCTCCGAACCGACAACGTTCGGCAGGGGTACTTCGAATACTTGGTCTCGGTATCCTCATTGTCTTCCTTGCTCTCCTCATAGTGGTTCCAGAATCAATATGGGGTTGAGCGCAAGCAAACGGGTTTGACAACTACTTTAGCGACGGGGCGAGGCTGGTCACAGACACGTTCCCGCATGCGGCTAACGCGACAAAGATGTCACTGCTGGTGAATACATTCTTAATCGTACGACGTAAATGGCCATGCATGGGACTGCGTTGTGAGCTATTTGGACACGACTTCGGGGAGTCGACGATAGAGGAGTCGTACGACGAAGGTAAGCGGGGCACTGTTCTAACTGTTCGGGAATACAAGTCTTGCGAGCGCTGTGAGCATATCCGAGATATCTCTGAGAATCAAGGCCTGATATCCACCACAGAGGAATCGAAAGCGAATGGCGAGCGGTCGGATGAAGTCGAACACAGAACCGAAAACAAGGGGCCAGCAGGGGTGAGAGAGACCGCGGAGGTCGAGACTGAAGCGAGAGACCCGGTGCAGGCAGCAGACGAAACGGAACCCACCGAACCACCCGCATCAACGATGGCCGTGTCAGACAATGTGGCAGAAACATCTCCAGATGCGGAGGCGAGTGACGAGTCACCGGCGGTGACCGAATCGGGGCTTCTGGAAACGACTGATGACGCCGTGATACTGTCGGAGACACAGGAACCAGATGACGACAGCGACACGCCGTCAAGTAGCGACGATGCAGTCCTCATTGATGATGCTGCTACAGACACGGCAGAACCGTCGTCTGAAACCCCCGAAGAACCGGGTATTGGAAACGGTCGAGACGGGCAGTCGTATACGGCGGACCGCTCAAAGAATACCACAAGCGACTCGGTTCCGACGTATCAGTGTCCGAGGTGTGAGTTCGAACTCCCCGCGAGTGAATCGTCGTTCTTTCCCGGTGACGTTTGCCCACAGTGTCGGGTCGGCTACCTCGAGGACGTATCGGATGGTGAGTCGTAGGTGCTCGATGGGACGTACCCTCGTGAGGGATGGTCGACGTCAAACAGTGTTTTCGCGAGGAGAGCGTACTCAGTAGTTTTGAAACAGCAGTTTTCGGACGTCGTCTTTCGTCCGGGCGCTCACCGTTGAACCGTCGGGAAGTGTGACTTCGTATGGTTCGTCGGTCTCGTCTGACCGGGTCCACTTCTCGTCATGTTCGGTTAGCAAACGGTTGGCAGCGGAAAGAGTATCACTCGGAGTGTCGTCAACTGCCGCGTTCGACTCGGCCGCGTCGGCGCTTTCGATGGTATCGGATGACGATGTGGTCTGTGTTGGCGTACCGTTCTGTGCGACGTCACGTCCGTCGTTTGGCGTGTTCCCCGGCCTAGTTGGGCCGGCGGCCGCCTCCTCGCCCCCCTCGTTCGCTCTTTTTTCAGGTTCGATATCCGCGAGGCGATCCGCAAGCTCACTCGTTCCAAGTGCTGCGAGCAGTTTCCCTCGCATCTCGTCGGCCTCAATACCGCTACCGGGAACGTCTGGCACCTCGGAGGCGATGTGTTGGAGTTCCGGATACTCAGCCGAGGCGAGTCGCTCGTAGTCGGTACGGCTCAGGCCTTGCTCGTCTTCCAGCTGGTCCGGCGGTGTGTATGTATCGAGGAGGTAGTCAACGACATCTTGCGTACGAATGTGCCCGTACGTCTCGATGAACGCGTCTTCGAGATCCTCCCGAATCGTCGTCAAGTCATCCTGTTGTGTGTCCGTAATCTCGATCTCCGGCATCACCTCCAACATCGGTCGCCCATCTCATAACTCGTTCCCTGGACGGCGATAACTGACGGAACCATTGTATAGCAGAGGCACGCATGGTCTAGTATGCGGTGTCCCCGCTGCGAATCCGATCTCAGCACGTATACGCTTGCGACCGCTGACCAGACAGCTATCGTCTGTGAATCGTGCGGCTTCGCAGACATCTCTGCGTCGCATCACAACGAGGCTTCCCCCCCAGAGTCCTGGGAGTTCGCTCTCGCTCGGTTCAACGAGCATCCTGATTCTAACCCCGGTAAACCCGAAAACACCGGCCGTACACCCAGCGTCCCGATTCCGGAACGGGACGAGCCCACAGACCGACCAGAGTTCTCGCTTGAACAGGCTGGTGTCGCGGTGGGAATATCTCTGGGGTCCGACGCTAACAGGTTCCGACAGGACGCTGCTGACGAATTGAACCGTGTTATCGACGAGAACGAAATTGAACAGAGCGGGGAGGTTACAGCCAAATCTAATGAGAACGATGAGAATAGCCAAGACACGGAAACTGAAGCCGACGAAAACGAGGACGAAACTGAGTAGCGTCCGACGTCAGTGGTCTTGCCTGGACGAGGACCAGTAGAATGTTCCGGCTGACGCCGGCGAACAGTGCTTCTATTCGAGACCAACCGTTACTCGGCGGTGGTGTCAGATTCTTCGGCCTGCTCGTTTTGCCCCTCGCGCTCTTCTTCCGACCGCGCTGCGACGAGTGCGCCCTGTGCGACACTATATAATGGATTCTCGGCTTGGCGGACGTCGCTGATTGAGAACGGTATCTCGGATTCGTTGATCCGTTCGGCGAACAACTCTTCGAAGCCGTCAGGACTGGATGTCCCACCAGTCACGACGACCGGGACATCCAGTCCCTCCTCGACATCTTCCTCATCGACTTCACTGATGATGTTCTCGATGACATAGTCGAGGAGATTGTCGTAATAGATACTCAGTGCACCTTCAATACCGCCGACGTCCGTCTCGAAGTTGAGTGCGAAGTCCTCTTCTTTAACCGAGGTGACCTTATCGACGGGCGTGCCAGTCGCCTGTGCAGCCTGCTCGTCGATCCAGTCGCCACCGCGTGCGATGGAGAACTTCATTACGGGGACTGCATAGTACGACAGACAGACGTTGGTCATCCCGGCGCCGAAGCTGATACCGAGGCCAGTGAACTCACGGTTGGCAAGCTCGGAGTAGATGACGGCCATCCCTTCATTGATCGGTTCCGGGCTGTAGCCCATATCAGTGAGTAGGGATTCAATCGTCTTTTGATGATATAGCGTCGAGACATCGGCATCGATTGGGTCCGCGGGAACCGAGAAAAACAGGCGCTCATTCGGGAACTCCGGCTGTCCCACTACCTGTTCAGTAATGAGCTTGATCATCGGAATAGCTGATTGCTCGTCGCTCGAGAGAATCCCGGCTTGCATCGGGCGGCGTGTCTCCTCACTGAAGATGTTCGCGAAATTCAGGGCGTCATCGCCAACGATGTAGACGCGATCATCCTTGCGGATGTGGAGAACATCACTTCTCGACAGCATCTGTTCGGCCATGTCGCTGTAGTCAATTTCGACGAAGGAGTTCCGCTGCTGCACGAATACCGTTTCGTTACCATCTTGGCGTGCAGACAGGAGGTTCATCGTACCGACATCGAGACCTTGGGGCATACAGTTGTATTCCTCCCACCAAGTTGAAAAAACTATCCTGTTTTGTTGCAATAGGTTACATGTTATTTATGAAAACAGACGGAATGGTTCGTAGGAACATATTACTCTGGGTTACCCCACGCAACGAGAGAACCACAGCGGAGTGTCCGTGGTGAGCAGACAGTCTATTCAAACAACAACGACCGAAGACGGGTAACAATGCTTCGTTGCTCTTTGACACCGGTTTCCACATCGTCATCTTCGGCCTGCTCATTTCGAAACTGCGTGAGAGCGTCGACCTGTTCTTCGGTACCGGTGCTTCGTTCTGTCTTTGATTGGCCACCCTGTAGCTGTCTGAGCCCATCTACTGCGTCATCAACGTCATTGCTGTCGGCTCGTGTCGTGGTCGCCTCGGAATTCTCGATAGCCGTCCGATCGAGGTCAGAGTCCGTTTCTGGCATATCCAGATTTAGCCGCTTAGTTTTGGGCTGCTGTTCGACACCACCCCACGATAGTTCCGCTCCGTCTAGTGCCTGTTCGATATCGTCGTCCACATCTGCTTTGCTGACAGACTCCGACTCGCTCTCGGCCGGCTCGACTGGTTCAGTTGAGTCGCTTGGGGTTGCCGCTTTCTCGAGGTAGTGTGCAACCAGCGCCGCTCCTGTTGAGGCCGCAAGCATGACTAAGCCAGTGGCGTAAACGCTGATCGTCCAGACGCTGCCGTTGACTCCGCCACTGTTCGTCCACCCATACGGAAAGACATTAACCAGAATTATCGTTGCGGCGAGACAGAACAACGTGCCGGCGGCACTGACGACCCGGGTCTTGAAACCGACTGGGAGGAGTACGACGACGCTCAACAGCACGGAGGGCAGTCCGACGAACCCGACGACGAGCGCAACCTCACGAATCTGCCAGTACGGTGCGCTCCCGGACTCCAGAACGTTACTGTACAGAAAGAGGCAGAATCCGACGATGGCAAGCGTAACTCCAGCAAAAAAGAGTCCGAACCCAACGTAGATATCTCGCTCTTTAGCCGGTTCGCCGACATATTCGTGATAAACCGACGCAAGCGTGTCGCGATAGCCCGACACTGAGTCGGCAGACTCTGGGGACCTGTCCGATGTAGATGCAGAGCTCATTCCGTTTGTTATTTGGTTCCGATGGGTGTTAAAGATGGGCTTACCCTATTTCGTTCGATCCTGCCTCCGGGGAGCGAGGGGGAGCGGCGACACGCTGGTTCAGGGGCGCGAGGGCGTCACTCCCTCCTTGATGGTGATCCCGTCGTTCTGAATGTGGACGAAGATCGTTCGTTCGGGCTCGTCGGAGACTGTCACGGCAGCGACTGATTCATGTTGTCTATCGAGAACAGCTTTAACCCTGTAGCAGCCAGCCTGTAGCAAGTTGACCGAACAGCCGGACTGGCCTGACAAGAGCTGATAGTGGGCTCTATGGCAACATATCTCGCTGTCGTATATTTCTATGCGGACATCATGTTTGGTATCGGTGGTGTTTCTGATGTGGAGGTCTTCGTGCGCCAGACGCCACTGTTCACTGTTCGTCGACAGAAGTTTACGACTACTGGAGGGCATGTCGACATTGTATCTATACTGCAGTTACGAATATGTCTTATGGATAGACAGTATCTCTCTATGTCATTACGGTGAACTCACATGTAGTGTAGATATATACTAGTTCCCAATCGGTACCTATTCATGTCTAATCTGGCAAAGCAGCTCCCCGGAGTCTTGGAGGCGCAAGAAGCCAGATGCCATCTGTACCGTGTGTCCTCTTCACGGACGACTTCGCCGTCGTGGACGCGGGCATCGCGTTGCGTCTTCGAAGCGGATATCCGCTGAAAAATGGCGGTCGCTCGCGGTTGTTCTGGCTCTCGGCACGGTTCTGGTGATGGCGGTGAGCGGCCCTCTGGTCCTTGTTGGGCAGTCCTCGGCGTCTCACACTATATGGCGATATTCGTAGGGACAACAGTGGCATCGTCCGATTCGATCGCTGCGACCCAGCGGCGCTGGCTACCGGTCACGTCCACGCCGACAGCTTCGTCCCACAACCGGCGACGACGGCGTCGATCAATCCGTCGCAGACGATGAAATACGACCGATCCAGCCCGGTCACTCGGGGTTTTCGCCACGCTCAGTCGGTGTACCAGTACGCCCAGAGGATCAACACGCCTTGCAGCGGCAACCGTGCCCAGCGGACCAACACAGAGGGATCGCCACCACCCGTCCCCTCGATAGTGACCATGGAGACAGCCATATAGACGTTTGCGGGAAAGATCGCGACGAGCAATGCGATCGTCGCCCACGCGGCGTACGAACGCGTCCGGGGCACCAACAGGCCGAGCCCGACAGCGATTTCCGCGACGCCGGACAGATACACCAGCGCAAGTGCCGCCGGCAAGACCGGTGGCACGATCTGGACGTATAGTTCCGGCACGACGAAATGCAATCCTCCCGCGACGACATACAGGAGCGCCATCACGTAGCACAACGGCCGTTTGAACTGTCGCAAGCCAACACGCATCTACTACCGTGTATGGGGACCAGTGGAAAGCAAGTTGGGATTTGTCCTCCAGTGAGAACGGAGTCTCGGTCTCTCACCCCGGAAGGAAGAGATTAAGAATTGCGACGACCAAGCCGGCGAGTCCCATCCGCGCTGCGGCAACGTACCACCGCTGACCCGAAATCGAGCCCATGTAAGCGCCGAACGCACCCAACACACCGATACCCAGGCCGACCGAGATGAGTGCTGCTTCTACCATTGTGACAACGGTCCCCGCGACAACGAACGGGGTCAGTGGAATCAGAACCCCGATGAGTGGCCCCAGGCCGCTCATCATGGCGTGTACGAAGCGGGCACCGCTCTGGTCGCGTTGAACGCGGGTATCGTCGAGGTCTTTGAGCATCGCTCGCTCGATACGTCTGATTTCGGCCCGGGTTTCAGCACGTTCGATTTCCCAGACGCTCCAGACCGCAGACGTCCCGAGACCGACTGCCGCGCCCAGTCCGATTTTGATGACAGTGGAGCCGTCTGAAACTCCCGAAAGGACAGCGCCGACGATAATGCCGATGCACGTCAGCGTCCCGTCGAAGCCGTTCGAGATGAAGTACCGGCGCGAGATTGCGAGGACGTCGTCCTTCCCGAGAAGACGCCTGAGGAGTTGTCGAATGGACGTCACGGCGCGTCAGGCATCCTGTAACGTCCGTCGGTCCGTCACGACGCTGTCACCGCAGGCAACCTGGTCCACAGAGTGTACTGACCCGCCGAGGTTTTCGATCGTCTCTTCGATTGCCTCGAAGTCCAGCTCTTCGCCTTCGAACGTGAGCTTGACGTTTTGTACTTCCTGATCTAGTTCGATCAGAGACGAAGTGACGCCCTCGACGCACTCAATTTCGGCCAGCTGATCGGTGAACATCAGCAGGGGCGGATCGTGGGGTTTCAGTACATCGATAACGAGGCGTCGGACTGCTGCCATATCTCAATACGGTGGGGGGATTGGCTTAAAAATGTGTGTCAGCGCCGTCCTGCCGACGCGCCAGCCTTGGTGGGGGCGTAGAGCAATCCGCTGTGTGTCCCAGCCACAGATGGCTGGAGAGCGCTTCGGTAGGCGAGATATTATTAGACGTCACTGCGTAGTCCGTCACACAGCCTCCGAATACAATGTCTCTGAAACCATACCGGGCCGAGTGCTTTGATGCGTAGGCAACGGCACAGAGCGCCCGAGGACCAGAAGCCACAATCAGGAAGTGCGGAAATAGGGACCCGCCTACGGACAACCCGGAACGCCCTCCGCAACCCAGATAGCTGATCCACAGTCCAGCACGCCACTATGTACGACACTATCCTGTTCCCAACCGACGGAAGTGACGCCGCAGAATCGGTTCTTGAGTACGCATTACAGATCGCAGCCGAACACGAGGCGACGATTCACATCATCAACGTCGCCGACACTGGCCGAGACAGTGTCACCACGATTCGTGGAGAGGTCATCGACGTTCTCGAAACAGAAGGGGAGCGCATCGTGGCGGAAGCCGCACAGTCTGCGAAAGATGAAGGCGTTCCTGTCGTCTCTGCGGTCCTCCAGGGTGACCCGCACAAGACGATAGTCGACTACAGCAAACAGTCCGACATCGACTGCATCGTTATGCCGACGCACGGACGGCGCGGGCTCAAGCGAATCCTGCTCGGAAGCGTCACCGAACGCGTCATCAATACGGCAGCGGTTCCCGTCGTTGCGGTCAACCCTGCCGAAGATCGACCACTCGTGTATCCCCCCAAGCACGTCCTCGTCCCGACGGATGGAAGCCGTGGCGCAGCACTCGCAGTGGCAGAGGGGATCGATGTCGCGAGGGCGACGGGAGCAACGCTCCACCTGCTTCACGTTGTCGAGACCGGCGGTCTCGGCCCGGATGCACGCTCCGTCCTGAAAGAGGGGGAGTTGACCGAGCGGGCAAATGAGATTCTGGCCGAAGCGACCGAGAAAGTCGAGGAGACGTCGCTCAACTCGGTCACCAGCGTCATCGAACACGGGACCACCTCGAAGGTGATTTGCGACTACATCGACGAGAACGAAATCGATCTCGCGATCATGGGGACCCACGGACAGACTGACTTCAGCAGGTACGTCATGGGTGGTGTCAGCGCCAAAATCGTCCGGCAGTCCACAGTTCCGGTGGCGTGGGTTCGCGAGCCTGAATCCGCATCAAATGAGTAGTTCAGTCCGTGAATCGGCCGACACACACCAGAGCACGGGCCTGATAAAGCTCTCCGCGTGAGGGACCTCGCCAAACCTCCCGATATGCGGGAGTGTTTAGTAACTATGGCGTTCATGTAAATCGGATCATGACCGCAGACGACTCACAGTCCGGTGGGGGAACGAACAAGGTGGATGCCGTAATTCGAAAATACGATCTTGTCGGGATGGGTGTAGAACTCGAAGATCGGTGGGTCGGCGCCGACGGGGAGGAAGAAAGTACCCGAGACCTCGCGGACTACTTCAATCAGTCGGTGCTCGAGTCCGCCATCGAAGGGAGCGACGCACCGACATTGAGTGGCGACATCCAGCAGGTCTATCAATCACTTCGCGAAGATGACGCGGACGCCCCGCTCATACGCTCCCGTCTCGAACAGAGCGGGGTCGATATCGAATCGGTGATGGACGACTTTATCTCCCACCAGACGGTGTATCGCTATCTCAAGAACGACCGTGGGGCGGCCCGACCCGAGCGGACGCCCGCAGAACGGAAGGAAAACGCCATCGACTCAATACAGCGGCTTCGGGGCCGAACCACCGCTGTAACGAGGCAGACTATCGAGAGCCTCGAAAAGAACGACGCCATCTCGGCAGGCGATTTCAACGTCATCAACGAGGTGCAGGTGCTGTGTGAGGACTGCGGCCATAGCTACGATATTGTAGCGTTTCTGGAACAGGGTGGCTGCGACTGTCAATCCGCGTGAGGACTCGGACCGTATTATCGAACCGACGCCAAAACCCCAGTATGGTCCTGTAAACCGACAATGCGCCACGCCAGCCGGCGGTCAGCCGAGCCTCGGGAACCGAGCGGTCTTACAGTCGACACCGCAGAACGCGTATTCCGAGACGTTGCCAGCACTATCTCTGGTCGTGACATTACGATACCGGACGTTGTCGTCAATTGATGCGCCGCAGTGATCGCAGTGTCGCGTTTCAATCGAGCTAATTACGACCCTGATAGATTGGCTCTCAACGCTTTCGGGGGCTGCACTCCGCGCTCGGTCCGCGTTTGCGATGTCTGCTGATTGTTGGCTACGGTACTCCTGCGTGTTTTGTGCGTTCATGATGTCGCTGATTATGGGTTTGTAGTTGGTGTCGCAGCGCTTCGTGAGATGGGTCATCGCGACCCGAAAACCGTCGGCTGGTGTTTGGGAACCAGCCAGGACCGACGTTTTCCACCTGTGTGCCGGCGTTTGCCCGCACTGTGGTGGTCTACGTCAGTTTAAAATTTGAAAAATGTAAAAAACGTAAAACCGGATGTGAGGGGGTCTGCACCGATCAAGTGCCGGGACAGCGGGCTTGCCTGCCAAGCCGTACAGTCAGCGCCCGGATTCATGTCTCTATCTTTAATGGATGTTCACTTAATAGTTCCGTGAGTGGCGTTCACATCCAACGAAAATAACTGGCCCAAACCTGTGAGTCCAGCGAGGCTGCACAACGTAGCCGGGGCCTGCAGCGGTCATCACTCTAAGACATCTATAGTACCAATTGAAACGATGGAGACCTGATCGCACTGCTGTCGGGCGACCAGGTGTGCATTGATTTTCAATGGCTACTATAATAGGGACTAACCAAATGATTAAATACAGAAGTCCCGTACTGGGAGGTATGGAACCGGGTACCAAAACGGTAGAACCGCCCCGGAAAGCGAGCCAATTAGCGGCTGTAACGTCCGGTTATACGTTTTTTACACTTTCTCCCCGGTAACCCACGTAGCCCACCCCAGTCCGGGCAGTAACCCGGCATAGGCGGAAAACGGCGGTAAAGCGACAAGAGCGATCCAGAGTAATGTGTAACAGTCGACGGAACGAGTCCGACCCCTGTCAACAACGAATCGATACAAACGATGAATGGACAAACTGAGGCGGAGCAGTCACTAGCAACTGCTCGGTACGCTATGGAAGCCAGCGGCAACACGGCCGCTGCCGAACTGAATATCCAAAACAAGTCGACTCGAGTCTTGGTCGGTGGGTCACCGAACTACCGCTGTGATTACTGTGGACAAGTGATCAGCGAACAGATGAAGTTCAGCGGGGTTACGATACGTGATCCGAACGGAGAGATAACGGAGCATTTCTTCTGTGAAGAGGAATGCATGACATCACAATACCCAGATATCTAACACACCTGTTTGGATTGCGATCAGAACAAATATTAGGTCTACAACGAGATAGTATATAATCTAATATTTTTGGATTGTATCCGACAGCATAGAAAAGACAGATGACAGGAAGTGATAGCATACGAGACAGTAGCTGAACTTTCAGCGCAAAAAACAGGTCGTGTATCCACATCGACACCGAATCCAAACAAATACTCTATAACCTCGTTCTGGAAAATTGGTCAATATATAAATATCCTCGGAATATTAATATTCGGCGGTACAGAATAAGGGACGGTTTTATATGAGTTCATCAGCCATGACATCGCATGACATGCTACAACGCGAGCAAAGGAATTCTGTACGAAAACCTTCCAACAGACGTACCGAGACCCGAAGAAGAGGAGAGCAAACTGAGTGCCAGTGACGGTGCCGCAAGCCAAACAGTCGCGAACGACTGAATCTGGAACGTATCTGTTGTCCGACGCTGGAGACTACAGTAACAATTGAAACGAGGTACACACTGACCGCACTGCCGTCGTTCGATCAGGTGGACATTGATTTTCAATGGCGACTATAGCTTCAATCTATACCCAGAAAAGAACGTAGCGGTCGCTCAGCGAGGGTTCTATTCCCGAGTTGTTGTTTCGTTTCAGTAAACAGTATCGGATAGGCCATAGCTGGCTGTATATTCAACGGTTTTGGTCGTAGATCTGGTTTCTGATGAGTCAATATCGACCAGTCAGTTTTGTCTGTGTACTGCTTTCCCTCTCGCATTCTGTGCGGCTTCCATAACCGCTTCACTTAATGTTGGATGCGTATGGACGGTGGAGCCGATATCCTGAAGCTTTGCACCCATTTCGATCATGGCTGCGATTTCTGCGATCAACTCGGATGCCTCCGGACCGACGATCTGTGCACCCATCACACGTTCGGTTTCTTTTGCGGCGACAATTCGGACAAAGCCCTCTGTCCGGTTCGCTGTTAGTGCCCGTCCAGACGCCTGGAACTGGAACTCACCTGTAACTGGGGTAATACCCTCGTTCGCAGCTTCGTCCTCCGTCAGCCCGACGGTTCCGATTTCCGGATCGGTGAACACCGCAGCCGGGAGTGCCCGATAATCGACCGCAGCGGGCTCGCCAGCGATTACTTCTGCTGCGACTTCTCCCTCTTTCGAGCCCTTGTGTGCCAGCATCGGCTCACCCGCCACATCGCCGACCGCGAAAATGTGCTCCTTGTTCGTCCGACATCTGCTATCCGTTGGAATGAACCCCTGAGCATCGGTTTCGACGCCGGCAGCTTCGATACCGAGCGTGTCAGTCACCGGGCGTCTACCCACGGCAACGAGTATTCTGTCAGCAGTGAGTTCGATATCGCTATCGTGCGCCGCCTCGTCGGCAGGGACAGCAGTCAGGACGGCTTTACCGTCCGACTCTGCCCAGCTGTCCGCCGTGTACCCGAAGTGAAAGTCGACGCCGAGACGCGCTGCTCGCTGTCGGACTATCGAGGCAATGTCCTCCTGATAGCCGGGAAGCGCCTGCTCTAGGGTCTCAATTACCGAGACGTCGCTCCCGAGTCGGCTGTAGACTGTCGCTAGCTCCATGCCGATGTATCCGGCTCCGACGATGACGAGTTCGTCGGGTACCGTTTCGAAGTTCAGAGCGCCGTCGGAGGAGACGATGCGCTCGTCATCGAAGTCGAACCCCGGAATTTCGATCGGCCGGGACCCCGTTGCGATGACGCAGTGGTCGAATTTCAACGATTCAGAGCCCTGCCCCTCTCCCTGATGGACGATTCTGATCTTGTTCTCAGCAGCAAATTCGGCAGTCCCTTTTAACAGATTCACGCCAGCTGCCGTACACAGTTGCTCGATACCGCTCGTTAGTTGGTCGACGATGCCGTCTTTCCAGCTCATCATCTCGTCGAGCGCCACTGTTGGGTCCGCGTAAATCCCCAGTTCCTCCGCCTGGCCCGCCTCCGATGCCAGTTCTGAACCGTTTAGCAGCGCTTTAGAGGGGATACAGCCACGGTTGAGACAGGCTCCCCCGTACGCTCCTTTTTCAACGAGAGTGATATCGAGGTCAAGCTGTGCAGCGCGGATTGCGGCGACGTATCCGCCGGGGCCCGCGCCAATAACCAGTACGTCAGTCGAGGTAGTGACATCTCCGACGACCATTATTCTAGTAATAGCAGGTTTGGATTTCGCAGGTACTTCTGTATGGAGTTCGTGAACCGTGCGGCGTCTGCGCCGTCGAGCACTCGGTGGTCGAACGACAGCGATAGTGTCATCACATGACGGGGTTCTATCGTCTCTTCACCATCGGCTTCGACAACCCGTGGCTTCTTTTTGATCTCTCCCAGTGCCAGGATTGCGCTTTCCGGCTGATTGATGATCGGTGTTCCGTACTCCCCGCCGATGCCGCCGATGTTCGAGATAGTGAACGTCCCGCCACGCATCTCCTCCGGCGAAAGACCCCGTTCTCTCGCTCTCTGGGTTTTTTCGTTGGTTTCCGATGCGACTTCGAGCAGGCCTTTCGCATCAACGTGCTCGACAACGGGAACCAGCAGCCCGGCATCAGTCGCCGTTGCGACACCGATGTTGTAATACTCCTTTTCGACGATTTCTTCGTTTGCTTCGTCGAGGGAGACGTTTACCTGTGGGTTCTCTTGTAGGGCCGCGGCACACGCTTTCATCACGAACGGCATATACGTCAGTCGTATATCGTGCTCCTCGGCCGCCTGTCTGAGGCTCGAACGAGCGTCGACCAGCGCAGTAACGTCGACCTCGTCCTGATGCGTGACGTGCGGGGCCGTATATTTCGACTCCGTCATCGCGGCTCCGATCGTCTGTCTGATCCCGTTGTACGGCGTCCGAGACTCCGGGCGCGCCGGCTCGTCAGCCGCTGCCCTCTCGGCTACCGCTTCTTGATCCTTTTTCTGTGCCTGCTGTTGGGCCTTTGCGTACTCTCGGACCGCTTCGAGCGTGACAAAGGGTTCTCCGTCCTTTCGTTCATCAGTGGGGACATTGTCGAGATCGACCCCTTCCTCGGCTGCGACGTGTCTGGTCTTCGGGACGGCCACCGTCGTCTCCCGGTCTGCCGTTTTTCTCGCCTGAACTGGGCTGACAGACTGCGTCGAAGTTGCCTGCTGTTTTTGTCGCTCTGCAGCAGCGGTCCGCTGGTTTGACTGCGCCTGCGTCGAGGAGTGAGAGTCCGTGTTCGCGTACGCGCGGACATCCGACTCCGTTATACGTCCCGGAGACGAGTCCGCAATGCTGGAGATATCGACGCCCAGTTCACGGGCGAGACGCCGCACAGACGGCGGAGCGGCGACCTGGACGCGCTGTGTCACCGCTGGTTCTGACTGCGTATCTTCGACTGGCTGTGTTGGTGCTTCGTCGTCGGTTTGGTACCCGCTGTCCGCAGTGGCGTCGTCTGCAGGCGTTTCAGTTCCGTCCGGTTCGGCTTCCCCTTCGACCCGGAAGACGATAATCACGTCACCGACTGGGACTGTCTCACCTTCCGCGGCACGGAGTTCTTCGACAACACCGTCGACGGGGGACGGGACGTCGACGACGGCTTTGTCGGTCTCGACTTCCGCTACTGGCTGGTCTTCCGAAACTGAATCGCCCGGCGCAACCCGCCAGCGAAGCAGTTCGCCCTCGGCGACGCCTTCACCGACATCGGGGAGTTCGAATTCGCGTACCATGTTAGAAATCGACTGTTTCGCGGATGCCGTCTTGGATACGGACCGCCTGTGGCAGATAGTAATCCTCCAGCGAATGGAGCGGCATGGGGGCATCGAAGCCGGCGATTCGTTTGATTGGCGCTTCCTGATGAACGAGCGCTTCCTCCTGGATCGTCGTTGCGATTTCCGCC
This sequence comes from Haloarcula sp. CGMCC 1.2071, assembly GCF_037078445.1. Lineage (NCBI taxonomy): Archaea > Methanobacteriati > Methanobacteriota > Halobacteria > Halobacteriales > Haloarculaceae > Haloarcula > Haloarcula sp. CGMCC 1.2071. The sequence continues at coordinate 15,036 of NZ_JAYMGY010000011.1, forward strand.
CCTAGTCCGCCGGTCTTCGGTGCTTCGTGTACAATCGCGGCTCTGCCGGTCTTTTTGAACGAGTTCGTAATCGTCTCTACATCGAGGGGTGACAGGGTCCGCAGGTCGATGACCTCGACATCGATGCCATGTGACTGGCTGAGGTTCTCCGCGGCGATCAGGGCGGGCCGGGTCATTGCTCCCCACGTATAGACTGAAATATCGCTTCCCTCCCGCCGGACAGCAGCCTCACTCAGCGATACTTCATACGGTTTTGCCGGGACGTCTTCACGGAAGGCCCGATAGATCAACTTCGGCTCGAGGAAGATGACCGGATCCGGGTCGTGGATGGACGCCGCCAGAAGTCCCTTCGCATCGTAGGGGGTGCTCGGCGAGACGACCTTGAGGCCGGGCTCGTGCACGAAGAACGCTTCCTTTGACTCGGAGTGGTGTTCCGGGGCCCGGATTCCACCGCCGTATGGAGCCCGTATCACCATCGGCACCGAGTACTGTCCCTGGCTACGGCTCCGGAGGCGCGCAGCGTGACTGACGATCTGGTCGAATGCAGGGTACATGAAGCCCATGAACTGCATCTCGGGCACAGGCTTCATCCCGGTCTGGGCGAGACCGATCGATGCACCCACGATGCCGGCCTCTGCCAACGGCGTGTCGATGACGCGGTCTTCGCCGAACTCCTCGTAGAGCTGGTCGGTTGCTCTGAAAACACCGCCGTTCTTCCCAACGTCTTCGCCCAGAACGACGACACTGTCGTCCCGTGACATTTCCGTGTACAGCCCGTCCTGTATCGCCTCGACGAGGGTGAGACGCTGTGCGTTTTGCCCCGTCTGCGTACTGGCTGTCGAACTCATTCCAGCACCTCCGAGAACGCGCCGTCGTCATACTTCTCGCGCAGCCGGTTCAGTTCGTCCCGCTGTTCTTCGAGCCGCGCTGGAACGTCCTCGTACACGTGCTCGACGATGTTGTCCGGACTCGTCTCTGTCTGTTCCGCCGTTTCTATCGCCTCGCTGACTTCTTGTTCGATACTGTCCTGGATCTCACTCTCAAGGTCGGAATCGAGGATGCCCTCGTTGTACAGGTACGTTTCAATGCGGTCCACAGGGTCGCGGTCGCGCCAGGCCTCTTCTTCCGATTCGTCTCTGTACACAGACGGGTCATCCGCAGTGGTGTGTGCACCGAAGCGATACTGGACGGACTCGATAAGCGTTGGACGTAGCTCTCCGGGACCCGGATTCCGGGCTTTCTCCAGTGCCGCACTGGCGACTTTGTAGACCGCCAGCGGGTCCAGCCCGTCGACTCGAACGCCGTCGATACCGTAGGCCTGTGCTTTTTCAGCGATGGTTTCGCTCGCCGTCTGTCGCTCGCGGGGGACCGAAATCGCCCATTGGTTGTTGTTACAGACGAATACAGCTGGGACGTCGAACACCCCGGCGAAGTTCAGTCCTTCGTGGAAGTCTCCTTCGGAGGTCGCACCGTCGCCGAGGTGACACAGGACGGCCGTATCGGTCTTTCCCTGTAGCTTGTGTCCCCACGCCATTCCCATGGCCTGTGGAACCTGGGTCGCAATCGGAATGTACTCCGGCATCACGTTGACGTCATCGGGGATCGCGTACCCGTCCCGATAGCCTCTCAGTGGCTCGAAAAGGGACACAAGGTCCATCCCGTGGGCGTACTTCGCCGCGTGCTCCCTGTAGGTCGGGAACAGCCAGTCCTGCTCGGCAAGTGCCAGGCTCGTGGCGACTTGTGACCCTTCTTGGCCCGTCATTGGTGCGTACGTCGCTAGCCGCCCCTGTCGCTGGAAGCTGATCGCCCGCTGGTCGAAGTGACGAGCGAGCTTGATAGTCTCATACAACTCAAGTAACTGCCTGTCTGAAATGTCCGGAACAGACGCCTGTGGTAAGACGTTGCCTTCAGCATCCAGTACCTGGACTAGATCCGAGTCTTCTCTGACGGCCGCTGGCACGTCCTTGCTTCCTGCTTCGTTTTTCATATTCATTGTTTTCGATGATGTTTTTTGTATTTGACAGACGCTCCCTCAACAGACCCTGATAACCCGAACAGCCGCTGAGTACGGCTCCCCGAGCGTGTTCAAGGCTGGCGTTTTCCACCGGGCACAGGGACCACCTGTGCGCTGGCAGTCTACGCCAGTTTAAATGTCGAAAATGTAAAAAATGGAGCTGTGGAAGAGGGCAGTGCCCAATCCATTAACTGCCGGGACAGCTGACCTGCGTGGCAGGCGATAGGGTTCGAGCCCGGATGCATATGTGGAGTCTGACATGGTAGATACTTATTGTTTGTGCGACATTCGTTCACACGCCACAGTAGATATCCCGGTGTGAGCGGTGACAGTTACTGGTCCAAAAGGACGTAGAGACAACGACAAGTACAACATATTTGACTATTATATCCACCCTCCCTATCTTGTGATGATGGTAACACAACATATATTCAGACGCTAATACGGATAGGTCGATATAACGAGGTGCTGTGAAGAACTAAATACGTTTAAATATCTACAACTACACTGAATCCGGGGCTGCAGTGTGGAAATCCGTTCGCTGATTATGGGCCGTCAAGGACTCAACGGCCCGTGCCGGCTCGACGGCCCGTACAGTATCTCGTGTCGACGCCTTCCTGTGGCAAAAAGCAGTCTCCAAGCCAGTGCTTGGGGACGGGAGCTACCCGCCGAGGAAGTCCTCGCGAACCTGCTGGTCGTTGAGAAGTGCTTCACCACTGTCTTCGTGTCGGTTCTGTCCCTGCACAAGGACGTAGCCGCGGTCGCACCGCCGCAATGCCTCTTTGGCGTTTTGCTCGACGAGGAGGACAGCGGTTCCGGCGTCATTGATCTCGTCGATGCGGTCAAACATCTCGTCGACGAGGTCCGGTGCGAGGCCTGCACTTGGCTCATCAAGCAGTAACAGATCGGGATCGAGCATGAGCGCACGGCCCATCGCCAGCATCTGCTGTTGCCCGCCTGAAAGTGTGCCCGCCTTCTGCTCTGACCGCGTTTCCAGTATCGGGAAGCGGTCGTAAACTGCCTGTAGCCGCTCTTCCGGGAACTGGTCCAGCGTGTATGCACCCATCTTGAGGTTCTCCGTGACCGTCAGCGGCTCGAACACGTTGTTGCTCTGGGGGACAAAGCTCAGCCCATACGAGATGATATCTTCCGGTTGTTCGCCAGCGATGTCCCTGTCATCGAATACGATCTCGCCCCCCATGTACGTCGTCAGTCCGAACACCGACTTCATCACAGTGGACTTGCCCGCGCCGTTCGGGCCGACGATGGTGATGTACTCACTCTTTCCGACTTCCATGTCGACATCTGTGAGGATCTGCAGGTCGCCGTACCCGGCGTCCAGCTGCTGCACCGACAACAAACTCATATTTTCACCTCTTCCCCGAGATATGCGTCGAGCACTCTGTCGTTGTTTTTCACTGCCTCCGGTTGCCCCTCTGTGAGAACACTTCCCTGATGCATAACGATGACCGTATCGCAGTTGTTCATGATAACGTCCATATCGTGTTCGACGAAGAGGAAGGTGTAGCCACGCTCTTTGAGCGTGTGCAACCGGTCGATGAGTTTCTCCTCGAGTGTCGGATTGACTCCCGCAAGCGGTTCGTCCAGCAGCACCATCTCGGGGTCGGTCATGAGCACGCGCGCCATCTCCAGAAGCTTCCGTTGCCCCCCTGAGAGATTGCCGGCGGATTCGTGCGCGACGTGTTCGATCTCGAACAGTTCGAGCATCTCCCAGGCCTGTTCCCGGAGCTCCTTTTCCTGTTCGACGACCTTCGTTCTGGCTCGCGGGAGGACCGCTCGCCAGACTGCTTCGCCGGCCTGGTTCTGTGGTGCCAGCAGCAGGTTTTCCAGCACGGTCATCTCCGATAGCTCCCGTGCGATCTGGAAGGTCCGGACGAGGCCCTGGTTTGCGACCTGATCCGACCGGTACCCCGTTATCTCCGTGTCGTTGAACTCGACTTCGCCCCCGTCCGGGCGTTGCACACCGGTAATCAGGTCGAACGTCGTCGACTTGCCAGCCCCGTTCGGGCCAATCAGACCGGTGATCGACCCCTTTTCGACGTGGAAAGAGACGTCGGCGACAGCGGTAATACCGCCAAACGTCTTTCGTAGGTTCTCCACTTTGAGTATCTGCTCTTGCTGTCCCTTCTGGGTCTGGTCGCTCCGTGCTGAGTGCGCGTTCTTACTCATTGTCGTCCTCGCGAGTCGCCTGTTGTGAGAGGTCAACGCTCGATGCGATTGCTTTTCGATGGCCAAGCAGCCCGTCCGGATGCCGTTGCATGAGATACACCAGAACGATACCTAACAGCATGAGACGGAGCGCGGAGATGCTCACGTCCTGCACGGAATAGGCCAGCAGCGGCGTGACATCAAGGGTCCCCAGCTCGGCAAGGGCACCGACAAGCGTGTCGGGGGCGTTGCTGAGCTGGAGATACTCTGCCACGACCCGGCGGACGAACGAGGGTCCCTCGAAGAGCAGACTCGCGAACAGAGCACCGCCGACGATACTTCCCGTTGGCGACCCAGTCCCGCCGATAAACAGCGCAATGAAGATGTAGAACGTCTGTATCGGCTTGAACATCCGTGGCGATGCATAGCCTCCGGAGAGCCGCCAGAGGATGGCGATCAAGCCCATGAGCGCACAGCCGAGCGCGAACGTCTTGATCTTGAACAGGCGCGTGTCTTTCCCCAGCGCCTGCGTGACCTGCTGGTCCTCGCGGATGCTCTTGAGGACCCTGCCGAAGGGTGACTTCCCGATACGGATCATCAGCCAGTACAGGAGGCCGAGACAGAGACACAGCACGACCACGTACGCCCAGCCGATGACCAGCGTCTGCTCGATTCCCAGTGGTTCCACGGCGCTGAACATCGCCGCACCCAGTGCATTGGGCGCCGGGGCTGTTGCGGCCGGGTCTGTGTAAAAGAGAATCCGGATCGGGTTCGATGGGAGGGACAGGCCCGTCGCACCGCCAGTCCCGAATGCGACGCCGGCAATGCGAGTGTTCGCGAACTCCGGGGCACGGAGTGTGAGGCGTACGATTTCCGAGAACGCGACAGTTACGATTGCGAGATAGTCGGCACGGAGTCGGATCGCCGGCAACGCTGCGAGGCCGCCGACGACCCCGGTCACGAGGATAGCAGCCACGATGGCGACCGGAAGCGGCAGCCCGAAGCCGGGTGGACTGGCCGTCACTGGGGCGGCCAGTATCCCCATCGTGTACACACCGATCGCCATGAACCCGGCCGCTCCGAGATTGAACAGGCCCGCGTACCCCCACTGGAGGTTCAGTGCGAGCGCTAACATGGCGTAGATCGCCGAGAGGAACGCAACACGACGGAGCGTGTTGACTGTGCCGTTCAGCTGGAACCCGAGAACGACACTGAAAAGCGCGTACAGTCCCCCGATCGCGAGAGCAAGCGCGACAAGCAGGCGCACGTCATTGTTGCCAAGCCAGCCCTCAGCCCGCGCCTGAATGGAACCCGTACTCATGCCGTCGTCCTCCCACTGAACAGACCCGACGGGCGCACGAGCAGCATGACGATCATAATGACGAATGCCGCAACCAGGAGGAAGCTAGCCGGGATCCAGACGAGCGCGAGTCGACTCGCGATGCCGAGGATGACCCCGCCGACCATTGCGCCGTAGATCGAGCCGACACCGCCGAGGATGACCGCTGCGAACACCAGTAACAGCAGGTCCCACCCCATTGTAACTGTGAGCGTTCCCTGCTGTAACGCGATAAGAAAGCCCGCACACCCGGTAAGCCCGCCGCCGATAATCCATGTGAGCTTGACGACGCGCTCCGTTGGGATGCCCGTGACTTTTGCGAGGTCTTTGTTCGCAGCCATTGCGCGCATCGCCATGCCGATTTTGGTGTACTGGAGCAGAATGTGCGTGCCGAGCATCAGGAGTGCGGCGACGACGACCAGCGTAATCTGGTGCCCTCCGAACGTGACATCCGCGATGGTAAATTGGGGGACGTTGCCGCCTGTCAATCCGCGGCTGTCAGTCAGGAACGAAAAGGTGAGAAAATTACGAAGGAACAGTGCGACGCCGACGCTGGCAATCATCAGCGTCACGCCGTCGGCACTGCGCATCGGTTTGAACACGATTCGATCCAGCAAAAGCGAGAGGACGGCTGTGAGGGCCGCGGCGACGAGTAATCCAGCCAGAAGCGCCAGTGGGGTGTTGACGACGTTTATTCCGAGCTCATTCGAACCGACTGCGATTGGGCCGCCGATGAGGACGAGCGCTTCGACGGAGAATTCCCCCAGGCCCGCAATCAGAAACGCTGTCGCCCATCCGGCGAACGCACCGCTCGTAATCAAGTCACCGTGGGCAAAGTTCGCGAAATTGAGGATACTGTACGTCATCGAGAGGCCGACACCGGCCAGTCCAAGCGACATCCCAAGCACCAGTCCGTTCCAGAGATAACTCATGAGGTCTGTGACGACGATTGTGCCAGTGCCTAACTGTCGAAGGATGTCGAATACGAGAAACACGCCGATAACGGCGAATATAACGAGTACTGGGCGGTTGTATAGTAGATTCTGTCCACGGCTGTAGTAGTCTCGTGCCGCCATATTATCGTGCTCTGTACCCAGTGTTAAAAATCTTGATGTAAAATCGTCATAGAATCACAGGGAACCGAAGATATACGCCCGTTTCATGCTAGTACTACACACGGTAATTACCAACACATATCAGACATTGTAACTAAGTCAGGCGAGCTTTGCAACCGCAGGCGTTGATATCAGGGTTCAGCGTTGATACCAGGGGTCAGTACACAACCGCGGGCGCATACGCTCCCGACTTCGGCAGTGCTTCCTTGAATCGCATATGTATCTATGTCCACGACGAGAAATATGAAACCGATTGCCGGAAGGCGAAGTCAGTCGCGAGTCCCTGCTGGCGCGCTACAGAGAATCCGTGACCGTTCCCATCACTTCCAGCGCCTCTTTCAGTTCAGCTGTGCTCGTAGCATACGAGATCCGCGCCTGTCCCTCACCGCTCGGCCCGAATGCCTCGCCAGGAACCACGATGACGTCGTTGTCCAGCATCTTCTGGGTCCATCCGTCCGGGACGTGGGGCATCGCGTAGAACGCTCCCTTCGGCACTGGTGTGTCGAGGCCGATATCCTCCAACCCATCGAGAAGTACGTTTCGACGCTCTTCGAAGGCCGACACCATCTCTCGCACCGGTTCCTGTGGGCCGGTAAGCGCCGCTTCAGCAGCGTACTGCGATGGAGCGCTGGCACACGCCTGCACGTACTGGTGCACCCGGAGCATCCGTTCGATCCGCTCCGAACTGGCCGCCACCCACCCGAGCCGCCACCCCGTCATCGAGTACGTTTTCGAGCACGCGCTGGCCTGAATGACCCTATCGGAGCTAGCGAACTCCGCCGGTGAGTGGTGTTCACCGTCGAAGACGATCTTCTCGTAGACCTCGTCGGAGAGGCAAATGACTTCGTGCTCATCCGCTAGCCGCGCGAACTCCGCCATATCCCGCTTCGATTGCACCGCACCGGTCGGGTTCGCAGGACTGTTAACGATAAACAGTGACGTGTTGTCCGTAATGGCGTCCTCCACAGCAGCGGGGTCGAGGGTCAGGTCATCTCTGAGTTCGACCCGCTTCGGTTCGCCGCCGGCGAGTAGCACCAGTTGTTCGTAGGCCAGAAACCCGGGGTCGGGGCAGAGCACTTCGTCACCTGGCTGGACGTGGGCTTCGATGGCGACGTGAATCGCCTCGCTTGCGCCGGCAGTGGCGATGATGTTTTCGGGCGGTATGTCCTGTCCGTTGTCGGTGGCGTAGCGTTCACTGATGGCGTCTCTGAGTTCTGGAATGCCCTTGTTGGACGTGTATGAGTCGCCCATCCCATCCTGAATCGCACTCGTCGCTGCCTCCCGGGCGTGTTCTGGAGTTGGGAAATCAGGCTGACCGAGACCCAGGTTTATTGCGTCTTCGCCTGCCGCCTCGAAGACTTCTCGGATGCCGCTGATATCCATCTCTTCGACGCGTGCTGCGTACTGAGACATCAGTTCATGAGTATAACGGTATTTGATTATAGTCTTTCGGTTGTACGACAGGTGCCGTCCCTTCAACTTTGCCAGACAGTATGATGACTAGGTTCTATCTGAGCCACGGCAATGGTACAAAATCCACTTCGACTGTCATACTGAGGGGCAATTGCAGTTAGAGGAGAAAGCCCAGCAGTATTTCGGTTACACCTCCACCTGTTCGATATTCTCTGTGCCGTCCTCCGTGTACCTGAAGTAGTTGTACACGGCGCTGGCCAGGTCCCCGTTCTCGTCGAACTCAACCGGGCCCGAGACGCCCTGATAATTGATTTCGTTCCCGTCGGCCGCCAGCGAAACACCCTCTCCAAGGTTTTCGGGTCCGACTGTTTCGCCGCCTGGTTCTGTGACTGCCCGCATTTGATCGCGGATTGCGGTCCCAGCATCTTCACCGGCTGCCGCGCGTGCCAGCAGCAGAACCGCCGCAGCATCGAACGACTGCTGATTGAACGGTCCCGGTGCAGAGTCGTACTCGTCTTCGTATGCAGACCTGAAGTACTCGATTCCCGGTCCGGCCGAGGACGGATTGGTCCCGCGGACGTTTGTCATGTCGTGGCCCACATTCCCGGGCAAGTCATCGGCCCTGAGCCCGTCCGGCACCAGGATATCCATGTCCGCTCTGTCGAAGTTCTCGTAGAAGTTCCGGAAGATCTTGTTCCCACTCTCCGGATAGCCGATAATCACGAGCGTCTCCGGGTCACCGTCAAGCACGTTCTGCAACTGGGAGGTGTACGAGGACCGACCCGCCGAGTACGAGACCTGATTCAGGACCTCACCGCCGTACTCCCCCTCGAACGTCTTCGTGAATCCGTTCGACAGGCCGTTCCCGTACGCGTTGTTGAGAAAGAGGATAGCTGCGCTCTCCTTCTCAAGCCGTTCGGCCGCTATCTGTGCCAGCAGTGATCCTTGCAACTTATCGGTCGGCGGCGTCCGGTACACGAAGTCGTTATCCTCCAGTGATGTGACGTCCGGCGACGTCGCCGATGGTGAGCACATCACCGTCTGATTCGGGATTGCGACGTTCTCCGCGACCTGCAGTGTCACCGATGACGCCAACCCCCCGCAAATCATCGGGTAGCCACCGTTCACGAGGGCTTCCGCGCCACTCACACCCCGACTGGGCTTGGTCTCCGTATTCTCAAACTGCGTATCGACTGCGAACCCGTTGTCCGCGTCTCGGACCTGTTTTACGGCTAGTTCTGCTGCGTCCCGAATCGCGGGACCCACTTCGGACAGACCACCTGTGACTCCCATTAGGATACCCATGCTGATGGTGTTCTCGCTGCCACCATCACCACCATCTGCCGAACAGCCTGCAAGTCCGACAGCGCCTGCGGCACCAATGCTCTTCATGACAGTTCGACGGCTGACTGTATCGTGCATCGCAACACTACCCATGACACCATCTTTCGTGATAAACGTTATTATGAACCGTAGCGGTTCTGCTCAGAGACGAAACGGGCCCTAAGAGGGACGAGTCCGATCCGATCTCGAACACACCGATACGCAAAAGGCTCTCACCTGACGTGCCTGTATTGTCCACGTTGTCTTGTGCGTGCCGCGCCAGTGCCGATATTCGTTCGAACCATACGAACGGTGTCCGCGACAGGGCGCTCGACGTGCCCTATAACCGTTACAGCGCACTTCTGGCCCACATAGGTACGGGTATCCGATGCGAGAGTTCTGGTTCGAGCGTCCAATCGAGCACCAGCACTGGACTATAGTAACAATTGAACCGATGTACACACTGATCACACTGCCGTCGTTCGATCAGGTGTACATTGGTTTTCAATGGCTACTATAGCTATACCGAACGCGCAGTCCGGTACCGGAATGGGGTCTCAGATTCGGCGATCCGTCGTCACTCTCCGCTCGGACAGACAGCTATCCGGAGGTTTCTGGTATATAAATCAATCGTAGAGCGTAGTGGTTCGAATTATTCGAACAAACAGACAGCCACGCCCACTGAACCCCCGTCTGTAGTTCGGTGAATAAGTCCCCAGCTGCTACGGACTCCTCAGAACCGCTACTGCCTCTACAGCATCGAAGAACCGATAGTTCCGCTCCAAGCAAGAGTTATTCGTCGAGGGAAATAACAAAGATATGAGGACAATGACAAACGAGCCTGCACAGCAGTTCTGTTACAGCTATATGAGTGTAACAGTATGCGGAAATCGTGTGACAAACGCTGTTACAACAGTAACGCTGTAATCCCCCAACCGTAGTATCCGATGCTCCAAGGTTCAGGTGTCTTACTCAGTAGGTGAAGTCGAACTTAGAGGGGCTTTACCGACTATTCGGATAATCTATCACTTCTGTGGATATATGAATCTATATATTCTTCACTGGAATTTATTCTGTTCTAACTATTAGAACAGTTTTCGGGAGCTATAACGAGGAATCCGAGCGGTCAAAGGACCGAGTCTGCTAGAAATTGGTACTATGGCTTGGTCGAATTACTTGAACACCGCGGCAGGACATCTAGTTTCGCAGGGCCCCGAATAGTACGTCCGTGCAACCGGGATTGGTGCAACGTTGACCCCAAACTCTATATCTTGGGAGTCACCCACAGTGGGACGTAACGCGACAATCGATAATGACTCCCAAATTCACTACCCATGACTGAAACAGGAAAGCGCCTTGTCGAAGAACTGGACGAACAAGGCGTCGAGTACGTCTTCGGATATCCCGGCGGTCGTGCCATCGAGATTCTCGATCACGTACCGGATGCCGACGTCGAGATGGTTCGACCGCGCGACGAGCGCGAAGCCAGCGTCATGGCCGAGATGCACGGGCGCCTCACCGGCAATCCCGGGGTCCTCGCGGGGCAGGGCCCCTGGATCGGGAGCCTCGGCGCGATCGGCCAGATGGAGGGAAAGCTCGCTTCCTCCCCAATGGTCGTCATTACCGAGGCGAGCGAGCGTGGCGACTATTCGACGCTCGCGCCGTACCAGCAGGCTCGCGGTGACTACGGCGGACTGGACCTGCCGTCCGCGCTCGATGCCTACACCAAGGAAAACTGGTTCCCGCGCTCACCGACGGAGACGGTACGGAGCCTCCAGCTCGCGTTCAAACACGCGACTGCCGGCCGGCCGGGGCCAACGGCAATAATCCTCGACGGTGACGCCGTCACCGAGGAGATGCCCGAGGACCCGATTCCGCCGGTCTGGGACGGCCACGATCAGGTGCAAAACTGGGAATCGCGACCGGCCCGCGAGGACGTCCAGACAGCGATAACAGCCCTGAGCGAAGCTGACCGACCGGTCATCATCGCCGGCAACGGCGTTCACGCGGCCGACGCCTACGACCAGCTCGAAACTGTCGCTGAGGCTACTGATGCCGTCGTCACTACCTCCTATCTCGGCAAGTCGACGTTCCCCGAAACCCACGACCTGGCTGCGGGCGTTATCGGCTCCTTCGGGCACGAGGGCGCAAATCAGGTTGTCAGCGAGGCAGACGTCCTCCTCGTCGTGGGCTGTCGGATGAACCCGATGGACACGAACTGGCAGTCACCGGAGTTCATCCGACCCGACGAGCAGACAATCATCCACGCTGACATCGACACACGCAACGCTGGCTGGGTCTACCCCGCAGATGTTGCACTCATCGGTGACGCCGCACAGAGCCTCGACGACCTGGCGGCAAACCTCCCCGAGAGCGCTGGAAACGACTGGGCGCGCGACCGTGCGGCCGCGGCGCAGGAGTCGTTTTACGCCCCCAGATGCGAGTCGGACGCGTCGCCGATCAAGCCACAGCGGGCAGTCAAGGAGATCGAGGCAGTGGTTGATTCGGAGACCATCGTGACCGCCGACTCGGGCAATAACCGATTCTGGTTGCTGAACTACCTCCAGACACCGGACACCGGGACCTACTACGGCAGCGGTGGCGTCGGCGCGATGGGATGGGCAACGCCGGCCGCGGTGTCCGCCGCCATCACGACGGAAAAAGATGTCATCGCCGTCGCCGGCGACGGTGGCTTCACCATGACGATGACGAGTGTGGAGACAGCCGTCGAGAACGGCGTCGCGCCCACGTTCGTCGTCCTCAACGACACCAGCCTGGGGATGGTCCGTCAGATGCAACACGAGGCGGGCGATATCGCCGGCGTCGAGTTCCACGATACCGACTTCGTGAAGGCAGCCGAGGCGTTCGGTGCCGAAGCGACGCAGGCTGTGACGCCTGCTGAACTCGCGGATGCACTCGCTGAGGGGACCAGCGCCGATGTCCCGTTCGTCATCGACGTTCGCATCGACCGGGACGAAGAGATGGTCGAGTCCCTCCAGTCGTCGTTCTACAAGGAAGTCGGCGGGCTCCACGAATGACGTCCCAGACACGGGTTAGCAAAGAATATAAATCAACCACGGAACACACACTGATATAACAATGACAGATACGACGGTGCTTGTCACTGGTGGAACCGGCTTCCTCGGCTCGTATGTGGTCGAGGACCTCATCGAACACGGTCACGACGTCGTCGCCTACGACCTCTCGACGGACGACCACATCCTCTCGAAGTTGGGTGTCGCCGACGACGTGACCATCCGACGCGGTGACGTCTCGGAGGCGACGGACGTGATCCGGGCGGTGAAGGAGACGGGGACGACACACATCGTTCACCTTGCGGCACTGCTGACGAACACAGCACGGGACAACCCGCGGGCTGGCCTCGATGTCAACATCAAAGGGACGAACAACGTCTTCGAGGCCGCACGCACCCTCGACGACCAGATAGAGCGTGTCACCTGGGCCTCCAGCGCTGCAGTGTACGCGCCGCCACACAACTACGCCGCCGAGTACGTTGACGAGAGCGAACTCGTCTATCCTGACACGCTCTACGGCGCGACCAAGGAGTACAACGAACATCAGGCCCGTGTCTACCACGAGGACTACGGCGTTGACCACGTTGGGCTTCGTCCGACAGTCGCGTACGGCCCCTACCGCGAAACCGGTGGGTCGGCGTTCCTCGCAAACATCATCGAAAAACCGGCACTCGGCGAACCGTTCAGCGTCGAGTACGGTGACCAGGTGATCGACTGGCAACACGCCCGCGATATCGCGCAGGCGTTCCGGAAAGCGACGTTCGTTGACGAGGACAACCTCAGCCAGCGTATCTACAACGTCCGCGGCGTCCTCGCGACTATCCGTGAAGCCGCCAACGCTGTCCGGGAAATCGTCCCGGACGCCGACCTCGATGTCTCCGACGAGGGCGAACTCCCCTGGACGCAGAATCTCGATATGACCGCTGCGCAGAACGATCTCGGCTACGAGGTCGAGTACGACCTCGAATCCGGGTTCCGGTCCTACATCAACACGCTCCGGGAAGAGAACGGGCTCGAACCGCTCTGACACTGGCCCGCCGGCTGTGTGCGTGCTTCCGAACAGGAGTGGCTGCGAGCGTGTTTGCCTCATTGTATCAGGGTGAACCCGGTGTTTGATTAGGGACCTCCGTGTACGCACAGGTGATGTACGAGCGCGACTTCATGGAAGGAACGCGTGGCACCATGGCCGTCGACTGGGAAGAGCGGATCGACGTCCAGCGGATGCGACGCGAGCGCAAAGAGCGAGCCCTCGACCGACTGCAGGACTCCGAACTGGGGTCGATGCTGCTTATCAATGACCCGAATGTCCGGTACGTCACTGGGCTGGCGATGACCGGTGGGAGCGGGGCAGATCACTACACGCTCCTGACCGAAGACGGCGACGTAGTCCACTGGGACACTGCGGACCACGCATCGAACCAGCGGTTCAACTGTCCCTGGCTCGACGACATCCGGTATGCCTGTCCCGGGCTCGGCAACGTTCCCCGGGCGTCAGGCAGCGCCTCCGCGCGTGACTGGCTCAAAGACAAGATGGCCGAGACGGTGTACACGGCCATGGAGGAGTACGGTGTCGACCGGGAGCCGATGGGTATCGACGTGGGGAACGGGACGCTCATCCAGAAGTTCGAGGACCGCGGCGTCGATGTCGACACCAGTGCAGCGACCGACATCATGCTCGACGCGCGGAAGACCAAAACCCGCGACGAGGTCGAGTGTCTGCGACAGGTCGCTGCCATCTGTGAAGCGGGTTTCCAGAAGATTACGGAGAGTGCAAAACCGGGCAAGCGGGAATCGGAAGTCTGGGGCGACGCAGTCGGCGAACTCTGGGGCCACGGCGCGATGGCCCAGGGTGGCTACGTGACCGCTGGTCCGAACACCTGGCCGAAACACCAGGCGAACACGACCGACCGAATGATCCGGCCGAACGACCTCGTCTACGCGGATTTCTACAACATCGGCTACCTGGGCTACCGCTCCTGTTACTACCGAACGTTCAGCATGGGCGAACCGACGCAGGCACAGAAAGACGCCTACGAAAAAGCGCGTGACGACCTCTACGACGTCCTCGAACGAATCGAGCCGGGGGCCACGACCGACGAGATCTGCAAGGGCTTCCCCGACAGAGAGGGGGAGCATATGGACTGGTACGACGCCGACGAGTTCTGGCAGATGACGACCAACCACTGGGCCCATGGGCTGGGGCTACAGCTCTACGAGACGCCGCTCATCTGGCGCGGGCTCTCGCCGGACCACCCGATTGAAATCGAGGAGGGCATGACGATGGCTGTCGAGACGATGCAGCCCGCGGAGCGGCAGGGCGTCCGCGTAGAGGAGATGGTCGTCGTCCGTGAGAACGGCGTCGAAATCCTCAGTGAGTGGCCCGTGTCGGAGATCACTCGGATCGACTACTGACTGGCAGGCATCGCGGCCGGTCTCACGCACTGTTTGGGTGCCGGCGCGCCACTACCGTTAAGTCGGTCGCGCCGTAACGGGGATTTATGCAACTGGGAACAGGCCTGTTTACCTGTCAGCAGCGCCCGGACGACGACCGCGAAACCAGCGAGATTTACGACGAAATGCTCGAACTGGGGGAAGTTATCGACAATGCGGGTCTCGATAGCGCCTGGGTCTCAGAGCATCACTTCCTCGACGACGACTATCTATCGGGCGTCACGCCGGCGCTTGGGGCGTTAGCCGCAGTCACCGACGACATCGAAATCGGGTCCTGCATCGCACTCGCGCCGCTGTACGATTCGATCCGGCTCGCCGAGGATATCGCAACGGTGGACCAGATATCCGGTGGCCGCACGACGCTCGGGCTGGCGATTGGCTCCAACGTCTCCGAGTTTGACGCTTTCGGGATTCCTGACGACGAACGGGCCGAGCGGCTAGTCGATACGGTCAACACACTTCGCGGGGCCTGGTCTGACGGGCCGCTTAACTACGACCCGGAGTTCCACGACATCTCGTCGGACGTCACCGTGACACCGAAGCCTGCCCACGACGTCCCACTCATGCTCGGAGGCGCGTCGCGGCCTGCCGTCCGGCGGGCCGCCCGAACCGCCGACGCATGGTGTGCCCCGTCGTCACTGTCAGTCGGTGGCGTCCGCAAGCGTGTTGAGGACATCCGTAACGTCCGCGACGACGAGGATATCGAGGGCGACTTTCAGGTATATGTCCTGCAGCATGGGTTCGTCGGCGACTCCCGCGAGGACGCGTGGGAGCGGATGCGCGACGGCTACCTCTACATCCAGCGCCGGTACGAGGAGATATTCTCCGGCGAGACGGTTGCGGAACTGGACGAAGACCGCAAACAGGAACTCAAAGAACAGGCTATCTTCGGGACGCCCGAGCAAGTCACGGCGGAACTCGAAACGTACCGCGAGGCGCTGGGCGACGACATTCACTTCATCTTCCGGACGTACCACCCGGGAACCGGAACGCAGGAGATGGCCGAGTGTATCCGGCGGCTGGGTGAAGAGGTGCAGCCGAAGGTCAGGTGAGAACTGGGACATCGTGTCTGTGACCGGCGAGACGCCAGACGAAGTCCGGGCCAAAGGGACTGAGACACTACGAGCGCCAGGGGACTCCCTTGATGCCGCCCGTGTGGTCCGGCCCCCTGTGAACACCAATACTTATTTCCCCAGGTGAAGAACCGAATAGATGAGTATGGACATCGAAGCGTTCTTCGAGAACATGCCGTTTGCCGACCTGCTCGATATCGAAATAACCACAGTCGACAACGGGTACGCCGAAGGCCATATCGAAATGCGCGAAGAACTGTCGTGGAACGAAGACCAGATAATGGCCCATGGCGGCGTTACATTCACGCTCGCAGACACCGTTGGCGGGGCCGCGCTCGTGTCCCTCGTCGACCAGCCGGTGCCGACCATTGACATGCGTATCGACTACCTCGAAGCCGGGACAGGTGACCTCCGAGCGGAGGCGGACGTGGTTCGCCACGGGGGAGACGTTGGTGTCGTCAGTGTTGACGTGTACGCTGAAGACGGCACACAGGTCGCGGACGCACGCGGCGTCTACAAGACGGGGTAGCTCAACTAGACGGTAGCTCGACTGCAGCGACTGCACAGCTTCCGGACACTGTCACAGCCACTTGAATCCAATGTCAGACTCACTCACAGCACTCGAGGAGGTACGGTACGAACCGAGCGAGGCGTTCGTCACCCAGAGCAACGTCTACGCGTTCATGCAAGCGCACGGCATCGAGACCTTCGAAGAACTCCACAGACGGACGGTCACCGATATCGACGGTGAGCCGGCGTCCGGACTTGACTGGTTCTGGGACGAGATAGTCGACTATCTCGACCTGGAATTTTACGAGGCGTACGAGCAAGTCCGCGATGACACAGACGGTCCGCAGTTCACGGACTGGTACGTCGGTGGAGAACTCAATATCGCTCACAACGTCGTCGACCGTCACGCGGCCCCAGATTCAGAGAACCGAAATACCGTCGCGACAATCTGGGAAGGCGAGGACGGGACCGTCCGTGAGGTCACCTATCACGAACTCCACCAGCAGGCCAATCAAGTCGCCAATGCACTCGAAGAGCGCGGTGTCGGAACCGGCGACACCGTCGGGCTGTACATGCCGATGGTCCCGGAAATCGTCCCGCTACTGTATGGTTGTTTCAAAGTGGGTGCGATTGCCGTCCCTATCTTCTCCGGCTTCGGGGTCGACGCGACAGCAACCCGCATCGAAGACGCCGAGTGTTCAGTCCTGTTCACCGGTGATGGCTTCTACCGTCGGGGAAGCGAAATCGACCTGAAGTCGGCCGCAGACGAGGCTATCGAAGCGGCCGGCCACGTCGAGCACACAATCGTCTACAATCGGCTAGGTTCTGCGGAGTCTGCCCTCTCGTGGGACCCCGCTCGTGACGAATGGTGGGCGGATGCAGTCGGTTCCCAGTCTGCCGACTACGAGACCCAGTCGCTTCCCGCCGATCACGAGTCGATGCTGCTGTACTCGTCCGGGACAACGGGCAAACCCAAGGGTATCGTCCACACGCACGCTGGCGGGCTCGTCCAGCCGGCGAAGGAGATCTTCTTTTCGTTCGACCACAAGCCCGCAGACCGCTTTTTCTGGGTCTCGGACATCGGCTGGATGATGGGGCCGTGGACGCTAATCGGCAATCACGCCCACGGTGGAACCGTCTTCCTGTACGAGGGGGCACCCGACTATCCAGACCCGGACCGGTTCTGGGAGCTGATCGACACCCACAATCTGTCGGTGTTCGGAATTTCACCGACAGCAATCCGTGCGCTACAGAAACACGGCGACGAGTGGCTGGAGGGACACGACCTCTCGACGCTGCGCCTGCTGGGTTCGACCGGTGAGCCGTGGGACCCGGACTCCTGGGAGTGGTTCCTTGAGAACGTCGGCGGCGGGACGACACCGATTATGAACATCTCCGGGGGAACGGAGATTTTCGGCTGTTTCCTCCAGCCGACGCCGCTGCATTCGCTGAAGCCGGGGACGCTCGGCGGCCCGGCGCTCGGCATGGACATCGACGTCGTCGATGCACAGGGGGAATCCGTCGCCGAAGCCAACGAGAAGGGGTATCTGGTCTGTCAGTCGTCAGCGCCGTCGATGACAAAATCGCTGTGGAGCGGTGACGAGCGGTACCTCGAAGAGTACTGGTCGCGGTTCGGCGATATGTGGGACCACGGCGACTGGGCCCAGAAAGACGAGGACGGTTTCTGGTTCCTGCACGGTCGTTCGGACGACGTGCTCAACGTCGCCGGCCGGAAGGTCGGCCCGGCCGAGGTCGAGAGCGCACTCATCGAACACGATGCGGTCAACGCCGCTGTTGCGATCGGTGCGGACGACGAAACGAAGGGGACCGCGGTCGTCACATACGTCATCTGCAACGAGGGGTACGAGGAATCAGACGAGCTTCGCGAGACGTTGCGGACGCAGGTCGGGACTGCGCTCGGCAAGCCGTTCCGACCGCGTGAACTCCACTTCGTCGACGCGTTCCCGAAGACCCAGTCGGGAAAGATTGTCCGTCGAATCGTTCAGAACGTCTACGAGGGGGCAGCACTGGGGGACCTCTCGAGTATCGAAAACCCCGACGCGATCGACGAAATCGACAACGCGCGATGAGATAATTCCCGACCTGGTTGCGACTGTTTACAGATACAGGCAAACGCGAGGACGTCGCCGATCTCGCTACGATACTATCGAACCGCGGCGGCGGACGGAAGCGCGGCCGGCGTCTACGTAAAGCTCACACCGACATCGTGCATATCCTCGTTGTATCGAGCGATGTTGATGAGCAGCGGCGTCAGACTCTCGACTTCCGCGGCGTTCGAAAGCGGCCCAGCAGGGATCGGTCGGACGCCCGCCAGGTCATCGGTTAGCGCCACGACTCGTTCACTGACCGCCGGGTCGTCCGCGACCACTAGCGTATCCACATCGAGCGTGGCCTCCAGATCCGCTAGCCGGTCCGCGGCGAGGTTATGGAACGCGCCGGCCACTGGAACCGATTCAGGGGCCCGCTCCGCGACAAACTCAGTTACGCTTCCCGTCGACGGCGGTCGGTAGTGGAGCCCATCCCCGTCGCCGTTCATCCCGACGGCAGGGCTGATGAGCAGTTGGTCCGAGAGCACGTCATCCGCAGTCAGTGCTTCAACCGTATCGCCGACGTGGTGTGGCGGAATAGCCAGGATAACCACGTCTGCACCGGCCGCGGCGCTACTGTTGTCTGTCCCGTTGATTCCAGTCTCGACGCCGTGATCGGACAGTCGTTCTTCGTACGCGCTCGCCCGGTCGGTGGCTTTTGCAGCGTCCCGTGAGCCGATCGTAATCGTATGGTCCGTGTCCGAGGCAAACCGCATCGCGAGTCCCTCACCGATGTCACCAGTACCGCCCAGTATTGCTAACTCCATGCGCTTGCATAATGTCCCTTGAAACAAGAAGGTTTGTTCTATCGCGCGAACCGCTGGATCGTAGTTGATGCTGGCAGACGAGAGCCGAGCGCGTCAGCAATGTGAAGACCACCCAGTTGAAAACGCGAACGGTTATTCGACCCAGACCGTCTTTTTGTTGACGAACTCTTTGATTCCCATCTCCGAGAGTTCACGACCGTAGCCGGCGTCTTTGATGCCGCCGAACGGAACCCGCGGATCTGATTTGGTCATCTCGTTGATGTAGACACAGCCCGCGGAGACCTCTCGTGCCAGACGCTGGCCGCGTTCCCTGTCCGCAGTCCAGAGGCTCGCACCCAGCCCGAAACGGGTGTCGTTCGCGACTGCAATCGCTTCCTCCGCATCGGCGACCTCGTAGACGGTCGCCACTGGGCCGAACGTCTCCTCGGTGTCAGCAGGGCACCCTGAAGGAACGTCAGTCAGTACTGTCGGCGGGTAGAAGGCCCCGGGCCGGTCAAGCGGTTCGCCGCCAGTCAGCACCGTTGCACCGTCGGCAACGCTATCCCGTACTTGTTCGTGGAGTTCGGCCATGAGGTCCGGATCAGCCTGCGGGCCGACGTCGGTTTCGTCGGCCATCGGGTCGCCGACAGTGAGGTTTTCGAAGGCAGCGACGAGCCGATCAACGTACTCCTCGTAGACGTCTGTGTGAACGATGAAGCGCTTGGCGGCAATGCACGATTGTCCGCCGTTGAGTGTCCGTGCTTGTACCCCAGTCTCAACGGCAGCATCGAGGTCCGCGTCGTCGAGGACGATAAACGGGTCGGACCCACCGAGTTCCAGCACGGTCTTTTTCAGATGTTTACCGGCTGTTTCGGCGACGGCACGACCAGCGGGACCACTTCCGGTAAGCGTCGCCGCGCGAACGCGGTCGTCTGCGAGAACGCCGTCGACGTCGCTAGAGCCGACCAACAACGTTTGGAATGCGCCTTCGGGATAGCCCGCTTCGGTAAACACCTCTTCGAGCGCGAGCGCACACCCGGGAACGTTCGAGGCGTGTTTGAGGAGGCCGACGTTGCCGGCAGTGAGATAGGGCGCGGCAAAGCGAACGACCTGCCAGAACGGGTAGTTCCAGGGCATCACCGCGAGTACCGGCCCGAGCGGGTCGTGGACCGTCTTTACTTCTGTCCCCGGCGGGCTGGGGTGGTGCTCATCGGAGAGATATTTGTGCGCGTATTCAGCGTAGTGGTCACACGCCCAGGCACACTTTTCGACTTCAGCGACGGCCTGAGTGATGGGTTTGCCCATCTCCCGGGTCATCAGCTCTGCGTACCGCTGTTTGTTCTCCCGGAGGACCTCGCCGGCGTTTACAAGCAATTGCTCGCGCTCACGCAACGGGACATCACGCCATTCCTCGAACGTCGATGCGGCTCGGTCCAGTTTTCGTTCGACTGCGTCGTCAGCATCGGGGTCATACACGTCTAGCCGCTCACCCGTGGCTGGGTTTACTGACTCCATATCGGTTCAGTCTTCGGCGTCACGCGTACATTAATCTTTACTGACCTAACTAATCTGATAGACGACAGCGTTAGCTTTTATATTCATAGGTCAGAAATGTGCTGATGATGTACAAGCACGTAGCCCTGTTAGTCAGACAGGACGATATGTCTCACGAGGAGTTCGTCGACTACTGGCAGACCAATCATACGCCGATCGCGAAGGACATCGAGGGCGTGGTTCGCTACCAGCAAGTCCTTCCAACAGAACCAGCACACGCCGAATTCGACGGACTGGCGGAGCTGTACTTCGAGACGCTTGCGGACCTGCACGAGGCGCTGGGTAGTCCCGGCTCCCGTGACTATGACCCCACGAAAGCGGTCGCCGCGAAGGCCCGCGAGGACGTGAACAACTTCCTTGCTGTCGAGGAGCGGCCGCGTATTATCGGCGAGGAGATCGTCCAGAAAGACGAGGTCGACGGCGACACCGACGGCCTCTACAAGCACTCGGCGTTTCTCGTCCGGCAGGACGACATGACACACGATGAGTTCGTCGACTACTGGCAGACCAACCATACGCCGATCGCCCGTGAGATCGAGGGCGTCGTCAAGTACAATACGGTCATCCCCACTGACCCCGAGAACGCCGAGTTCGACGGCGTCGCCGAGCTCTACTTTGACGACCTCGAGAAGCTATACGACGCGCTCGGCAGCGAAGGATCGCGGGATTACGCGCCTGACAGAGGGAAAGCGAAAGCGGCCCGCGAGGACGTGGATAACTTCTTGGCTATCGACGAGCGGCCCCGGTTTATCGGCCAGGAACAGCTCGTCAAGGACGAGGGGTAGTATGCCCGACTACGAGGAGCAAGTCACGGAGGCGTTCCCGGAACTCGACTACATCTCGTCGGACAGCCTCCGCAGCAACGTCATCGAGGCGTGGACACTCGCGCTCGACCGAGGTGGCTGGCGCGACATTACGGATATCCCCTACGCCTGGAACATCCACGAGGTAACCAACGTCAGGCACGTCCGCGGTGTCACCAGAATCGCACGGGAATCCGCTATCGAGCAGCAGGAGTTCCACGGTGCCGATCCCGATATGGACGTCATCGTGGCAGCCACACTACTCCACGACGTCGGAAAGTGCTACGAGTACGTCGACTTCGTCGAGGACGAGAAGCTCCTCGACCCGGACCCGAGATACGCAACCGAAGAGGTCCCACACTCCCTGTCGGGCTATGCACTCGCACACGAGGTCGGCTGTCCGCTGGCGGTCCAGCGAGCGATTCCGCACTTTATCGGCGAGATTCCGACGCGGACACTGGAAGCCGAACTCGTCAAGAGTGCGAACTCCGCGTCCTCGAACGCGATTACGCAGTCAACGATGGGCATCACGCTGCAGGAGTGGGTCGATGAGTACTCCCAGACGTAGCCACTGGCGCGAACGATAGCGCGCTCTGCTAAGGCGTCGACCGGCGAAATTAGTCCATTTGCGATCACTGGTCGGAGGTATGCTATCTCCCCTTCAAAGTTCGCTGACACCTTCGGGTTCGACGGTACGCGGAGACACTAACCACGATTACCCTCACTCGCATTTCGAGCGGGCGGGGCGGGACGACGCAGCGCGTCCACTGTCCGTGCGGCAATGAGTCGAGACCACATCGTCAGTCTCCGAACGCGTTTTGGGGGACAACCGAAGGGATAGCTGTGCATTCAATAACAAAACAGTCGACCGCTTCGAACGTGCTCTGGGATTCAGCAGCTAAATAATGTGTACGGAAGCAGTTTTGAGGGTTTCATTTTGAGGGTTCAATGTATTTCTACGCTCTCAACAGATACTTACGTCTAAACATGCCGTAGGTATCTTCATATAACAATATTGTCGACATAAATGCCTCCAGAGAAGCCCGGTATCGAATTTTCTCGTCAAAAGAGTGACTAAGGCGATTATTTATGTAGAAATGCGGAGGGGATACCACTCTCTCAAGTGAATATGCACATATCGATGGTATGCTGCAGCTTATGTGCTGAATTCGATGTACGATTTGATAGTCTCCGGTGACTCCTCGAATGCGTCTGCAAACTCCGACACCGAACACTGGGTCGTCATGATAGACGCAAGGAACCAGTCCGGGTATTCTGCAAGTGTGTTACGAGCGCGTTTGTAATGCCGGACGTTGGAGTTCACGCTCCCGAGCAACGCTTTGTTCTGGAGGACCAACTGCCTGTGAAGCGCCCCGCCATTGACAGTGAATTCCCAATCCTCGGGGATACCGAGGAGGACGCCGACTCCGTTCGCACCGAGTGCCTCGACCGTCGAAAACGCGTGTTTTGCGTGCCCCGTCGCCTCGAACACCAGATCCATCGGCTCGTGGACATCGGGTATCTCGTCGACGGCCGTCTGTCGAGAATTGACGTAGGTAGCCCCTAGTTCCTCGATAATGTCGATGGTCGGGTCCGGCCGTTCACGACGGCCGAGACAGTACGTCCGCTCACACCGGTCTGCAAGCATCGCCAATGTGAGCAGTCCTAGCGGTCCGTTTCCGAGGACGAGTCCGGCAGAATCCTGCCACTCGAAGGTCGATCTGGAGCGCTGTGCCAGCTCAAGTGCCTTTTCGGCATTGCTGATCGGTTCGACCAGAAATCCGACATCTGCCAGTGGTTCCGGAATTGGGACGAGAAACGATGCGGGTGTGGTGAAGTACTCGGCCATGTAGCCGTGCGCCCCCGCAATCCCCCGTTCGACATACTCACCTGGTGGAGCCATATCGGGCTCGTTGTTCTCGAAGAACCGGCTCGACGTGTTTGCGGGCCGCCGGACTGTCGGGACGACAATCTCTCCCTCGTTCAGCGCGGTCCCGTTCGAGGACTCCACGACGCCGACGGCCTCGTGGCCCAGTATCTGGTAGTCGCTGCCCTCGGGAAACTCGCCATGTGATCCCGATAGCACCTCAAAGTCCGTTCCGTCGATGCCAACACGGAGCGTCCGCACGAGCACCTCTCCCTCGTCCGGTTCCGGGCGCTCGATGTCGATGCGTTCTGGCCGAGTCTTCCCCCGCTTGACAGCGATTGCATCCATTGTTGTAGGTATCCCCGTGAGTGAAACGCACCATCCATCAACAGTTGAATGTTTCGACCAATCGACAGAGGGAGTTCGGCGAAATTATTTCGTATTATGAAAAGCTGTGGGGATGCGGGAAGCATACTGAACGACAGCGGTGGAACGGCAAGCAGATGAAAGCGGACCGGTCCAGCACGGCTACAGGATGATATGTGCAGATTTGGGAGAGGCTGGGTTCAACTAAGTGGATTGGTATAATAAGTGTACGCCTATTATTTCATTCGCGGCACGCTCTCAAATAGTTTCGCTAAAAGAAATACTCTATCTCGGATGAAAGTTTTTGTTGAGATATGTCTGGCATTGCTGAAACTGCCGTCGATCAAATAGGACCGGGGTTGATGCGACTGTACTGGGCATTGCCGATTGGCTGTCCTGATAATGGCCGTGAACAGGGATGGCTGACGAATGACTCAGATTTGCTCCGCATTGAGTTGCCTGACGGCGCTCAGAATCATCCCGGGGACATCCTCCTGTAACCGCTTCCCGCTCAGCCGTTCAGCGTGTCCTGCCACGTACACGGCTGCGGTTGTAGACTGGTCCTGAATCGGAACCGCGACACAGTTTACGTCTGGATACTGCTCGCGACGCTCAAACGCGATACCCCGGTCCCGGATATTGTTGAGTTCGGCGGTGAGCGTCTGGCGATCCGTAATCGTGTTCTCGGTCATTGCAGGCAGACCAGTGTGGTCTAAAATAGCATCGACCGCCTCTGGGTCGGTCGCCGCGAGGATTGCCTTTCCCGGAGCGCTGCAGTGAAAACACGGGGAGTTTACGTGTCTCGGAGAGTCGTCAACGGCGGTATGATAGACGTCGGCAATTTGCTTTTCGCACTTGATAACCAGTCCGGCGGACTCGCCGGTCGTCGCCGATATCTGGTCTATCTGGGGCTTCGTATCGTGGTAGATGGGTGCCTGAGATTTGACGTGTTCGCCGATATCGGCAAACTGTAACGTCAGCTGATAGTTCCCTGTACTCTTTGTAACGTAGCCTGACTGCAACAGCGTATTCAGGTGCTTGTATGTCGTACTCCGAGTGTACCCGAGTTGCTCGGCCACCTCTGAGACGCCAAGCGGCCCGTCGGCGTCTCTGAGCACGTCGACGATGGCGAACGTCTTCATCGGTGCCGAAAGTGTTGCTGTCTCAGTTTTATCGGGCATAAGATTACTACTCCCGTCTATAGCTTAAGTTTTTATTATTATGAAACAATCGTTACCAGTCGGCGACGCTGCCGTCCTCGTGCCGCCATATCGGGTTGTGCCAGTCGAGATCGGCTTCTGCCTTCTCCCGAACGACGTCTAGCGCTACGTCGATACCCAGTCCCGGGCCGTCCAGCGTCTTCAGGTAGCCGTCGTCGAACGCAAACGGGTTCGAATTCAGCAGGTCGTGTGCGGGACTGGTCGTCTCAGAGTGTACGTCGAACCCCTGATCCTGGACTAACAGGTTCGGAACGACCGTATCGACCTGGATCGACGCAGCCAGCGCAATTGGACCCAGTGGGCAGTTCGGTGCAATGGCGACGTCGTGTGACTCCGCCATGTTAGCCAGTTTGACCATCTCTGAAATACCGCCTGCATGAGAGACATCGGGCTGAATCACGTCAATCGCCCCCGTTTTGAGGAGGTCTTTGTAATCCCATCTCGAATACAGTCGCTCACCTGCTGCGATTGGTGCGCGTGTCTGGGCCGCGATGTTCGGAAGGTGTTCGATGTTCTCGGGAAGCACCGGCTCTTCGATGAACATCGGTTCGACGGATTCGAGGCGGTTGGTGAGGGTCTTGGCCATCGATTTTGATACTCGGCCTCTGAAATCGATCCCGATATCCACTCGGTCGTCGACTGCTGTTCGAACGTGCTGAATCCGTTCTGTGATCTCGTCGAGCGACGCCTTTGTTTCGATGAACCGGGTCTGATTCGTCGCATCCATTTTGAGTGCGGTGTAGCCAGCCTCGGCTAACCGCGTCGCTTCTGCAGCGACATCCTCAGGCCGGTCACCGCCTATCCATTTGTACACTCTGACCTTATCGCGGCTTTTGCCACCCAGCAGTTCGTACACAGGTGCACCGAAGTGTTTTCCCTTGATATCCCAGAGCGCCTGATTGATACCAGCGATTGCAGACATCAGGATCGGTCCGCCGCGATAGAACCCGCCACGGTACAGCGCTTGCCAGTGATCCTCGATTCTAAACGGGTCCTTCCCGATGAGATACTGGTCCAGCATCTCCTCGACCGCCGCTCGAACTGTTTTCGCTCTCCCCTCGATGACGGGCTCACCCCACCCCAGAACTCCGGTGTTGGTTTCTAGTTTCAGGAAGACCCAGCGGGGAGGGATTTCGAACAGTTCGTATCCGGTGATTTGCATACTGCCGCATCGTATCCGGAGTGTGATTAACCTTCATGATATAATCTGCATAATCCAGCGCCCGCCGGGATTAATATCGGTTGTGCGGCTGTGTATCGTGGCGTTCGTCCCGCTGGCAGCTATCGACAGGACTCCAGATCGATACGTGCCATTCGCTAGGGTTGCTGGTGTAGCCCGCTATCCCAGCGCACTCCACTCGATATGTTTCGAGAGTTCCGGTGGATCGTCCGGATCGTATCCCTTCTTCACGGCCGTCTTGTACGTGAGCGATTGCAGAATCTTCAACGGGACTATGGGGTGGTCTGGCGATTGGGACGGGAGTTCGATTGAGATGTCTCCACCGTAGTCGTTCGTCGGCCGCCGCAGGACAATTGTGGTCACTCCGGCGTCGCGTAGCTTTGAAACGACCTCGCTGGTCAACGACGACTTCGATTCTCGGGTCGCAATGACGAGTGCCGGCTCACCGGCAGCGTTTGCGATGGGACCGTGGCTGATTTCCGGTGTCGGGAGCGCTGTCGTATGCAACAGTGCACCCTCGCCGAACTTCGTCGCCGCCTCGCCTGCAAGTCCATATTCGATCCCCTGTCCGAGAGTGTAGAGTGTCTTGGCCTCCGCGAGGACGGCGACGGCTGCCTGAAAGTCCTGATCGATGACGTTCCGGCATGTGCGTTGCAGTTCGCTCGGTGTGTACTCACTGTATTTGCTTTCGAGCAACGAGAACGTCAGCATCAGCGCGGCATCGACTGTTTTGGTAGCGAGGACTGCCTTCTCGGTCCCCGCCGGCGTGACGAGGACCTCGTCCGCTACTGACCCCAGCGTCGAATCGTCACTGTTTGTAACACCGATAACGACCGCACCCCCCTCTTTTGCTCGTCGAGCGGCTGTAACGGTTTCAGACGTCTCGCCGGACTGGGAGTAGGCGACGACAACCGTTTCCTCAGTAATCGGCGGACCGGCGAACAGGTATTCTGACGCGGCGTGCGCCGTTGCATCGATGCCGCTCTGGAAAGACGCATACTGACCGATCACGCCGGTCCAGTACGAGGACCCACAGCCGATGAAGTGGACTCGGTCAGCGTGTGCAATACGCTCGCGTGGCTCGGAAAGGTCGTGCGTACTCAGTTCGAAATGATTCAGTCGATCGATACCGGTTCGGATCTCGTCGTAGACTGCGTGTGTAGTCATGTTTTGGTGTTCAAGGGGCGGCACCGTGGTCAGTTGTTTCAACGACAACGCCGGCAGAGACGCTCCGGTCAGCCAGCGACTGTCTGACTGATCGGACTCGCTCTGCGATCACTTAGATTACTGATTGATGGCAGTGGATAATAAAACCATACGATAGGTATTTGTGATAGGCTGTAGGATCTGTTGCGAAGAATATCCTAAACAATTAATTATATATACTACATGGGTCGTTGGTGATAGCATATGTCAGACAGTAGTTTGCGGAGTGGCAAGCGACGTCGCTTCATCAAAAGCGCCGGAGCGGCAACGGTCACGCTGCTCGCGGGCTGTGGCGGCAACGAAAGTTCAGAGAGTTCCGACGGGGACGGCGGGGATGGCGACTCCGGCGCGAGCACCGGGGAGCAATCGAACGATATAACGACACTCACTGTCCGTCACTTCGTCAATGACCACATTGAGACGTTCTACGAGAAGCACAATCCCATACTGAAGAAAGAACACGGGATCAGCGTGGATTTCGAGACGATGGGCTGGGGCGTCGCTCGGAAGAAGCAAAACAACAGTATCTCCACTCGGACCGGTCCGGACGTCGAGGAGATCGCATCGACGTGGATGCCACAACAGGTCAATTCCGACGGCTGGATGGACCTCGAAGAAGCCGGCGTCTCGATGCCGACAGACAATATCTATGATTCGCCGCTTCAGATCGGCAAATTCGACGGTGTCCGGGCTGGGTTCCCCTGGTTCTGGGGACCCCGCGGGCACATTTATTATAAATCGCTGTTCGAGGAAGCCGGTATCGACGGCCCTCCGTCGACCTGGGACGAACTCGCGAATGATGCGTCGAAGTACAACACGCAGGCCGAAAAGTGGGAACAGGAAGGCTACAACACGAGGTACCTGTTCGGCATTCCTGGTGCGAACAACTGGGCAGTCGTCCAGTACTATATGATGCTCATCTGGCAAAACGGCGGGAGCGTGATCGACGGGTCCAAGCCGACATTCGACAGCGACGCGGCGGTGGAGGCGCTGAATTTCTACAAGGACCTGTCGACGACGCACAAAGCGTCCCCACAGGCCTCAGTCGAGTGGAACGGCGTTGCACGGAACAACGCGTTTAGCAGCAAACGGATAGCCTCGACGTGGCAGGGGCTCAGGGTAGCAAACGATATCGACGCCGAACTCGGCGTCGGCAAGCCGCCGGCCGGTCCCCGGGGAGAGTCGTCGACCTTCTTCGGAGTGAACCTCATGGGCATCCATCCCTGGACGAAGAAGAAGAGCGAAGCCGCGACCTTCATCGAGTATCTGATGCAGCCCGAGGTCAACGCAGAACTCGCGAAGGGCTCTGGCTTCTTGCCGACGATCAAGAGTAGCTTCGAGCAAGACGCCTTCCAGGGTGAGCTGTATCAGTCCTTCAGTGAAGACGTTCTGAACAACACAAACGCCAAGACAGCGCCGCAAGTCGTGGGCTGGGGTGATGTCTCCGGAGCGATCAAGGGGGCTGTCACGAAGGTACTCACGAAGGCAGCAACGGACTCCTGGTCCGAAGGCGATACCGAGAAGGCACTCCAACAGGCTGCGATGCAGGCAGAGAACGCGCTTCAGGGATAAACTCCGGAAACAGATCGTTGGAGTGTGGGTCTGTGCTTGTCCCGTCGAATAGCTACTATAGTAGCAATTAAAACGATTTACACACTGATCGCACTGCCGTCGTGCGATCAGGTGTGCATTGATTTTCAACGGCTACTATAGCTTTGTGTCGGGACCGTGTCACTCTACGTCGTGCAGAACGATTAAATACATTGCATAATAATCGATTGTGTATGCTCCTGTCCGCGTACCAGCGAGTCAGACGTCGACTCCCAGCGGTTCATATCCCATACGTTAGCTCGTTACCTGCAAGCCAGCGCTTCGGGCTCAAGCTCATTGCCCCGGCTCTGGCAATGATGCTTCTCGTCCACGGGATTCCAGTCATCCTCGGGTTCGTTATGAGTTTCTACGAGTTCCCGTCGCTCAGATACACTGACTGGTTCCGCCCAGAGACGTTCGTCGGGCTTGACCACTTCGCGAAGGTCTTCCAGAAGGATACGATCTATGGCGCACAGTTCTGGAACTCGCTCAAAGTCACCATTCTGTACACGGTTGGCTCGGTCGTAGGGACGTACGTTCTCGGGCTCGTCACCGCACTCACCCTCGATAAGCAATTCCGAGGGAAGCTTGTCGCGAGGACCGTGATTCTGATTCCGTACGTGACACCGGTTGTCGTCACGCTTCTCACCTGGCGGATGATGTTCCGGAGCGATACTGGAGTCATCAACGCGTTACTCCGGCAGGCCGGACTCATCGAGGGGTCCCTGTTCTGGCTTCTGGGCCCGAACTCGCTGTACGCGATAATCATCGCGAACGTCTGGCGGAACTTCCCGTATGCGGCGATCATGTTGTACGCCGGACTGCAGTCGGTACCGGAGCAGTTGTACGAGGCTGCAGAGATAGACGGGGCCGGCCGATGGGGGAAACTGCGGTACGTGACGCTGCCACAGTTGAAGCCCGTCTCTGCCGTCATTCTACTGCTGTTGATCCTCTGGACCTTCATCAACTTCCCCGTCCCGTATATTTTGCTGGGCGGGTCACCGAGCGAATCGGGGAACGTCCTGATGTTGCTCATCTACTCCTTTGGCTTCAAACAGAGTGCGTACGGGATCGGGTCCGCGCTCAGCGCGATGCTGTTCCTGTTCTCTATGACCATCGCATACGTCTATTACAAGCGCGTTGTGGCGTCGAGCTACGACGGAGGTGCTATCTGAGATGCTCAGTTCGCTCATGGCTGCCGTTGGGTCAGAAAGTACGGTGGTGCCCGACGAAATGCGACTGACTGCCGACGGCAAAGAGCTCGTGTACCAACTACTCTGGCGCTCCGTGCTCATCCTCGTTCTCATATTCGCGATATTCCCCGTCTGGATGATGTTCACGACGTCGTTCAAAACCCGTGATGAAGTGCTGCAGCTCGGGCTCGACATAATTCCGGCGGACCCCTATGTCCAGAACTACTTCCTGATGTTCCAGCGGTTCCCGCTCGTCGACTACTACGTTAACAGCCTGATCATTTCGAGTGTGACAACGGTCCTCTCGCTGTTCATCGGTGGACTGGCTGCCTACTCGTTGTCGCGATATGAGTTCCCCGGCAAGGAGAAGTTCGAGATGGGGGCACTCGCAACGCAGATGATCCCCGGAGTACTCATCCTCATCCCGATGTTTCTGTTGTTCATCGTCATGGACCAGTCGGCGAACGTGCCGATGAAAGACACGTACCATGGAATGATATTCCTCTATACGACGTTTACCGTCCCGTTCACCATCTGGATGCTTCGTGGGTACTTCGACACGATACCGACCGCGCTGGAGGAAGCCGCGCGGATCGACGGCTGTACGCGGACACAGGCCCTGTTCCGCGTCGTCATGCCGCTTGCAGCACCGGGCCTGGCCGCGACTGGGATGTTCGTGTTCCTGCTCGCGTTTAACGAGGTGCTTTTCGCGTCGGTCCTGGCGACCGACAACGTCACGCCGTTCTCCATTGGGATTCAGAACTTCCAGCAGCAGGATCAGACGATGTGGGGCCAGATGATGGCTGCCTCGACGCTCGCCGCTGTCCCACTGCTCGCAATCTTCGTCGTGTTCCAGCGGCAGATCGTTTCCGGGCTGACGTCCGGGAGTGTCAAGCAGTAATCTTCGGCTCCAGTTTTGTGGCGGTTCGCGATTCCAAACGTAGTTTTATATCCCCAGCACGTCGGATGTTGTCATATGCAGACTCAGACGGTGGCGAGTATGCCATTAGCACAGAAAGTCGGCCAGTTATTCATGGCTGGCTTTGACGGCACCGAACCGACTGATGGGATACGGGAACTGATTCGTGAGTACAACCTCGGCAACATCATTTATTTCACCCGAAATATTACGTCGCCCGCGCAGGTGGCAGCCCTCTCGGCGGAGTTGCAGTCAGAAGCCACAGCAGTCGGCGCTGGCCTCCCACTGTTCGTCGCCACCGATCAAGAGGGTGGCGTCGTCTCACGCCTCGACTGGGGCACGCAACTGCCGAGTCAGATGCTCATTGGGGCCTGTGATGACGAAGCGATGGCTCGGAAAGCAGGTGTGACCGTCGGACGGGAGCTACGGAGCCTCGGAATCAATCTGAACCTCGCGCCAGTCCTCGACGTCAACAACAACCCGGACAACCCCGTAATCGGCGTCAGGTCCTTCGGTGAAAACCCCGAGCGTGTGGCTGCGCTGGGCGCAGCCATGGCCCAGGGCCTCCAGTCCGTGGCTGTCGCGGCCTGTGGGAAGCATTTCCCCGGTCATGGCGACACGGCAGTCGATTCACATCTCGACCTGCCGGTGGTCGCCCACGAGCGATCCCGACTGGAACGCGTGGAGTTCGCACCGTTCGAAGCGGCGATACAGAGCGGTATCGACGCGATCATGACCACACACGTTGCCTTTCCGGCGATAACAGGTGACGACGAACTGCCAGCGACGATATCGTCGGCAGTCCAGACAGCACTGCTTCGAAAGCAATTGGGGTTTGATGGGTTACTCGTCACGGACTGTCTCGAGATGGATGCGATTGCCGAAGGCGTCGGTCCCGCCGAAGGGGCTGTCCGTGCAATCGAGGCCGGGTGTGATATCGTCACTGTTTCACATACGCTCGAGCGACAGCGTGCAGCGATTGAGGCCGTGCTTGCCGCCGTCCGAACGGGACGGCTTACCGAGGAGCGAATCGACCGGTCGCTGCAGCGCATCCGGCGTTGTAAACAGCAACGGATGGGTGCATCTGAGACTGCCGAAGAGCCGGAGTGGAATCGCTGTGCGACCGAATCGAAACAGCTTGCAACCGAAATCGCAAACTGTGGGGTAACACTCGTCAGGGACGACAGCGAGACATTGCCGTTCGATACGTCGCGTCACCTGCATGTGGTCAGCTTTACCGGGACGCGGGGGTCGCCCGCCGAGGACGAGCGATACGACCCAGAGATGGTCGCTGCTGCGCTCAGCGAGGTCGGGTTTGAAATCACGACACAGACAGTGGCGACCGGTGAGACTGTCGAGATAGCGGCAGCGAACGAGCAGATTGTCGCTGTCAGTTACGATGCCCTGGCAAACGAGTCACAGGCAGCGACGCTCCGGACACTCATTGCGCACCACGACCGGCTGGCAGTCCTTGCCGTACGGAACCCATACGACCTCTCTGTCTGTCCAGATGCGGCTACGTTTTTGACGACGTACGGCTACTCGCCAGGTGCGATTCAGGCAGCGGCGAAAGCACTGGCAGGGACAGTCGACCCAACGGGGACGCTTCCGGTCACGATTCCCGACTGAGGTAGCTTCAACGACAGTGCTGGTGAAACGCTGGCGACCCTATCCGAGAAACTCCTGTGCGGACTCGTGCAGCGGGACGAACCCCTCCGCACTGCGGGCACCGGCCTGCTTCCCGAACACGAGATTCTCGGCGCGAAGTCCGTCGATGAGGTTGTCGAACTCGGCGTCGATGCCCCCGTGCTCGACGAGGAACTCCACCTGTGACTCGTGTTTCTTGATCGCCGTGACCTTCTGTTCCAGATACCCATCGATATCGATGAACATGGAGGGTGTAAACTCCGATGTCGGCTTGCCGAAGTAGTAGATGTTGTCCGGATCACAGGGTTCGAAATCCGTCTCAACGAGGGGGAGCGAAGCCATGTAGTACGCGTCCGTAACTAAACGTGACGTCGCTCGGTGGTCTGGATGCAGATCGTCTTTGTAGTGCGTGAGGATGACGTCCGGGTCGTACTCCCGGATGACATCCACCATCTCTACACGGTTCTCCAGGGAGTAAGTGATCCGCCCGTCTTTGAACTCGAGGAACGCGACTTCCGAGGCGCCTAACACCGCCCCCGAGTCGCGGGCCTCCTGTTCACGGACCCTCCCGACGGCTTCCTGTGAGTCCGTTCGCAGCCCGCCGTACTCTCCCCGAGTCATGTGTACGATACTGACCTCGTCACCGCGTTCAGCGTGCTTTGCTATCGTACCGCCACAGAAGACATCTGCGTCGTCTGGGTGGGCAACTACTACGAGGACGTCCATACTATGCTATGGTATTGTAAGTTATTATTTATATCTTTTCTCTGTTACAGATGTGTGAGCAGGCGGTCGACGACGTACGCAGCACCGTCTTCGTCGAGACACATTGGGTTGAGAACGATCTCTCCCTCGTCGATGCGGTCCTCACCGACATACACGCGCGGGTCCTCGCGCTGCAGTTCTGTCACCAGCGCGGCTGCCGAGAGGGTAGATTGGGAGTGAGTTATATCCACAACGACCCGTGGAGCAACACTCTGCTCACCACCAGCGACGACTGTGGTCTCCACGCCCGCTGCCTCGAGCTGGCTCGCCATGTTTTCGGCGAGGTTCTCCCACTCGGCGACAATCGCTTCCTGATCCTCCTCGATGAACAGTTCCAGCGCGCGAATGAGGCCGACAAGTTCCTCCTTACCGACCTTGAGCGACCGTCCGATTCCCTGTCTGGGGACCCCATCGAACCGTTCCGTCTCGATAAGCGAGCTGGGTGGGTTCCAGACCCGGCGGTCGACGTGCATATCCTGATGCTGCACAGCGATTGAACGGATATACTGACGTTTGCCGGCGATGATACCCGTCGTCTGTGGGCCGCGGATTCCTTTGCCACCGCTGAACACCACCATGTCGGCTCCCTGCTCGACGAAACGAGAGAGGTTCTCAATGGGCGGCACCTCGGCGGCAGCGTCGACAATCACGGGGACATCGTGTCGGTGTGCGATCTCCGAGACCGTCGAGAGGTCCGGCTGTGTGTATGTTTTCTGGACGTACGCGACCCCGGCAGTGTTTTCGTCGATGGCGCTTTCGATCTCCCAGGGTTCCACGTTTGTTGCGCCAGTGCCGAGGTGGTAATCGTTTGTCCCGACATCGACGATGTTTGCGCCAGCCGCTTGCAGTGCGTGGTCGTACCCCGTCCGGTGAGTCCGGGGCATCACGATGTCGTTTGGTGCGTCTGTCGGATGGGGTAACTCCGACATAGTTTTCGGGTCGTCCCCCGCGATCGCGGCAGCCGCGGCCAACAACAGGCCGGCCTCAGCACCCGGCGAAACGTATCCGGCTTCCGACCCGGCGATCTCAGCGATCTGTTCGGAAGCCGTTGCCTCTAGGTCACTCAGCTGAACGAATTCGTCGGCAGCAGCGCGCATGGCGTCCGCGGCTTCCTCTCGAATGAGGCTGCCGCCAATCCGCGTTTTTGTGCCCGCTGCATTGACGACCGGCGTGACATCCAACTGACGATACACCGACTCTGACTCTGTTGTGAATGGAACCATAGTTGTGCTCTTTTCACTACCGCTAGTCCCGTATACGAACTCAAACCCGCTCCAGGTATATGAAAGGTTCCCATCTATAATCGAAGAACACAAACTATTATATATCTCTGTGGAACAATAACAGGTATCGCATGGCACAGTTAGAGCTCGATAACCTTATCAAGACGTTTTCCGACGGGAGCGACGAGGTTGTCGCTGTCGATACGGTGAATATGTCGCTAAACGACGGCGAGTTTCTGGTACTGGTCGGCCCGTCCGGCTGTGGAAAATCGACAACCTTGCGGATGGTCGCCGGGCTTGAGACGGTGACTGAGGGCGATATTCTGATCGGAGACGAGTCTGTTATCGGCACCGAGCCCCGTGACCGCGATATCGCGATGGTCTTTCAGAACTACGCGCTCTATCCACATATGACCGCAGAGGAGAACATGTCGTTCGGGTTGAAGATGACGACGGATCTGGATACAGAAACGATTGAACAGCGTGTAACCGAGACAGCCGAGATGATGGGCATCGAGGACTTGCTTGATGATCCGCCAAAGGAGCTATCTGGGGGCCAGCAACAGCGGGTGGCGCTCGGGAGAGCAATCGTTCGGGACCCAGCGGTGTTCTTGATGGACGAGCCACTGAGCAATCTGGATGCCAAACTCCGGACGAAAATGCGGACCGAACTAAAGAGCCTCCAGAACGAACTCGACGTGACAACGATCTACGTTACTCACGACCAGACGGAGGCAATGACGATGGGCGACCGTATCGCTATTCTGGACGACGGCGTGTTACAGCAGGTCGGAACGCCACTGGAGTGTTATCACCGTCCAGCCAATCGGTTTGTCGCCGGGTTCATCGGGTCGCCCTCGATGAACTTCATTCCTGCCGCTGTCGAGGACGGGTCGCTAGTGCACCAGGAGTTTACCTACGGGCTGTCCGCTGAAACCACCGCCCAGC
Source organism: Haloarcula sp. CGMCC 1.2071 (assembly GCF_037078445.1). Taxonomy (NCBI): domain Archaea; kingdom Methanobacteriati; phylum Methanobacteriota; class Halobacteria; order Halobacteriales; family Haloarculaceae; genus Haloarcula; species Haloarcula sp. CGMCC 1.2071. The sequence goes on from NZ_JAYMGY010000011.1 coordinate 50,813, forward strand.
TCGACGGGTACGAGGAAGTCATCCTCGGTGTCCGGCCCGAAGATATTCAGCTCAGCACCGCGACTGGCCCGGAGCAGACCGTTACCGCGACCGTCGACGTCGTCGAGCCACTTGGGGACCTGTTTCATGTGTACGTGACTATCGACGGGCAGCAGTATACGGTCACCGTCGAGGATGGGTCAAACCTCGGGAATGGCGTCACGGTCGGATTGCGGTTCCCAGAGGAGGTCATCCATCTCTTTGATGCGGACTCCGGCACTGCGATCAAGAACAGTGAAACGGAAATCGACGAAGAGAGTCCGGTTGCAGCCTGATTTTGCTCATTCCGCAACGCTCGATAGAATGTGGCTTGAGAGTACCCGTGAAGGGTTCCCAGTGGTAGTGACGGCCGGGAGAATACCCAAGGAGCCACTGGGAGGAAGCACCGCGGAACGGACCCGCTTTAACAGCGCGCTGAGAGCAGGGCTGGCTGACGAGACTATCTGAGACGTGCTTACTTAGTATTCAATATTCCCGCTCTGCGAGCGAGTATGGGAGTTCGTTTCGTAATGTGAAATGTATTCACGCAGTCACCAGCGAGGCGCAGTCACTTGCGATATGAACTGTTGTCGTTTTGAGGCGTCAGGACCGCAACGGCGCTGTGTTTCGTAATACGACATCTGCGTTGCCTTCAGATAACAGGCGTACAGATATTATCGGAGTGGTCGGCTTATCTACACGTCTCACTATAGTAATAATTGAAACGATGTACACACTGATCGAACTGCCGTCGGGCGATCAGGTGTGCATTGATTTTCAATGGCTACTATAGGCGGTCGAGAGTAGCGGAGAGACAGATGTAACCCTGACTGAGATTCAACACCTGTGAACAACCCTCACTGTAGGCCGGATGGTTGCACTGCGACTCTGGAGCGCGCATACCGCAGAGATACGCCCATAAGATAACAGGCGTACGGATGTTATCTTTTTCAGAGTCGGCCTGAGAGTTACCGGCTGTAGGTGATAGTATCGGCGTTGGAGTGCAGCAGACCAGTATCGAGGCGATACGAGAAGTGATTGCGGTTGTGCAAGGAGAGTGCTGAGCACGAACAAGGCGAATCGAAGCGGACTGGGAGACTGTGACAGGACTAGTCCCGGTAACGCTGCTATCCTCGCTATGTTCTCATTTGTATTTCGTATGCTGCGGCCGAGTTCAAGCTGATTGAACAGCGTGGTGTACAGCAAAAGTGCCAGCGTCCGACATCTGCATCGGCCGGCACTAGAATACCGGGACGACACCGCCTTACTCCGTTTCTCAGTGGCAATACAGTGGTCAGTAGGTACGTAAACGGAACGGACGGAATTTAGGAGGGTTACTGGATTGCCGAGTTTTGGGTAGGTATATCATGGTTCAGTCGTCGCGACGCCACTGGGAATACACCTGATAGCACAGTCCCCGGGCACATGATTCAATCTTGTTGAATAATTTTATAAACAGTTAGCCGAATATACGCGTATGACAGGACAAGGCCCGATAGAGTCCGCCGGGAGGGTGCTGGACATTATTGAAGCACTGAAAACGGAACAGGCACTCGGCGTCACTGAGCTGGCAGAGCGAGTGGAGATGCCCAAGAGCACAGTCCACGTTCATCTCTCGACACTCCAGAGCCGAGGCTACGTCGTCCAGGACCAGAACAAGGCGTATCGGCTGAGCTTGCGGTTTCTGGATATCGGGATGAAAGTCCGCGAGCGACAGGAAATGTACCAGGAGGTCGCCCCGAAACTGAACGAGATAGCCGACGAAACCGACGAGAAAGCGTGGTGGATCGTCGAAGAGAACGGAAAGGCGGTCTTCCTGGCCAAAGCGCTCGGCAGTCGGGCGATTCAGACAAACTCACAGATCGGCCAGTACACCGAACTGTACAGGCTCGCTGGTGGCATGGCAATCCTCTCAGTGTTGCCGGAACACCGGCGGGAGACAATCCTCGAAAGCTACGACTACCCTCTCCCCGACGGTCGGGATCGGCAGGAACTCGAAGCAGAACTCGACGAGATTCAGGACCGCGGCGTCGCCTACGGCATCGACCAGTTCCTCGAAGGCGTGGCCGGCGTCGGTGCCCCGCTGGTAGACAACGCCGGCAACACGTACGGTGCCATCAGCGTCTCGGGACCAGCGAACCGGCTGGACTCGGAACGCATCGAAAACGAACTGACGGACCTCATCCGTGGAATCTCCGGCGAGCTACAGGTGAATCTCTCGTATCAGTAGTTCTACTGACTCGAACACCGCTATTCTGGACAAGAAACCTGTGAAACCGCTCGATACCTCCGGAATAACGCTTTGACACGATAGAAACCGATTCAATAGAATAGAACGAGCCATGGGGTATGTTCACACACTGATGGTCGCTACTGCTCGGTGCATGGAGTTCGAACTATGGTCGGTAAGCCCCGTCCCGACGGGGCCCTGCGCTATACGGCAAGTGACCGGGGATCGGGTCGTCGCCCGGCGATTGTCGCCATAGTCAGTCAGTGACACCGACGCCGAGGTGTCTGTCGAGTACGTCCTCGTTGTTCTGGATCTCCGCCGCAGTCCCCTTGTGGACGATTTCGCCCTTTTCGAGGATGTACGTGTACTCCGAGACCTCCAGTGCGACCGGGATGTTCTGCTCGACAACCAGCACCGTGATACCCTGTTCGTTCAGTTCGAGGATAAGGTCCTCTATCTGTCGGACGACATAGGGTGCGAGCCCTTCCGTCGGTTCGTCAAGCAACAACAGATCCGGGTCGGCAGTCAGGGCACGGCCGACCGCGAGCATTTGCTGTTCGCCACCGGAAAGGACCGACCCGTCCTTGTGTTCTCGCTCCGCGAGGTTCTCGAACATGTCCAGCACGTCGTCGACTGACGGCCCGTCAGGCGACTCGGCGCCGATTTCGCCCATTCTGATGTTCTCTCGGACGGTCAACTCGGGGAAGATCCGTCGCTCTTCGGGAACGAACCCGATGCCGCTCCGGATCGTCGCCTCGGCGTTGAGTGTCGTGATATCGTCGCCATTGAACGTTATTGACCCACCAGTCGGGGTGATGTTCCCGACAATCGACCGTAGCGTCGTCGTCTTGCCGACGCCGTTGCGCCCGACCAGCGACACAACGCTTCCGCGTTCGACATCCATCGAGACGCCCTGTAGCACCTCGGTCATCCCGTACCCGGCCCGGACATCTTCGAGAGAGAGGAGCGGGTCGGTCATTCGCGGACACCACCGAGGTACGCATCGCGGACGTCTTCGTTGTTTGCGATCTCGTCGGGTGTCCCGCTTGCGAGTTCTTCGCCGCGAGTAAGGACGGTAATCCGGTCCGAAACACGCATCACGAGGTCGATATCGTGTTCGATGAGCATCAACGACCGGTCTGAGAGGACCTCATCGATGAGGTTCATCGTGGCCTGTGTTTCCTCGCTACTCATTCCTGCGGTCGGTTCGTCGAGCATGACGAGGTCGGGGTCTGTCGCCAGCACGAGCCCCAGTTCGAGTCGTCGCTGATCGCCGTACGCCAAGGCCTCCGCGTGCTCGTCAGCCCTGTCTTGGAGCCCGATCTGTTCCAGTACTGTCCCGGTTTGCTCCGCGATCTCGTCGAAGCCGTTCTTGTCACGGAACAGCGCTTCGCCGGGGTTGATCTCGTCACTGTGGACGGACTGTGCTGCCAGCCGAACGTTTTCTCGAACGGTGAGACCACCGAAAACGTTCGTAATCTGGAACGACCGGCCCAGTCCGCGGCCAACCCGTTCGTGTGGCGCGACGTCAGTGATGTCCTCACCTTTGAACCGCACGACGCCCGCTGACGGCGATAGTGCGCCAGTGATGAGGTTAAACGTCGTTGTCTTCCCGGCCCCGTTTGGCCCGATAACGCTCCTGAACTCACCGTCCGCAACCGACAGCGACACGTCGTCAACGGCGGTGAGCTTGCCGAACCGCTTCGTCAGTCCGTCCGTTTCGAGTACAGTCTCAGTCATCGCTTCTCACTTCCGGCTCATCCATGTCAACAGGACCGTCCGCGTTGTTGGCCGTCTCCAGCCGTTGTGCGACGAGAGACGGAATCGATACGATACCGCGTGGGACGAACAGCACGAACAGGATAAACATCGTCCCGATGATAAGCCGCCACTGGTCGGTGTACGACGAGAGGAACTCCTCGGCACCGAAGAAGACACCGGAGCCGATCATGGGACCGTATAGTGTCCCCATTCCACCGAACAGCGCAATGACGATGACTTCACCAGAGTGGATCCAGTTGAGGGTCTGGTCCGGCGAAATGATGACAGTCGATGGACTAACTGCGAGGAGGCCGCCAGCCAGTCCAGCCATTCCGCCGCTGATGACAAACGCTCGGCGCTTGTATCTGTTGACGTCGTACCCGATGAACTCCGCTCGCTCCTCGCTTTCCCGAATCGACTGCAGGACACTGCCAAACGGCGCGTTCATCATGCGCCGAGCGAACAGGAGCGACAGCACGGCGATGAGCAGGGCGAGATAGTAGAACACGAACTGCTGTCCGAGTTCGTAGCCGAGGAGCCCGAACTCGATGTTCGAGAGCGACGCCCCGACAGTACCGAATCCGAGGAACGCCTCGAAGCCCAGCAGACCGTCGCTCCCGCCGGTAAAGTCGAACTTGAACACAGCACTGTAGAGCAGCTCCGCGAACGCCAGCGTGATCATGGCGAAGTACACGCCGGACACCCGAATCGAGAGGCTGCCGACGATCCAAGCTAGGACGGCACAGATGAGAATCGCCCCGAGTAAGACGACGAAAACCGACTGCGAATAGTGCAACATGACGAGCGCGGCGGTGTACGCACCGACGCCGTAGAACATGGTGTGGCCCAGCGGGACCAGGCCGGCATAGCCCATCACGATATCGAGACTCAATGCGAAGATTGCCCAGATCAGGATCTCGTTGAGAACGACGAGGTAGTACTGGTCGCCCATGAACAGAATCGCGAGTGGGGCGAGCGCGAGCGCGACAACGGCGATACCGCCGAGCCGTACCCGCGTGCTGTCCGCCAGTACCCCGCCGTACCCCCCGACGAGAATCTCTCCCTCGCTTTCCGACTCTTCACCTCGCGTTCCGAACAGTCCTTGCGGTTTCACGAGCAACACGGCGATCATGAGCAGGTACACAGTCAACCCCTCGAGATTGGGAACGCTCAGCGTGACGTCTCCGATCGTTGCCACGACAGACCCACTGTAGGCCCGCATCAGCGTTTGGACGACACCGACGAGCAACCCGCCGAAGACGGCACCCCTGAAGCTACCGAGGCCGCCGAGGACGACGACAACGAACGCCGGGATGATGACGCTGTTCCCCATCCCGGTGTTCACGTTCTGGTAGCCACCGAGGACGATCCCGGCGACAGCAGCGAGCGCCGCACCGACACCGAAGACCAGCGTGTAGTACTGGTCGATGTCGATACCCACGTTGCGGACCATTTCACGGTCCTGCGATCCGGCACGGATGATCATCCCGTACTTCGTCCGGTTCAGCAGGTACCACGTCACTACCGCGAGCAGCGCCGCAAAGACGATCATGAAATAATTGTACACGGACACCTGGACGCCCAGTATGGACACTGGTCGGCTCAGATACTCCGGGACAGCTAGCTGTCGTTGCTGTGTCCCCCAGATAAGACGGATGCCGTCGTTGATTACGAGCACGAGCCCGAACGTCAGGAGAATGTGATATAGCGGGTCTCGACCGTACAGCGGTCGGACAGTCGTTCGCTCGATAGCGGCACCGATGAGACCGACGGCGACCGGTGCAACCACTATCGCGATCCAGAACCCAGTCCCCGCGCCGAACGGCGCGATGATGCTGAGGGAGAAATACGCACCGAGTGCGAACAGTTCGCCATGGGAGAAGTTGATCACGTCCATCACGCCGAAAATGACCGACAGTCCGGCGGCTAGCAGGACGTAAACCATCCCAAGGGTGAGGCCATTCAGCAGTTGTTCGATGAAATCGGCAGCAACCATCGTACTACCTACATCTCACAGCCGAGGTCACTGGCCGGTGGCAGCGTCTCCGAACCCGGGACCTGCTCGAGGAGTTCGACATCCGCTGTGTCGCCATCGCCCGCGACGAGTTCGGCCATCCACGTCGGATTGGTGGCCTGGTGATCGCTCTCCCGAAGCGTGATGTCCCCCAGCACTGTCGTGAACGTGCCTCCTTCGAGGGCGTCTCGGACATCCCCCGGTTCGGTGCTCCCGGCTTCGTTCATTCCTTTGGCCATCAGCCGCATCGAGTCGTAGCCGACGCGGGCGAAGTTGCCGGGCTCTCTGTCGTTCTCGCTGGCGTAGGCCTCGACGAATGCCTGATTGTCCCCGGTCTCGAGCGAGGGGTCATACCGAGCGCCGCCGAAGGTGCCGACGCTGTTCGACCCGGTCCCGGCACGGACGCTCTGGAACGTCTGGGTCGGACCGACAACAGCAATCTGGTCGGTGAGGCCCTGATCTGCGGCCTGGTTGGTGAAGTTCACCAGATCACCACCGGTCATCCCCAACACGACCACGTCAGCGTCGGAGTTGCTGATCTGCGTGATGAACGAACCGTAGTTGCTGGCACCCAACGCCGACGTTGATGTCCCGACCTCGGTGTAGTCGTCGCTGGCGTTCTCCATTCGTCTGCTCGTGCGGTTGTACACCGAGTCGCCGTACGCGTAGTCCGCGTAGTGGAACCAGACGTTGTTCCCCAGATTGTTGACTGAATACGCCGATATCGCCTCGGCGATCTGTGCAGTATTCGTTTCAAAGCGGAACACCCATTCGTTGCAGGCGGACCCGGTGATCGGCACCGCTGCGCCGCCGGGGAAGTAGATATGCTCAGATTGCCCGGCAAAGTCGTTCAGCCCGAGCGCAACGGAGCTGGAAATCGCACCGAACACGAACTCTGCCCCCTCTTCCTGGACGACACGCTGGGCCTCGGACTGTGCGGCCCCGGCCTCGGTTTCTGTGTCGCCCGTCACCAACTCGAACTCGAAGTCGTAGTCGTCGTTGTCGTTTATTTCTGCTACAGCGAGTTCAGCCCCAGTGCGCTGGCCTGGCCCGAGAGAGCTGAACGGGCCAGTCATTGGATTCAGACTCGCAACGGTCACTGCCTCCTCGCCACCTGTTGATCCACCTTGGCAGCCGGCGAGGCCAAGCGCGCCGGCCGCGCCGGCGGCGGCGATGAACTGTCTCCGTGAACGGTCGATTCCCACACTACTGTCTGGTGAGGTACCTTCGCTCGACATAGGTTCATTATCTATTGTTAAGCAAATCGTATTAAAGCCTTGCCCCCTGTCGGCGCGTCTCGCGCTGTTCGCCGCGTTCGGTAACTGCACTATCGCGTCTGGCGGCTCTTGGTCACCACCGCTGTGGGGGCTAGCTGGTGTTGTCGTCTTGTCTGTACAGCCACGCCAGCGCAGTCCCGAGTACTGCGGTCGCCCCAGTGAGTGCCGTGAAGCCGGGACCACTGGCGGCAGTCCCGGTATTCGTCTCCGTCGCTGTGTCCGCACTCTCTGTCTCGGCAGGAGTTGTCGCCCCGCCGGCCACAGTACTCTCGTCTGTCTCAGTGCCCTCACTCGTCGGCGTGTCACCGGTGGCACCGTCAGTTGGGCTTGCTGACCTCGTCAACTCACGAATTTCAGACGTTGCGGACTCGATAGCGGCGTCGGCGAACAACAGCTGCTTGTACTCGAAGTCCTCGAACATCGCCAGCTGGTCGTCGTAATGTTCGCCGGTAGTGCTGTCCGGAGCGACGTAGCCGTCGTTTCCGGGCGGGAGGATGTTCTCAGCCTGCGGGTCGTCGCTGAGCCGGACGACGTGATTCTCGGTCCCGCGGTTCATCAGCGCCGTGTTCCCCGCGGACGTGACGCCGATAGGCATTCCGAACAGCGCGAGGTTGTCGAACTCGTGCAGGGCTGCCTCACGCCGCCAGGACCCCGGGTCGCCGTCGTATCGCGCGGCGAGTTCGCTCACGGCCGTCCGGAACGCGCTGACCAACGCGTCCGTGATATCTCCATCGGCGTACTCTGCTTGCGTCGGCAGTGCTGTCTCCGCCGGGTTGAGGACCCGCATCAGGGTGCCGCGTCCGTAGTCGTAGTCGAGGAAGTACGATGCCGGCCCGTATGCGCTCCCGAACGTCTCGCCGAAAACCTCCTCCAGAATGTACGGGAACGTCGCATCCCAGATCGTGTACCCGGCAGAGTGGCGTCCCTCGTTGTCTTCGCCGTCGGCCTGGGCGAAGTGGTCCCACGAAGCCAGTTCGTCGCGGGCTTGCTGTTCGGTGCTGGAGAGGTCTGCGTCCGCAAGCGCGTCGAGCAGATGCTCTCTGTACCGAATCGAACGCAGGTCGGTGAAGGAGATATCGTAGATAACGGTCTTCAGGAACTCATAGTCGACTTCGCCGTCCTGAGCTAACCGCTGCTCTACCAGATTGATAATCCGTTGCACGCGGTGGTCGGTCGACCACGAGTAGCTCAGGTCGCCGTTGTTCCAGTCCGGTGCGGGTTTGTTGTTCCACTGTGCCGAGTACCCCGGGGCGGGGTTGATTGCGTATGGCACGTCACCGTCAGCCGCGCGCAGGTAGTCCGCCGACGTGAGTTCGTACTGCGTTCCATCGGCTGGCAGCCGAGTGTCCCAGTCGACTGCTTCGCTGTCCGGATACCGCCCCAGATGGACATACGCGATGTCGCCGTCCTTGTCTGCCCACATGAAGTTCAGTGCGTAGTCACAGCGCTGTGCTGACTCCCGGAACTCCTCGGCGTCCGTCGCGAACTGACACTCGTAGAAGGCCCGCCAGCAGTTCATCTGCCGGCCGGCGTATGATTTCGTCTGCGCCAGCGCTTCCCCGTTGTCGGGGTCCCACTGGGTCACGACACCGTGGCGTGTGAACCGTTCCGTGTACGTCACGTCCTCGCCGTCGGCGACAGTGATCGTCTGCTCGGCTGTTTCGACCTCGGACTCCTCGCCCTGGAAGGTGTACGTGTCCGGACCCGACGCGTTGGTCGTGATCGACTCCGTGAACATCTGGATGCAGTTGTCGATCCCGGCAGTCGAAGTCAGTGCCCCGTTGCGGTTGTGTCCGAACATGATGAACGGATACCCGGTAACGGTGACACCGGCGACGTCGAAATCCGGCCCGTGCAGGCTCGCCTCGTACATTATCGAGGGCGTGTTGAACCCCATCTGTGGCCCGCCCATCAGTAGCGCATCGCCACTGGACGTGATATTACCCTGGACAGCGAGGGCGTTGCTGCCGTACTTGATCGGGAGGCCCAGACTATCGAGTCCGGACGCAAGCGTTCGCATCCGCTCCATCTCTGCCTCGTGCATCCCTTCGGCGTCAGTTGGTGGCGTGTAGTCACCGCCAGTGACGAGGTTGCTCGGCATCATAGACGCGCCGGTTGCCCCACGCGTCACCCTGTCTGTCTCCTGTCCCCCGGCCACGTCGGGTGTCGGCCCTGCACCTACGTCAGTATAGGGAGGGGAGTAGGCATCCGAGGACTGGACTGTCGAGGTCGGGCAGCCGGGGTCGTTACCCCACTGCAGGTCCTCGAAGAGCGCCATGGCACGCTGTTCGCTCCCTGTTTCCTGTGTGAGTGCATCGAGGACAGTTGCGCTGAGGGTCTCCAGCTGGAAGCCGCTGAAATATGCCATACTCGCGACGAACATCCCCGCGGTGTCCGCCGTAGTAAACGCCTCGGGCTCGAACCCGTGCTCCTGAAACGCCTGGTGGAATTCCAGGTCCTCGCTCTCGCGGACTTCGGTAATATACCGGTTGATGCCGTCGGTAAACGCCTGCAGGACCGCTCGCTGGTCCGCCGTCAACTGTTCAGCGGCCTGCTCGTCGAGTGACGGCTCGCCGGCGGTGTTGCGCCGCGCCTCGATATCGAACTGGATCCAGTCGGTGTCCCCGTCACCCGAGCCGAGGATCTCTGCGACAGTCCCGTGATAGTACCGCCGGTACAGTTCTAGCTGGTAGAGCCGGTCGGCCGCGGTCGCGTATCCGAACCCATAGAACACCGGGGCACGGCTGTCGGCGTCGCGGGCGTAGACGTGTGGTACGCCGTAGTCGTCGCGTCGTATCGTGACCGTCGCGTCATCGTCCTGTGCGTACGCTAACTCCGTCTCCACGGCTCCGATACCGGTCATGCCGGTAACCGCCGCGCCCGTTTTCAGAAGCGATCGTCGTGTGAGGTGCCGCCGCGATTGCTGGTGCTGTGCTGGCATCCCGTAGTCGACAGTCTGGATATTTAATAAATATTTGGGAACATTTCAGACGGAGTCGGGTGTGTCTGTTCGAGTCCGGTATCAGTGGTGCAGGAGTATAGACTATAGCAGGGAGGGGCCGGGTACCCTCCCACCGAGATTGACACTTATCGTCCGACCCAAGCATATAATTGGGAGCCTGACGCAGTCCTCGCCATGTCTCAGGAGACGCCGATCCGTGTCGACCACATCGGAATCGCTGTCGAGGACATCAGTGACGCCGAACCGTTCCTGTTCGCACTCGGCTGTCGGAAACTCATCGAAGAGTCCGTCGAAGGGCGGTTTCGCTGGGCGCAGTACGATTTCGAACGGGACGCGTCACGGCTGGAACTCATCGCACCGGAGGCACCGGACACGTTCCTCACGTCGTATCTCGACGACCACGGCCCGGGACTCCACCACGTCACGCTGGAAGTGGCTGCTATCGACGCAGTGAAAGCGATACTGGAACGCAACGGCTACAGCGTCGTCGAGTACCGCGAGTATGAGGACTGGACCGAGGCGTTTGTGCCACCGTCGAACCCGACCGGGGCGCTCTTTCAATTGTTCGAGTATCACGACAGCTACGACGCTGAGCGGCCGCCCGCCGAGAAACTCTACGTCGATGGGAGCCGACTCGATGGCTGACATCTGCAACGGTTCGCTCTCGGGAAACGGAGTCGAGCGGGAACAGCAGGAGCGACGCTATCAGTCGTCTCTTTCGTCGAGCTGGACCGTTTCCTCGACAATAAGTCGGGGGCCGGCCTCCAGGTCGATAAACTCGGCCGCGTCGGCCTGGACCGTCTCGGCGAGGTCGGAATCAAACGCCTCGCTGAGTGCGTCCATGTCCTCGAAATAGAGCTCAAGCACGCCGTCGTACGCCGCACGCTCCGGGTCTGTCGGCACAGACGTCACGTAGCGTTGCAGTCCCGGCAGATCCTTCGCCAACTCCGAGTGGTCGCCCTGCCATCGGTCAGCGAACTCCTCGTGACTGTAGCCATCTCTCCGGACGAGCAGATCGACGATTTTCACCATGCGTTCCCCGTGTCGCCCCGGAGTGGCTTTTACTTACCGATCTGACAGTCCCGCCACCGATTCGAGATACTCGAACAAAACACTTGTAAGCCGGTTAGTCATGTGTGTACGTATGGCAATCCCGCCCGCTGTCAACAGGCCGGTCGGAACGATCGAGCGAGCGATCGAGATCATGGAGTATCTCAAGGAACACGACACGGCCACCGTGTCGGAGATGACGGCCCACCTCGACTGTGCGAAGAGTACAACGCACAGATACCTGAAGACGCTCGCGGCCAACAGTCTCCTCGTCGAGGACGACAACGAGTATCAGCTCGGTATCCGCTTTCTGGACTACGGCGAAGTGGCACGGAACAAATACCGGCTCTACGACGAGGCCAAGCCGAGAGTCGACGAACTCGCGGAGGAGACCGAGGAAAAGATCTGGTGTGCGGTCGAAGAACACGGCCGGAGCGTCCACATCTACGGCGCGCAGGGCAAACACTCGGTGCAGACGTACGCCCGGGTCGGCCATCGGAACTATCTCCACCAGCACGCCGCGGGGAAGGCCATACTCGCACACCTTCCGGATAGCCAGATCACGGAGACCATCGACAGGCATGGCCTGCCCGGCCGGACGCCACAGACGATCACCGACAGGGACGAACTCTGGGAGGAAATCGAGACGATACGTGACCGCGGCTACGCGTTCAACTTTCAGGAGTCTGTGGAGGGACTGCACGCGGTCGGGGCCCCCATTACGGACGAAAACGACGTTGCCATCGGGGCGATCAGTGTCTCCGGCCCGGCAAGCCGGCTTGAAGGCCCCATTCTCCGGGACGAACTGCCGACGCTGCTACTGGGCGTCGTCAACGAAATCGGGATAAACATGGCCCATCCGTGAGGCCACCAGCGTAGTTCTAGCGGGGCAACTGGCTGTTTTTGGACTGTTCTTCTCTGTGTGCGGTATCAGCCAAGCTGGGGACTTCGGTCTGGGAGCGGGGCGTGCTCACTCGCTGGTCCACTCCGGCTCTCTGTCTTCGAGGAACGCGTCGATCCCTTCGTCCTTGTCGCCAGTGGCGAACAGTTGCGCGAACAGTTCGGCTTCGTACTCGATGCCGGCTTCGAGGTCCATGCGGGAGCTTGCGCGGACGGATTTCTTCGCAAATTCGAGCGCCGCGGGGCTTTTCTCTGCAATGGATGACGCTAGATCGTAGACGCGCTCGTCGAAGGAGTCGTCGTCGTGGACCTCGTCGACGAGGCCGATGTCAGCGGCCTCCGTCGCGTCGATGAGTTCGCCGGTGAGGATCAGCCGCATCGCGTGGCCTTCCCCGACCAGACGCGGCAACCGCTGTGTCCCGCCACCGCCGGGCATGATGCCGAGGTTGATCTCCGGCTGGCCGAACTTCGCGTCCGTGTGCGCGATCCGGATGTCAGCCGCCTGAATCAGCTCACAGCCGCCGCCGAGCGCGTGCCCGTTGATGCGGGCGATGACCGGCATCGGGCACTCGTCGACGTACTCGTAGACCCGCGGTCGCTTGCTTGCGTCCCGTTGCTGGAGCATATCCCGCTCCCGGAGTTCCGTCACGTCGGCACCCGCAACGAATGCGCCGGTGTCTGCCGCGCCAGTCAACACGACAGCACGAACGTCACTGTCCGGAACTGCGTCGAATACCTGTTTGAACTCCGACCGCAACTGGGTGTTGAGCGCGTTTCGGGCCTCCGGACGGCGTAATTCGACGGTAGCGACGTTTTCGACGCGGTCGCCGACGCTCACCGAAACCGTTTCACAGTCCGCCGCGGCGTCAGCGAGGTCCGTCATGCGTCCCCCCAGTCGCCGCTGGTGCCGACGATGTCGCCGTCCTCCCAGACGTAGAACCCCTCGCCGGATTTCTTGCCGAGTTTGCCCGCGCGGACCTTCCGTTTCAGAATCTGTGGCGGGCGGAACCGTTCACCGAGTTCCGCACGCAGGTACTCGAGGATGTCGAGTCGGACGTCGAGACCGACGACGTCGCCGAGCTCAATCGGTCCCATCGGGTGATTGTAACCGAGCTCCATCGCGGTATCGATGTCCCCCGGTGTTGCAACGCCCTCCTGCACCATCCGCATCGCCTCGACGCCCAGCGAGACGCCGAGGCGGGAGGAAGCAAAGCCCGGTGCGTCGGCCACCTCGACCGGTGTCTTGTCGATCCCGTTCACGAACTTGCGGGCACGCGCGACCGTCTCGGCACTCGTCTGTTCCGCGACGACGATCTCGACGAGTGCCATGATGTGAACCGGGTTGAAGAAGTGAAGGCCGATGGCTCGGTCGGGATAGTCGAGGACGCTCGCTATCTCAGTCAGCGACAGCGAAGAGGTGTTTGACGCGATAAGCGTCGCCGGCTCGACGTGGGATTCGACCTCGGTGAGCGTCTCGTGTTTGATATCCATGTCTTCGGGGACTGCTTCCACAACGAGGTCTGCCCCGCTCACAGCCGCCTCCAGCGATGTCGTTCCGGTGAGGCGGTCCAAAGTTTCCTCGGCCGTGGATTCGGTCACTTTCTCCCGGGCGATACCCTCCTCCAGATTCGACTCGATGGCGGCCAGGCCGTCGTCGACGATATCCGCATCGATATCACGGAGAGAGACGTCGTGACCGGCCATTGCCGACACCTGAGCGATACCGTGGCCCATGGTACCGGCGCCTAGGATAGCTACGTGCATCGTTTCTCAGCACAGTAGCAAAGGATAAAAACGTTGCTTGCGTCTCGCCGCCGGTGTGGCCTGCATTTAATACGGCGGCCGCGATAGGAGTCGGTGAGGATGACTGCTTCCGACTCGCAAGCCGTTGTTGTCGACGCCGTACGAACGCCACAGGTACCGAAGGATGGCGCGCTGGCCGGGACACATCCCGAAGACCTCGTCACCACTGTGCTTGCCGCACTCGTTGACCGGACCGGGGTCCCGGCCGTCGAGTGGGACGACTTCCGGCTCGGGTGTGCAAACCAGGAGGCAGAGCAGGGGCGCAACCTCGCCCGGCAGTCGATACTCGCCGATGGGTTCCCCGAGACGGTGCCCGGGGCGACGACGACCCGCCTGTGTGGCTCGTCACTGACGACGCTCGTCGACGCCGCTCGCGCCATCGAGGCGGGCGACGGGGCGGTGTATCCGGTCGCTGGCGTCGAACACATGAGCACCGTGCCCTTCTCCGACTGGCTCCATCCCGCTATCGAACAGCGGTACGACCCCGACAGGCTACCCATGGGGCAGACGGCAGAAACCATCGCACGGACCCACGATATCGGCCGTACGGCCCAGGACGAATTCGCGTTGCGGTCACACGAGCGCGCGGTCGCCGCTATGAAAGGCGGGCGGTTCGACGCGGAGACCGTGCCAGTCCACACCGACGAGACAGCGGTAGAGAGCGACAAAACACCGCGAGCAGACACGTCAGTCGAGCAGTTGAGCGAACTCCCGACAGTGTTCCGTGACGACGAGGCAGCGACAGTCACGCCGGGGAACGCGTCACCGCTGACCGACGGCGCGGCCGGGATGCTCGTCACTTCGGCGGCGTACGCAGAACAGCACGACATGGATGTTCTCGGCCGGGTCAAGACACGGTCCGTCGCTGGTGTCGACCCGCTAGTCATGGGCCGGGGACCGATTCCGGCGACGCGTGCCGCACTGGACGACACTGGCCTGACAATCGACGATATCGACCTCGTGGAACTCAACGAAGCGTTCGCGGCCCAGAGCCTCCACTGTAAGCGCGAACTGGGGATTCCGACCGAACGGCTCAACGTCAACGGAGGGGCTATCGCGCTCGGGCATCCGCTTGGCTGTTCGGGGGCACGAATCACGACGACGTTGCTGCACGAGATGCGTCGGCGGGATGCGACTCACGGACTGGCGACGATGTGTGTCGGTTTCGGTCAGGGCGTCGCGGTCGTGTTCGAGCGTCCCTGATACTGGCGTCTATCGGCGCTGACTGGCGACCTGCGCTTTGAAGCCGTATCTGATGACGCCCTCCTGCGTGTAGATGCGCCGCGTCGTCAGCACGACAGGGGTGCCGATGGTGACCTCGTCCGTCGCTTGAAGTACCTGTGCGGGAACACTCACGGTCTGCTCGCCAGCTGGACCATCGAGCGCGACGATGGCGCTATCGAACTCGCCGCTACTGGACTGCTGCGCGACGAACTCCGGCGGTGCACCGCCCTGTTCGATAGTCGTTACTGCCGCAACCGTCCCTGTTCCGGGCAGTTCGACGGTCTCGAACTCGCCAGCGCGCTCGTGACAGTCGCTGCAGGCCCCGGTCGGCGGGAAGTTCAACGCGCCACACGCAGCACACCGGCCGGCGACGAGTCGGTGGCGTTGCGGAATCGTCCGCTGCCAGGACGGGACGCTGACGTAGGCCCCGCCGCCCTCGGGTTCGTCGCGCGTAATCTCGCCACGCCGCCTGAGGTACTCGGCGTAGGACAGGGAGACGCCGCTGTCCAGTGCGGTGTTGACCGGAACGGGACCAGTGGCGACGAACAGCGTCGCACTCGCACCGCTTCCGTACGCGGCGATCAGCACGCGTTCGGCGTCGTCTGCAAACGCTGTCGCCGCCCCGAGAAACGCACTTGCCGCACCGGTGTCCCCGAGCGTACTGACTGTGTCCGCGGCGGCGATAGTGTCGGCGTCGGCCCCGAGTGGCCCTGTCGCCCGGTAGGGGAGTTTGCCGTCCGGGGACTGGACCGCTGCCGCGTCGACTGTCTCTGTCGGCACGTCCAGTCTGTCGGCCGCACTGCCGAGCGTGGTCGTGAACGCCTCGCGGTCGTACTGCGTCACACCGAGGCCAGTCGTCCGGTCGTCCCCGCCCGTTCTGAACCGCGTTCCGGGGTAGGCCTCAGTGTGTGACGCCCGGTCAACGATGGTCCCGGGACCGTCCTCGTCGACGACGAGTGCGACACTCCCGGCACCGGCGGCGTGCTCAACGCCGCTGTCGGGGTCACCTCGTGGACAGTCACTGATAACGACGAGGCCGACGTCGTCCCCGAACGGCCCACCGTCCAGTGTCGCGTCCAATGCCTCCGCGCCGGAGTGCGTGGAGCCGGTCATCGTCTGCGTCTTGGCGTCGTCCGGGACGTTGAGAATACTGCAGAGCCTCGCTGTGAGGTCCTCTTCCGCCATCGGCGGTGTCGTCGTCGCCAAGGCCAGGTGTGCGACGTCCGTACCGGACGCGTCGGCCGCAGCTAGCGCGCGACGCGCGGCTTCGACACCCATCGTGACCGCGTCCTCGTCGGCGTCGGGGACCGCCTTCTCGTCGATCCCCGCTGCATCGAACCGACCCCAGGCGGCTTCGAACTCCGCGGCGTCGATCCGGAGGCGAGGCGCGTACGCACCGATAGCCGCGAGCCCCGACGCGGTCATCGTGCAGCCTCCCGTTCGAGGACATGGACAACGGCGCTCCCCCCGCTCCCACCCACGTTGTGAGTGAGCCCGTACTTCGGGGCCGCTAGCTGCCGGTCCCCGGCGCTACCGGTGAGTTGTTTGAACGCCTCGACAATCTGTCCGGCCCCGGTTGCGCCGATGGGGTGGCCCTTCGATTTCAGCCCGCCGGAGAGATTGACCGGCATGGCTCCGTCGGCTTCGGTCGTTCCCTGTTCAAGCAACTGTGGGGCCTCGCCGCGGTCACAGAAGCCGAGGTCTTCGTACGCAAGCAGCTCGGCGATCGTGAAGCAGTCGTGTACCTCGGCGAAGTCGAGGTCGTCGGGGCCGATCCCGGCACGATCATAGGCCGTGTCTGCAGCGGCTTCCGATGCAGAGACCGCGGTGTAGCTATCTCGCTGGAAGAGCCCGACCCGGTCGCTGGCTGCGCCGACTCCGGCGATTCGCACCGGGTCGTCAGTGTACTGCTCGACGACATCTTCACTGGCGACGAGAGCGACGGCTGCACCGTCAGAGGTCGGACAGCAGTGATAGAGGTTCAACGGGTCCGCGACGACCGGAGCGTCGACGGCGTCTTCGAGGGAGCACTCGAAGCCCAGGTGGGCCTTCGGGTTCTTTGCACCGTTCCGATGGTTCTTGACCGCCACCATCGAGAGGTGCTCCTCGCTGGCCCCGTACTCCCGCAGATACGCGCTTGCCATCTGTGCGTAGACGCCGGAGAACGTCGTCCCGGTCAGCCGTTCCCACTCTGTTTCGCCGGAAACGCCGAGCCAGTACTTCGTCACGTCGCTGCTCATGTCTGTCATGACTTCGACGCCGCCAGCCAGCGCCACGTCGGCCATCCCGCTTTTGACCGCCTGCACTGCCTGACGGACGGCGTAGCCAGACGCGGCACAGGCGTTTTCGACGCGCACGCTGGGGATTCCGTGCAGCCCGGCGTGTTCGGTTGCTGCCGGTCCCGAGAGACCGAGTTGTCGACCGCCCACGCCGAGTGAGCCGACGACCGCTTCGTCTATCGCATCCGTGTCGATACCGTGGTCGACACTGTCGAAGGCGTCGCTGACTGCGTGGTCGAACAGTGATCTGTAGCTCTCTTCGGGCATCGAGCCAAACGGCGTTTGCCCTGCGCCGATGAGATACGCGTCCCGCATACATGGAACTCTGAGGGTACTGAAAAATAGCTTTGCATCACTTGCCGACAGTCACACAGCAAGCACGACCGGCACTCGGAGTGGTCAATCCCAAACCATTTTATCACTATCATTCCACTCTATCATTGACGATGGTGTACAAGCAACTGGAGGCGGCTGACCGTACAGAGCTGCGTGCGTTGCAAACCGACCGGTTACAGGGGATTGTTACGCATGCCTACGAGAACGTCCCGTTTTACCGGGAGAAGCTCGACGAGGCGGGCGTCTCACCCGAAGACATCCAGAGTATCGACGACATCACGAAACTGCCGATGACGACGAAAGAGGATTTCCGCGACGAGTACCCCGACGGCCTGTTCGCCGTCGACGATGCGGACGTCGCCCGGATCCACGCGTCGTCCGGGACGACCGGGAAGCCGAAAATCGTCTCGTACACGGATGACGACCTCGACAGCTGGAGCGAAGTCGTTGCCCGTTCGCTGGCTGCGAGCGGGACCGGACCGGGCGACACCGTCCAGAACGCCTACGGATACGGGCTGTTCACCGGCGGATTGGGGCTTCACGACGGAGCCGAGGAGCTGGGGGCCACAGTTATCCCTATCGGGAGCGGCCAGACCCAGCGACAGGTCGAGTTGATGACCGACCTGGAGAGCGATGTGTTCACATGCACCCCATCGTATGCGCTGTACCTCGCCGAAACGGCCGAGGAAATGGGCCACGACCCAAGCGACCTGCCGATCTCGACGATTATCTTCGGAGCGGAACCGTGTACCGACCCGATGCGGGCGGAAATCGAAGAGCGACTGGGCGTCGACGGCATCGATGTTTACGGGCTCTCGGAGATCATCGGTCCCGGCGTCTCGTGTGAGTGCCACGAAGCGCAGGACGGGCTCCACATCTGGGAGGACCACTTCTACCCGGAAG
Source organism: Haloarcula sp. CGMCC 1.2071 (assembly GCF_037078445.1). Taxonomy (NCBI): domain Archaea; kingdom Methanobacteriati; phylum Methanobacteriota; class Halobacteria; order Halobacteriales; family Haloarculaceae; genus Haloarcula; species Haloarcula sp. CGMCC 1.2071. The sequence continues at coordinate 69,570 of NZ_JAYMGY010000011.1, forward strand.
TCATCGACCCACAGACGAAGGAGCCGGTCGAGGAAGGCGAGGAGGGTGAACTCGTTCTCACAACACTCACCAAAGAAGCGTTGCCGGTCTTCCGATACCGGACCGGGGATTTGACGACGCTGAACTACGACGAGTGTGCGTGTGGACGGACGATGGTACGGATGGACAACGTCACCGGTCGGACTGACGACCTCCTCATCGTCCGTGGCGTGAACCTCTATCCCAGTGAAATCGAACACGCTGTGCTGGACATCGACGGCGTCGCTCCGCACTACCGGATCGACCTCTACGAGGAGAACAACCTCGACGTTCTGGAACTCACCATCGAACGGACCGCGGAGCAAGGGCCGGGTAACGAAGCGCTGGAAGAGGAAATCATCGAACGGCTGGAGAACGTGCTCGCGTTCACCCCGGACGAACTCGAACTCGTTGCGCCCGGGAGCATCGACCGAACGCAGGTCGGCAAGGTAAAACGCGTCTACGACCACCGTGACTGACTGTCAGGGCCGGTAGACTCGTCCGCGAAACGTCGCGATACGCTCGCCATCCTGCGCAGTCACCGTTACCTCGTACTCTGCGGTGCTGTCCGCGAGATGCGTCTCCTCGGCGACCGCAGACAGCGTCTCACCGGTTTCTACGGCGTCTAAATACGAGATGTTCGTCTCCAGTGCGACCGCCGCCTCGCCGTGCGAGTTCGACGCCGCGGCGAAGGCTGCATCGGCGAGCGAGTAGACCGCACCGCCATGGGGCGTCCCATGAAAGTTCAGCAGGTCCTCAGTAATCGTCAGTTCAGTCTGGGCGTACCCCGAGTCGACTTCGACGACGTCGATGCCGAGGGTTTCGCAGTACGCGTCGGATTCGATGCGCTCTCTGACTTCGTCGGCGACGCCGGACATACGGCCTGTGGTTCTATCAGGAATAATAAATATATACCGGTCGCCGCTGCTGTCAGCGGAGCGTAAAAATATAAATGTCTGCTATCAGATGGGGAACTATGGCGTACAGCTACGAGCCACATCACTTCGAGGACTTCGAAGAGGGACAGGAGTTTATCAGTGTCGGCCGGACAGTCACCGAGTCCGATTTCGTCATGCACTCTGCGCTGTCGGGCGACTGGACGGAACTGCATACGAACAAGGAGTACGCGGAAGAACAGGAGTTCGGTGAGCGGATCGCACACGGGCCGATGACGTTCGTGCAGGCGACCGGCTTCGTCTACCGGACCGGTATCGTCGAGCGGACCGCGTTCGCGTTCCTCGGAATGAACTACATGGACCTCCCGAACCCGGTCCACATCGGCGACACACTCCAGTTGGAGATCGTCGTTGACAACACCAAGGAGGTCGGGCGCGACGACGCCGGGTTAGTCGTCCTCGACACTGAAATGGAAAACCAGGACGGGACCGTCGTCTTCAAGGGCGACATGAAGTTCCTCATCAAGAAACGAGAGTGAACCCAGTGGCGCGTTCGAATGCGGGGCATCGGTAGCGGCTGGTACCTCGATGTACGACTGGAAAGTCGGAGCCGGCGCACCCGCCAGCCAAACATGAATAATAAATAATAACAACTAAGACGCCGCGCTCGCCCTCTGTTATTGCAATGGAGTACACCGGCCCGACAGACCTGTATATCGGCGGCGAATGGCGAGAAGCGACCAACGGCGGCAGCATCGAGACGGAGGACCCGGCAACTGAACAGCCCTACGCGTCGGTACAGAAGGCCGAGGCGACTGATATCGACGATGCGGTACAGGCGGCACAGGCGGCCGTCGAAGGCGGCTCCGAGTGGGCGACGATGGACCCGGGGACGCGCCGGGCGAAACTCCACGCGATGGCCGACGCCATCGAGGAGATGAAAGACGAGCTCTCCATGGTTGAATCCCACGACAACGGGAAAACGCCGTTCGAAGCCGGGCTGGAAATCGACATGGTCACCGATACGTTCCGCCACTACGCCGGGTGGACGGACAAAATACGCGGCGACGAGATCCCCGTCGAGGACGGCCGGCTCAACTACACCGTCCGCGAGCCGGTCGGCGTGACCGCACACGTCGCGCCGTGGAACTATCCCTTCCAGCTCGCCGGCCGCGGCCTGGCACCGGCGCTGGCGGCGGGGAACAGCGTTATCCTCAAACCGTCCGCTATGACGCCGTTATCGGCGCTGTACTACGCGAAAGCTGCCGAGGAAGCGAGCCTTCCTGACGGCGTCGTCAACGTTGTTCCCGGGAAGGGCTCCGAGGCCGGCGACGCACTCACCGGACACGAGGGCGTCGATCACGTCACCTTCACCGGGAGTACAGGTGTCGGAAAGACGGTCCAGCGAAGTGCCGCCGACGCGGTCGCCGACGTGACACTCGAACTCGGCGGGAAGGGGCCGGCAGTCGTGTTCCCCGACGCGGACCTCGATGCCGCCGCCCGCGGCATCCAGTACGGAATCTTCATGAACGCCGGGCAGATGTGCTGGGCGAACTCGCGTATCGTCGTCCACGAGGACGTCTACGACGAGATGGTCTCTCGGATGGCTGAGATCGCAGAGAACATCCCGCTCGGCGGCGGCATCGACGACGACGGCCAGATGGGACCGGTCGTCAGTGCGGGCCGACAACAGGAGATTCTCGACTATATCGAGACCGGCAAAGAAGAGGGGGCGACTGTTGTGGCCGGCGGTGGCGTTCCTGCGGACAGAGACACCGGTCACTTCGTCGAGCCGACCGTCTTTGCCGACGTGGACAACGAGATGACGATTGCACAGGAGGAGATCTTCGGTCCCGTGCTCACCGCAATCGAAGTGAGCGACGAGGAAGAAGCGATTGCGGTCGCGAACGACTCACCGTTTGGCCTCACCGCCTGCGTCTGGACGAACGACCTGACTCGCGCGCACACCGTCACGGACAGACTTGACTACGGGATGGTGATGGTCAACGAGACGCCCAACACCTGGCCACAGACACCCTTCGGCGGCACGAAACAGAGCGGCCACGGCCGCGCACAGGGCGAGCAGGCCATCGAGAGCTACACAGAGGTCAAAAACGTCCACATCAACCTCGGCTGAAGCTCTCGCTGACGAGTCGTGATTAGGCTGCGGGCAACAGTCCCACCGCTCTGCCTCACGCTGTGAAACTCCGAAGGCAGAACTGGCGAGTAATAACGGCTTACTCGAACTTCTTGAACTGCTGCAGGCACTCGTTGCAGTAATGAATCGACTGGCACCGCGACGGCCCGCGTGGGTGTTTCCGCTCGGTGTCGGTCGAGCCACAGTACGGGCACTCCGCGCCCGTCTGTTCGCCGCTGGTCGTGACACTGGGGTCGGGTTCACTCATCCGTCGAAGCTCATCCCGAAGTCCCGCAGCGCTTCTTTGCCCTGTTCTGTGACCAGATCAATCGACCAGTCCGGGGCCCAGACCAGTCGGACCGACGCGGTCTCGATTCCGTCGACACTCTCGGCGGCTTCTTCGACCTCATTGAGGATGATCTCGCGCGCTGGACAGCCGCTGTAGGTGAGCGTCATGTCGACCGTGACAGCACCGTCGGACACGTCGAGCCCATATATGAGACCCAGATCGACGATGCTGACCGGCATCTCCGGGTCCTCGACCTGATACAGGGCCGCCCACACGTCGCGTTCAATGCCGTCGGCGTCTTCGCCCGTGGCCGGGACGTCGTCCGCTACGTGGTCTTTGGTCTCGTAGTCGGTATACGAACACGCGGTAGCATCAGCGTCCGCGCGTGGCCGGTCGTAGTCGCTACTCATCGTCGGCCGCCATTATCAGCGTCGCTTCGTCACGGCCCAGATTCCGGTAACTGGCCGTCATTTCTTCGTGCAGGTCGTGCCAGTGGTCGGTATGCTCGTTGTCCCGGCCTGCCGGCGTTGCGGGGGCAGCACCGGTCGGCACGGCGAACCCCAGTTCGGTCAGGAACGATTCGACGCGGGTCTCCCACTCGGTGCGCATCTCGTCGAGGGTCATCGTGCGGATGCCCAGCCGGTCGATGTCGGCCTCCACGTCGCCGACGGGTTCGAACAGCGTGAGGGCGTACGGATAGAGCTCGTCGATAGCCGCCTGGACGCGTTCGCTGGCCTCCTCGTCCAGCGCCATCCGGTCCAGCCAGCTCTCGGCGTGTTCGAGGTGATAGCCTTCCTCGCCCTGGATGCGACTCGTTCTGTTCCGGATAATCTCGTACGACGAGTCCTCGAGCGCGGAGAGGCGGATGTCTTCAGCGACGTCGTAGAGGTACGCTCTGACGATAGCATCGGCCCAGTCACCTTCCGCAAACGGTAGCTCGACGAGCGTACTGTGCTGGAAGTCGCTGGGGTCGCTCTCGTAAATGAGCGATTCCTCGGAGTAGCCGAGTTGCTGTACCGCATCGTACCACAGTCGTGCGTGGCCCAGCTCGTCCTGTGCGTTGTTGGAAATCGAGAGGTCCGATTCCAGTGTCGGCGCACGCACCTGCCAGAACGTGTAGCGTTCGGCCTGAACCAGCTCGTCGTCGGCGAGCCGGAGCAGCTGTGCCTCGACTGCGCGCTGTTCGTCCTCGGACAGGTCGGCTGGACCGCCGAGGTCGGATTCCGTTGTTGCCATTAGATCTCACCTCGCTGTTTCTCCGCTTCTATCTGCTCGGACTCGGAGGCTTCGACCTCCTCGGCAGCCGGATCGACGTTGTACGTCTGTGCGAACCGGTAGGACTTGTTGGTCGTCCCACCGAAGCTCACGTCGTCCTCGGTGACTTCGCCGATGTACTGGTGCTGTACGACCCAGAGACTGTTGGGGTCGTCGTCACTGAACGTTGCAATCGCCGCCTGTTCTGCGCCGGCGGTGCTGGGGGCTTCGACGTCACCGCAGTGCGTGTGATACCCGCCGGGCTGGTCCTGCCGGAAGACAGCCCACGGTTTCTCGGCGCTGTTTCCGACCTCGTCACGGCTCTCTGCGTCAGGATCGACCTGCGTGATTTTCTCTTGCGGGGCAACCCAGAGCGCGTGGGTTGGCTTCCGCCGCCCGTGCTGGATGACCGAGAACTGCTTCGCCATCTCTCGGTCGGGTGCGTGGACGTCCCGGCAGTGAGCGAAATCCGCGTCCGGACTCTGTTGTCGGAATACTTCCCAGATCATCGTTCTCAGTCCGCTGCCTGTGTCTGCGGGCCGCTGTTCGTGGTCGTCTGGTCGTCCATCATGTCACGGACCCACTGCACCGCTTCCTGGGCCTGCCGGCGACCGCTGATCTGTTCGATGCTGCCGTCGTATTCGTTCTGTGAGACAGTGAAGAACTCGTCCCAGTCGAGGTCGTCCTCGACGACCTCGTAGGTCCCGTCACCGTTGTCCCGGATGCGTGGCTCGTCGGGCATCTCCAGCCCGTATTTCTTGGCCTTCGGGATGTAGGTGTTGAGGAACGCGTTCCGAAGCTCGTCGTTCGTACACGTCTTCAGCCCGACTTCCGCGGCGAAGTCGTGGTGGGTGCTCTGGTCGTCGGTCGGGCCGAAGAACTGCAGGATTCGCGGCCACCACTCTTCGAAGGCCTCCTGAGTCATGCGCTGTTCCCTCCGGGAGCCGTTCATCAGTTCGCGGAGGATCGACTCACCGTGCTTGACGTGCATCCCCTCTTCGAAGCAGATCTTGTCCATCGCGTGGGCGTACGGCTCCCAACTGGACTTTTTCAGGGTCGCCTGGCGGCGCATCGCGGCCCCGTCGACGAAGAAGGCGATCATCGGCGTCTCGACGTAGCTCTCCATCGGGTAGTGGAAGCAGTTCAGGAACTTCCCGTCCCCGTTCGCCAGATCGTCGAGCATCTCTTCGCGGGTCTTGACACCGAGCGACTCCGCCGCTCGGTAGAGCATCTGGCCGTGGCCGATTTCGTCCTGCACCTTCGCGCTGAAGGCCATCTTTCGCTCGATGCTCGGGGCTTGTCTGATGAAGGGCCGTTCGAGGTACGCCCCCATAATCTCGCTGTTGGCGTGGAACTCGAGCATCCGCGTGGCTGCCTGCCGATACTCTTCGGGAAGGTCGTCTTTCGGGCTGAACTCCCGGGGTCCAGCGCGGGCTTTGACTTCGTCAACGTTCATATGTGTCCCATAAATCGTGAGGAATGTTCTTACTAATTTGCCCCTATATAGACGGGTTTTATAAGTATATCCGCACATATACGAGGCAATGATAGAGGAGTGTCTAATGGTCGAATTTCGCATCGAGGGCGATAACTGCCCATTGGCAGATGCGAGTAGTGCCACTGGCACGCCCATCGAGGCGGCCCCGCCCCTCCTCCGGGATGACCGTAACGTATTGTTGCGGTTCAGCGCGCAGGCGAGTGAGGAACTCGGGGACTACCTCGACGGCGACGACCGGATCCGCTATCTCTACCAGTCAGTTACCGAGGGTCGGTACAACTACCGGTGTCTGTCGCTCCAGCAGTGTGTCGTCCACAAACTCATCAGCGCGGGCTTCATGGTGGAATCGCTGACCTATCGGGACGGAAACGCGATTCTGACTGGCGCTGTAGTGGGCCACGAGATCCTCCAGACGGTCATGGAAACGGCCGGTGAAACCGTCGGCGTGAAGCTGCAGCGGGTGTACGCACTGCGTGCGAGAGAAGACGCGTCTATCGCCCAGCAGTGGGACCTGACCCCGGCACAGACGGAAAGTCTTCGGTACGCGGTCGAGATGGGCTACTTCGTCATCCCACGACAGACTACCGCTAGTGAAGTCGCCGCCGAACTCGGTATCAGTAAGTCCGCGTTCCTCGAACGACTCCACCGCGCACAGCACTCGCTGTTCACACAGCTGTTCGGCGGCATCGGCGAAGGCCGACCGGACGACGACCGGGAGTAAAGTACCCGCGCGTGTGAGTACGACCATGCGCGTTGAAGACGGCGCTGTTCGACGAATCGTATTCGACCGTCCCGATGTCAAAAACGCGATGACCGGGGCGGTCGCGACTGAGCTCGCTGCTGCGCTCGCTGACCTCGACCCGGCGACACACGATGCCGTGCTCCTCACCGGCGACGGCGACGCCTTCAGTGCCGGCGGGGATATCGAGGCGATGAGCGAGCGTGAGGAGTCCGCGACGGAAGCCTACGAGCGGGTCCGGACGACGCTGGGTCAGGTGGCCAGCAACATCCTCGAAGCGCCGGTGCCTGTCGTCGCGAAGGTCAACGGGGATGCGGTCGGTGCCGGGCTGTCGCTCGTGGCTGTCGCTGATTTCGCGTACGCCGCCCAGTCCGCCCGGTTCGGTGCGTCGTTCATCAGCGTCGGCCTCGTGCCGGATATGGGCGCAACCGCGATACTCCCCCGGCTCATCGGGCTCAGGAAGACCAAGGAACTCGCGTTCACCGGGAAACTGATCGACGCCGAGACCGCCGCCGAGATGGACCTGATCAACGAGGCTGTCGAGCAGCGTGACCTCGATGCGCGGATGGCCGACCTGCTCGAAACGCTTCGGGCACAACCGACGGCGAACCTCGGGCTGGCGAAGGAAGCGATCCACGACAACATCGGCCAGCCGTTACAGACCGGGCTGCGCCGAGAGGCACGCATCCAGTCACTGGCGTACGATACGCCGGCTCATTCGCGTGGCGTCGAGGCGTTTCTCGACGGGCGAACACCGGATTTCGATTAGCGGTCGAAAAACTCCTGCGCGTTTTCGAACAGGATCTTCCGCTGGACGTCCGTATCGAAGTCGGTGTCGCGAGCGAACGATTCGAGCCACGTTTCGGGGTCGATCATCGGGTAATCGGTGCCGAACATCACCTTGTCTTTGAGGACTGTCCCGGCGTAGTGAAGGACCTGATCGTCGATGTACTTCGGCACCCAGCCCGAGAGGTCCATGTACACGTTGCCCTTCTGCTGACAGATAGCCAACTGCTCTTTCTCCCACGGGAACGCGGGATGGGCGATGAGGATGTCGAGGTCCGGATGGGCGGCGGCCACGTCGTCGATGAGCATCGGGTTGCCGTACTTGACTTTCAGGCCTCGGCCACCGGCGCTACAGGCCCCGAGCGTCGAGTTGCCGCCGTGAAAGACGACGGGGACGCCGAGGTCTTCGATGGTACTCCACAGGTGGTCGTGGCGTTCGTCCGAGGGGTCAAAGCCCTGTGCGATCTGCTGGAACTTGAACCCGGAGAGGTCCAGATCCTCGACACACCGAATCGCCTCCTGCACGCAGTCGTCTTTCAGCGGGTCGACGCTTCCGAAGCCAACGAAGAAGTCGGGATGCTCGTCCCGGACCTCGGCGACGTAGTCGTTTGGGACGGGCGGGTTCCCGGTGTTCGTTTCCGCATCCCAGCCGAGCAGGACAGCGCCACCGACGCCCGCCTCGTGGTACTCCGCGAGCATCTCTTCGTAGTCCCACGTCTCCAGATCAGTGCCAAAGCGGTCGGCGGCGTCCTGCATCATTTCGCCGCCGGCGTCGTGGAGGAACTCGCTGGTCGGCTGATGCGCGTGCGTGTCGAACAGTTGCCTGTCGGCGACGCCGGGGAGGTCAGTTGTCACAGGGGGAGGTTTTACCCAATATCATAAAAAGCCATGCCCGTTTTCGCTGCGTAGAACATTCGCCGGAGCGAGTCGAGAACCGTGCTGAGGATACCAGCATCGAGAGGAGCCGATAGTGACGGCGACGGACGAACAGAGCGCCAGACGAAGGCTCACCCCGGGTATGGCCGGGCGTCAATCCCATACAATCTTACTACCGGGGAGTGAAGGCACAGCTATGGTTCGTCGCAGTGTTCTGTTCGCACCGGGTGACAACGCGGAGTTGATGCGGAAAGCGGCCGGTGGCGACGCTGATGTCGTCGTCTTCGACCTCGAAGATGCGGTCGCACCGGCCGATAAAGAGCAGGCACGTCAATCCGTTCAATCAGTACTCTCGGCTGTCAGTTCGGACAGCCACATCTGCGTTCGCATCAATCCAGTGGGGGTAAGCGCCACAGCCGACCTCGCTGCGATACTGACAGACGCCGGTCCCGACAGCGTGATGCTCCCCAAGGCCGGGTCCGCCGACGACATCGAAGCACTGGAACGGCTCCTCAGAGAACACGATACGGACCTCCCGGTGCTTGCGCTGGTCGAATCGGCCACCGGCGTCCTCAACGCGGCGGAGATCGCAGCCGCCGATTCCACCGATGCGCTCCTGTTCGGGGCCGAAGACCTCGCGGCCGACATCGGTGCGAGTCGCACCAGCGATGGACGGGAGGTGCTCTATGCACGCCAGCGGGTCGTCGTTGCGGCCAGCGCCGCGGGAATCGACGTAATCGACACGATCTACCCGGACTACGGCGATCTGGACGGCCTCCGCGAGGCAACTGAGTTCGCCGCACAACTCGGGTACGACGGGAAGATGGCGATCCACCCGGACCAGGTCGCGGTCATCAACGACGCGTTCACCCCCAGTGACGAGGATATCGCATGGGCCGAACGCGTCGTCACAGCCGACAACGAGACAGACGCCGGCGTTTTCGAGGTCGACGGGGAGATGATCGACGCACCGCTTATCGCACAGGCGGAGCGTGTCCTCGAACGCGCTCGCGAAGCCGGTCAGCGGTAGCCAACGGCAACACCTATCCGGGACCTGGCTGTGCTGTCGCGTATGAAAGACGTCGTCCGGCAGAACTTCGATGCCAGCGTCGACGCCTACACGACCTACGAGCGGCGGACCAATCGCTTCACGTCGCTCGCGCGACTACTCGCCGCCGAGATGGGCGCTCGTACTGACGGCGGCCTCGGGACAGTTCTCGATGCGGGCGCAGGAACAGGCGTGAGCACACGCGTATTCGCCGAGACAACAGCGGACACAATTGCCCTCGATATCAGCCGCGAGATGCTGAGCGAGATCGAGTCCACTGCTCGACTGCAGGCCGATTTCGACCATGTGCCACTCAAAGACCGGTCAGTCGACGGCGTCGCGTTTACCGCCTCGCTCTTTCTGGTCCCTGACCCGGCCGCCGCAGTGCGAGAAGCCGCCAGAATCCTCCACACAGACGGCGTGGTCGGCGCTGTCGCACCGCTGGGCTGGTTCCGGCCTGACGGCACGGACGTCTTCGAACAGTTCGAGCGCGAGTCACGCTCCCCGACTGATACACCGGCTATTCGGGACGCCCTCGCGGACGAGTTCTCGACGATTACGGGGACCTGGAATTTTTCGACGACTGCCGAAAACATCCGGCTGTTCCACGCGATTCCCGCGATGGCCGCACGGCTCTATCCGAAACTCGAAACGGAGGAGCGGGTTCGACAAGCTCGTGAACTCCTCGGCGCTCTCGACGGCACGTTCGAGCAACGATGGCGCTGGGTCGTCGGTGTGCCCGAATAGGTGACTTGAATCTGCGGTTCGTCCGTCGAGCGGTCACAGCGTCACTCGGCGTGGTCCCGTTTCAGCGACAGCACGGTGCGGTCGAACTCACAGACGAGGACGTCGTCCGAATCTGCGAGTTTGAACACCTCGACGTGCATCGTGACGACGCCGCGTTCGCCGTCGCTGGTCTCGCGTTTGTCGGTCACGGTCGACTGCACGCGAATCGTGTCGCCGTGGAACACCGGGTTCGGATGCTCGACGCTGTCGTAGGACAGGTTCGCGACGATGGTGCCGTCAGTCGTCTCTGGAATGGTCAGTCCGACAGCGACACTCATCGTGTAGAGTCCGTTGACCAGTCGTTCGCCGAACTCCGTCTCGGCCGCGAATTCAGCATCGAGATGGAGCGGCTGCTGGTTCATCGTCATATCGCAGAACTGCTGATTGTCGCGCTCGCTGACGGTACGGCGCTTCTCGTGTTCGATGGTCTCGCCGACCTCGAACTCCTCGTAGTAGCGTCCTGTCATAGCTCAGAGGATGGTCCCGTGTTTCTTGTCCGGGAGGTCTTTCTCGACGGTCTCGTAGAACGCAAACCGGTTTGTCAGTTCCGTTCTGAGGTCGCTCGGCGGGACGATGTCGTCGACGACGACCTCGCTAGCCATTCGATGAATGTCGATATCCTCGCGGTAGGCCTCGCGGAGTTCCTGCTCCTTTTGCTGTCGCTCGTCCTCGTCGTCGATCTCGGAGAGCTTGCGGGCGTACACGGCGTTGATGGCCGCTTCGGGACCCATGATCGCGATTTCCCCGCTCGGAAGGCCGATTGTCGATTCGGGGTCGTACGCGGGGCCGGACATCGCGTAGATGCCCGCGCCGTAGGCTTTCCTGACCACGACTGACTGCTTGGGCACTGTCGCCGAAGACGTGGCGTAGATCATTTTCTTGCCCTGTTCGAGGATGCCCTCCTTCTCGACGCCTGACCCGGCCATGAACCCCGGCGTATCACAGAGGTACAGTAGCGGGATGTTGTAGGCGTCACAGGTCCAGATGAACTGGGCGGCTTTCTCCGCCGCGTCCGGGAAGATGGCCCCGGCGCGCTGGGCTGGCTGATTGGCGATGACTCCGACCGGGCGGCCGTCTATCCGGGCGAACGACGTAATTATTTCTTTGCCGTACTCGGGCCGGAGTTCGAGCGTCGACCCGGCGTCGACGACCCGCTGGATCACGTCGAACATATCGTAGCCTTTGTTCGGCTTGTCCGGGACGACGGCGTCGATGCCCTCCGGCGAGCGCTTCGGGGCCGTCCCACTGGTCTGTGGTGGGTCTTCGTCGGCGTTGTCGGGCAGATAGCTGATGAGTTGGGCGACGAGTTCCCGGGCGTGTTCCTCGTCGTCGGCGATGAGGTCCGCACTCCCGGAATGCTGTGCGTGGACAGCAGGGCCTCCGAGGTCTTCGAGGCTGATCTCTTCGCCGGTGACCATTTCGACCATCCGGGGGCTGGCGATGGCCATTGCGCTCATGTCCCGAACCATGACGGTGAAGTCCGCGAACACCGGCGTGTACGCCGCACCGGCGATACAGGGTCCGTACAGCACACAGATCTGTGGGACCCGCCCCGAGAGCATCGAGTGGTTGTAGTAGAACTTCCCGATACCCTCGCGGTTGGCGAAAAAGCCCGTCTGCTGGTCGATACGGCCGCCCGAGGAGTCCATCAGGTACAGCACCGGACGCCCGGTTTTCAGCGCTCGCTGTTGCATCCGGAGGAACTTCTCGACGCCCTTTGCGGCCATGCTGCCGCGCTTGACCGTGTAATCGTTGGCCATGAAATGCAGGTCACGGCCCTCGAACTCCGCGGCCCCCGTGATGAGCCCGTCGGCGGGGAGCTGGTCGTCGGCGTCGAACTCCGCGAACGTCCCGTCCTCGAACAGGAACTCGTCACCGAACCACAGGTCGATACGGTCCCGGACGAACAGCTTGCCCTCTTCGGGCAGCTGCTTCTTGTACTTTTCCGGCCCGCCTTCGAGGATCTCAGCAATCTCCTTGCGCAGATTCTCCTCGCGTTCGGTCGGACCGAGGTCGTCGTCGACTGGGTCCGTGGCTTCGGCCCGTCCATTGCCGTCGTAGGTCGCGCTGCCGACCGCGTCGCCGCTGTCGACGACGAGGGTTACGTCGTCCTCGAAGTGTGTCGCCAGCGCCTCGGCAATGGCCTGTGCTTCCGATTCGGTCGCGTCGGCTGAAATTCTGACTTGCATACTTACTCCTCCAGTACGACCAGGGTGTCTCCCATGTCTACGGAATCGCCCTCCGCGACCGGGACGGACGCGACGGTTCCACCCGTGGACGCCACCACGTCGTTCTCCATTTTCATCGCCTCCAGCACGCAGACGACATCGCCCGCGGCGATATCGTCGCCGGGCGTGACTTCGGTCGAGAGAATCGTTCCCTGCATCTCGGCGGTAATCGCACCCGACGTGGCCACGTCCGCCGTGCCGCCACCGGCTGCGTCGCCGCCCGAGGTACCACTGCCGGAGCCGCCACCGGCGTTTCCGTCACGGGAGACGCGGGGAAGTCCGTCCGTAACGACGACATCGAAGCGCTTTCCGTCGACCTCGACAGCGATTTCGTCCGTCGACGCCGACTGGGCGTCGCCACCGACCTCGTCTGAACCCCATTGCGCAACAGCCGCGTCGAGAGCATCGTCTGGGAGTTCCTGGTCGAGGTATTTCGTCGTGTGGGTCCCGGCGACGAAGGTGTCGTCGTCGAGCATCAGCCGATGGAACGGGATGGTGGTATGGACGCCTTCGACGGTGAAATGGTCGAGGGCACGCTTCGACCGGTCCAGACAGTGGTCCCGGTCCTCGCCGGCGACGATGAGCTTCGCGATCATCGAGTCGTAGTCGCCCCCGATCTCGTCGCCCTGCGAGACCGCGTGGTCGAGGCGCACACCGATGCTGCTGGGCGGCGCGTACGTCGTCAGCGGTCCCGGCGTCGGTGCGAAGTCCTCGGCCGGGTTCTCCGCGTTGATCCGGTACTCGACGGCGTGCCCGTCTATCGACACGTCGTCCTGTGTGAAGTCCAGTTGCTCGCCCGCGGCGACCCGGAGCTGCCAGCGAACGATGTCGATGCCCGTCACAGCCTCGGTGACGGTGTGTTCGACCTGGATTCGGGTGTTCACCTCCATGAAGTAGAACTCCCCGTCCTCGACGAGGAACTCCACCGTGCCGGCGTTCGTGTACCCGGCTTCGCTGACACCGCGTCTGGCGGCCTCGCCGATCTGCGTGCGCAGTTCGGCATCGAGGGCCGGACTCGGGGCTTCCTCGATGACCTTCTGGTGGCGACGCTGGAGCGAGCAGTCGCGCTCGCCCAAGTGACGGACGTTGCCGTGTTCGTCTGCAAGCACCTGCACTTCGACGTGTTTCGGGGCTTCGAGGTACTTTTCGACGTACACGGAATCGTTACCGAAGTAGGCTTCCCCCTCGCGCTTCGCGCTTTTGAGCGCCTCCGCGACCTCGGCCTCGCTCCGGACGATCTTCATGCCGCGACCGCCGCCGCCACCTTCGGCTTTTATCGCGATGGGGTAGCCGTACTCGGCACCCAGTTCGCGTACTTCGTCCGGTTCACTGACGAGGTCCGTCGTGCCGGGGACGACCGGGACGCCGGCGTCCTGCATCACCGTCCGGGCTTTCGTCTTTTCGCCCAGCGTCTCCATCGCGTCGCTTGGCGGGCCGACCCAGGTGATTCCGTCAGCGGCTTCGACGCGGCCAGCGAACGCGGCGTTTTCCGCGAGGAAGCCGTACCCGGGATGGACCGCGTCGGCCCCGGCCCGCTCGGCGACGTCGAGGATCGCGGTCTGGTCGAGGTACGACTCGCTTGCGGGTGCCGGCCCGACGTTGTATGCTTCGTCGGCGTACTCGACGTGGCCGGCGTTGCGATCGGCGTCGCTGTAGACGGCGACCGTCTCGATACCCAGCTCTTCACACGCAGCCATCACACGGACCGCGATTTCGCCGCGGTTTGCGACAAGGACTTTCTCGAACATTAGTAGGATCTGGGGAAACCGAGGTGCTGCCCGATGTGGTTGTACGCCATCTGCTGGGAGACCGGGGCCAGCCGCGTCAGGTTGATCTCGCGCCACCACCGCTCGACGTCGTACTCCTTCGCGTAGCCCCAGCCACCGAACGCCTGCATGGATTGCTTGACCGCTTCGATGCCGGCACTGACGGCCGTCGCCTTGGCGACGTTCGTCTCGTACCCGCACTCCTCGCCCTGATCGTAGAGCCAGGACGCCTTCTCACGCATGAGCGCCGCCGTTTCCATGCGGGCGTACGCCTTGGTGATCGGGAACGAAACCGCCTGATGGCTCCCGACCGGCGCGCCAAACACCTCCCGGTCGCTGGCGTACTCGATAGCAGTGTCAGCAGCCAGTTTACCGATGCCGGTCCCGGCGGCCGCAAAGCCGATGCGTTCCGGGTTCAGCATATCGACCAAGACCCACCAGCCGTCGTCTTCCTCCCCCAGGAGGTTCTCCTCGGGGACCCGAACGTCCTCGATGAAGACTTCACAGGACTTCGAGTAGTTGATACCGTGTTTGGGGATCGGCGAGACGTCGATGCCGGGGTCGGCCATATCGACGATAAACAGGCTTATACCGTCGGTCCCGCGCTCGACCTCGTCGCGTGGGGTCGTGCGCGTGACGAGGATCATGTTGTCGGCCCGGTCCGCGAAGGTAATCCAGGCCTTGTTCCCGTTCAGGACGTACTCGTCGCCGTCTTTCTCGGCGCGGGTCGCGACGTTCAGCGTGTTTGTCCCGGCCTCGGGCTCTGTGATACCGATAGAGAAGTTCCGCTCGCCGTTTGCGATGTCCGGCAGATAGGTCCGTTTCTGCGCTTCTGTTCCGTTGTCCCTGATGCCGACGGCGGCCATACCGGCGGTGAGCACCAGATACCAGGTGCCCGCCATGCCACAGCCTTCGGCACAGAGCGTCTCCATGACCAGCCCCATCTCCTGTATGCCCATCCCGGCCCCTTCGTACTCCGGCGGGACCAGCAGGCCGTGGAAGCCGGCCGCGGCCAGTTCGTCCCAGAATTCCTGTCCGAACTCGCCTGCCTCCTCTTTCTCGCGCCAGTACTCCGGTCCGTACTCGGCCGCCACGTCCGCCGCGGTCGACCGGATCATCGAACGTTCCTCCGTAGATTCGAAATTCATTGGTGGTTGTGTGCGTGTTGTCGCTCGTAATTCTCACAATCCGCGTCAGGATTCGACTTCGGCTTCTGCTTCGGCGTCGTCGTGGAGTTCGGTTCGGCGAATTTTCCCGGTCACTGTCTTGGGCAGGCCCTCCCGGAACTCGATTTCGCGCGGGTACTCGTGTGCCGAGAGCTCTTCTTTCACGTAGCTCTGGATGTCTTCTTTGAGCGGGGCGGACGGCTCGGCGTCCTCGCTCGGCACGACATAGGCCTTGACGATGTTCCCCCGCGCCTCGTGTGGTTTGGGGACAACTGCCGCCTCGGCGACCGCGTCGTGTTCGCCCAGCGAACTCTCGACCTCGAACGGCCCGATGCGGTAGCCAGCGGAGAGGATCACGTCGTCCGCCCGCCCCTCGAACCAGAAGTAGCCGTCCTCGTCTTTGTGTGCCAGGTCACCCGAGAGGTACCATGTCCCGTTTGGCCCGTCAATAAACGCTCGCTGGGTCTTCTCGGGCTTGTTCCAGAACTCGGCGAAGAAACACGGGTAGTCGCCCCGCTGTGCGATTTCGCCCGTCTCGCCGGGTTCCAGAACCTCGCCGCTCTGTGGGTCGACGATGTCGGCCTCGATTCCGGGGAGTGGTTTCCCCATTGACCCGGGCCGGAGATCCATCGTGGGATAGTTGTTGATGATCATGTTCCCGGTCTCAGTCTGGCCGTACGTGTCCAGAATCGTGACGCCGAGTTCGTCTTCCCCCCACTCGACGACGCCGGCGCTGAGCGGTTCGCCGATGGAAAGCGCGTGCCGCAAGTCGAGGTCCACGTCAGCAAGGACCTCCTCGTTCTCCCGGAGCATCCGGTACGCCGTCGGGACCGAGAACAGGACGCTGATCGGGTATTCGTCGAGCAGGGCGGCCCACTCGTCGGTGTCGAACTCGCCCTCGTAGGTGAACAGCGATGCCCCCCAGAACCATGCGCCGAGCGTGTTGATGGCCCCGGTCAGCCAGCCGAGGTCGCCGGTCGACCAGTACAGGTCGCCGTCCTGGAGGTCCACGGCGTACTTCTGTGTTGCCGCGACGCCGGCGATCCAGCGCTGTTTGTGGAGGACACCCTTGGCCAGCCCGGTCGTTCCCGAGGTGTAGTACAGCAGCGCGTCGTCTTCCCCGCTGGTCTCAGCGACTTCGTACGACGTGCTCGCGCCGTCAAGCGCGGTATTGAACACCACGTCGTCAGCGGGTGCGCCGCCCCCACGGTCGACGGTGATTACGTGTTCGACCGCCGGCGCATCGTCCAGTGCGTCTTCGACCGTGTCGCGATTGTCCGTCGTGGTGACGACGACCTTCGCGTCGCAGTCGTCCAGACGGTACGAGATGCCGTCGGGGCCGAACCGCTCGTTGACGCTGCCCCAGACAGCGCCGTGTTTGAGCGTCCCGACCAGCGCCACGTAGTGCTCCGGAATCCGGGGCATATATGAAAAGACCCGGTCACCCTGGGCGACCCCGAGGTCGTCGAGAACGTTGGCGAACTGGCTCGAACGGTCAGCAAGCTCCCAGAACGTCATTTTCGACAGCTCTCCGTCGGTCCCGACCTGGTAGAGTGCGACCTGGCCCCGGTCGGTCGCGTGTCGGTCGGCGACTTCGTGGCCGATGTTCAGGTCGTTCGGTGCGTCCCAGTCCGCTGCCGCGTAAATATCGTCCCAGGAGAACTCGTTTCGCGCTGTGTCGTAGTCCGGGAGGTTGTGGCTGGTGACCATACACCGCTCGGAATACCGGAATCTGGTATAACTGTACCGGTTGCTTTTTGCGAATAACGTATTGAATATATTTTATTTTTTATTCCCACATAGGTATTATTCGATTGTAGTATGGCGTAAACAGAGCTGATTACAACATATTTGAAGATATATACACGCGAGAGACATATTCAGTGGGGCGATTCGTTTTCGGTCGTCTCTCCGGGAGCGGTGTCGGGTTCGTCCCACAGGACACGAGCCACGTCGCGGACGTCGGTTGGGAAGGAGTTCTCGAACGTGACTCGCGGTGCGATGTAGGTCTCCTTCCAGCGCGGGTCCCACGCCGCGTTCACGTACAGGCGCGAGCCGGTTTCGTTGTCTCGTCGATAGTGTGGGCGTGTCGCTGCCGGTGCATCCGGTTCGCTGAACGTCCAGTCGCGAGCGGGGTGGGATTTCAGCCAGATATCGGCCAGAACGCGGCCGAAGTCCTGTGGCGGAACGTCTTCGTCGACGATGACGACCGTGTCGAAAAGCGACGAGAACGAAAAGAGGATGTTCGCGAGTTGCCACTCGAAGCCGCCGTAGAGCACGTCACTCGCGACGAAACAGATTCCGAGTTCAGCCTCTGCCGGCAACATAATCCATTCGACTGGCGAGATGCCCCAGTAGTTGTTGAGCCGGTGATAGAGCGCTGCGGCGGTCGCGAGCCCCGTGAGACGGGTGTCATCCGCGAGTGGGCGACCGACGGGGGAGATGGGAATGACCGGGTTTTCAGTAGTGCGGACGCGCTCGACCGACAGCGAGAGCGGGCCGCTCTCGACGACGTACTCCCAGCCCTCTCGACGGTCGGACCGGAAGTCCGGCTGGCGGTCCACGACCGTCGTCTCCATGACGACCTCTGTCGCACTCGGGACGAGGCCGCCGTTGGTCGGGACAAGCGGGACGGTTCCGGTCACCCCACAGGACTGGATCGGCGTGGCAGTTTGCTCGGTGACAGCGAGCAGGTACGCCGTCGTGATCGCCGCCGGCGGCACGCCGAGCGCTATCGTTATTGTCGTCCCTTCACTGACAAGCGACGACAGCGTGTCCGGGACGCGCACTCTGAGCGTGTCGCCGCCTACGACCGAGCCGTGGACCGGTGCCCAGTGTGTGCCGTCAGCGGTCGAAACCGATGCGACACCGAGCGTCATAGCGGGCCACGTATCGGTTTCCCCCTGCGGGAACTGCAGGTCCTGTACGTCGATATCTGCCTCCGAGGCCGCCTGCCCGGTGTACGTCGGTTCGGAGTCCCTCCCGTCCGGACCGAGGCTGCTGATCGTCTCCAGCACCTCGACGAGCGTGGCTTCCGGGTCGAGTCCGAGGCCGAGCGACAGCCGCGACCACGGCCGGGCCTCGCGCTGCTGTGTCTGGTCCGGACCGCTGAACACACCGCTAACGAGGTCACTGCCAGCGGATCGCTGGAATCGAAGCGCCGGCCCACTCGCCCGGAGCGCCTCCGCCGCAAGTACGTCCACCGGGACCTCGAACGGGCCGTCGAGTCGGACGAGGTCGTCGTCGCCGGCCAGTCCGCGGACGTACTGCGTGAACGGTATCACTGTGACTGCCCCTCCCGCTCGTCGAGCCGGTCGAACCGCGCAGCGTTTAGGCCCGCTTCGACCAGCCGCTCCTGGGCTCGCTTCCGGGTTTCTGTGGTCGCTGCCATCTCCGCCGCGTCACCGTCGGTCGTTGCGTCAATGTAGGCTTTGGCCGTCTTCGCCTTCGACGTCCCCACGTCCGCGTTGCCCTTCTCGTCGGGCGTCTGGTAGATGTTGAGCGGAACTTTCGGCATTCGCTCGACGCCGAACTGGTGGAAGTCGGCATCCGGATCGGCCTCAAGCGCGATAGCTGTCAACACTGCCCGTGGATCGAGCGGGTCGACAGCAGCGTCGACGAACACGAAGAAGTCGATGTGGAGCATCCCCCACGTCGTGAAAATAAAGTTCGCCAGTTCGTGGAGATAGCCCGGATACGGTCGATCCGTCGCGATGACCCAGACGGTGCGGGAGGTGAACCGCCATGGGACCGCCATCGCAACGTCGAATCCGGCGGCCCGAAGACCGACAGTCGCGTCGGGACCGGCCGCGACGAGCCGGAGCGTACTGGTCGAGTTTTGCCCGTATCCGACACCGCTCCCCTCGACACAAAACGGTATTCGCGGTTCGTGGCGGTGGGTGATCGCATCGACCTCGAACACCGGCATGGAACGTCGCGGGCCGTTCATGTAGCCGAAGTAATCGCCGAACGGTCCCTCATCCAAGCGGTCGTCAGGTCGAACGTGGCCTTCGAGAACTAGCTCGGCCGTCGCCGGGACGTACAGGTCATTGGTTTCACACTGGACGAGGTCCACAGGCTCGCTTTTCAGGCCGCCCGCGAATGCCGCTTCGCTCCGGCCTGTCGGAATCCACATATCCGCAGTACACTCGACGGTGGGTTCGGCACCGATGACGACCGCGACTGGCATCGGTTCGCCCCGGGGTTCGTAGTCGTAGTAGTAGCGGTTGGGCACCTGCTCGCCGGCCAGTAACAGCAGACTGGCCTGAGAGTCGTCGTGGATCATCATGCGATGGCTCGACCAGGTCCCCCACTCCGTATCGGGGTCCGGTGCGACGATGGTGTGGTGATTCGAGTACCGTCCCCCGTCGCCCTCGTGGATATATGGCCACGGGAACGACAGGAGGTCGACCTCGTTCCCCGTCCGTACTGTTTCTTTGCAGGGGGCGTCCTGGCTCGCGACAGCTCGGGGCGCTTGCGGCGCGTTGAGGCGATCAATCACTCGGTCGTAGTACGTACGGCCCGAAAGGCCGCTTGGGAGCCCCAGCGCACGGGCGAAGTGATCCCAGGGACGCGTCTGGGGGCCGCGGTACGGATCGCCAACCAGTTTCGACTCCGTCTCTAGCCCCGCGATGGACTCGAACACCGGAATCGGGCCGTCACGGATATTGGCGAGCATCGTCGCTGCGCTCGCTTCGAGGTCCCACGACACCGGTTGGTCAAAGGACCGGAGCCAACCGGTCGTGTCGAGCAAATCGAGGTACTCGCGGAGCGAACTAACCGACATAGATCACTCCTGGTGTTCCAGCACGCGCCTCAGTGGATCGTCGTCGAGTTCGCGGCGGACCTCAGCGTAGGCGTCAAGCAGGGCCGGTCGTTCTGTGGCGAGCTGGTCGAACGCGATCTCGCGAAGCGCATCGGACGTTGACTCGTACTCGCCGGTCTCGACGAGATACTGCAAGAGGACCTTCAGATCGTCGGACCGTGTATTGAGGATATTCGACGCCGTCTCCTGTTCGGCCGCCAGATGCGTCACCAGCTCCTGATCGATACCGGTCTCCTCAGTCTCGTCGAGCAGTTCGACGTATCTGGTCTCGCTGACGCTCTCGTGTGGCCCGGCAACGATCGTTAGCGGTTCCGGGTCAGTGAGCGTATCGGGGTCCTTGGCAATCCGAACGCGTGCCTCGAAAATGCGTTTCGTTTGGGCATCCGTGATCTGTAGTGTGGTCTCTGCCTGTGCTTCCTCGGGGAGATGGTCTGCTGACGTGATGTAGTGGTTCGACATTACCTGCCCTCAGTTGTTTTGCTGATGTTCTTAGCAACCTCTTGTCCCTATGGCATATATGTACCGTCGTCAGTCCACCGTTTCACTGACCCGTGCATCCCGGGCACAGTTTGTCGCTCGAATCAGCCCTCTGTGAGGTGAAATGCGCGAATCACTAGTATTGAGAGGGTATCAGAAAGCGTATATTTACACGAGACAATATAATGTTTCCTTCAGTTATATATGCCACTTGATCGAAGCCAGAGTATGCACTGCCAATTGACGCCACTCGGCCGTTTTCGCTTCGAGAGATGAACGGATTGTTTCGCCGGTATCTGGTTGTCATCGTCCGATTTCTACCCTTTGCACTGGCATTTCTCCGTGACCGTCGGCGGTTCGTCCTTTTTGGCTCACGAAGACAGGTTCCAGACGAGAGCCATCGACAACGAGCCGAGCGTATCCGGGATACGATGCTCGAACTCGGACCGGCATTCATCAAAGTGGGGCAAGTCCTCTCGACACGCCCCGATATCGTTCCACCGGTGTACGCCGACGTTTTCGGAACCCTTCAGGACGAAGTGCCAGAGGGCGCAGGGGGAGATCCAAAACACGTCGTCGCGGAAGAACTGGGCGACGAACTCGATCAGTCGACGCTCGAACCGGTCGCCGGCGGGTCGCTCGCGTACGTCTATACGGCAGACTATCGGGGTGAGCGAATCGCACTGAAAGTTCGACGTCCCGAATTGAAACCCGTGATAACGCGTGACCTCCGGGTGGTCCGGGGGCTGCTTCCGCTGATTCGGCCCTTCGCTACCGAACGCCAGCAGTATTCGATCCAAAACGCGGCTGACGATTTTGAAGACATCATCCTGAACGAGTTGGATTTCAAGCGTGAAGCGACGATCATGGCCGATATCAGGGAGAACTTCGACGACGATGAGCGAGTCGTCATCCCTGCCATCTACGAAGACCTGTGCTCGGAGCGTGTGTTAGCTATGGAGTATCTGACCGGTCGGAAAATAACCGACGACGACGCCTTCAATGATATCGACGTGACGCCACACGAGATGGCGACACGGATCATCACTGTGTACCTGGAGATGGGTCTCGTCGACGGCGTGTTCCACGCTGACCCCCATCCGGGCAACCTCGGCGTCACAGACGACGGCCGTCTGTTACTCTTCGATTTCGGCATGAGCGAACGCCTGCCACCGACGGTTCAGGACGATATCATCGCCCTCTATCGGGCACTCGTCCGTCGAGACGTGGACGGCCTGGTGGACGCGCTCATCGCGCTCGATGTCCTCGAACCACATGTCAACCGCGCCGAGGTCGGCCGAGTGCTCGAACTCGTCATCGAGAACCTCGAAGGCCAGTCGGAGATCACCTGGCGGCAGATTATTACGGAGTTGACGACGACCCTCCGTGCGTTCCCGTTTCGGATTCCGCCGGACGTGATGCTACTCATCCGGGTCGGGACCGTCGGTGAGGGCGTCTGTCGACAGCTCGATCCGGAGTTCGATTTCCTCGCCGCTGTTCGCTCGTTTCTCGTCGAACAGGGCCTCATCGAGAGTGAATTCGACGCAATCATCGAGGAAACGTGGGCGGACGTGCGCCGGTCGCTTCCCGCGCTGGCACGGGTCCCGTCACGAGTCGACCGAACGTTGTATCGGCTCGAACGTGGTGAACTGGTCGTCCGTACGGAACCGGCTGATGGACATGGAATGGGGGAGCGGAATCTCGGTTACGCGGTGATCGCCGGAGCGCTCATCGTGGCAGCAGCGATTCTGACCTTTCACCAGCGTCCGTACGAGATCCCAGTACTTGCCGTCGCCGCCGGCTTTCTCCTCGTCTACCTCGTCGACATCGAGTCGTAGCTCCTGCCTCACCGGGCCTCCAGAAGAACAAACAGCGATCCGACCGAGAGTCGGAATGCAGGTGACGGCACAGGTGTAGTCGGCTCATCCGGAATGGCTCGCGCAGTTCTCCGGTCATCAGGGAAAAACCGAGCACGGCTCCGTAGTCGCCACAGCAGACGACCGATGCCGGCTCTCACACCCGAAGTTTGACAACTTGGAGGCATGAACCCCTAGAGAATGGTCGAGATCATCGATTCGCTTCTCCTTCGTCTCCTCGTTGCATTCGGTATTGGCGCTCTCATCGGACTGGAGCGGGAACAGGCGAAATCTGGGGGGACGTTCGCTGGCAGCCGGACGTTTCCGCTGTTTGCCCTCGTCGGCGCAACCGCCCAGGCGTTCTTTCCTGGCCTCTTGCCCGTCACTGTCCTCGCTATTGCAGTCCCCCTGACCGTCGCGTATGCCGGGAAAGTGCTGACTGAAGGGGATATCGGACTCACGACGGTGACCGCTGCCTTGCTCACTGTCCTTCTGGGTGCGTTGGCAGTGTCCTCCGAACGCGGGATGCTGTTCGCGATCATTCTCGGCGGGAGTGTCACTGTCCTCATGTCTGCGAAACCGACGATCCACAGTTTCGTCGACCAGATCGACGAGCGTGAACGCCGTGCCTCGCTCAAATTCATCCTCGTCGTGGCGGTCGTGCTGCCGATCCTGCCTGATCGTGAACTCGATGTCCTATTCGGTCTCAATCCCCGGTTCATCTGGCTGATGGTCGGCTTTGTCACCGGCCTGAGCTTCGTTGCCTACATTTTGAGCCGGTTTCTCGGAGCCAAGCGGGGGATCGCCCTCACGGGAATCCTCGGCGGGTTCGTCTCTTCGACCGCGACGACGGTCTCGATGGCCGAACGGATCAGTGAAACTCCCGAACTCTACAAGATCGGGTCGTTCTCGATTGTCGTCGCATCGATCGTCATGTTCCCGCGCGCACTCGTCGAAGTCGCCGTCGTCAACCCGGCCTTACTCCCTCGCGTCGTCGTTCCGCTTGGAGTAATGACTGGTGTCGGCGTGGGTATCGCCGGCATCGTCTACTGGCGGTCGACGACAGAGTCCGCGGTCGAGACCGATCTCAAGAACCCGTTTCGTCTCCGACCGGCACTGTTTTTCGGCGCTGTTTTCGCTATCGTGCTCCTCGTGTCTCAGTCCGCGAATACCTGGTTCGGCGATTCGGGTATCTATGCGACTGCGTTCCTCTCGGGGCTCGCTGACGTCGATGCGATCACGCTCACGCTGAGCGCACTCGAAGCGGACGGTGAGATCTCGCCCGAAGTAGCGACTACCGGCATCGTCATCGGCGCTATCGCGAATACGCTCACGAAAGCCGGACTCGCGTGGCTACTGGGGACGGTCGAACTGGGCCGGCGAGTGACGGTCGCTCTTGGGGTCGTCGCCGCCGCCGGCATCGCTGTCGTCGTCCTCTAATCCGTTGGGCCACCGAAGCCAGTCGGTTCCGAAAAACGCGTCCGGAAGCCGTGAAGAAACTACCTGCGAACGTACGAGATATCGGGAAGCTCCGAGAAGCTCTCAGAATAGGCTGAGACTTGACCTCCTCCCACGCCTTCAGGCGTGGGATTCCCGCGGCACCGCACCGCTAGGTTGGGAGTTTCAGGTTTGTAGCCAGGTCGGCATGACCGGACTCCTGGCGGGGCCAAGCCGCC
>NZ_JAYMGY010000012.1:0-81046 GCF_037078445.1 Haloarcula sp. CGMCC 1.2071
CCGTATCTCCGAGCCTTTCAGCTCCGCTGTGAACTCTACAGAAAACCAGGTGACGAAGCGCTCAAACATGCTCTCAACGCCGCCCTCTAAAAATCAACAACGTGCTTCACAAGAGCGTAAGTCAAAAATAATGATTTCCCACTACCGTTCCCCCAGTTTTGATGCCGTCACCAGGGTCCATTTGACGACACCGATGGAGCGAATAGTCTGTTTTTCACTGTATACGCGGTCGTTTTTATTAGGCTCCCCAAACACAAGTCTGGTATGACTGTTTACGAGAGTGATCTTCCCGGTGTTGGGAAGAAATTCGAGGTTGAGATCGGGGACGAACAACGACTCGTCATCGTCACGCACAACACCGGCAAGCGGGAGGTATTCCTCAAGGCCACAGAGGGTGCTGATTCCGAGAAACTGTTCGAACTTCCTGACCGCCTGGCTCGTACTGTTGGGACTATTCTAGAGGGTGCTCATTTCCAACCGGTCCAATCCGAACAGGTCGAGACCATGCTCGCAGAGGGTACGTTCATGGAGTGGTACAACGTCGACGACGGGTCGGAAATCGCCGGCCAAACGCTGGCGGACGCGCGTGTCCGGGAGCGGACGGGAGTGTCGGTTGCTGCCATCGAGCGGGATGGCTCCGTCATGCCATCACCACAGGCGGATACGGTCATCAAGGCTGGTGACACGCTCGTGGTCATCGGCTCCCAGGAGGACCTGCAGAAGTTCGATTCGTTCGTCTCCAACGACGCCGCTAACTCAGAGTGACTCCATGGCGAACGAACTGGAGGTGATGTGGTGTGGTCAGTGAAGTGGCGCTTTTCGAACTCGGAGTGTTATTTGCCGCGGTTGCACTCGTCGGTGGTATCGCCAGCCAGTTCCGGCAGTCGGTCATCCCGTTCTATATCGGCGCTGGCATCCTTCTCGGTCCAAATGTTGCCGGGCGACTCGGTCCTTACGCGCTTGACGCGACCGAGTTCGTCGAACTGGGAGCCGAACTCGGCATCGTGTTCCTGCTGTTCTTCCTCGGACTCGAGTTCAACCTCAATCGCCTGCTCGCCAACCGGAGCCGCATCGGCAAAGCCGGGACGGTCGACCTCGTCGTCAACTTCGGGGGCGGGCTGGTGCTCGGGTTCGTCCTCTTTCGGGCGTTCCTGCCGGCGTTTCTGGTGGCGGGAATCGTCTACATCTCCTCGTCGGCTATCATTACGAAATCCCTCATCGACATCGGGTGGATCGCCAACGATGAGGCCGAACCGATGCTGGGGACGCTCGTCTACGAGGACCTCGTTATCGCGGTGTACCTCGTAATTGCCTCGGCACTGCTGCTCGGGGGCGGTGATATCGGGGCGGCTGTCCAGTCGATCGGAGTTGCACTGGGTGTCATCCTCCTCTTGCTGGTAGTCGTATGGTTCGGCACGCCGTTCTTCCAGCGTGTGCTTGACGCTGATTCGCACGAATTCGTCGTCCTTCGAGCCGTGGGAATCATTGTTCTCACTGCCGGTGCGGCCCTTATGCTTGGCGTCAGTGAAGCAGTCGCTGCCTTCTTTATTGGCATGGCCTTCTCCTCGACCGAACACGTTGAACAACTGGAGCGGCTACTCGAACCGATTCGGGACCTCTTTGCGGCTGTCTTTTTCGTTTGGATTGGCCTCGTGACCGATCCGCTGGTGTTCGCGGGTGTGCTCGCACTCATCCTTGTCGCTGTCGTACTGACGGTCCCGACGAAGTTGGTGAGTGGGTATCTCGGCGGTCAGATATACGATCTGACTATCCGCCAGTCACTCCGGGTCGGACTCGGAATGACTACTCGGGGCGAATTTTCACTTATCATCGCTACGCTGGCACTTTCTGGTGCGGGAACCACACTGACTGATACAGTTGCCCAGACAATCTATGCATTTGCCGTCGGCTATGTCCTAGTTATGAGTATCATCGGAACGATGTTGATGCAGTATTCGACTCCGATTGAGGGGGCTATTGTCCCCAGACTTTCAGCAGCCCTCTCCGACTCTTCCGCTGAGAACTAATCGGAAGCCCCCATTATTTCAACCACATTCGGAAGAAATGATTATATATCAGTTGTTCACTTTCATTATAGTTCTTGGGATGATATTGGGGAGCCAGTAATGCCGATACTGGTGGGTTGTTGCATGGAGCGCACGCGCTTCCTCCCACCCGTAAACGGTGGGCTTCCGCGCTGTTACCGCCGTGATCGGGGATAAAGACGATTAGATCAATCCGTTGGGCGCCACACACCACCTAATTCGTGGCGCTTGTAATCCTCATAACTTCCATCTTGGAAAAGCGACATCCGTCCGTCTTCTTCGCTGAGTGTGATAGCTGCAACGACCTCTGAACGAATCGAGACTTCAATGGCGCTCAGATGCTTTGTTCCCATCCAGTCGGCATAATCAAGCGGTGTGTCTTCGTCGACGTCACTTTGGCTTTTGATTCGGACCATCTGCTCTTGGATGGTGCCGTCCGTGCTGATGATAACAGCACCATCACGTGTGAACCCAACTGTGCGTGCCGCCTCGACGAGTCTATCAAGATCTTCCGACACGACCTGACAGGTTTCGGTCGGCCACATATTCTCGCCTAATGAGTCAGCATATGCCCCGGAGTGGACCCCAGTCACGATAACGAAATACAATCCAGGGCCGCGGATGTGCTCTTCCTCCCACCGATCGAAGCCAAGGCTGATGCTCTCGACCGTATACATGAGAAAATCAATCAACTCCCTCACTGTGGTGTATTCGACTCGTAACGGATCCGGGTCTGTCATGAGAATTCGTATCCTACATTCACTGGTCTACTGTAATAAGAGCGGTCGGTTACGGATTGACAGCAAATTCAGGTATCGACCCGAGATTGGGTCGGCGGGATTGGGTCGGTCTGTGGCGCAATCATCGGCCTCAGAGAGACTCACACCCATCGAACAGTAGGAGTAGATAACCTTCAGGTGGTGAGTTCTAAGACTCTATTGGTGAGACGTCGAACTGCTTTCTGAACTGCTGGACTGCCTCATCGGAGCCGACGAGGACAATGTGCTCGGTTCCAGTGAACTTCCGTTGTGGATCAACCGCGCTGGTGAACCCAGACTCGTCCTCGATAGCGATGACGCGACAACCCGTTTTTTCGTAGATGCCTGACTTGGCGAGTGTCGACCCAGCCAGTGGTGTGGCGGGAACACGGAGTAGCCGAATCTGACTCGCTGGTGCAAGGACGTCCTCGCCGCGGAGTTCCCTGGCGACCATTCGAGCACTCACCCGTGGAACCGACAGAACGTAGTCCGCTCCAGCGCTGAGTGCTTTCCGGGTCGCATCGGTGTCACTTACCCGAACGAGGATTTCGATATCCTGATTCAACGACCGAGCTAACACGGTTGTCAGTAGTGCCGCAGAGTCATCCGGCAGACCAATAATAATAGCACCGGCACTCTCGATACCCGCTTCAGCCAAGATTTCGTCAGATCCGGAATCACCCACGACATCCACGCCATCTCGGTCTTCGATATCAATCGTCACGGTATCAAGCCCTCTCTCTGACACAACGTCACGTGCAGCCTGGCCGACTTCTCCCTGTCCGGCAACGATGATACGCTCGTGTTTCCGGAGCGTTCGGGCCGGCTGGGTAAAGTCACTGAACGCCTCCAGGGCATCGTGGGCGCCCGTGACGAGCAATACCGTATTCGAGCGGATAATCGCATCCGGGTGAGGTGGGAGTTGTAGCTCCCCGTCGATCCACGCACCGATGATATTTGCGCCGGTCTCTTCCCTGATTTTCGAGTCTCGGATTCGCGTCCCGATGAGTCGGTTCCCCTGCTGGACTGGGACTTCTGTGACCTCTATCTCACCGCCGATATCAATTGTATCCGTCAAGTCCGAACTGAACGAGGAGATAGCCTTTTCGGCGAGTCGGCGACCGAGAACGCCGTGTGGTGACAGCACGGTATCGGCGCCCGTATCCAGCAGGATATCACGCATATCGCTGTCGTCGGTAAGGGTGATGATTTCGAGGTCCGGGTCGATCGAGCGCACTGTCAGAATAGTGTTGACGTTCGCATCACCGGCATCTGTAATGACGGCCCGTGCGGAATCGATGCTGGCTCGTTCGAACGCCGACGTATCCTGCGGTGAGCCGTCAATGACGGAGTACCCGTCGTCAGCGAGTTCCTTGGCGTGCTCTTCGGACGAGGAGATCAGGACATACTCGATGCCGAGCTCTCTTAGCTCGTCGAGTAGTACGGCCGAATCCCGACGGTATTCACAAATAATGACGTGGTCCTGCTTGGAGGTGAGACGATTGTCAAGATTGACCTCTGCACCAGTAAACAGCGGGATGATGATGAGCCGGAGTGTAAAGAACCCGAGCGCGATGCCGGAGATCTGTGTCGCTGCAACGAACAAGAACATCAATGGATGGCTCCAGATACCCGAATCTTGGCCGTATCCAGTCGTCGTCATTGTCTGGACGATAAATTCGAACGACGCGAATATCGATTGGTTGACCCCCTCTAATTGTGCCAGCGCGAAATTATACGTGACCGTATAGACAACAATCAATGCAGCGAGCCCGGTGAGATAATAGGTGACGAGGCGGTCTCGCCGAGAAAGCTGGATATTAGTCAGTCGTTTCAGAGGGTCAACCATCGGTGGGTGCTACCAGTATAGTTGTTATGATTTGAAAAGAGTACCTGATACTATTTCAACTTATATAGTCTTGGGTATACTCAATGGCGGATGTGAGCCCTCGTGGCAGGGCCACTGGCCACTCCCAAACAATCGTTAAATAGGCTCGTGAGGATCTCAGGTACCTCGACCCTGAAACCGACTTGTGACGTCCACCCCTGGGTTCATGCCGGTACTTTTTGTACCGCAGGTGGAATATTTGCTGGGTTACGATACGACCTGTTCTCTGAAGAAATATTCCGATAGCCTGGTCGAAAGCTGTGCGATGGCTGAACCGCACAGAAGTCGCCTATCGGTTATATATAGAATTCCAATCACTCGTGGTTGTACTCTGTCTTAATCTCTATAATGCTAGCCACGCATGAGATTCAGCACTTCATCGACCACGTCGGTTTCGACGGCGAGAATATAGCGCTCATCAGGTTCCAGCACCGTATCAGCTCCTGCGAGTTCCGTCCGGTCCGCCGTCGAGATCAGCAGGCTTCCGGACGGGAGCGAGATCTCGTCGAGCCGACGCCCCGCAACGGGGGCCGACGGGGCGACGCTCACCTCGATGATATCGAGCTCGGCAGTCGGATAGACAAGCGTCCGGATATCCTCGCCGGTCAGTATATCTGCCGCATAGTCGCCACCGAGGTACTCGGGTAGCAGCGTCGCATCCACCACCTCGTCGTACTCCTGCTCCGTCCCCGTCTCTGCCCTCGCAATGGTCTGAATCGACGGGGCGTACTGCTGGGCCTCCATACAGATTGCGAGGTTCGTGCCCGGTTCGTCGGTGAGCGCGGCGATGGCGTCGGCATCGGCCAGGTCGGCCTGCTCGAGAATCGACGGGCGAGTGGCGTCGCCGTGGATGACGGGGCCGATGTACGCGTCGGACAACGCCTCGACGCGCTCCTCGTCGGCCTCGATTAGCAGTACGTCGTGACCCTGATCCGCGAGGTTCTCGGCGGTCTGTTTCCCGACGCGCCCACCGCCGGCGATGACGAATCGCTTTGTTCGGGTCATTGCAGTATTGTTTAAAACGCGTCATCTTCAATGCCCCGGCAGTTCTAATGGGTCGAGAATACCACCTATTGTGCCTGGGACAGGCTATGATAAGCTTTTAAGAAATCCACTCACCGTTCTTACAATAGAAGAACTTACCTCGGTACTCAAATGGTCCGAACAGAGTGCATACAGCGTACGATGGATGGCACGCTGAATACAAACAGGACGCAATGAGTAAGAGCCAAACTCGGTCACCCGAGGCTGAACTCGGATTACTTGACGCGACGATGATCGGGATGGGAGCGATGATCGGGGCCGGTATCTTCGTGTTGACAGGGCTGGCTGCCGAAATCGCGGGTCCGGCAGCGATTCTCGTCTTTGCGCTGAATGGCGTCGTAACAGCGTTCACAGGACTCTCGTATGCGGAACTCGCCGCCTCGATTCCGAAAAGCGGCGGTGGATACGCCTTCGTACGGGAGATATTCGACGACTTTGCCTCGTTCATCATGGGCTGGATGCTCTGGTTTGCCTACATGATTGCGGGGGCGCTGTATGCACTGGGCTTTGCACCGAACTTTCTCGAACTGCTGCACGTTTACGGTGTGGTCCCGCCACCGGATCAAGTGGGTGCTGTCGCGGTTCCAGTCATTGACGCGGCGCTCCCGCTGGCCTTCGTGCTGGCGTTCGTGGCCGTACTCGCGCTCGTAGCGCTCAACGCTGTTTCGACGGCCGCCAGCGGCAGTGTTGAGACGATTTTCACCATCATCAAGGTGTCCATCCTGGGGGTGTTCGTCGCGTTCGGGCTCTCGTCACCGATGTTCTCCGGGGCCGAGTTCCAGCCGCTGTTCCCGCAGGGTAGCGGGGCGGCCGCGGTTCTACCGGCGATGGGGCTCACCTTCATCGCCTTCGAGGGATACGACCTCATCACCACCGTCACCGAGGAGGTCCAGAACCCGCGTGAAAACATCCCCAAGGCAATATTCCTCAGTCTCGCCGTGACGGTTGTCGTCTATCTGGCGGTCGTGACCGTCGCCGTCGGCACGCTCGGGGCCCAAGGACTGGCCGACGCCGGCGAGGCAGGCATCGCCACAGCAGCGACATCGTTCATGCCGACCGGATTACCGATTATCCAGAACGGTGGCGCACTCATCGTCTTTGGGGCCGTGTTTTCGACACTTACCGCCCTCAACGCGGTCGTCATCGCGTCGTCACGCGTAGCGTTCTCGATGGGCCGTGAAGGGCAGTTGCTCCCGTCAATCGGTCAGATTCACCACCGCTACGGGACGCCGTTCGTTGCAATCCTCACCAGCGCAGTCGTGATGCTCGGGTCAGTGGCACTGCCGACACAAAGTGCTGGCAACATGTCGAGCCTGTTTTTCCTGTTGTCGTTCATTATCGTCAACGTTGCCGTCATCAGACTCCGCAGGGAGCGCCCGAACATGAACCGGCCGTACGAGATGCCGTTCTACCCAGTGCCGCCACTGATTGGTATCGCGCTCAATCTGCTCTTGACGGGGGTGCTCGTGGAGTACCTACTCCGAACAGATCCATTGGCGCTGGCACTCAGCGTGGCGTGGATTCTGCTTGGAGCGCTTGTGTATTTCGCACTTAAACGGGTCAAAGGGCAATCGGACAGCAACCAGGCGGCTGCCGCCACTGAAATAACACCTGAGGCTGAAGACTACCCATGACTAGTGACCTCGATATTATCATCGCTGGCGGTGGACGCGTCGGTTTCCAGACAGCCGAGATACTCGCTGACCGCGGTCACGACGTGACGATTATCGAACGCGATGACCGGATTGTCTCGGATATCGCCGATCAATGGATAGCGACTGTTATCCAGGGTGACGCGACAAATCCGGATATCATCGAACAGGCAGGCCTTGACCGAGCAGACGCAATTGCCGCGCTCACGGGTGAAACAGGATTAAATCTCGCGGTCTGTTTAGCTGCCGCAGAGTTGACACCCGACATCCGGACGGTCGCGCGTATTGACCGCACAGCCGGTGAGGCCTACACCCGATTCGTCGACGCGGTGGTCTTTCCCGAACGGGCCGGCTCGAGAGTGGCGGCCAACGAAATCCTGGGTAGCGATGTCCAAACACTTGCCGACGTCACGGGCTCCCTCGATATCATGCTTATTCGCGTTGCTGACGGCGCTCCGGCCGCTGGGAAAGCACTCTCGGACGTACGCTTTCCCGAGGGAACCCTCGTCGTGTCCGACGCGAACGGTGAGCGAATCGCTCGTGCCGACACGACCTTGTCACCAGGGAGCAGCTACGTCGTCGCTGTCGAACCTGACGTGGTCGATGAGGTCATGAATTTGATGCGCGGCTAGTCAATTACCTCGGGTCAAGCCCCGTGGCATCCGCCTCGACTGCCTGTGAACCGTGGTCGGGCCTGTCCTGTTGCACAACTACCCACGTGATGTAGCCACTGGACTCACTGAGGTGACAGGGAAAACACAAATAAGCGCTGGGGAGCGTATCTTCGTACGTTATGCCGGAATCGCTCAACAGGGTCTTGATTCCAATTAATATGTCCGATTCAACATCTCGGTCTGAGATAGACACTCAGATAGTTCAATCATCAGAGGTTATTCTGCTCGGATACTGGCCAATTCCGGATCAATCGGCCCCCAGCCAAGTCCGTAATCAGTTCGAAGAGGAAGCTCAACAACGACTTGAGACAGTGGCAAGCCGTTTTACCGATGAGGGCGTTACAGTGCAGACTCGATTGGTATTTACAAATAATAAGGACCAATCAATCGATAGGGCCGCGAACAAGTACGAGTGTGAATCAATTCTCCTTCCGGGGACAACATCGCCCCCGTCAGAAACGAGACGTGGACTTGTTCTGGTGAAACCGAATGCCGATCTCAATCGGATTGTCACCACCCTTGGGGCCCTGTTTGCCGATAGTGACGTGGAACTTCTGCTCTTTCACGCCGCAACGAACGACAATGAACGTCTGTATGATGCAACAGAGTATATGCTCCGCGGCCTCGCAGATCGACTTGCGGAACTCGGTATCGATCCCGACCGAATCAAGTGGGAACAATCGACGAAAGGTGAACGGCTTGATGTAGTCATCTCGCGTGTTTCTGACTTCGATTTTATTGTCCTCGGCGAGTCCGAACCGTCAGTGCGAGAGCGAGTTTTTGGGTCTGTTCAAAAAACGCTTGCTGAAGAAACAGCCAAACCTCAACTCACAATCCGATCGGGTGTCTGAATTATTCTGATGGGGCACCCTCACTGCTGGCCGAATTCGTGTGTCAACTTGGCGGACCCTGAGGCTGTTAAAAACCGCTGAGCATGATTATCATCGCCAGTACTCGGTGTTTATGACAATTCAATAGGAATAGCCGTTTGGAGAGGAATCTGAGCCAGTTCCCGATCGCTTAAACATCCGAAAACACGCATTACAGTCCCGCTAAACCCGCTGTAGTCTCAACTCCCAACTTTACGCAGAAGTTGAGACCGGTGTTCTCAATGCATATGGAACTACCTACCTTCGATGGCTCCAGCTATAGTGTCTGCTCTACAAACTGCGACACAATGCGGTCCTCGGCAGTTCGAAGCCGATACGCTCTGTCGCGTTCCAGTTGCCGGTACTGGTGATGTGTGACACCGAGAGTGATACACTATCGCGAGGATGTGATTCCATCATATCGTACATATCCCCGATCGGAGAGTCACCAGTATTGAGCGGAGAATGGAACGGCGAGAGGTTGGTGGGGTTACCCCTCGTAGCCCTCACCCTCGATTGGGCCGCTAAACACGCCGTAGAGGAATTTGAAGTACCACAGTACCAGCACCAGGACCGGAAACCCGAGGACGGTCACGAGGTTCAGCGCTAGTGGCGACACGACCGCTTCTCTAACCAACAACCCGGTCGGCGGGTAAATCGTCGGGTACAGCAGAATTGCGACCAAGACCGTCAACAGTGTGGGCAGTGCCAGTGCGCTCGCGAGCCAGGCTCGGTACCGGCCGCGTCTGGCTAGTACGCTCCCGCTCAGCCCGACGGTGACCGAGAGAGCGACGACTGCAGCGACGGGCAGCGAGAGCACCGCGTCGGCAGCGCCGCCCCCATCGGTCAGGACGACGGTTCCCAGCAGCACGACCACACCGCCAAGGTACGCCACTGTCGCACCGATACCGTACGCTCGCAGTTCCGATGCCAGACCGGGCTCGGTCTTGGCTGCGAGGAACGCCGCCCCCGTGACTATCGAGACGGCGACTAGGCCGACGCCAGTCAACGCCACTGGTAGCGTCGCCTCGCCGAACAGCCAGCGACCCGCGAGCATCCCCAACAGGAGCGGCGCGAACACGCTCCCGCTGATGAACGCGTAGTCGGTGTAGCGCTTCCAGCGCTCGTCGTCGCGCTGCTCGCGGAGCTCCGGACCGAGGCCGCGGAACACCAACGCGACGACGAACCCGAGCGCGAGCAGATAGTTGTCCGCCAGCAGGCGCGAGTACACGCGCGGGAACGCCGCTAGCAGCATCGTCCCGAAGGCGACGACCCACACCTCGTTCGCGTCCCAGACCGGTCCAAACGCCGCCAGGAACGTCTCCCGCTCGCGTTCGTCCGTCCGGGTCGCATACAGCATGCCGATACCGAAGTCGAACCCGTCGAGGACGACGTACATCCCCAACGCGAACAGCACGGCGCCGAACCAGATCTCGGGCAGGGACTCGACGAGGTACGCGTCGACGGGCAACAGCGTGTCAGTCATCGCTACTCACCCACGGAATCGGGCCGTGCCAGCGGCCGCCACTCGACTCTCGAACGCCGAGTGACCGGAGCTCCTCCCGGACCAGCCACTTCAGGATGTACAGCGCAGTCAGCATCAGCCCGACGTAAAGCACGACAAACGCAACCAGAGTCAGTGTCGCCTCGGCCCCGGTGAGCGTCGATGACACCGCCTCGCTCGTCTTGAGTTCGCCCTGGATGACCCACGGCTGCCGGCCGATCTCGGTGACGTACCAGCCGGTGAGCAACGCAGCGTAGCCGAACGGTGATGCAGCGATCATCGCCTTCAGGTAGCGTGTGCTGTCGGCCAACCGGCCTCGGTACATGAGGAACCCGCCCCAGAGCGCGAGCCCGATGAATAGGAACCCGAGCCCCACCATGAAACGGAACGACCAGAACACGAGTGCTACCGGAGGGTTCTCATCATACTCGTTCAGTCCGATGACCTCGGCGTCGAAGTCCCCGCCACTGGCGAGGAACGACCCGACCGCGGGGAGGCTTACGGTGACGAGATTCTCGGCGCGCGGATCGGTGAGTGCCTCAGGTGACTTCGGAACCGCGAGCAGGTGTAGGTCGGCCTGCCCCGTCTCGTAGTGAGCCTCCATTGCGGCGAACTTCTGTGGCTGAGTGTCCGCGACGTGGCGGCCGTAGGCGTCGCCGTGGACCGCCTGAAACGGTGCGGAGACGATCAGGAGTACGACAGCCAACTTGAGTGCGGTGTTCCAGGCTTCAGCATCGGGCTTTTTCCAGACGATGTACGCCGAGACGCCTGCGACCAGCAGTGCGACCGAGATCACCGACGCGTTCATCATGTGAACGTACATCCAGGGCATTCGCGGGGTGAAGAACGCGGCGAACGGGTCGGTTAGTTTGGCGATTTCCATCCCGTTGCGGGTGACCATCTCGTAGCCCCGTGGGGTCTGCATCCAGGCGTTGACGATCAAGATCCAGAACCCCGACAGCCAAGCACCGAAGCCGACGAGTACTGACGAGATGACGTATGTCCGATCCTTGACTCGGTCGCGGCCGTACAGCAACACGCCAAGGAAGACGGCCTCTAAGAAGAACGCCATCTTCGCTTCGAAGGCCAGCGGGCCGCCGATCAGTTCTCCAGCCACCTCGGCGAACTGTGGGAAGTTTGTGCCGAACTGGAAGCTCATCGGAATACCGGTGACTGTACCCATCACGAAGCCGGCGGCGAAAACCTTCACCCAGAACGAGCGCAATCGCGCATACCGCCGCTCGTTCGTCCGCACGTCTTTCCAAGTGAAGTAGATGATAAACGGCGCGAGCCCGATCGAAAGAGACGCGAAGATGATGTGAACGGAAATTGTCCATCCGAACTGCATACGGCTCGCGAGTTCTGGTGAGAGGAACGTCACTAATCCTGGGTCGATGGCACCCAGTAGTGTGATTGGACTCATTGACCTTACGCTACGGCACAATAGCTTATGAGTAGCCCCACGGTTCCCACTTTGGAGCATTCACCACAACATTTTAATCAATAAGCCTATATTTCTTACATTATAGATTGGTATTATTATCTATATGCCAATGTTAGTTTGCGAAATAAGAAAAAGACGGAATTGGGTGTGTAGAGGCGACGATAACGAGATTATGGCGAACAAATCAATCACATGGACGCTCTTGTGGCGTAGACTGCTGGTGAGGATCTCGCACCTCGAGTGAGACCCCTGGGATTCCTCGTTCAACCGGTTTCGCCCCCAGTTCTGGATCGATTGATCGCGTAGTTCAACTCTTAGAAAATCACCAGGCGGCTCTCCACTAACAATCCCCTACCCAAGAGCGAAGCCCAGAATGCGGGTGTTGGGATTCCGCGTGAACCGACACGAAAGTCAGATACCGCCGGAACGAGCCTGGTGAGTCAGAACCGGACGATCGCTACGTGGCACGGGTTGAGACCCGTCGTTTCAATGCATATGGAGCTATCACCCTTCGATTGCCCCGATTAGAGTGCCTGCTCGACAAACTGCGACACAATTCGGTCTTCGGCATCCTCACAGAAGTTGAGACCGCCGCTCTCAATGCACGAGTTCAATCGTCTCCGTGTCATGAAGAGCGCCGGTGGCATCTCATGCGTGACCCTGCGATGATTCGTCTGCCGTCTGCAGTACAGGAGTGGCTGAAGCTACAGAATACATAAAGGGAATCACGGACCTATGCGGACAATAATAGTGTTGTATATCAAAGGTCAGAATTTGAGCGCAGTAGTTGAGACTTGTCGTCTCAATGCATACGGCATTCTGGCACAGTTCATAAATAGTATGAAGTCGTAGCCTTGGAGAGAACGATGGCACGAATTACCGGTTCCTACCCAGATGACCTCGACCTCCTCATTGAGGGTGCTGTCGAGGCTGGTGTATTCGGGGGCAAGAGCGATGCGTTGCGCGAGTTCGTGCGTGAATACTTCGAGGACCACGAGAACGAACGGATTGCAGCTGCGGTCGCCCTCTACGAACGCGAGCGGATCACACTCGGTGATGCTGCGAGACTCGCTGATGTCGACCGCTGGACGATGCGTGACATCCTCCGTGAACACGGTGTGGAACTTCGCCTCGGGCTCGTTGATGAAGACGACGCAGCCTACGAGGTAGAGGCAGCACGCGAACTCGAATTTGATGATGAGGACTCGTCTGATGAGGAGCCCCGTGCTAAATGACAGGTAACGATACCCCAGCGAACCCAAGCGTCTTGAATACGACTGTCCTCTCGAATTTTGCGTACATCGATCAACTGTGGATAGTTGCTGACCTTTCTGGAATCTGTACGGTACCAGTCGTTCGTGAGGAGCTCGAACACGGCGTTGCTAACCACCCATATCTTCAGGAAGCACTGGATACGCTTGATGACGAAATCCCAGTTGCGGCGATTTCGGATACTGTCGCAAACAGAGAAGCTGTTGTTGGGGGGCATCTTGATCCTGGGGAAGCACAGGCGTTCGCCCTCGCCGACGCACACGACGGTCAACTGCTGACAGACGACGGAGATGCCCGGTCGTTTGCGAAAGACCAGGGCGTGACCGTTGTGGTTCGGTTGGCGTTCTGCTGGCTGCAATCGATGCTGGGAGGATCGGCGAAGCTACTGCTGACGAGTGGCTGTCGAAGTGGATCGATGAGATCGGCTACTACGTCCCGTATCGAACGATCTCGGAGTATCGATGACGGGCTTGTTCGGAGTTCAAAACACCTGAGCTCGGACTCGGTAGCCCGAGGCTTTTGTTGGTTCCCTCAGCCGTGCGCTAGCACTCCCTGTTCGGCAAGCGAGCGGGATGAGGTTGGGCGGCTTACGTGCCCCGACCCAGACAGACGCACCAACCTGACTTGTGGTTGGGTTTTGTGAGTCCGGTAATTCGTATCAGTATCGTCGATCACCGGACCTTTTACAAAACACTCCAAGCGCAGTAGCTGTCTCTCCAGCACTGACGAATGCCGCCAACAGCGACCCCTAAACAAGCGGTCTTTCGAACTGTCCCATAGACTCCTCATCAAGACTGGCCAGTGTACGATTCGACG
The DNA here is from genome assembly GCF_037078445.1 of Haloarcula sp. CGMCC 1.2071. NCBI lineage: Archaea > Methanobacteriati > Methanobacteriota > Halobacteria > Halobacteriales > Haloarculaceae > Haloarcula > Haloarcula sp. CGMCC 1.2071. Next base: position 13,967 of record NZ_JAYMGY010000012.1, read on the forward strand.
CCCTGGTACGACCGTTCTCACTCGACGGGTTGTAATCAGATATCCGGACTGTCTTGGAAACGTAGTTCAAACATGACGCTCATAACACAGTGACCCCTGTTTCTCTGTGCGCTCGTGTTGGCCCATTTCAGATTTGAAGGTCAGAACTGCTATAAAGGGTCGATCTGCTACGAGATACAGACGCTCTTTCGGGCAATTGTTCTGAAGGCATGTCGCGATGAGATTAGGAAACCATACTCCTCGCGTATATAGAGTGTCGTCCGGAACTGTGTGTTGATCTGGGTTTCGAGACCAACAGGAAGTGGTGCGTGAGACGTGATTCGAAGCAGTTCAGGCTCGTTGTTCCGTCTGAATATCTGTATTACTTCCATTCTAAACCCGCTGTAGTCTTATCTTTACTCCATTTTCGGAATATCGAAGCGCTACGAACGAACATCGATTTGCATTGGTCCGGATCTGAGAGATGAGAGAGTACGCTCTATGCGTTGCCCTCTAACTAGTTCGAGGCGAGATCAGCCTTCGACAGTATCTAAATACTTGTCTTAGTTGTAAATGCGGAATGAATAGGTCTTAGGAGTTAATCTAGCCTCTAAATCAACTTTTTCAGATATATATTGAGTCTGCCGATAATTAAAATATCAATATCAACTCTCAAAGTGATTATTAGCGTTATAGTGTGGTCGAATTTGATATCCTGAAATCTCGTGCTCTGGTGGAGTTTCCAGTTGACACACTCAGAATGACACTTTAAGACTTGTTACCAACCCACTCAAAATAATGCTTGTACGCTTGTTATCTAAAGCCGATATTTTTCACCCTACTCCTTCAGGTACAGTTCACATAACAGATAGGAAAGGGTTGTCAAGAGTGAACTCCGCGGTTACTGACCGCCAGCCCTATCCATCCTACAAGAACCGGCTGATACTATTTTATTGGCGGTCCGCGGCGAAGCAGAAGCGTGACGTAGGTAGTAGCAGGAACAGATGATGCCGATTACGGACTTCCCCGAGGCTAACGTCCAAAGCTGAGTAAACAAGAGAGGGCTGAGTGTTCGTTACCTCTATCGGAATTCAGCCCCTCTTAGACTTAGCGGTGGCTTCAGAGTAAATGTACAAACTGTCCGAGTCGCTTCTATCGTTGAAAATTCCTTTGAGGTTAGCTTACGAAGAGATATACGCCACTAAGTAGCCGTCTTCGGTCCCTATGAGAATCCCTTCTGGAAGTACCACAGGATGGGTAATCGGCGGACTCTTAGTCCGACCAATAGTAAGATCAACTTCTCCCTTATGATTAATGGCTACGACTTCATTACCGGCGGCGACAACTGCCGATTCGGAGGTAACTACGGGTGGCGTCACCACATCTTCCAAATCAACTCTCCATTCACGGTTGCCAGAAGAAACGTCAAAGCTTTCAACTCTCGTCTCAGCACCGATGAACACTGTCCCGTCAACAATAGCTGGAGGTGTCAAATGTTTCCCCACCGGCCTCTCCCACTGAACATCGCCGTTGATGGCGCAAATCCCTCGGAGAATCTTGTCTCGGCCAGCAGCGATGATAGTCGTCTCATTGTTATTATCAACTGCCACAGGCCCAATACAACCGGCCGTATCAACGGACCACAGCTCTTCTCCGTTCTCGATAGAAACAGCTGTGATTCCACTGTTATATCCACCAACGTACGCGCGCCCATCGAAAACGGCTGGTGAGGCTTTGATTGGATCGTCAATGTTGATATTCCACTGATGATAGCCGTCTTCGGCGCGGATTCCTGTCAGTTCACCTTTTGATGTCCCCACAATCGCACTATTCAGGTCTTCAGTAACAGTAACGGGACTAGGCCGTCCATCTATTTGTGACTTCCATTGAACCGAACTCTCCTCAGAGCTGATGCGATAAACCGCCTCATCGTATGCAGATACAACGAAATCTTGTCCGACGATAGCAGGTGTTGTTGTCGCAGTTAACCCAACGTATTCCGTGTCCATGACTTCCCCGTGCCCATTGACTAGTGATATTCCGTCACCGATAGTTGAGGCGACGATCTGTCCGTCTCCAATCATCGATGCGCCGTTTGGATGCGTGCCAACATCTGCTTGCCATCGCCTCTGATGGGCCTCGGAAGCAATTGAGTTCTGGCTGTACGCAGTCTTCTTCGCATTTCCGCGGGACTGTGGCCACGACTCGTCTAATGAAACTAAGTCAGATTGAGTTTTTTCGCCATCAAACTTCTTAGTCGCACTCGTACACCCGGCGAGGAAAAGGGTCACCGCTCCAAGAACTGCGCGTCGTGTACGATATTCCATTAATACTCACATGATCTGTACCAACCTAATAGTTATTGCGGTTTCATTCCGCTTTCAGTCGTCGTACTCAAGTCGGCCGCCAGCACCGAACTCGTCGATGTCAGCGTCCACCCGGTCCCGTGACGTAAATTTCGCCATAGTTCCCCATCCCAGTAGCGTGTCGCCGTCGGACGGATTGTCCCTAGTCTCCGCAGTGCTGCCGGTTTTGAACAGCGCGTGTTGATTATCCCCATAACTAAGTGGGTCAGTCATCGCGTTCCAGTGCCACTTTGCTACCTGTGAGTTCGATTCGTCGTATCGTGCCACGTCGGGCTGAGAGAACTGCCAACTAATCTCAGGGCCTCCAGCGCTGATAGCCACACTCTTTTTATCAACCCCTCCAGTTTTGTCATCTCTTGGCGCTCTATCTACGAGATTGTAATCGAGTACTCCTTGATCCCACTTGTGTTCAGGCTCGGCATACCACCAGTGATAACCGTTATCCCATTCGGCTTGTCCTGGATAAATATTGGCGTTTTGTCTCATCGCGAAGCGATTAGTTGAGGTGTCTTCGTCGAGTTCGTAGACGTCAACGGACTCCACTAGCTTCCCATATGGACGGTGTTCGTACGGCGTGTATCCGTTAGTAACATGATCCCACTCCGGGTCGATGCCGCTGGGACTTACGGCATTCGTCTCAGTGAATAATCGATTTGCCTTCTTCAGTTCCGATTCAAATTCCTTAGCCTTTGAGACAGCGCTTTCAGTCTGGTCCTGTGGTTCAACTGCTTCCTCCTCCGGTTCCTTGGCTACATAAAAAGTTGCTCGTCCCGACTCGTCGATACCGTACACAAATCCAACAATGCGACCATGCGAATCGTCTGGTTTCACTGTTACCGAGGAGGAGGCCCCTGAATTTGCCTTGGCCTGCTGTTGAGTGTCTATAATATCGCCTTCGGAAAGCGGACTCTCCTCTGAACCGTAGACGGAATTGACCTGAACACTACTGTTCTGGGTCGCACTCCCGATGCCAGTGAATCCTGCACTTGCGGCTGCTATTCCGAGAGTCTTCACCACCTCTCGTCGATTAATTGACATGCATGTGGCCATTCATGTCTACTAATTATAGTATTTTCGATTATGGTTTTGGTGCGTGTTTACCCGGATTTTCAACAACTGACACAGTGTGAATCCGTGAAATTATCACGTTGTCTCGGGCAACTATCTTGAGTTCGTCAGAACGTTTGCGAAAAGCACGGCGTTTACTACCTGAACGCGTCGAAATGTACCGTGTGGAAAACCTCACAGCAAAGCAGGTAGCCCGTGAAGATACCACGATCCTCATTGAATCCGAAGCGGCGGCCGGCCAACGGCCGCCGCGAAAGCGTTTCTGGGTTCCACGAGCAAATGTGAGAGGCGATAAGATGTTACCTGACGGTGGAACAACCGAGGACGTGTCGGAAGCCGACGAACCGTCGGCTCCCGACGGAAGGACCCAGAAACAGCGTATTCGCCGTGAGATAGTGGAAGATTTTCTCAAAAGATTCGTAGGCATCTCGGAAGAGGAAACCGCCGAATGGGACTCTCGATTGAACAACTTCGAGAGATATGTCCTCATACTATCCAAAGACTTCTGAACGAGGGTTCTGAGACCGAGGAATTATTCTGAGCTGGAATCGTCGGCGTAGATATCACCGAAGCGGATCGCTTCACGGGCGATAGAACGGGCCATGAGGACGAGAGCATCGGTACGAAAGAGAAAACCGATGAATACGCCTATCAGTGGGCCACCGTCCAATTAGTCGGCAATGCAGTTCCGATAGTGCTGGACGCACGCCAGTTCAGAAGGGTGAGACCCGCTTAGCAATCGTTGAGGACCTCTTGGATTCGGCTGAGGAGATGATCCACGTCGATAGCGTGTTGATGGAACGGGAGTTCGATAGTCAGCATATTTTAGAGATGCTTAGCCGACGTGGGCTCTCCTACGTTGTCCCGAAGCGGATGCAGACAAGTGAAAAAGCCTAGGCTAAGCGGTTACTTCAGCGCGGCCAGGACTGCTACGAAACTGACCGGAAGTTGTATCTCGGGAAGAACGATTGGCAAGAGACAACGCTGATCTATCGACGGAAGAGGACGCTGAACACGATGATCACCGGCAGTACTCAGTGTTCATGTCCAATCGCAGTAGTAGCTTCCTCACTGAGTATGGGTATCGCTGGGAGATCGAGAGTGGCTACAGGTCGATTAAGCGATTCATGGCCGCCACGACCTCGAAGGACTTCGGACTCCGATTCTTCTACTTCGCATTCGCGTGTCTGTTGTACTCGATTTGGCGTGCGGTGGATCTACTCGTACAGGTCGAATTGACCGGTGAATACGAACACTCGCCAATTGTGACAGCCGACAACACGCTGACGCTGTTGAAGAAAGAAACCGGAATCGGATAGTGAGGTTCTCCACCCGTAATAGCGCGGTGTCTGAGTGGCAACGCTGTCGGAAGTCGTCTAAATTCGCGAACATGAGTGGCAGTGCAACAAGATCGGGCGTTTGGAGAGCAATCTAAGTCAATTCCCGTTCACTGAATCGGCTGAATCCACGCATTATAGCCCCGCTAAGCCCGGTGCAGTCTCAACTTCAAAATTGAGCGAGATTGATATAGCTACATAGACTTTATAAGACACAGAAAGCCCGAATATTCTCACACAGAGTGCCTGAAACGTCGATATTCTGGTTTTGTAGATAGGTTTGTATTATTTCCATAAGCACCACCAGTTTTACCCGGACCGCCGCTGTACGGGAAGCATGGATCGTCTTCCGCCTGCATACGACGCTACTCCCAGGGGTGACGCCCTCGAAACAGCCATCGAGAAACGACTGGTCGATATCGACTCCGGACGCTACCGAACAAACGTCGCGAGCGTGCTGCGGAAGTTCGCAGCTTGGTCCCGGGACCAGCACGGTATCTCCAGTCCCGAGGACATCGACGACAACCTCTGCCGACAGTATGCTCGTGACCTTGCCCGGGCCGACGAACGGGACGAAATCTCACCAGAGACTGCCCGTCGCTACTTCGCCTACGTCCGCTCGTTTCTCACATGGGCCGTCTACGAGGGCCTGATCCCGACGAACCCAGCCAAGACCAACCACGCCGAAGGACCACTTCCCACCGACGAAACTGAAACAGACCAACAGTACTGGTCTGCACGGGACCGCGACGCCATCTGTGCCACTGCGACCGCCCGCGTCGACGACGCCGGCGAAAGCGACGACGTCGACCGCACGGCGGCCTACCGCGACCAGGCACTCGTCTTCCTACTCGCCTACTCAGGAGCCCGGAGTGCAGAACTGGTCGCTGTTTCTGATGACGAAGAGCGGAACGGCCTGCGGTGGCGGGACGTCGATTTAGAGGGAGGCACAATGCAGGTGTTCGGCAAGAACCGCACCCGAGAATCTGCGCCGATCCTTGACGACGCGCTTCGCCCGCTCCGGCGCTGGAAGCAACTCCGAGAGCCCGACGAGAATGAAGCTGTCTTCCCCAGACTCGACAACGCGGCAAAAGCACTTGACCCGACGCCGTCGATCACAACCCAGTCGGCTCGGGATATCCTCGCCAAACTCTGTGAGTGGTCCGACTACGAGTTCGAGGAGCCACTGAAGCCACACGGTGCCCGCCGTGGGCTCGGACGAGAAATCTATCGCGAGAACCCACAGCTGGCGCAGGATGTGCTACGCCACAAGTCCATCGAGACGACCCACGAAGGCTACGCACAGGAGGCCGCAAAACGCACGCGTGACGAAGCGAACGATATCATCTCAGACACAGAACGGCTGTTATAGATACAGCAACTCTATTTATGGCTGCAACAGCCAGTACAGGTGGTCCATGTACGCCGAGATTCGTACGGACAGGGAGACTGCAAAAACGTTACCCGCCACACAAACACAGCTTCTTCATATGCCCTCCAGAGACCCTCCGAGTCAGTGGACAGACCCAGAATACGTATCAACTGTTGTCGGGGTGCTTGCTACTGGCGCTTTGATATTCTACAGTTCGCTCACGCAGTCCGGTCCGACTGTCGATGAGATCGCATTCGTGATTCTTACAATCACTGTTCCTACTACCGTCGCTTATGAACTCGCTCGTCGCTTCGGGTGAGGGATACACAGGCCACAGCGTAGCCATTTCACACTCTCTGAAAAAGCCCCATACCCACAGTAATCGATAGTGGCTGTGATGAACTCATATACTTGCTGACTTATCCATCACTCAACCAATGTTTCTGCAGCATAACTATCATTACTTAGCCACGACTGGACCATTCATGGGGGCAATAGTTCAGCGTGGCCAACGCGGAAATTCCGGGGCAATGTCCACAGTGTGGCTCCATCGACATCCGGGTAGTCAAGGTTGCACCGGTTGATCACAAGCACGGGGACGAGTGGCGTACCCGTGCCGAGTGTACCCACTGTGGCGAGTATACTGAATGTTTCTAATATCGCAGCGGTGAGGGTGACACTCCGGGCCTGCGTTGACACCGCACGCAGGTACCGTGACGGGCCCCTATTGTAATACTCAGTCAACCGTTGGTATGGACGCCAGTACGCTACTATCAACGGCTACAATTGTTGTTTCGGCCTCTGGATCTTCTCAAAACCTGCTACGCTGGGGCTAACCAACACCAGCGTACAATCCACTCTGAATGTTGGTTAGTCACTTCTCGAAGCCTCTCAGACTGAAGAACGCGAGTCTGGGAGTTCGGGACTACTCTGGTGCAACGACATCTTCACACATTGGACACTCGGCCCAGATACCCTCCGTACCATCGTCTTTCTCGTATTCAACCAGCAGCCACGGAGTTGTGATACGCTCGTCGCAGTTTGGGCAGCGACCGAGACTTCGCGTGTCATCAGGCATGGAAAGGGGATGGAAGGAGCGTGTGACGGTGTTCCTTCCACGCAAAAATTGCCTGTCTTCGGAAATAAGTGTTAGCCAGGGTCTCAACCTCCCGACACAACGCTGGGGCACGGGCTCGCCGTACTGTCCCGGTTGCGAACAGCGCTGGCACTGTATCGGCGATTGGTTCGAGGCAACCGAGGATGGGGAGCTGCCAGAACCGACGACCTGCCCCGAGTGCTCTAAAGTAGCCGAGTAGCTCGTGAAAGTCGTCTTCGCCCATCGTCGGGTATGTGAGCGACATCGAGACGAATACCGACACACCGGCCTGTTGGAGTTCGTCTAACGCCTGCCAGCGAGTCATCGGTGGCGGGGCGTTCGGTTCCATCGCCCTGACGAGTGTGGCGTCGAAGGACGGAATCGACGAGCCGATGGTAACCGAATGAGATCATCGACGGTGGGGAAGTTGCCAGTACCTCTTCACATGGAGACTATAGACGCCAGCCAATTGAGCCGGTCAGCGAGGTGAGAACGTGTCGTGTGTCTTGGAATCGCTTCTACAACCGACGATAGATGATGATCCCACCGAGAACAGCGACGATCATGCTCCCGGCAATAAGCAGATTCGTGGGTGAGCCGCCAGACGGCTCGACAGTGTCTGTGGCCGCGGTCTGAGACGGTGTGATTGCTGGCCCACCACTGCTGGTCTGGGTTGAGGTTGATTGCTTGGTGTCTGTCTCGGTCGAGTGTTCAGTTTCCGTGGCCGTTGTTGGGGTGTCACTCGGCGTTGTTTCCGTTCCTGTCGGTGTGTCCGTCGCTGTTACTGTGTCACTGGAGTCACCGCTGCCGGAATCGGTATCATCGTCATCGTCATCCCCATCATCACTGTTACTACCGCCGGAACTCGAAGAGTCCTCCTCAGTAGGAGTTTCTGTTGCAGTCGGCGTAGGCGTTGACGTGTCCGTTGGTGTTGGTGTGGCTGTTTCCGTCGGCGTTGGTGTCGACCCATTCGCATCGTCGGTTTGGCCTTCGACGGTGAGGACGCGCCCTTCTGTTCCGGTGACCGAGTAGGCACTGCCGTTCTCGTCACCCAGCGCCGCGACACTCACGGAGAGCCCGACAGTTCCGGGATTCTCGGCTTGGACAGTGACAGTCGCGAGTTCCACTGGGCCGCTCTGGAGCGTGTTCATTCCCGTCGCCGCCAACTGCACTGACGCCCCGCCGTCGGGCTGCTTGGCGTACGCTGGGCTGTCGGCATACCTGACGCTCTCGATGGTCGCGACGCTGCTGTCGTTGAGCGACACTGTCGCGTTGAACGTACCGACACCACCGCTGGCCTCGGCCACCACCAGCTCGTACTCGACGGTTGCGCCCGAATCAACGCTCTCTGCAGCCGGCGAAAGTCGAACCTCTGTCCCGCCGGCACCAGAAACGACAGCAGTACTCCCAATCAGCGCAGCGCTAACCAATACTACCCTCATGAGATGAGCGAGTTGCATCGATATTATCGAACCCGACATCTACAGTATTAAATAAACCGGAAGTAATCTTTGAATTAATACTGGAATACTTCATGTCTAGAGGTCACAGTCGTACTCGTGAGGGTATCGAACTCGTAAGTGAGCAGGCACGGCCGCTGTTGGCGGTCATCCTGACCGTATTGCTCGTCACCAGCCCAGTCGTCGCAGCGGTTCCGGCCGGCGCACTCACACAGGCCGGCAATGCAGGCAACACCGGTACGGGCGCGGGTAACACCGGCATCGGCACTGGCGCCGGAAACACGGCTGTGACACCTGACCCGGTCGTCGGCTCGGCGAGCCCGACCGACCCGAACGGTGATGGACGCTTCGAGGACGTCAACGGTGATGGCAGCTTCGACGTCGTCGACAGCCAGGCGTTGCTTGCTCATCTCACGAACGCCTCCGTCCAGAACTACAGTTCGAGTTTCGACTTCACTGGTGACGGACGAGTCACGGTCAGCGACGGCCAGTGGCTCTACGTTCAGGCTGTCAATCCGACCGAGACCGACGCTGACGGCGACGGACTCAACAATACCGTCGAGATCGCGCTCGGCACCAACGCATTCGACACCGATACCGACAGCGACGGAATCGGCGATTGGACCGAAACCAACGGCGGTAAGCCCATCGACACGGACAGCGACGGCATCATTGATGCCCGTGACGCCGACAGCGACGGCGACCGTATCCCCGACATCCGCGAAGGGACCAAAGACACTGACGGTGACGGGACGCCCAACTACCGCGACACCGATGACGACGGCGACGGCATCACCACACGGACGGAAGCGCTTGACGGCCAGAACTACAGCCACGACGTCGACTTCGACGAGACGGTCAACTGGCTCGACACCGACGCCGACGGCGACGGGGCCCCCGACGGGACGGAGGGCACCGCCGACAGCGACGGCGACGGGATGCCGGACTATCTGGACAACGATCGTGACAACGACGGGCTCCCCGATAGCTACGAGCGCAACGTCACAAAGACCGACCCCACCGACAACGATAGCGAGTCCCCTCTGACGAACTACACCGAAGCGGACAACGACGTCATCGACGGGATGGAGGACTTCGACCAGGACACGCTGGGGACATACGTCGAGTACGCCATCGGCACGGACCCGTTCGTGAGCGACACGGACGATGACGGCCTCTCAGACGGCTTCGAATACCGGAACGACCAGTTCAACCCGCTCGATGCCGATACGGACGGTGACGGCACAAGCGACGCTTCGGGCGACCTCGACGGTGATGGACTGACCAACGGTGAGGAGGCCCAGCGCGGGACGCTCGTCGACCGACCCGACACCGACGGCGACTCGCTGAACGACAGTCGCGAAATCGAGCTGGGGACGGACCCGACGCTGCCGGACACGGACGCCGATGGACTGGACGACGACGAGGAACTCGCCATCGGAACCGACCCGCTGAACAACGATTCGGACGGCGACGGCGTTCTCGACGGGAACGAGACCTTCGAGACGGCGATGGACAGCGAATCGACCGGCGCCACTGTCACGCTCCGGACGAACGGGTCGGGGGCCGACGTCACCATGGTGGCCAAGCCCGACTTCTTCGAGAACACGTCGGCCAGTGCCGGCCCGACGATACAGCTTGAGAACCGCACGGCCTTCGAGAACGCGACAGTCGAACTCCCGGTCGACGCCTCGGTCCCCGAGTCTGAGTACGAGAACCTCTCTATCTATACATGGAACGGCTCCTCGAAAGACACCTGGAGCAAGGTCGAGACGACTATCGAGAACGGGACGGCGAAAGCCACCGTCGAGCACTTCTCGTATTTCACCGTGCTGGACACCGACGAGTGGGTCAGCGCGACGCAGGTCAGTATCGGCGAGCCGGTCGATTTCAACGCCAGCGACTCGTTCCGCTGTCGGAACGCCTGTAACCTGACCGGCAACTCGACCGTCGTGCTTGGCGGGGAACCCACGACGCGGAAGATAACCATCGAACAGGGCGGGGACAGCTACGAGGTGGTACCACTGAGCAACGGGCAGACCATCGAGAAATTCTACGACTACGCGAACGCTGAGATCAACTCTCCGCTGCCGGTCGCGAAAAGCGACACCAGTCGGCTGTTCTTCTGGTCCGGTCCGAACGGCCTCAGTCTGGTTTTACTGCAAGATAAACCGAGAGATGGGTCCGGTGCCGCCGTCTCGTTCGAACTCTACGAGTTCCCGATCAGTGACGGGAGTTGGGTTGTTCGGGACGACCCCGGAGACAACTACGGCACGACGCCTGACTGGAGCTGGAACGACGACAACACCGACGGAGGGGCGTTCCGAGGCGAGCTGACCAACGCGACGTTTACCATCAAACCGAGGTTCAACGAGGAGGCGGTGAGAGACCCGATCACCCCCGGCCAACTCAATGACTGGGAGATTCTGTCCGGACGCGCGACCGACCCAACCAACGAGTCACTGGCAATAGACCAGAACATCACCATCAGCGTCCCGGGCGACCCCGACGAGAACGCCTCCAGTAACGTCAGTGGCGACACGGGTAGTGCCAACATCACGCACAATCTCTCGTCTGGCACTGACGACCTCACGGTGGTGTATCAGACCGAGCAGACCAACACCAATCCGGCAGCGAGCATCGAGGTGACCGGTGCGAGCGGAACCACAGTTTCGAAAGACCTCGCTATCGGGACCGTCGGCACCGTTCAGACGACGGTCAACGTCTCCACGCTCGCTCACGGCCCCGCGAACATCAGCCTCTCGGCCGACGGCGTCAATATGCGAGCGGAGGTCGTCCCACGCGAGACCTTCGACAGCGACGGCGATGGCATCCGTGACTCTGTAGAGAACCAGAACTGGACGCTGCCGACCGCCGCCGCAAGCACGTTCTCGACGGACCCGTACGACGCTGATACTGACGGAGACGGCATCCCCGACGGGGAGGAGGTCATCTACAAGACCAACGCTGAAAACGGCACGCTCACGACGACCATCGCGGTCGCCAACTCCGATCCGACCGAGGTCAACAGCGACGGGGACGAACTCACCGACCTCGAGGAAAACCGCGGGTGGAACACCTACCTCGCGCGCTCGCCCTCGACGGCTGAACAGTTCGTTCGCGCCCGCCAGAACGGTGGGGACGCCCTCGGCGTGCTCTGGAAGCAAAACGTCAGCTCCGACCCACTGTCGACCGACACCGACGGCGACCTGCTGGACGACCACGAGGAGCGTCGCCTCGGGACCAGCCCGACTGTCGCCGACTCCGACAACGACGGCAGTGACGACTACTACGAGGTTTCGAACGACTACGACCCGACCATCCACGACCACAAAGCGCCACTGGTCGAACCGCTCGAGGTCAGCGCCGACAACACTGCCCGAACCAGCTACACAGCTCGCGTCAGCGTCTCGGACCAGAGCGGCATCTCCCGAATCGAGTTCCACAAGGCCGGGAGCAAGCAGTGGTCGAGCCTGGGCGATGGCGCGACCGCTCGAAACTTCGACGCCAGCATCGAGGTCGAGCGTGACGCGCTAGATGCCATATACACCGGCGCAACCGGCTTCTTCACGCCAGTGACCGTCGACGCCAGCGCCACGGATATCCATGACAACCGCAAACGCAAGGAGCTCAGCGGGCCGGACACGTTCGGACAGGCGGCCGACAAATACGCCAGCTTCCCGGCCAGTCCTGGCAAAGGCGGCTTCGTCGCCTGGATGGGGCTCTCCTCGGGCGCGTCGACGGTGGTCGGTGAGAGCGTCGCTGGCGTCGCCCAGATGGTCTCCGACCCTGGCGGTTACGCGAGCCAGATGGCCCAGCTGGCGACGACCATCGCCAACAACCCCGCGATAATCACGAAACTGCCCCAGATGATGGCGAGCCAGCTCCGCCAGCAACACGAGACCCGCAATCCCTTCGACTCCCGCGAGCAGTACTACCAAGAGTTTGGCGGCAGCTGGTCGCTGGGCTACTCGACTGGGACAGTGGCGCCCGCGTTTGCATCTGGCGGGTCGAGCGTCCTCCAGAAAGGACTGAGTAGCTCATCGAAGCTCAGACGGCTGGTCGACGCCGCCGACTCGGCGGTGCCCTCTCGGGTGCCAAACGGCGTCAAGCCGACGGCACTACGGCGGGCTGGGAAAGTCGACGACTCGGTCCCCGACGCGGACGTGCCGACCGGGCGCATGAGCGCGAAGCTCAACGACATGCCCGGGCCGAAGCGCCAACGGACCACCGAGCAGTTCGACCAACTCGACACTGACGGGAGCGATTACCTGGGCAACACCGACATCAACGACCCGACGCTGAAGGCCACCGACCTCTTCGAGAACACCGGGCCCAGTGGGCGTCGCGCACTCAACGATCTGGCGGAAAGCGATCAGGACGCCGCCGACGCGCTCCTGCAGATGGACAGCGCTGCGACCCAGCGGCGCTTTACTGAGGCCTACGAGAGCGGCGAGGTCGACAGCGATGAATTCGCGACGGCGGTCAAGCGGTACGATGGGTTGGATGCGGATGAGAAAGCGATAGTGCAGCGGTCCATGGCGCGGTCTGATACAGATGCAATTCGGCTCATGCGTGCCGATGTCTGTAACAGCCCCTGCGATGGGGTCCTGAAATCCGTCGAGGACTTCGTTGACAGCCGCAACGGGCTGGACCAGGACGCGTCAGAGAAGCTCGTCAGAGCGTTTGAGGATTCAGACGACGTTCCCGACGGTGTCCCGGGCGAAGAACCTGGTAGAGTCATGGAAGACCTCGAATATCTCGACGATCAAGAAATCGACCGGCTGGACGACGCTGTGACCAGAATTTCCGGTGACCAGTCCGGCTACACCGGTCTCGCAGGAGAAACCCGTACCGCAAGGCGTGTCATCGAGAACAACGATAACGCCGATGTCGAGATGGACGCGACAGTCGACCCTGACAATATCGCTGACGAGGACCTACCCGACGGTGTCACCGGAGACGACCTGAAAGACGGTCCGACTGATATCGACGTCAACAATCGGAACGGGGCCGCCTACGAATCGAAGAACACCAAGGAATACACGCCGCTTTACCCCGATGAGGCCGAATATGAGCAGCTCGGCGGGAGACTCGACAGCCTCCGCAAGAAGCTGATTACGCAGGCTGCAGGTGGTCAAGACGAAATTGTTGTCGTAATGCGACAAGATCAACTCGATGCCGAGTACAATGACGAAGTCACCGATGAATTCCCGGACGCTGTGGATGATGTAGAAAAACCCTCGGATATTGGCCAACTCGTTGAGGACGACTTTGATGGCGTTAGCGTCGAATTCAAAAGCTACAGGGACCTGAACGAGTGATATGAGCAATCGAATCAAGCAGGAAGGGTCGGTATTCGCCCGTTTTTATAGCGATGAGCGGGAAACTGGGGCGGAAGTGATCGAAAAAACGCTGTCGGTCTGTGCGGACATAGGGTTAACCGAACACGTCAATGACTCAGACCCGCTGACTCCGGACAATGCATCCATCTCGGAGAAAGGCTACATTACGGTCCATTCCGATAGCAAAGCAATCCGTCTCAGGTTTCGTCTCGATGACTGGGACGGACTGACCGACGCAATCCTAAGTGTGTCCGTAGATGCCACCCGACTGGTCGAAATAGACCCCGAATCGGCCGAGAAGTACACCGGCCCTGCTCGGGTATTCGTCGAACTTATTCGTCAACTCGCGGTCGAGCTCAACCCGTACTACGTTTCGACATCCAACAGGGCGATAATGAACGGTGAGATTGCTCCAACACCTAAAGCGGTACTACCATTCGAGACACCGATAACATTGGAGCGCCTCCCGTGGCTGGGGATCTACTCGGAGCCGCTAATCGAACGGTTCGGCGGCCGCCAGCGGGTTCTAGACACGCCGGCGTGGATGGTGGAGGAGCTTGAGAACGGGAGTATCCTCATCGTCACGACCCGCATACCTTGGGAAGACTACGGGCATAAACACCCGGCGGACCGGTACCTGTTGGATAGGATGGACCGAGCGGACGCCGTGTCACCGCCAAGTGACGTGACACTGTCTGACCCCTTCGCTAGTTTCGACCCCGGTGCGATCGGCACAGACATCTGTGTCCACCAAGACGATATCGCCCCGGAGTTCGCCAACGAGGACTTACAGCTCATTCCCGTCCGCGTCGACGAACACCGGAACCTGCGACATCTCGATACCAACGCGTTTGTGCGAAACGTCGTTACCAATACCACGGGAGACAAGGCCGCTATCGTCAAGCGAATGCTCTCGGACGTCCCGGCCACGTCCGACGACGACCTCTACGTCTCGGCGTTGCTTCGGGACGTAATCCCGCCGGCGTTCGTCCGACTGGACGACCCCGACAACGAGAACGTCGTCACGAAAGTGATGCGTCTTGAGACGGACGTGAACAAAATCAAGCTCCTCGTGAGTCTAAGTCGTGTGGCCCAACAGGACGACTTCACGACCGAGGACCTCAACTCGATGGAAGGAGCGCTGGACACGCTGAACGAACTCGACGACAATGAGAATATCGACCAGTACATCGAAGCGAAGCTGCTGTAAGCAGTGACGAAGCCCGCGAGTGACAGTGTCCTTAGCGAGGGTTCGAAGTGGTGGAATCCTGCAGACTTAGAATACGATATGGACTCTCCAGCGATGATGCCTGTCCTGAGTTAGTGACAGCGCGGAGTTATCGCTTTGATACACACGCTGTGGCTGCTTTACCTATCCTCTTACCTCACGATTTTGAGACGGCCGCGTGAACCACGTTCTCGATCTCGACTGCGGCGTGGCCATTCAGAGCCGGATCAAAATCAGGCGCGTTGACAGTCATCCAGAAAGCTCACTCGTTCCGTACTGTTGTTCCCACTCGTTTCGAGCAGCTATCTCTCGTTCGCCACGTCGCGTGACTGAGTAGATGTTGGTCCGTCTGTCTTTTTGTGCCTTCTCAATGAGCCCTTTGTCGGCAAGTGTGTCAAGGCTCGGGTACAGCCTCCCATGATGGATTTCTCCCTCGTAGTATTCCTCCATCTCCTCTTTGATCGCGAGGCCATGTGGGCCGTCTAGACCGCACACCACGTACAGTAAATCACGTTGAAAACCGGTGAGGTCAAACATTTCAGGCTGGCTAACAACTTTGCGCCATTAAGTTTACTGAAATTGACCAAAATCCAGACGCATTAATGGCTACTTTGAGGGATAGAACCGGTCTCGAAAGTGGCTGAAATCTGATGGTAAACTAGCTGTTAATCCTCGTCTTCCTCGCCTGCCTCGTCTGCCTCGGGCTGAACATCCCGAAGCCGACCACTGATCTCCTGGTCGTACTCTTCCAAGAGCTTGTAGAACTCCACAATCGTCTCCTCGGCAGTCTCACCCTTCGATTTGATCGTCACTCTGTCTTGATCGCGGGTGTCAGTGCCTCGATCCAACCGTGCTTCCATACTGCACCTAAAGTCCGTTCGTTCGACCTTTTCAACCGAGTCTGGAGCCGTGTCTGGCTCTGTGTCTGATTCTTCTGACATGGGTCTTCTCGGGACGCTCTCACTGGACCGCCCCGCACCCGACTGGGCACACAAAACAGCCGTCAATCGCTGCCCTCGAACGCACCCAGACTGGCCTGCTCACTCGAGACAGACGTCGCGACCGGCGGCGTCCGGTCACCCGAATCCGTATCTATCTCCTGTGCTGGACTAGATTGGCTCTCCTCCTCGACCGTGTTCTCGAAGGCGTCGGTCACCCACTCGCGAAGCTCCTCGACCTCCTCGTCGTCGAGTTCGCGAACACTCCCACCCAGCGAAGAGTACGACGTCTGCCACGCTCGCTGGAACTCGACAGTCAGTGAGTCGCCCTGGATAACGTAGGCATCCAGATTCAGGAAACAGCAGTTCAGCGCCGTCATTCGGGCACACAGTGGGTCCTTGTCTTGCTCGACAAACAGCGCGTCTGGCTGCTTTCGACCGGCGACCACCAGTGTTCGACCGCTCCCACAGGCCGGGTCAAGGATCGTCTGTCTATCATCGGTATCACTCTCGTCTCCGACGCCGGCGATCTTAGCCATTGTCTCGCAGACGGTGTGTGGTGTGAAGTGCTGGCCGAACGCATCGCTGGACATCCCGTATTCCTCGTAGACAGCACCCAGAACGTCAGCGTCGGTGGCTGCCATCCGTTCTTGAAGCTGGCCGAACGCCTTGGCGAAGAGGTCGACCGAGCGCTGTCCGTCTGGATGATCCATATCGCCACGCTCGCGATAGTCGTCGACAATCTCTAGATACGGATCGTCTCGGTCCTGCAGTGCGAACAGCATGAGGTTGACCCAGTCTCTGAAGACCGTGTGTGCGCTGTGTCCCCGCTGGCGAATTTGCTCAAGCGTTGCAACAATCTCGTCGACGTCGATCTGTGGCGAAGCCATGCTCTCTCAGCCACCAGAGAGGCACAAAATCTGGCCTGCCGGAGAGTGCCACTCTGGGAATTCTACTTGTGGAATGAGCTGATCAGTACAGGTGAAACGCCTACCGCTACTACCGTCTGTAGACCAGCCAATACGAGAGAGGGAGTGTGACTGCCAAGACCACCAACGTCCCCAGAATCTGAGTGACCGGATCTGGTGGCGATACCTGAGCAGCAATAGCGAATCCGAGTATAATCAGGAGAAATTCGTAGATAATGAAACGAAGACGGCGTGATAAGTTCATGCCCCTCATTCACAGGAATCTGTCATAATCTTGTCGGTAGATTCGCATACTCACTGAACGGTCGTTTCAATCGCTGTCATGAGCAAAGAAACCGTTCTACAGCGGCTACGACGGGTCGTACAGGTCTTCGACCGAGCGTCGGTAGTAGTCCTGGCTGGAGTCTGGAACGGGATCAGCCTCCTCTGGGTGCTTCGCGATGATGCTGGCGAACTGCTTGGGTGGCTTCCAACTGCCGTCAGTTTCGCGGGCTTCGGACTCTTTGACGAGTGCGTGCTCACCGTCAGCGGTGACGTACAGGACACGAATCCCCGGTTTCTCGCTCAGCGGGCCCCTGAGTAGCTTTCCAGTTCGTGTATTGACCAGCCACTCAAGTAAGAGCCCAGCCCGACACTCAATTGCGTACAGTTGCACTTCGTTCTCCTCGGGAGATTCTGTGCGACCGTTGTCGGCCCACGACTGGGGCAACGACCGATTCTCCGTCTCATCTTTCCAGCGCCACTTCAACTTTTTCGGCCCGGTGTTCCCACGTTGGTATTTACTACTCATCGTTGGATTCTCTCAGCCACTAGAGAAACACAAAACCCGCCCTATATCGCCTCTATAGCAACTTTTCTGCTGTTTGAGAGGCTCTGTTGAAATCCTCAGGAGTTACAGGTACGTCCGGTAGTGTGAGTGAATGCAGACACTCCCGAAGTCGCGGCTACTCCGGTTCGTCGAGCGGGCGTATCACTTGGCCCGACGAGCTGTCGCTCGCTACTCATCGAAGTTTTCGAAACACCGGTACACACTTCACCAGCACATCGTCCTGCTCTGTCTCAAGATGCGGAAGGACACGACTTATCGGACTCTCCTTGACGAACTCATCGAGATGCACCGCATTCGGAATGCCATCGATCTTGAAGAACTACCGTCTCCTTCGACGTTGTGTAAAGCGTTCAGCCGGCTCGATATGGCGGTTTGGCGTGTCCTGCTCAACCTCTCGGTCACATTTCTCCCAACCAACGGTGTCGTCGGGATCGACGTCTCCGGGTTCGACCGCAGTCACGCTTCAAAACACTACACGAAGCGAACGGAGCTGACGTTCAGCAGTTGAAAGTTACACTTCTCGTAGATACGAGAGCGAATGTAATCATTGATCTCCACGTAACGACGACCAAAAAACACGACTCGCAGATCGCGCCGTCACTCATCAAGCGGAACACCGGTGAGGTGACGATTCTCCTCGGCGACAAAGGATATGACGACCAGAAGGTT
The DNA here is from genome assembly GCF_037078445.1 of Haloarcula sp. CGMCC 1.2071. NCBI lineage: Archaea > Methanobacteriati > Methanobacteriota > Halobacteria > Halobacteriales > Haloarculaceae > Haloarcula > Haloarcula sp. CGMCC 1.2071. The sequence continues at coordinate 32,583 of NZ_JAYMGY010000012.1, forward strand.
CGGGCGTTAGCCCGTGAGGAGAACCTTCGTCCGCTTATCAAACACCGAGAGTTCTCGGCACTTCACAAGGCGTGGAATGCTCGGCTGGATGCCGACATCTACGGCCAACGGAGTCAGAACGAGACGGTAAACTCCCGTCTCAAGCGAAAATATGGGGTATTCGTGCGTTCACGACATTGGTGGAAGCAGTTCCGTGAACTCGTTGTCGGCTGTCTCACTCACAATATCGATAAGACACTGTGAATAGTGTGTATAAATGAATGATAGAGTGATCCAGGTCGAAACGTTCTGGATTCTCGTCAGAAGCGCCATGACCGATACAGAGGTTGGAGGTTTGATGCAGCACGTATCCTCCGACAAGATTTCGGTCTTGCCTAGGGTCGTACGTTTAGAACGCTTCAGGCCGTCACAGGGTCACAGGTTATCATTGATTATGTCCGCGACCCGCTGGCGATCGAACAGCTGCTCCTCATCGGGAACATCGTGGATCGAGCCCGGCCACTCGCCGTACTCCTCGGGATACAGCTGCTTTGCGAGTGCCTCCGTCGAGAATAGGTCGATAATCGGCCCCATGTACTGTCCACCGGTCCTGACGAAATTTTCATTCTGTACGGCACTCAGTTCGCTCAGCGTCTCGTGGCTCTGGGCTGCCTTGATCGTCTTCTGAAACTGCGTGTCGTCGATGTACGAGAGGTAGCCAATCATCCCAATGTAATCAGGGTCGACTTCGAGGAGCTTCTCGTACCCGATCGGCTTGAACGGGACGTACTCCTCGCCCTCGAAGGCGTTACCGACGCCGAGCATCCGGAAACTCCGCGTGTCGTTCCGGGCCGCATCGATGTTCGCCGCGAAGAAATTCCCCGACTCTGGCTTGAAGCCAAAGTTGAACGCGGCGACGGTCGGTGCGTCCTTCCCCGAGACAGGCACTCGGGATTCGATATCGGCGTAGAACGACTTCTTGAGATCTATCCACGCCTCGTACTGAGCCTGGCGCTGGAACAGCTGTGCGGCTTTCTCGAACGCCTCGTAGAGCGTGTAGTAGGGTTCGCGCCCGCTGAACGGGAACCGGATCAGCGAGCCGAGGATCGGGCCAACTCTCGATTCGATCTCCTCTAGATCCTTGTCTTCCCATCCCGAGTACTTCTTCAGCATCCGCGGATCCATGAGGTGGACGTCGGCGTCCACGTCGTAGAAGACCTCCTTGTCGTACTGAGATTCGGCCGACTCACCGAGCGTCTGGACGGCGTCAGCGTCGAACTCGACACCCGGGAGCGCATCGTAGTACTTCAGCGGGAGGCGATCGAAGGCGGCGACGGCCGTCGGTTGGATGCCGAATCCCATTGCGATGTCCATCCATGCCCCGGGAATACTTGCGTACGTCTCGGGCACTTCCTCGAACGTGTGGCTTCCGGCAGGTTCGATCGTCACCTCGTACGGTGTCAGATCTTCCTTTGTTTGCGAAGTCGTCGTGTCGTTTGTCTCTGTCGGCTCCGCATTGGGACTCTCGCTGGCACAACCGGCGAGCAGGCCTCCACCGAGGACGGCACCGCCGCCCTTGATTGTCTCTCTCCGGGTCGGAATCTCGTGAACGTCGGTCTGGGTGCCCATGGATTTAGGCCTACCTAAAAATATATAACTTTTTCCCTCTGTTCATAGAACAGCCACAAGACGACCGACGAGAGATACTGGTTCACCCGGACTGACCGAGTGTTGTCAGTAGTCCCCGCCGGGACACCAACTCAGTCCCACCCATCGTCTGCCTCGGATGCTATTCACTGTCTCCACCTCCTGGCTCTACCTGTTCCTCAGCGTACTGGAGTACTCGATCGTCGTCGACGACTTCGAGGAGTAACTCGTCGTCAAGATGGGTCGCGAGCTGTCGGTGGGCGCGTTCTCGCCGGCGCTCAATCTCCGTCGAGTTGAGGTGGGCGTTTTTCACGTACTCGATCTCTTGCTCCCGGACGCGTTCGAGCCGGTCCTGCTCGATATCGTGGTCGTCGGGGAGCCTGTGGTCGGCGAATCGCTGATGCCATGTCTCCTCGTCGTCCCAATCGTAATCGAGCGCTTCGCGCCGGCGCAACCAGTCGTAGTGGGTGGCCGCCTCTGGCCAACGGCCGTTCGCAGCGCGGACATTTGCGAGGACTTCGCGACCGACGGTCATCCCGTGCCCGGCGGCGATCTGTACCTGTTCGCCACGTCCGGCGAGGGCCCCGGCGACGTACAGTCCCTCGACAGGCGTCTGGCCATTGACGTCAGCGTACTCGCGGTCGAACTCTTCGTGGGCCTCACCGTGATGCTCGTGGGTGTCGAACATCGCGTTGTCGCTGTCGAGGCCCCGGAGGTACTCGCCGTCGTAGGTAGTCGCCGCTACGATCCGTGGAGCCTGCACAGCCCGTCCGTCCTGGGTTCGGACACGGAAGCTACCATCATCCGTCCGTATGATGGACTCGACCATGTCTGAAACTATTTCACAACCTGCCTCGGCCACGTGGGCATGCATGAGCTCGTAGAACGTCTTGATGTCGATGCCCGCGGGGAATCCCAGGTAGTTCTCCAAGAAGGCACACCGGCGCAGCGACGAGTTGCCCCGGTCGAAGATCACGACGTCGAGTCCGTACCGGGCGGTACACACCGCCGTAGCGCATCCTGCAGGACCCCCACCAACGATAACGACGTCATGGATGGGTACCAACATTTAAATATTGGCGTTTAACGCGTAAATTTCACTTTCTCTCCGTGTAAACGCCGTACGTACCGTGACGTGATTTGACATCGGTTTTAGGGTGGCCTAACTTAGTATTAAAGATTCGCTTCACACCTGATCAGAGGGGTTGAATTACGCTGTGTAGGCAGCACGTTCGCATAATTTTCTATCAGCACTAGTAGTTTCCCTAACAATCAGTTTGCGTACTTGACTAACGGATAGTCCGAGAGGATAAATATCGAGACAATAGGATTTCAACAGAGCCGTTTGAGAATATATGTATTAGTACGAGGACTCATCATGAAAACAGCTGAGTCCCCCACCACGACTAGCGAGTATTCGTCCCCAGACCAGTGGATATCCCGCCAGCCCAGTGTCACCCGTGATCTTGACTTCCAGCAGATCCGACAGCGTCGGTCAGCAACGTGGAACGCCGCCCTCGATGCCAGTGTCGACGTAACGGAGGGCGGCCGCCCGGACCTGTTTCTTGTCTCCGTCGACGGCGGCTGTCCGGTTAATTGCTCGCTCGCCGAGCATCCCAACGGGATCCACGCCGGCTGGTGCAGCTGCGAAGTCTTCCAGGCGACGACCGTCTGCCCACATCTCTGTGGTCTCCGCCAGCACGCTACCCTCGGCGATCTCGACCTTCCAAAGCGAACAAGCGACGGTCAGTCGTCGTCAGCCGTGTAAGCACCGCTCCGGTGTTCGATTCTGTGGATTTCAAGCACTGAGGCATCATGTGCAAGCACACATGCAAGGCGGTACGTTCCAACTCGGAGTTTCCAGAACGGCCCGCCAGTCAGTGGTTCTAGGAAGTCCTTGGGCTCGCGCCATGTTGAGTCGACAACTTCGTCTAGTTTCGAAACGATTCGATCCTGAACGTGCGTATCGAGATCACCAAACTGCTCAGTCGCACGCTCAGTGAACTTCCACGTCCACTCAGCGTCACTCGTCATTACCGTCTTGATCCATCATCGCACGGACTTCTTCACGCGAAACCAGTTCAGCATTACCCGCCCGGAGATCATGCTCGCTGGCGGCGATCTGTTTCCACCCACTCCGACTAAATGCGGGATGTTTCACTGCATCCCGAGCGACGTGCCGAAGGAACTCACTCCGTGAATTGAATCCCTCTTCCTGCCACGTTGCATCGATGTCTTCGAGAAACGATTTGCTCAATCGGAGGTTTATTTGTACCATCTCTGGACCACCGTTTCCGGTATCGCTGTCTGCATCAGACATATACAAATGCTATACGCTGGTGTAGTATAATTCTTCACCTATTCTGAGACGTACAGCTGCTCTGTCGAGTAGTGGTATCGCCTCATCAGTCGCCACTCATCGAGACGCCGGCCAACGGCCGAACGTCGACGCGCCCAGTCCGGTCGTGGTCAAGACACTGGCACAGTCGTTCTCGAACCGTCGCTTGCGAACACGGCTCGACGCCAACGCCTAACCGCGGATCGTCTCGAATCTGGACGTACTCTGCGTCGACGTCCAACGGCGTGTGCTCGACCCGACACCAGATTGTCGTCGCTCCGGCTTGGTCTAGATCAGTCACGTACCGAGCAGCCACCGCTTCGTGGCGAAGTTCGACAAGGACTCGTTCGACAAACGATGCGACCTTCGTCGGCGACCGTGGCGCTGGGACCGACGCAAAAACACTCGAAGAGTCGTGCTGTGCCGCCGATTCTGGAGTATCAGTAACTGACATATGTCTCTCTCAGGACGTGCTTGCTGGCTCGCCCTGCACCCCACCGGGGCACGCAAAACAACGGTCGCGAGAATTCATTCAACGATATGCTCCTCGATCTCTTGGAACCACTGCCGGGCCGTCGTAATATGCACATCCAGTGGCTCGCAGATCGTCGCTTGTGTGAGCCGGATGTCTGACTCCTGACCAGCGAGATACAGAGCGCCGGCTGCGATACCGTCTGGTCGCCCGTTGACCTCAGTGGACTCGGTCGCCTGCTCTGCAAGTTCGAGAGCCCGCTGGCGAATCTCCGGGGAAACGTTGAATGGAAGGTCTGAACAAATCCGTGCCACCCAGTCCACCGGAAGCGACACTGGAATCGGGAGGTCAAGTTCCACCAAGAACGTCCGGTAGCAGTTCCAGATATGCGATGCAGAACACCGGGCAACATCGGCTACCGTCTCCATCGTCACGAGGCCATTGCATCGGCAGGCAGCGTATACAGCGGCCGCTGCACCGCCCTCAATCGACCGTCCGATCAGGAGGTCCTTGTCTTGGGCTTCCCTGAAGAACGTGGCTGCCTGCTCTTTCACCGCCTTGCTCTCAGACAGCGCACTCGCGATGCGTCGGATTTCACCGAGCCCGTGAGCGAGATTCCGGTCGCGCTTGCTGGTGAACTTCGACCGACCGTGGAGTTGTCGCTGGCGAGCAAGCCGTCGACGCCGTCTCGGAGAGATGTCTGCACTATCGACGCTTCCGATGTTCGTCGACAGGCCTTGGTCATGCCGAGTGGCCGTCCGAGGTGCGCCCGTTCGTTTCTGTTCCTCCTTGTCGTACGTCCGCCACTCCGGCCTGCGGTCGATCTGGTCTTGGTCGGTCACCAGGCCACAGTCCTCACAGTGCGTCTCTCGGCCACTACTGTCGAGTTCGCCACCACACTCGGGACAACCCGGCGTAGCTGCAGACAACGCTGTCTGGACAGTTTTCGAAGACATATTTCGAGACATCCTCTCACCTGACCAGAGGGGCAGAAAACACACTGCGGCCCCCGGTTAGGCGTCTGGCAGTTTTCCATCCGGGCGGGGGACTCGCTGGGCGTTGATCTCGATCTCGACCCGGCGACGGTGCTTGCATCGCTCGGCGACATCGGGACAACTGCACGTCTCCTCAAGCACATCCACCTCGTACCGGCTATCTGACGCCGAATGGACCTCGTAGCGACCGGGCTTTGCGAGGAAGGAAACATCGATATCTTCCTGCTTCGCTCGTTTCGTGCGTGGCTCGTCCTCGGAGGTGACAGCCAAGGGGTCCTCAGTTGGGTTCGTGACGCCGCCGTCGTCGAACCGGACCTGCATGACTCCACCGTCAGCGACTGCTTTGCGGGGTTCGCTGTCGACGTGTAGTCCAAACTGGTCGTCGAGAGCGTCGTCGTCCACCAACTGCGGGATAGGTCGCTCGCCGGTGGCGAAGGCGACTCGCTTCTGGTGCTTGCACTCCTCGCCGGGGTTGAACTGCTTCCACTTGCACTCACAACTCTCTGTTCGAGTGTCGACAAGGTACTCTGAGCCAGACCCGGAGTTGACCAGGAAGAGGTCGTCGGCGTTTCGTGCCTGACCAATCGAGTCTAACACGGTCATGACTTCGGTCAGCGCCCGAACGGTCCGGTTGTTCGGGTCAGCCTCCTCCAGTTCACTCTCGTCGATGCTGCTGGCGTCGCTACGGGATTCTGTGGTAGCCATGAATAACAGGCGGCACGCCCTCTGTGGGACGCCCCTCACCCCGCTGGGGCGCAGAAAATTCGGTGACTAGAGTTGTTGAAACGGACGGCTATTCTCGGCTTAAAGCGGAAAACACAGGCTGTAGAATGGTCGAAGATGCCAACCGTCCATTGTACTCTCCAAAAAATGATACACAGTACAGGGGGTTCGCACTATGCTGACCGCGATATTAAAACGGGCACAGGAGGTACTGTCACTCCCAGTATCGTTGTTGAGAATCTGTGGGATTGATTCTTATGCGATGCCAAATATTATTAATTTGATGGTAACTTCAGTATCCGAATACGTTGATTACGAAGAAGACGACGGCGTTGGAATCTGGAAGATCGAAGATCTGCCCGCAGCTATCAAAGCAGGCGATATGGAGAAGGCAGAACAGCACTACGTTGAGACAGCCAGTGACCCAGAAATGGAGAGCGTTGTCGTCACCATCGGTGGCGTAGAAGAGATGGATTCCAAGGTGTTGGACCATGTCGGAGACAATTGGACCGATGTAGCCGAACAGTCGGATGTCGACTTCACAGCTTATGTTGCTGATGGGATTGCACGACTCTCGATCAGCCAAAAAAATGAAGCTGATAATGTCCTTACGAAGGGATTCAAAGAGTTTGAGCCCGCACTTGAGTGGGCGAAAGAAAAACAGAACTCCTGAATTGCCAGTAGCCAGAATGTTTTGTTTCAAATCCTACTAAATTACTGGCGTGTCCTCTTCTGGACCGTTTCTCCCAAATATTCAATCATTGTTATGAACTTCAGCGATCAGTAAGCACGCTTACTGAGCAGACGTTGCATCCAGCACCGTGGCTAAAGAAATTGCTTCTCACTGCCCGGTCAGAGTTCGGTCGCCTGCATCTGCTCGTGGGCGTTGGGATTGACCACCGGGATGACGCCCTCGATCTCCTCTTTGCCGTACTCCTCACGAATCAGGCCGTGGATATCGTTTGCGAGAGCAACGACCTCGTCTTGCTTGTTGGAACTCGCCTCGTTTTCGGGGAAATCTGCTGGACCGACGCCCTCAACAACGATGAACAGGTGGTCGTCACTCATCTGCGACCTCCTCGACAAGCAGCGTCGTTTCGGGCAGTTCGTCGCGAGAGGTCGACAGGAACTCAGACGTCTCCAACGTCTCCGCAATCAGCTTGACCAGTTCCTCCGAGACATCGCCAAAGTGAACGATAGCGTCGGGATCGGGGTAGTTGTCGTACTGCTGTGCAGCCGTCTTGTCCGTCTTGTTCTTACTCATAATCGGTCGGCGGCACGCCCTCCGTGGGACGCCCCCCTCCCCGCTGGGGCACAGAAATTACACGGCGGCTTGCTCCTCGGCATCCGATTCATCGCTATGAACCTTGCCTGCCTCCTGAAGCGGGACCGCCGGACCGGCCTGCCGGTCCAAGGTGGAGCGTGTCCCCCGAGCGCTTGCGCTCGGGAACCGTGGGCGTGAGAGAAAGCGAAAGAGAAGGTGGTACGGCTCCTCGATTATTCCGCGATTACGTTCCCGTCCTCGTCGATAGCGTACCTGAGTGGGTACACGTTCCTATCGATATGCGTGGCCTTCTTCGGCAGCGTCTCGTTCAGCCACGCCTCGCGGTCGGCGTCGGTCTGGATGTTCTCGTTTGGGGAGTGGACGCTGAACAGGTCCATGCTCACCCAGCGATTGACCGTCAGCTCGCCGGACGGGGAGTACACCTTCACCCGCTCCTTTTCAGCGTCAACACCGACGACGGCGAGTGCAGACGTGCCCTCGGTCGTTTTCAGTCCATCACCGATATCCACGGCATCAGGGTCGATATCGAGGTCGTCGCACTGCTGTACAGCCGTCTTGTCTGTCTTGTTCTTACTCATAATCGGTCGGCGGCACGCCCTCCGTGGGACGCCCCTCTCCCCGCTGGGGCACAGAAATTATGCGACGGCTTGCTTCTCGGAATCCGATTCATCGCGACGGATCTCGCGTGCCCGCTCTCGAAGGCGAGACTGCACTGGCGTCCGGTTCTGGTGCTTGTTCTCGTATGCGAGATACTGCTGGACCGTCTCCATTGAGTGCATACAGTTGATGCCGGCGACGATTGGTTGGAGATGGTCGGCGTCCAGCAACCGCTCTGGCGGGAGTTTATCAAGAATTGGGTCAAGAGTGTCGCTCATGAATCCTCCTCTCGGAAGTCATCGAGTGTCGTCCTGCGTTTGTACCGACAGCCCGGGTAGTGAGCCAGAAGCGTCTCGTCGACGGCGTCCCAGAAGCTGATTTTGTGTGGTGCAACCGACTGCCAGAACCGGGCGCGTGCCAGTGCTGCCCCAACTCGCTGGCGTTCCTCGCGACGCCACTGCTCGCGCTCGATCATCGCCATGCCGACGCTCCCTCTGGTCGATCCGCCATGTACGAGCGGGCAAGCTCCAGCCCGGCGTCGAGTGTGCTTCTCGTCCCGACCAGTTTGGTCGCCCGTTCGAGCGTCCAGCCAGCGTCACTGTGTTTGAGCAGGACGGTCGCTCCGGTGTCGGGAATGTGCCAGCCGATCGTGTCGTTGCCAGCGGCGAGAAATTCCCACTCGCCCGCAGCGGCCTTCTGTGCTGCGCTCTGTGTGTCAATCAGCGCATCCGAGCGTGGGCCACCAGCACCGAAGTCGCCCAACGTGGCCGTTCCTGCTGCGTTCATGCAGCGACCTCCCAGCGGTCCCAGCCAGCGAGTTCGGCTTCGATGGCGCTGATGATGGTTGTGACCTGTTCCTCTAGCGTGTCTGCCTGCTCACCGTCGACGTCCAGAAGCGAGCGAAGTTCGAGTACGTCCGGGAGGTCGATGCTGTCTGAGCGCCGGGCCACCGCACGGAGGACAACTGCTTGAATATCGGCGCTGCCGGACTGCCCCCGAACAGTCGTCGCGATGGACTCGACGAACTTCGGGGTGGTTGGCTGTGACAGGTCTTCCGAACGACGGCAGGACATATTTCGAGACATCCTCTCACCCGCCAGAGGAACACAAAATTGGGGCACGCTGTTGCTGTGGGTGAAGTTTTCTACTTACTGCGTTGGCTGAAATACCTGCTCAATAAAACTACGTACCGAACAAAGACAGTACGCTCTTGTGAAGCACGTTGTTGATTTTCAGAGGGCGGCGTCGAGAGCATGTTTGAGCGCTTCGTCACCTGGTTTTCTGTAGAGTTCACAGCAGAGCTGAAAGGCTCTGAGATACGGCGTTAGCTTGTCTTTTGACACTCCTCGGTGAGGCGAGAGCCACCGTCACGTCAGCGACGCGTGGCTCTCGCAGGTGTTGACGTGGATATCGCCGTCAGCGTATTCTCCGTCGCCGTGGACGACGTATTTGCGGGTGAATGCGTCGTCTTCTTCGAGCGGTTCGTACGCTCGAAATCCGTCCGTATAGACGGTCAGCGACTCCTCACTATGGTCAGCAAGCAGGAGTCGAACGGTCGATTTGTCGACGGATTTCGCTGGCACGACGTACCGATCGTCCGAGCCACGATCGACCAGCGTGAACACCGGCGGTTTGTCGCCATCGTACGATCCTCGCCCACGCGTGGACAGGCCACGCGAGCGCGACTCCTGGTCGCGCTCGCGGCCTTTGAGACCGGCAGAGACGTACACTTCGTCGATTTCGACCGGTCCAGACAGTGTGATCGAGGGCGCGTCGAGCGCGCTGGCGAAGCGATCGACGCGCCGTCTCACCGTTCTGTACGAGAGATCGAGTTCCGCCTCGATCTGGCGAATGCTCGTGTTGAATCGTAAGAACACGTATATTGTGAAGTACCACTCTTTCAGCGAAAGCTTCGAGTGAGCGAAGATCGTGTCGGTCTTGTCGTTGAACGTCCGACCGCAATTCTTACACAGATACCGTTGATACTCTCGATAGCTGCCGTTTCTGACCGTCAGGTCAGAACGGCAGCGGGGGCACTCGACACCATCACGCCAGCGAACCTGTTGTAGCAGGTCCGCTGCAGCCGATTCCGACACGAATCGACTTATTGGGAACATATCGGGCACCGCTGGCGCGGTGCCCTTGCCCTCTTCGACTTTCAGCCGCAGCTCTCGCTATCAACAATCTACTTCGCATGAGCGAAGACAGTATATCTCTACTAACTGTCCGAGAGTCCGGCCAGTTCGAGGTAGGGCGTGATCTGCTCAATGGCCTCTTGTGGGTAGACTGTCTCGCATGCTGGGTCGTACTGTACGACTCCAGCGTCGGCCATCTTCGGGAGATGAACGTGGAAGAGGCTGGTACAGACCCGCTCGTACTGCTCGCGGGTGTGTTCGCCCTCCCAGAGTGTAAGTTGGTCGGCGAGGTCGCTAATCGGGACAGCACCAACTGCCTGTGTCAGATACTGCAACGCACGTTGACGGCGCTCGCTCGTGAGTAATTCGAAGATAGTCGTCACAGATAGATTGGAGTCAGTACTTCCTTCGTTGGCAGTGTGTTGTGTCTTTGTCATCGTTATCTCCATACCTCGCCTACCCATCACCCGCTTCCTGTCGGTATTGGCCTACTTCAGCGGTGTATTTTTAAAACTCAGTCGGTCAGTATATAAATACTCGGTATTAGTAGCTCTATTTACATACTGGGGAGATAGTCGGTGGAGCTGATTCCTCTACAGATACGTATCAGAATCTACTGAGACAGAGTGCTACGGGGATCTGCCTATTCGTCAAGGAACGTAGACTCGTCTTTGGGGGTGTCTGCGTTGTCGGTCTTCTCGATGGTAATTCGCCAGTTGGGGACGACCGATGATGGAGGAGTTACCTCCCATATGCCCTCGATAGCGACCCCCTCTGCGAACGACTCCAAAATGAGTGTTTTGAGGGCTGATTCGAAATTATCTGTTGGCGCATCTGTGGGATTAGCATTTGATCGAGAGGTCATAATCGGACTGCGTAACACGTAGGGGTGGCGATCTTACCACCACACGGTCACTGAGTCTTATAACTGAGAGGTGTATTTAACTCTCTCTATCATATGAGAATTCACTGCTACGGCTATAATCTGTACTGCTCATTAACTGATTAGGCCCACCGGTTTCGTGGAACTACCGCCGGCTACCCAGTCCACCCGCCGATCTCGACCTGTGTACTGTCTGCTGGAGCATCGCCTGCTGTCCTCCCACCAGAGTCAAACGGGGGCTCGACGAGACACGGCGCTCCGTCGTCGTATGTCCGGTCAGGACGTTTCACACAGTCGACCGGCAGGATAGGGCTACATTCACTACAAGAGTGCGTTGCCCCGCCGAAGCCGTTGATACTCACCGACCAGGAGATGATACTTGCGAGCCGATACGTCTCCGCCGCTGGCCGGCGAGTGCTGGCGGTCCGGCACCCTACAGCTCCACAGACATCGCAGGTGACGAGATGGTCTCGATCTGCCTCGTGGAAGAGCGAAGCGGCCTGCTCAACGTTATCGCGGTCCTGAAGCGCACACGCCCGGCAAATCGTGAACCGAAACACGCCGTCTTCTCGGTCGACCTCGTCGGGCCACCGGACGTAGGTGTACGCCTCGCCGGAGATATCAGCCCTCTCTCCGCAGAACCGACAGCACTCAGCCGTTGCCTCGGGCTGGACGTCGGTCACTGGGACCACCGTGCAAGTGTTGACTGCTCGCGAGCAGTATCCACGGGACAGAGAAAGCGCCATTTATACTGTTCACGAATCGGCTTGTTCTCGCGGTTGCTTGCTTGCCCCGGTTCTCGGTAGCCCGTACACGTCCAGCCCTTGTCTTGCAGCGCTCGAACCATCGCCCCGTCGTAGTCCGAGCGAACCCACGTCAACAAGAAGCGAGTGTCACGGTCGTCACTCTGCAAGAATCGCTCCTGTGAGCGGGCTAGCGCCGCCGACGCGAGGTTTGGCATCCGAACGCCCATGCAGATACGCGCGGCCTCGACGAGCGAGTCGCCGGATACCACTTCGCTGTCAACGACTGGTGTGTCCGTCGATGGAAGCACCCGCCGGGCGGTCGCTCGAATCTCCGCTGGAAGACTGTCGATCTCGACGGGCTCGGGACAGAGCTGACCGTCGACGCCGTACCGGATTCGCTTCTTCGATATGAGCGGGTAGCGGTACGTGATAGCCCCGACTAGCGAGTCCTGAAAGTACAGCCCATGATGAGCGAGGTTGACCGACGGCAGCGACCCCATGTAGGAGTGGTGGGCCTCGTAGACGGCGGCCGCGGTCTCTCTGTCGATTGGCTCCACGGTGACGTGATCGGCAAATCGAATCCCGAGGGGTGCGGTGAACGGGTCACCGTTGGCGTGAATCGGACAGGAACACTCCCCTGTGTCTGCTGGCGGGCGATGCTGAAACGACTGTGTTCGCGTCGATGCTGAGTGTGTGGACATCCTCGCACCCGCCAGAGGAACAGAAAATCGCTATCGAGTTACCAGGGAACTATGACAATGCCGGCGTCGGGACCTTCGATATACACTGGTTCGCACCCTCGGTAGAAGATCGTGAACCGCTCAGGCTGATACGCAGGATGCTTGGCAAGCGTTGCGATTGCACGGCTCACGTCGGCTGGTGGGAACTGTGGGTCGCCTGACCGGAAGGCAAGGCGACCAGACTGGAGTATGTCCCACGACTGGAACTGGTAGCCAGCTGGGGGAGTGAACGTTTCTCGGGCCGTTGCGACAAGATACTCAGCGCCGTCGACAACCTGTGCGGCTATCGGATACCGGGCAGATTCCGGGCGAACGGTGATAGCCCCATCAAGCGCGGGGACCACTTCATCTTGCCAGACAAACGCCGATGGTGGCTTGACGACTGGAATTGGTTGCTCGTCGACGGTCGATTCGTTACTGTTCGTGGCTGATCCATCACGGGCTTTGGAGGTTGGTTCTGTCATCCTCTCAGCCACCAGAGGAACAGAAAACCGCCGTCTCAGTCGAGGTCGGGGAGTCGTTCAGCAATGATGATGCCGTCGCTCGGCCCCTCCAAGTACAGTGCTGTGTGTCCACGAAAGTAGATGGTGTAGCGGTCTGGAACGTACTGGTGGCCGGGTGAAAGCGTCGCGATAGCCTTCGACAAGAGCCGTGCCGAGAACAGTGGGTCGCCGTGGTGGTTCGACAGGCGGCCAGATTGCAGTGGCTCCCAGCTATCGAACTCGTAGTCCGCTGGTGGCGTCAGTGTTGTCCGGGCCGTTGCGATCAGGTAGTCAGCCCCGTCGACAACTTTGGCGGCGGTGTTAGCGACGTCTGGAATGAATTCCACATTCCCCCCGAAGTCGGTCATCGGCTCGTTGTCCCAACGCAATGCTTCTGGATGGCCGGCGACCGGCACCGGCGGGCCTTGGAAGCCCTCGCTTCGGATGTGGGATTTTGCTTTGCTCTCGCAACCGAATGTCTCCCCGCAGGTACACTCGAACGATTCATCATTGCGATAGTAACCGTCGGTATCCTGTGAGCGGACGAGTTCGCCGTCGTCGTCCATGTAGATGGTGTCGACATACCCCCACGAATACGACACCTCGATCTCGTGCTCTTGACTGGGCTTGCTGAAGTCGAAGCCGGCTTGCTGGTCTGGCTGTCCGTCCTGCGTCTGAGTCGGATCAGTTTCCGTCATCCTCTCACCCGACAGAGGAACAGAAAAATCGCCTGACTCAGTGCGTTAACCAACAGAAGCGATGAGTGTTGGTTGAGGATTGTTTTCCGCTGGCTAGAAGAACCTCGGTGCAACGCCCGTAACGGTCTTGTTGTTGGCCGCAACAGGACCTGCAGCATAGGTTTTCGCGCGGCGGCATTGTGCCGGTGACAACGAGTCGTACTAAAATCGCGCGTACACGACAGGAAGTCCGTGATCGGCATCATCCGTCTTTGTCACCACCTACGTCACGCTCCTAATTCAATGTGCAAAGCGAAGTTACGATAGCTACAGCCAACAGTATGAGTATGCCGTAGCGAGCGGTAGTCATTCCGCTTGCAGACCTGCACAAGAAAACGTTGGCAATTGACAGCCACTCCGTCAGAAATCGCCGGTGATGATGCTCGCAACGCGCTGATGGTCGAACAGTTGTTCATCGGGCGAAAAGTCGGGATACTGGCCTCCATCGTACGAAGGCCATTCACCGAACTGCTCGGGATACAGTTCCTTTGCGGCCATTTCCAACTGGAAGAGATTCAGAATCGGGCCTTCGTACTGGATCGCCTGCGGATGTATTCGATCGTTCTCAACCGCTGGAATCTCTTGCGTTACCGGATCGCTTTTGAGTTCGTTCTCGATTTCGACCCAGTTTCCACGCTCTCCCATCGAACCGGTACGGAGAATGACGTCTGGATCGGCCGCAACGAGAGTTTCGCGATCGATCCGTTGGAACCGTTGCAGGTCCGGGAAAGCATCGTTTGCTTTGAGCGGTCGAGTACTTGAGCGATAGAATCCCGGTGCATTCAGGCTGTATGCCCAAATACCATCGCTTAGGCCGGTCCGTGCGATGTGTACGTGTGCTGTCCGTGGACGCTTATCCTGTGGCGGGAGATTTGACTGGATTGTTGAGACGAGATTAGAGTGGATCTCTGCAAGTTCCTGATACCGTCGTTCTTCCCGGAACACCTTCGATACCTTCTCAAAGATTTCCCAGAGCGTATAGTACTGGTACTCGTTGGCCCACGGTTGTGGGGCTTCGCTGTGCTGCCCGCTCAGTGTGTTTCCGAACCACGGACCAATGTTCTTGCGGACTTCCTTGATATCCGTTGCGTCCCAGCCATCCATCTGCGCCACGACGTACGCTGGATCTGTGAGATGAATGTCGCTATCGAGGTCATAGAGCATCTCCTTGCCCGCATTCCAGGAGTTGGCAAGATCCGACCAGTCGACAGAAACGCCATCAAGACGTTCAAGAAATAACGAATAGAGACTATCGAAATCTTCGTCGGTGAACATGGCGTTAATGGAGTCACCGTACCCGAGTGCGAGTGCCATATCAGCGTGATGGACGAGGACGGTGAAGATGCTCTGTGGTGGGTCCTCAAATTCGACCGACCCGACAGGTGATATCGTCACCGAATACGACTCGTCTTCGGTCGGTGTCTGGGCTTCGATGGTTTCGTCTGCGTCGGTCGAAGTGGATGCCGGATCATTATCTCCCGAACATCCAGCGAGGAGACTGCCACCGACGATTGTACCGCTCCCCTTGACAATGTCTCTGCGTGTTGGAATCTCGTATGTGGTTACATCTGGTGCCATGCTTTTAGGCTAACCTAAAAGTATATAACTGTTACTGTCTACATAGCTTGTTGCCAACAATCACTCATACTGTTGGCTGGACCTTCACGAAAATATTCGCTACCCCGGAGTAGCAATATTGCTTAAGAAATTACAGCTGACAGTATTATAATCCGGTGACCGCCGGGCTCGCTCAATATCGTGGGTTTGCGTGTTATCCATCCTGTTCCCTCTCCCCGCCGTCGGTCGCAAGACTCGTTTGTCTCGTGGCAAGGAACCGCTCAGGGACGTTCTCGAATGCATCCAGCCCTGCCTGCTCAGTCCCCTCGACGTCGACGCCACTATGGTCTGTTTGCCACGTAGCAGAGTCGCGCTCGAAGCCCCCGTCAAAGGCCGAGAGTTCTGATCGTCGGGCTGGAGCCGCTGCCGACGAGAGTTCTTCGACGCGGTCTGAGAGCCAGTCCATCTGGTCGAACATCCCGTCGAAGTCACGCTCTTGGAAGGGGAAGCGAACTGTCGCTTTCGGGGGAAGAGCAGTGTAGGTCTCTCGCCCAGTCCGAATCGCAGTTGGTCGGCTGTCGAAGATGTCGCGCTCACGCAGCGCGTCGACGTAGTCGCTGCCGGCCAGAACGACTAACTCCCGACAGGGTGACTCCTGTTGATCAGCAGCGTATGGCCGCCGGAGCCAATCACCGAGAGACGAGTGGATACAGAGCGCCCAGCGGTCAAGGCGGGTTTCGACCTGTTCCCCTGACGACAGCCGATAATTGGCTTCTCCCTCGATGGGGTCGTCGCGCAGGTCCTCGATGGTTGTATCGTACGGGACGACCGTCTGCCGAGGCATCAAGATCCCGTGTTCTGCAGAGAGAACCGCCCAGGTGTTCGCTCGCCGGTCAGCGGTTCGAGCCCACTGGACAGCCGCCTCAGCATATGATCGCTTGACCGCGAAGTACGACGAAGTGTAGAGGTCACGAGCCTCAGCTGGATCGTCGGTTTTCGCGTCGCCGCATCCGATGAGTGCGAAGCGGCCACGGATCCGCTCAGTCTGTGTGGTCGTCATCTATGTCTCCCTCGTCCCACCGGGAGTCAGAAAATTAGGAGCCAGAATCAGTAGTTGTGGCCGTCTGGCAACGCTTCGGGCAGATGTGCTTCTGGGTGGTCCGAAGGTGCGTCAACTGACTCAGATATAATCTTGCTTGGATCCAGAATCGCACGGTAGTTCTTCCGGACTGGCGTGGCATCCCGTCCGCATCCGGAGCATTCTCTCGTACTGTCGTTTCCGTAGTCTCGCGCCTTCGTGCAACCGCAATTCGGGCAACTGTACTGTGGTGCAGACTCCTGTGTCAGTTTCGCGCTCATGACTGGAACTCCCTCGCCCTACAGGGAGTCACAAAATTGCGGCTATACGGGATACACGGCTGCTCAGGTGTGGCTCTTGCCTAATCTGGTGAAATAATCATAGAGTATCTGATATTGGTACGGAGAGGATGCACTCCGCAGGAGGCTATTGTTCGTTCCATGTAATGAATTGTGGAATAGCCGATAACAGGTGTGCGCACTTAGCTCGCCCCTCTCACCGAAATTCAGCGGGGAACGCGTTACGGACTTGGTGCTTGAACTGGTCAGGTATCGTCGCCAGATACGTCCGTCGAGACGCTGCCGTCACTTGAATTATTCCTGAGTGCTGATGGCGAGTAGTCTCTTGAAACAAACACTAATTGGATATTATCGATGGCTGTTGCTCCCAAAACTTCCTCTCTGATCTGGTCATCAGCGAACTCTGCTGGATTCGTTGTCGCTAACTCTGTTTCTCCCGGCATATTTGTGGCGACATCGTGAGCGTCGATTACAATCCAAAAATCTTCCTCATCTTGAGCTCGGAGTTGAGTCAATTCGTCCTGTACCGATTCATGCGAACTAATCCTCAGCCAGCCTTGGAACGTTGAGTAGAGTGTCTCCTTTCGCGCCTCGGCTCGCTGTTCTATCTCACGAATCACCTCCCGCAATTCATTAGTAACTTCATAGACATCTCTTCCGGCTTTATTATCGTAGAAATCCGCTAAATACCTCCATGCCGAATTTTCATCCCGGTCAATTTCCGACTGAATCTCCTCGATATCACCCTCAGTTAACTCCCCCTGGTAATTGACCTTTACCTGTTGGATGTTCCGGAGAACCTCTCTCCGGTGCTCCTCGATAATTGAATCCTTCGCATTTCGGAATATATTCTCAACCTGTTCCGTAGCGTAATACTCTGTTTCGCCACTGAACAAGTACCTCCTACATTCTCTATGGTGGGGGTCAGTAAAGAAACAGAAACCGAGGATGACTCCCTTGTCGAGGAAGGCGTTGTCCGCCATTCTATAGGTTGTCTAGCTCCTCAGAGATAGCCGTATTGTACGAATCAGCTACGCTGTCTAAAGCCGAGGTGGACTGTCTTTCTGAGAGGGCTTCCTTCCGCTTCTGTGTTACCCGGCTCTGGAGATCTCTGCGCACTTTTTTCTTCTCTTCACGCCAGTCCTCAAGCGCTTCCGAATCAATATTCGAGTGCTGCTCGAAGCGGAGAATGATTCGTGCGGCCCCCTCGATGAAGGCCTCTGTGAAGTCATGGAGTTCTCTCGGGCTTCGTCCGATATCGACCAACAGGCGCATCGTATCGTCCCAATCAAGGTAGATGTCGTGGATTTCCGAGTAACGCTCCTCGTCGAAGTTCGCCAGCATCTCATCAAGGAGTTCTTCCATGCGGGTCTTCTCATGGGGGGCGACGAATTGGCTCAGCCTGTGCTGATCTTCATCTTGCGAAACCGTGTTTAAGTACCACCGCAAATCAGCATATGCGATAACGAAATCGTCTGGGGCAAAGTTCTGGTACTGGTACTCTTCCAGTTCCTCAGCTGTTTTGTCGCCGTGTTCAGTGACTACGGACTGAACCGCGTTGTAGATGTCGTCTTTGAGGTCTTCCGACAGGTGATCGAAGTCGGATTCGCTGACTTGGTCGGCCGGATAGTACGCCTGTCCACCGAAGTGGTTCGCGTTTGGCCTGTACGTGACCGCTGAATTCAGATGAGCTTCGGAGATGGTACGGCCGTACTTGTACCAGTACTTTGGCAGGCCGACTTCCCGGTCGTATTCCTGCGCTAACAGCCGATCAGCTAAACAGCAAAGTTTGTGGATACGGGTTCGCCCCGTTTCACGGCCATCCTGCTCGTGACGTTCCGCAGCCACCCGATACAGAAGATACTCCGGCGGCCCCAAGTCACCGATGTCATCATCCGCCGGTAGCGACTCAGACATCTGTCTTATTCGAGCTATAGAATCCGGGTGCAAAATAATTGACGCTGTAATTACTTCCTGAATTCAAATGGGTCACCCGTAAGAAACCATCATGAATACGACCAATCCTGTACT
The DNA here is from genome assembly GCF_037078445.1 of Haloarcula sp. CGMCC 1.2071. Lineage (NCBI taxonomy): Archaea > Methanobacteriati > Methanobacteriota > Halobacteria > Halobacteriales > Haloarculaceae > Haloarcula > Haloarcula sp. CGMCC 1.2071. Next base: position 51,307 of record NZ_JAYMGY010000012.1, read on the forward strand.
TTGCGATTGCTCGTCAGCAGTTTTGAGTGTAATGATGCGACAAATAAGCGCCCTGTATTCATCACCAGTGGTTATGACACAACTCAGACAATACTGCTTCACTGTGGTCGGTAAGAACCCCAGTAGTGGTACCTGTTCTATCCGTAGACCCCGGTAGGAGTGAGTCCTGCCCGGTATTCCACCCTGTCTCGCTCGTGTTGGCTCCGGTACGCGAGCGTCTGTCCGTTCTCGTACTCAACGACAATCGCATCCTCAAGGCCACTCACAGTCGCTCTCGAACCGTCAGCAGCCCAAACAGAGTCCATCGGTTCCGCTGTTAGCGGGGTCCGGTCTGTCTCCACGGTCGGCCACACCCCCCGCGATTTCCAGTAGGACCTGATGTGCCGCAAGCTCTGTTGAACCGTCTCCCGTATCGAAAGGTGGTCCGCACTCCCGTAGCCGTGTGGTGAGAAGTACTCGCCGTGAAGTGCTGCAAGGTGAACCCCATTCCAGTCGACGCCAACGATATCGGCTGGTTCTTCACCGGTCACACGCGGCTGTGTTAGCTCCTCAATCACTGGATACTGCTTCGTCGGACTCGCTCCCAGCAGATGCACTCGCTGTCCCCGCCAGTCCACAATATTCGTGTACTCGTCGGCGGTCTGGTCGGAGTAGCCCATCGGGTATCCCAAGATGATGTCTTCGTCGATCACGTCGATTGCGTCGCGGCACTTCGGGACGATGATAACCTCTGTCCCCGGAAACTTCCGTTTCAGCTCCCGTGCGGCTTGGTTATACCGTCGCGCTTCCTGCCGGTCGTATGCGTCGCCAAGCATCCCGACCGATGGCTCGTACTGCTCGAAGCGCTCGATATACTGGTCAAGGTCAGGATTCCGAAAGTCGTTGTCTAGAATCTCAATCGGGACGTCGACGTTCCGCAGTTTGGACTGGTAGGTGTAGTCCTCGCGAACGCCGACGGCGAACCCAAGCCGGTAAGCATCGATTACGAAGGGCTCGCGATGGAGGAACCCGATATACTCAGCCTGCTGTGCATCGCCGACAGCCGCCGCTGACCAAGAGTGTCGAGCCTCAGAAGACATGGAAAACACCGAGCGCACCGACCGGCGCGCCCAGCTGGCAGGCGCGGCACAAAACGACCCCGCGGCTTAAATACGGAGACGGGCGGAAGTGTCGAGAAGAATGAAGGAAGGCATCGAATCGCAGTACGACGACCCTGACAGCTACCGGGGCGACTACCCGCCAGACTGGGCGTACCGGATCGTCTTCCGGAAGCAGTTGGACAACAACACTTGCACCAACTGCGGGACGCGGTTCCCTGCGGAGGATTTGGAGGTCGTGCGACGAATCCCCGCCGAGAACGGCGGGACAAACAAGACCACGAACCTCCTGACAGTGTGCTCGTTCTGCGAAATCGATATCAAGCAGACGGGACGCCTGAACCTGCCAGAGTCAGCGAACCAAGAGCCAGCAAGCAGTCCCGAAACGGACTCCCACAGAGTGCTTGCATTGCAGAGCGAGGTCCCGATCACCGAAGAAGTCGAGGGCGAAACGGAGGCCAACGGGCAGTCTCGCAATGCCTCTCGTTCGGAGTCTAGCCACATCCAGACACAGTCGGAGAGGACTCAGATATTCAACCAAACGACGACCGAGGACAGCGACGAGCAGTCCGTCCAAGACGACACCGACGAGCGTGCTGGATGGCGATGGCTATCTTTGACAGCGAGAGAATCCCGCCGTTCACGGTGGGCGTGAATCGCGTCCACTTTCACTCCGCTTTCCCCGTATTTATTCCCGCCGGGGTCGTACAGTAGAGTAACTCAATCGTCGAAACTAATCCGGGAACCAGTTGGGGTCCTCCCCGCCGACACGTACCAGACGGTGCTTACACTACCCCTACGCCTGCAACACGGAATGGGGCGACGGCACAACACAATCTAACCCCTCCGGCGTGCGAGGCTGTCCACTGTGGCAGAACGGACAGGCAGGCCGATGGCACGGCCAGTGCGTCCCCGACCGCGAACGGCGGGGACGAGTCCGATGCAGTATCGGACGCTGTGCAAGGAGATACCGTGTCCCTTCAGGGACACCAAACACGCCACACCCTTCACGGGGCTTACGCACTGAGCGCGAACCGGAGTACACCCCGCCCGACCCCAAACGTGCGGTTGGGGAAACCGCGCCGTTCACGGCGCGGAGGATGTCATCGTAGTAGTTACAGCGGGAGCAAGGCGAAAGCCCACCCCTTCAGGGGTGTGGATGAAGCCGACAACCCGGCAGCTTCGCCTGTAGCCTCACTCAGCCGGAGTTTTATAACCGGTGACACCGTATGCATGACCACACCGAGGCGGATCAGCCGCCCAGATAAACGGATAATATCGGGATTCGGGCCACGCTACGTCCAAAAGAATCCCTTTCGGGCCGCTAGCTGTGGATTCCGACACACGGTAACTCTGAATCCCCATACCGGGGATAGGAGTAACGGCGGCTTGGCCCCGCCAGGAGTCCGGTCATGCCGACCTGGCTACAAACCTGAAACTCCCAACCTAGCGGTGCGGTGCCGCGGGAATCCCACGCCTGAAGGCGTGGGAGGAGGTCAAGTTTGCGGTAGCCCGGTGGGTTGTCCCGGTCGTCGTCGGAGCCGAACCACGAACTGAACGCTTCAGAAAACTCTTCGAGAACTTTCTGGCTGGACTAGCTGTGCAGTCCCGTGTATTTTGGGTGGGTTTTCAGTTCGTTTTTGAGTTCGCCTTCATCGGGGATTTTGCCGGTTTCGTCCCACTGCTGCCGGGCGTAGTAGTTGGCGACGTTCCAGAGTTTGGATGCCGACCAGCCGTGTCTGTCCAGCGCACCTGCCACTTGCGAGTGGTTCTGGATGCGGCAGACCTAGGTACGGCGTGTTGTCGGCATCCGTCACAGATTGTTATGAGTTGCCACTGTTTGATACTGTGGAATATCCAGAAGTGGTGTAGCAAGTGGAGTGTTTGTTACAGTGTCGGCTGCATCACCCGCCTGTTCGTCGCTTGGTTCCGACAGTCGTCGGAACACTCCCTCCTCACGGGAAGGCGGGTGTATTCGCCTTGAAATTCTATAATTCCGATAACTCTGACGTCCACTGCCCTCCCGAGAACCTGAGCCATATTTATTGCACACCGTGGCCCGTTGATAAATGTCGAGCAAAATCAAACATTTCCTATTGCCTCTTCGATAGCTCTGTACAGTCAGTATGCACGGTTGCCTGAAATCCACGACGAAACGGAAATTAACACATATATCTGACAACCGAGTATCCGTACCGTATATGAAATTCTGTGACGAGTGTGGTTCGATGATGCACACGGAGGGCGACACGTGGGTGTGTCGCTCCTGTGAGAACGAGGAGTCACGGGACTCGCAAGCAGAAGCGGCGATGGCGACACAGGATGGACAGCGGGACGACGGGGCCCCCGCCGTGGCCGACGCGACCCAGGGCTCCACCGAGACGATGCAGGAGCCCTGTCCGGCGGACGACTGTAACAGCGACCGGGCCTCCTACGAGATGCTACCGAAGCCGGGCGGCTCCTACGAGGTTCGGCTGTTTACCTGCGTCGAGTGCGGCCACAAGTGGCGCGAGTCCTGACGGTGTATCTTGCGAACTCCAGGGGTGTTTTTTCTGCCGAACACGTGATCTTGATGCCTCGGCAGACGGTCGCCCCGTACAAAACGACTATTGAAGCCCTACTCGGGGACCCTATCGAGGGAGGGCACCAGTACCGACTTTCGTTGAGATAACAGGTCGAAACCCGCCCGGATCAGGGGGGGACGCGGGTATCCGCTTATTATTAGATCATTGGCTCCGACTGCCATACGCTGCCGATCAGCAGGAATCCATGCTGCCAATAACGAACATCCGTTCGCTAGCGAGGTCGTCCAAGTGTGGGAATCAACTAATTCCGTCTCACTCGACGGCACTGACAAAAACATACAAACAAAAAATACATACAGTGGTGCATGGCGCTGTTACTAGCTTTGTACTTCGGCGACGACGTGCCGAAGATCCTGTTTGATTCCCCAACTGAATAAAGTGTCAAGCAACAGTACTGAAAGGGTGTACACGACGGCCCCTGCCGGTACAGTCAGGATCAGCTCCACCAGCGGGGAGACCGTAATAAGGGTATGCATGAACCAAATACCTCCGAACATTACCGCCGCCCCAACTGCCGGATAAGCGTACTCGAATAATATATTCCGGGGGTGAGTCTTGAGAAGCGTCGAAACAGCGTAGACATCAAGGGGAAACATCGGAAAGAGGTAGACGCCGATGACAGCACCTGCTGTCCCTGCGAGACCCCACCGCGCTGTCGCCGGCCAAATAACAATTGCAAGACAAACGATACGAATCGTATCGAGTTTCATATTGTAATCGGGACGATTGAGTGCGTTGAACACGCCACCAAAATGACGCGTTATAGCGTGGAGAAGCCCGAAGACTGACAGCAATTGGAGAGGGAGAATCATTGGTTTCCACTCTTCACCGAGCACGACAGGGACAAACGACGGTGCGATGAGTGCCATCCCCACCGAAATCGGAAAGGCGACAACGGCAACAAGTCGAGTCGTGCCAAACACTGCATCTCTGAGCGCCGCAGGGTCATCCTGCAACTTCGAATACGCTGGGAAGGTGACTGTCGAGATTACTTCTGTAAATTGAGTGGCGGGCATATCGGCGATCTTGTGTGCGTATTGGTAGAAACCTACAGCGGTCGCAGACAGGAACCACCCAACGAACACATCGTCACCTTCGCTGTGAATGAACTGTGTGATGGACGATCCTGTGATCCATTTCCCATAATCGATGAGTTCTGACAGTGCCCCCCGGTCAACCGATGGCCATGGACGGTAGTCGTGAAGAGCGTACGACAGCACTACTTTCGATACGTTCACGCTTATGAACCCGGCGACAAGCGCCCACACTGTCGGACTGACCAGTGCATACCCGATGCCAACACAAAACTGGACAAAACTACTGGTCGTTTGGTAAATAAATTCTTTATGAAAGTCGAGGTCCTTCTGAAAATAGACGACAGCAGGGTTCTGTAGCCCATATATCAGAGGCGAGAGGCCTATAACTCGGATAACAGTCGTCAGCCCAGAGTTCGCTTCGCCGAAAAAACGCGCAATGAACGGCGCTGTGAGGAACAGGACAACCCCGATCAGGACTCCCCGACTAATTTTCAACACCCACGCTGTGTTCAGATACTCGTCGACATCCTCTGCTTTCTGCTGGACGAGCGCAGTGTTTATTCCAATATTTGTGAATCTCTTGCTTGCGCTGAGTGTCAACATCGCAATACCAAGTATGCCGAAGTAGCGTGGGGAGAGCAACCGCGCGAGGATGAGGAGCATCAAGAGATTCGAGCCTTGACTGAAGGCTCGGATTACTGTCATCCAAATCCCCCCTTTCGCGGCCTGCTGGAAGACGGAGCCCCTGGGAACCAGTGTCTGGAAAAGTTCTCGGAGTCGGTCCTTCATCGCCATCTGAAAACGCCTCCATTCCAAACGATGTTATTCCACTCCGGTTCCATACGGGTACAGCATCAGACAGTAAATATAGATATATGCGTCATACTAAATTATAGATAGATCCTACTTGAGAGTGTACGACTGCAACTGCGATACGTTCCTATAGATAGCTGCGACTGCTGAAAGGTGTGTTTTGACCGCTCAGTATCGTCATCATAGAAACGAATCCCCGCAACTGAGCTCAGAGTTTGATCAGATAACGATCGGGCCAGTAGGAGCTATATACTAATTGGCATCTATTTCCAAACAATATCTATGATGACATTTTCCGGCATCGCTTTTCAGCTGTATAGCGTTCGGTCACACCCGGATTCACTTTCTGAAATCATTCGTCGTGTCGCAGCGACCGGATACGACGGCGTTGAGTTCGCCCATCGATTTCAGCAGGAATCCTCAGAGGACATCGCCGTTGTACTCAACGAGACCGGGATCAAACCAGTCGCAGTACACGCAGACCTCACCACTATCGAAAACGCTCTCGCTGGTGAGGCCGATCTGTTGGAACGGTGCGCGACCATCGGTTGTAAGCGGCTCATCGTCGCCCACCCCAATTCGACACACTTTCACACCCGCGAGTCCGTTCGCGCGCTCGTGGACCGACTGAATGATGTGGCGAAGGCATTAGACCAGCGTGGACTCGAGCTGGGCCTCCATAACGATCGTCGGTGGTTGTCCCCGTTGCTGCCGAACACTGTTGAGACGCTCATCGACGTGACACCGGCACCCGACAGAGTCGCCGACTATATTCAGGAAGCAGGGCGGAGACTTCAGTCCCGACACGCGGGGGACGTCTCTCGAAAGACGCCGTTCTGGCATCTTATCATGGAGACAGATCCTGATACCATCTGGTTCGAACTGGAGGCCGCCGAACTTCACGCCGGCGGTGTTATGCCGACTGAGGCGCTCTCATTGCTTGACGGGCGAACTAAGATGCTCCATCTTCGTGACGTGGCTCCGGGCACCGGGTTCAGCGATTACGAAAGCGTTCCACACGGAGAGGGCGTCGTGGATATGAAATACATTCTCGAAGCTGCGGACGACGCCGGTATTGATTGGGTCGTTTATGAGAATGAACTTGACTTACCTCCCGAGGACAAAATTAAGGCTGGGAGACGATTCTCCGATCGGATGCTCGGAGAGCGGACCACTAGTATCGGGCCGGTTCATCAGACCGGAAGTTCCTAAGTGTATCAAAACATTTGAAAATAATAATAGTAACGTGACGTGAACAAACCCAGTTATCGGTTGGCATATATATCAAAATCATATTCAGGCGCAACGTTTGTATTCATCTCATGTGACCACCAAATGAAGCGCATCGCTCGTGGTGAAACGAGATATCTATCGGCATTAACACACATCGATAAGACAGCGGAGTAGGATAGCCTGAAGATTCCGCCGGGCACATGACCCGGAGATCGGGGATTCAAATTCACCCTCTACTATGACTAGTTATCGCTTCAGCCCTGTTCACGTATCATCCAAAATTTATACGAAAAATAAATGATGACAAGTACAGACAGGACTCCGGTGACACAGAACGTTGGTCGGTGTCAGGGCCGCTTGAGTGCGCCTTCAGCGTCGAAGAGACTATGACTATCTTTTGGCTCACCGGGGTGGTCCCGTGCCGCTTCCGGATCGAATTCGACACCGAGACCGGGTTTGTCAGGCACTTCGATTGCACCGTCTTCGACTTCCCAGTCATAGTCGACGATTTCCTCACCCCAGTCAACGTCTCGGCTCATATGTTCCAGCACTTCGAGGTTTTCGAGGCCCGCACAGAGATGCAGCGAAGCGGCAGTACTGACACCAGCGTTCGGGTTGTGCGGGGCGATCGTCATGTACCGTGATTTGGCTATCGCGGCGGCATGCTGGACCTCCTGAAGGCTCCCGTAGTTGGTCACGTCTGGCTGAATGATATCACAGGCTTGCTTGCGGACGAGGTCTTCCATCGTCTCATTGTTATAGATGCGCTCGCCTGTCGCGACGGGCATATCGACGTGCTGAGTAACATCGGCCATCACTTCACGGTCTTCGAGTTCGACCGGCTCTTCGAGGAACATGATGTCGTACTCCTCGAGAGCGTCTGCGACCTCGATCGCACCACGCCGAGTGAACCGGCCATGACAGTCCAATGCAATCCCGATATCGTAGCCGACGGCCTCTCGAACGGCCTCGAGGAGGTCGGCAACTTCTTCGATCTGATCGTCGGTCAGAGAATGCTCGTAGTGTGCAAAGGGGTCACATTTCAGCGCGGGATATCCCTGCTCTTCGACGGCTCGTTTCGCGTGGTGAGCGTAGTTCTCAGGTGTCCGTTCACCGATGTGCCAGCCGTTCGCATAGACTGGGATTTCGTCGTGGACCTTCCCGCCCAGCAGCTTCCAGACTGGTTCGTCGTAGTACTTGCCAGCGATGTCCCACAGCGCGATGTCGAACGCTGCTGCGACGGCGTTAATGAGCTTTCCCGCCCGCCATGCGAACGGGTACCGGGTCAACCGTCGGTTAATCTTCTTGCGATTCAGCGGATCTTCGCCGATGAGATAATGCTGGTGTGCCTTTGCTGTCTCTTCGAGGGCAGCTGTGAGTCCCTCACCGCTCAAGGCCTCACCGACGCCAGTAATCCCTTCATCAGTCTCGACCTGGACAAAGAACCAGTTGCGCCAGTCTGCATCAACAACGAATGTTTCGACATTGGTTATTTCCATAGGAATACCTAGATACCTGTTCAAGCTATGGATAAAGAAATGACGATTGGTTACCCGGCAGATCAGATATTTGCAGCAATCCGTTTGAGGTAGTCGTGCTCTTGTTCGATGTTCGTAATGACTTGGACGTCGTCCAGTGAAAACGACTCGTGTGCAGCAATCGCTTTACAGACGATATGCGCACCTTCTTTGAATTCGAACCCGGCAGTCCCAGTCCCGATAACTGGCATCACCAGCGATTGACAGCCAAGTTGTTCAGCTTCAGAGAGGACCGCATTGGTTGCAGCCCGAATGCTCGCAGCCGATGCTTGACTACTTCCATAGCTCGGTGTTGCAGCCGCGTGAATGAGATAAGTTGCGTCGAGGTCATAGGCCTCTGTCACAGCAACAGAGCCGAGTGGCAAGGGTGCTTCAGATTGCGCAGTCTCAGTAATCGGTCCGTTTGCAGCCGATTGAAGGGCATCAGCAACAGCTCCCTCCATTTCCAGGCTGGTTTCGGCAGCATTCACGAGTGCGTCAGCTTCCTGTTCCGCTATATCGTCAAAGACAATAGAGAACTCCATACATTTCGCTCATTACTCAGCAAGGGTATCAGTTTTCAATTCACCCTTTCGCCGATTCAGAGGCAGAGATATTTGGTGGACTCACACTCGAAACGGAAGCTGTTTTTGTCTGGGACTAAAAACTGCAAATACACTCGACTATATGCAAATAAGCCTTCATACTTTGCAAAATACCATATGAGTTACGTAGTTCGTATTATCGGCGGTGGACAAGTGGGCCGTCAGATTGCTAACCGGCTCCAGTTTCGTGGTGATTCTGTCCTCATCATCGAAGAGGACCAGGGGCAGGTCGCCCAACTCAATTCCGAAGGCTATCAGGTCATACACGGCGACGGGACGGATCTCAGTACCCTCCGTACTGGTGAGGCAGATCGCGCCGATATTGTCATTGCTGCGACTGGCGATGACGACACGAACTTACTCGCAACGCAACTCGTGAAGACGAAGTTCGATGTCGACACGATACTTGCGAGAGTTAACCAACCATCGAACGAAGAGCCTTTTGAGGAGCTTGGGATACAAACGATTTCTCGTTCTATTGCAACAGCGCGACTCATGGATGGATATATCGAATCACCTGCCTTAACACGCTGGACAGAGGATCTTGGCCGAAAGGGGGATCTTCAGGAAGTCCCTGTGACAAACGACACATTTGTCGGAAAACCCCTTACTGAGATCGACTCGGAGTTGCCCGAACAGTGCCTCATCATCGCTGTCGGTGCAGAAGGAGAGGCCCATTTCCCAGATCTCGATGAAAGTGTCGACGAAGGCCAGCATCTAACGATAATGGGTGAACGCAAGGCAGTTCATGAGGGGATAGCACTTCTCGATCCGGAACCCAATCCAGCAACGCACTAATCACAACACGTATCGTTAAGATCTGCTGCTCGTTCTTAGGTGGAAAGGGGTTATTATTTCCTGAAGGAGCTACAAAGGTTATCCGAAATCTCAGTCAACGGAAAAAACAGTTGAGCGACTCGACGCAATGCGTATTGAGGACCAAAGTTACGACGAGATCATCACCGAACTCATCAATATCTATGAGACGGAGGAATTGCCACTCTTCAAGTCTGAATAAAATAGTAGACGCTCTTATCGAACACACCGAAACGGCAGTATCTAATACCACTTGGTGAGTCTGGCAGTGCAAGATTTAGAGTGGTAGTCAGCACAGTAATCGTGTCTGTTTCAGTACGAAGTGGCTGAATTCTCGTAGTTGTTTATACGGTACAGTGGGTCGGGCGTCGAAAAATAGCGGTTAGAAAGTCAGGCGTTCAAACAACCGCCGGACGAACCCCGGCTGACGCGAGTCATGCGGGTAGATCGTAACGGTTGTACAGCCAGGGTTCGGGAACGTTGGTCGCACGTCGAACAGCGCCCCCCGGAGGCTGTCGTCAACCCCACGACGAACCAGTAGGTCAGGCTGAGAAGGTTGCCCGCCATCGGTTCTGAGCGATTCCGAGCGGACCGGCACCGAGAGCATCTCCGACAATTCCGACTGGTACTCAGAGACAGTCTCGCGTTGTGTATCGGCCTTTTCTTCGTTAACGGGGTACCACAGCGAAACCGTACCGTCGTTGGCCGCTGCGACGGACTCGGCAACGTTCACGGCGAGGGGTGGGTACGGGCCACGCTCACCCGAGAGGACGATGTGTTCCGGTTCGTCATAGCCGAGGTTATCGACGAGCAACACGTCACAAGATGCGTGTCTGACGACCCAGTCGATTGGGTCCCCGACCATCCGGGACCGGAGCCGGAGCGGTTCGTGTTCGGCCACAATAGTGCCGACACCACGGCGTTCGGCGAAGTTGACGATAGCGTGTTTCGTGTCGTGGCTGACGATTTCATCGGCCTCTATATCGACACCGAGGTCATCCGCTAGCGCTTCAGTCCGCGTCTCGAAGGAGAGGTCCGATGAGGACTGGGCTGTCACATCGTCTGTCAGCGGGGCTTGGTCGGGTACCTCCTGAAACCGGACAGCAACGACACGGCCGTCGTCGGGCCTGACAAGGTCAGCCGCCAGTTCAATGATGGCCCGCTCGCGAGCGCTACCGTCGTTTTTTGTTAGAGCGACGAGCACTTCATTGTGGTTTTCGTCAATCGTGGATTCAACCTCAGTGAGTGACTCCCGACCGACCTGCCGACGGATAGCATCAGTCGCCGCACCCTCTCGGTTGACCCGCGGGCGGACGTAGAAGAAGTACCAAGCGATACTGCCGACAGTGATGACGACAGCACCGAGGAGAGCAGTCATCCCCATTTGGGTCAACAGTAGGAGGCCAGTCACCGCGCCGAATACCTGCATCCACGGATACAGCGGCGAGGTAAACTCCGGTTCATACTCGACGTTCCCCTCGCGGAAGGCGATGACAGCGACGTTGATGAGAGCAAACACCATAATCTGAAACGCACTCGCGAGTTTTGCAATGTCGAGGATTGGGACGAACGCGATGAGTACAAGCAACACCGCACCGGTGAGCGTGATGGAATTCAACGGTGTTCCGAACCGCTCACTGACTTCCGAAAACGACGGTGGGGCAAGCTGGTCGCGGCTCATCGCAAATGGGTAGCGCGATGACGAGAGGATACCCGCGTTGGCCGTCGAAATTAGTGCGAGGATAGCTGCGAGGATAACCGCTATGACACCGGCCTCTCCCATCGTGACCTCGGCCGCGACGGCGACTGGGGTTAGCGAGCCGGCGACGCTTCCGGGATCAGTCACACCGACCAGTACCGCAACGATGGCGACGTACAGAATCGTCGTAAAGACGAGCGATCCGAGTATTCCAAGGGGGATATTCCGACCAGGGTCCTCAATCTCTTCTGCGACACTGGCAACTTTGGTGACGCCAGCGTAGGAGACGAACACGAGTCCAGTGGCCGCAAGCAGGCCGCCGATGCCGTCGGCGAAGAAGTTCGCGTAGTTGGCCGACTGGACGCTGGGAGCACTGCCAGCGGCGAACCAGCCAAGCGCTGCCAGCATCACAACCACGATGACGACCTGTAGCCGCCCTGTCTGTTTGGCACCGACAATGTTGATAAGGATAAGGACGGCCGCAAGCGCCAGCGCGACCGGTTTCAGGGGAAGATCGAAAAGCAGGAGAAGATAGGGGACGCCCCCGACTAGAGCGAGTGCACCTTTGAACGACAACGAGAACCATGTTCCGACGCCCGCGATAGTCCCAAGCAGGGGACCCATCCCACGCTCTATGTAGATATAGGTCCCACCGGCTTCGGGCATCGCAGTCGCCATCTCTGACTTCGAGAGAGCGGCTGGAACGACGAGTAGGCCGGCCAACGCGTATGCCAAAATAACTGCGGGACCGGCGATACCCAGCGCTAACGCCGGAAGAATGAAGATACCGCTACCAATCATTGCACCGATACTAATCGCCAAAACGGAGGAAAGTCCGAGGTCTCGTTCAAGGTCTTTTGTCATGAGTGAGCCGGTAGTTCCGGAAGTATCTGTTCGAAGGTGTTATTCAATTCCGTCGAGAGGCAAGTCGACACGCAGACGACACTGGTCGCTACGTGGTCGAAGGCCTCGCGTCGCTCTGGATCGTTGAGCAGGATGACAATTGCGTCGACTTCGAACTGTGTGCGAAGGAGTTGTGCCACTAATAGTGTCTGCTGGTCACGCTGGAGCGCAACCACCGCGACGGTTGCGTCGGTGACAGCATCAAGCGTCTCGGCCGCGGTCACGTCGCCGACTGTCGTCCGAACGCTATCCCGGGTCTGTGCGGCGACCCGGTCGGTATCAGTGACAAGGTGGGTTCCTTCGGCATCAATATTTGACGCGAGCAGCGATCCGACGTAGCTATCGCTGACGACGAGCAACGACGTGTCTGCGGACGAGCGGTCGATTGTGTCTTCTAAGTGAGTTCGAATTGTCATTATGGGAGAGAGCGGTATCGGGCTAACAAGATGTCGCCCGGATCGCTCAGTCATCGCTCATTCTTATATGCCGATAACGGATAAGGTTATAGGTTTCATTTCCGATTCAGAAATATTATTCCATATATAGTGTCTTATCGGAAATATATTGTTAACTATCATCGACAACCGCGTCGGTGCTGAACTGGTGGAACGGTCGCGTGTATTCATTGCGGATGATGTCCTCATCGACAACCTTGAGACCGATCTCATTGAGATCGCGACCAATACGGCTGAGATCGTTCCCGTCGATGCCAACGACCTCAATATGGACATTCTCATCGCCAGTCATCACTTCCCGAATGGCTACAACGCCATTAAGTGTGACAATCTTTCTGAGCAGAATCTTGAACTCTCTGTCAGCAAGAGAGTATGGTTTACACTGCTGTTTTGGACTCACTGGTTAGCTGATCCAGCAGACTGGCTCCATCCTTGATTTTCTGATTCGGATCGCTATCGAGTTCGTTCTCGTAAATCACCCACCCAACATCAGCACGGGTGGCTGCCCCAATAATACGGTCCATATCAACGCTTCCATCACCATGTGGGACGTTTTCGTACCCTTTGAGGAAACCAGCAGGTGCAACATCTCGAAGGTGGATCATCTCGGCACGCCCATCAAACAGTTCAAGTGCGGCAGCCGGATCATACCCAGCGGCCTGTATTTCAGCAACTTCCACTTCGAAGCAGAGCTCGCTTGGTCGAGTTCTTGCGATAAGGTTCCAGAGCGGGGTCTCACTGGGTATCTGTTCTGGATCCCTCGGCCCCGATCGGCGTGCTATCGTCTGGATTGTATCACCAACTCTCGGAGGGACTGGTGTTTCTTCAACGAGAGTGCGTACGCCGTCTGGAAGTAATGGGGCAAGAAGTCTGCGATCGTTATGCAATCCGAGGCGCATCTCATAGTCAGCTAACTCTGTAGCAACGTCCTGGAGACGGTATGATAGCGAGCGTACTGCTTGCCGAGTCCGGAATTCGTCTATCGGAAGATGTGGCACAATAAGCGTATCGCAACCGATTATCTGACACCGTTCAAGGAGGTCTGCATCACCATCGAGAGCCGTCTCAATGGTGGATAAATCGGCATGAACTGCAACTGGTTCAATCTCAGTTTCCTCAAGTACAGCAGCAACCGATTCCGGAGGCTCTTCTTGAAACCGGTTCGCAAACTCCACACCATCGTACCCAGCATCGGCCACACGCCGAATGATTTCTGGAAGAGAAGTAGGCGAGGACCGAACGCTGTATAGCTGGATGGCTGTTTGTATATCTGTACTCATATCCAATATTACAACTTCAAAACGGATGGTAATAGAGAGATTACTCGGAAAAACGCATTAAACTCAATAAAAATGGATTATTTGTGTTTTTGGTTCTGTACCGAAGTTCGATTATACCGATTCTGTATATTTTGATATTCGAAATCGATTTCCTCTGGTGATGTCTGATTAATCCAGAGGATCCCATCAACGTGGTCGGTTACCGCTTCCATCGTATTTTCATCGTGTGCGGTGTAATCGAACCCAAGCAGACAAAGGCCGGACGCTGATTGCAGTCCGGTAATTCTCTCGAGGACAGTCTTAACGTGGTCAATTGGGGCGGCTGCAAGTATTGGCGAGAGTGATCGAACGACGAGGTGGCGCTCTCCTTCGTCAGTGTCCATGTTTTCGGATAACTCTGAGAGTGCTATGACCAGCCGTTCGAGATCACCCGGTGATGGTGAGAAAATCACGGGTGTCTCGTCGTACAACGCCGAAATAGACTGCTGCTCAGATACAGTATCTATGATTCTAAGCGATGGACGTGTTGCTTGTGTCCCGATGTTCTCATATGTCGCCATCGTTTGATCGACGCCTGCAGTCGTCGTGACCACAAAGGCTGCATCGGTTCCCTCTCCACGAGTACCAAGAATACGGAGGCTGAGAGCGGATTGAGAGGGATCGCCAGCGTAAGCGACGAGCACAATTGAACCGCTCAGGGTATCCGGAAGCAAATCGACATCGTTGCTAGTATTAGTTGTGTCAGTCATAGGTCGGTCGGTGGGTCCGCCCAGATACGTCGGGGTGACCCAGGGTCGGCATGAATGGCAAGCGGGCACGGCACATCTCAGAGCAGTGCCATCGGAGAGTACATTGAATGACTGCGACCCGATGGGTGGACGAAGAGCGGGCGGACGAACTCCTTCGTACGAATCAATTAGCGTGTCTGAAATAAAGGAGTTTTGCATATTGTGTTATCACGATTTCGACGGATTCGAATCGAGTCGATTGCCTTGCTGAAATTACGGCGTTGTCATCACAGATATCGTGGATAGGCCTGCTGTAGGTTTGTGGGCTACATTCTGGAGTGAGTGACCGACATGGGGCTTCCAGTGACTACTTATGTCCTCGTCACAATTAGTTGGATAACCGAAAGATGTGCTGTCCCCGGGTAGACCGGTGAAGCGGCGTAGTTTGTTTACAACAAGTCACGATGGCTTGGGTACTGTGACTCCGGGCTGCCCTCCATTATATCGGCGCACTCAGCGAGAGTTCTGGGACCGCTCTGATCGGACCTAGCGATGGAAATTGAAATTGCAACTATTGGCGGCTATGAAGAGGTCGGCCGACAGATGACAGCCGTGCGAGCAGGTAGTGATGTCGTCATCTTCGACATGGGCCTGAACCTCTCCAAAGTACTGATTCACGACAACATCCAGACCGAGAGCATGCATTCGCTGGACCTTATCGATATGGATGCCATTCCAGATGACAGGGTCCTTTCCGAGTTCGAGGGAGATGTCAAAGCGATTGTCCCAACACACGGACACCTCGACCACATCGGTGCGATATCAAAACTCGCACACCGATACGACGCCCCAATCGTGGCGACACCGTTCACTGCGGCGCTTGTCGAGGAAGAGATCCATGACGAGGGCAAGTTCCATGTCGATAATGACATCGTGAAAATGAATGCCGGCGGTACGATGTCAATCGGCGAGCGGTGCGAACTCGAATTCGTCAACGTCGCCCATTCGATTATCGACGCGATCAATCCCGTGCTCCATACCCCGGAAGGCGCAATCGTCTATGGGCTCGACAAGCGAATGGACCACACGCCCGTCATCGGTGACCCCATCGATATGAAACGGTTCCGAGAGATCGGCCGCGAAGACAACGGTGTCCTTTGTTATATCGAAGACTGCACAAACGCAAACAAGAAAGGACGGACGCCAAGTGAAGCCGTTGCGCGCAGCCAATTGGAAGATGTCATGGTAAGCCTGGAGGATTTCGATGGTGGTATCGTCGCTACCACGTTTTCCAGCCACATCGCTCGCGTCTCGTCAATCGTGGAATTTGCCGAGCAAATCGGGCGGCAACCGGTGTTACTGGGGCGTTCCATGGAGCAGTATTCAGGGACTGCCAACCGGCTCGGAGCCGTCGATTTCCCGGACGATCTGGAAATGTATGGCCATCGCAAGTCTGTAGACCGGGCATTCAAGCGTATCATGAACGAGGGCAAAGAAGACTACCTGCCAGTCGTCACAGGCCATCAAGGAGAACCTCGGGCAATGCTCACTCGGATGGGGCGTGGCGAGACACCGTATGATCTGGAGATGGGTGACAAGGTCATCTTCTCTGCACGAGTGATCCCAGAGCCGACAAACGTCGGGCAGCGATACCAATCTGAGACATTACTGGGCATGCAGGGGGCACGTATCTACGACGACGTGCACGTCTCGGGCCACCTTCGGAAAGAAGGTCACTACCAGATGCTTGACGCACTCGAACCGCAACACGTTATTCCAGCTCACCAAGATCTCAACGGGTTCTCCGGGTACGTCGATACCGCTGCCACCAAGGGCTATAAACTCGGTCGGGACCTCCACGTGACCAGAAACGGGAACACGATTCAGCTGGTTGATTAAATCTCATTCACGAATATTTCCGCGTATCAATTGATTTTTATTGAGGACAGCCGCCCAGCCAACTGTATGCTAAATAATATTCCAGACGAGTATGAAATAGATCCAGGAACAGATATCGATAGGCTAGCTGAGATAACTATCGAACAATATCCGGATGCGATTCGTCGTTCGGTTGAAGAAGTGATCTTCGTTGATGAAGGACCAATTGATTATCTGGCATGGGTTGCATTGGATGACTATACACGACACGAGATCTTTTACTACGACAGAGACCCCGATCAAGACACACTTCGGCGATTAGTCTCCTGGTCACCGAACAAGGACGAGATGCGCCTTCTCAAGGCCTATTTTGCAAAGGAATTCAACATTATCGAGTCGCTCTCACAAGCTGCATTCCTCGAAATTCCGGACCCGTACCTTCCCGGTAGTAAACCAAGTGCAAACGTTGTGTTCTATCACCGCCCTAGTACTGCTGAAATAGATATCGGGATCAACGCGACCCCGCTTGACCGCAACGAAGAGATTTTTTCCGATGTTGACCGAGTCATTCCAGCCAAGGATCTCGAAACGTTTGCTAGGAACGTTATCGAACGCTTCTATGACGAACTTATAACCACTGCGGAGCACCACGTTATTGAGGGTGATGTTGCGGAGAATCTTGCATCTGACCCGAACTTCCACCAACAGACCACAAAACCACTTCCCGACGGGATTCACCCATTGTACACCGGGGAAGCGGCTGAGCTCTGGCAGAAACCTATTTCAAAATCAACAGTGGTGACTGGGTCTGAAGGGTTTATTCAGGTGTGGCTTCCCAACAGCCAAGACCACGGTGGACTTGTCTCGCTCACAGATGGGGACTATGACACGGAGCAAACTCTTGAATCGGTTCGAACCGCTTTTGAAACAACTATTGAATAATCTCTGAGCAGGCGCAGGATTTTCAAAGATAGCAATCTGTTCTTTGGAGGCAAGAGAGCAGGCCGAGGCTTCGAGAGAGCGCTCGGTCCTGCACATGCTGAGATAGCATGAGGTACCGCGATTCGGAGAGGATATCGCGGGACCAGCGCCCTCAGCCAGTCTGGCATCATCGGGCTCCAAATCGGTAGCAGCAACGCGACGACCACTGGAAACTACTCTGTCATGAGAGTTCTATTCCCCAACAGGTTCAATGTTACTATTCTTGCAACAGGTCTGTTAGTGGAACCGATTGCTGAGTTCAGTTGGTGTCTTTGATTTCGTCTAGCTTGTTAACTAGTTCGTCAGTTGATGCCTCAGTCTCAAACGAAACTTCGCCATCATGGTCGTTTTCGTGAACTGCGACTCCATCATCTTCATCAGTCTCAACGTTCTGGTCCTGCTGCTCAGATTCATCGTAGCTTCCAAAACCCATACAAAGACGATAGCCACGCGTTCACTAAAAAAGACTGATTTCAGATTAGCTCGCACCTGTTTTGATTATTTGGAGCGTCATTGATCATCCACATCTCTGTGTCGCAACAAATCAAATCAATAATAGCCTCCATCACCCTCAGATCCGCGACTGGTGGTCCAGCGCTTCCGTTGACGAAATATACTCTGATAACTGGTCCACGACCGAAGGGTCGAACGAGTCAGAAACGTGTCGCACGTTCCACAACCCAGACTGATACACCTCAGATTTCGGCGAGTGGTATCCAAGCCAATCGAGGTCTGACGGTCCTGCAGATCGACGATACCTCGACACCATCGCGATAGCGTTTGACTCAATCTCGGCTCTGTCGCACTCGGGTCCGGGCTTGCCCGGAACGTCAACCCACAGAAACGGCAGATCCCGGATGTACTCTGACACACGCTGTTCGAGTTCATGTTCCTGCTCGCGAACAGCGGTCGTCTCAGCGTCGGGATTCGGTTCGCCCCAGTGGGGATACTCGTCGTGCCAGCCGTGCTTCTCAATCAGTGCCCGTCCAACGTGCAAGCGAAAAATCGAACCACGATGGTTGCCACCGCTGGCGTACTTCCCGCGAACGCTCCCACGATGTTGCCTGAGTCGGTTCCAGAGCGTGTTCGACGAATCGGTACTGACGCCGACGGTGCCGATCCGTGAGAGTCGCCACTTTGTGGAGGGCATCTGTCTGAGGTCGCTTGCTGGCGAGAAGAAAAAGTACACTCCTCGGTCGGGCCAGTCCAACTGACCGTTGACATCCCCGAGGTAGTACGGCCCTCCAATCTGGTCACGCAACTCTGCTAAGACACTCAGAAACTGTCCGACAGGACTGCCACCTGACGCTGCTGTGGAACGCATATTCGACTCCCTCGCCCATCAGGGGAGTCACAAAATACGGCTCTCAAGCACGTCTGGAAAGACACCGCTCCGTCTCAGCTGGCACCTTCGACGGCGTCGATCAGCCTCGCAGCCGTCTTCGAGATTCGGTCCAGCCGGTCCCGCAGCGTCTCCGGTGCGTCGCCGTCCCACGCCGCCAAGTAGAACGCCGAGTTGTCGGGGTCCAGCCCGAAGTGACGACTGACCACGTAGGCGACTGCCTCAGCCTCGACCTCACGCTTCGACCGCTCCGCCTCATCCTCGACATTGAAGTGAAGGTCTGCATGGGCGAACTCGTGAATCAGTGTACTCGCGAGGGCGGCCCGATTCTCCCGGTCAACCGCTTCGATCATCGGATTCGTGGTCATCACGCTCCGACGCTGGCAGACACCCCGTGCAGACCCATGCTCCCACTCTTCCGGAGTGACGATTCTTGCGTCGACGCCGATCTCGTCGGTCGCGTCCAAGAGGTTCTCGACAAGTCCATCCGGGTCGCCGTGAGCTTCTGTCTCCAGTTCGGGAAGCGGTTCGCCCTCGGTCTGAGAGATATCGAACACCGATGTTGGCCGGAACCCGACTAGCCCTCGACGCCATTGTTCGGGGTCCGTTTCATCGTACTCACAGTCCGTGTTCTCGTGATACGACGGCGAATTGTCGCATTCGGGGCACTTCTTCGTGATAATGGGAGCCCAGATCCAGATCGCGTCCTCGCCTTGCTGGACGTACCGGTCGAACTCGTCTTGCCACGTATTGTACCCCGCAACTCGGGTTGCTTCGGGACACTGGAGCTTGATCAACAGCGTGTTCCGGGCCGAGTAATCGTGGAACTTGCTCTGCACATCGAGCCACTGCTGGAACTGCTCGCTGCCCTGCGCTTCGTCGGTGAGGTCGGCGAGGTCTTCGACCCACGCATCGAGTTGGTCGCGCATCTCCTCGTCCCGGGAGTCCGAATCGTCGAAGGTGCAAGTGGTCTGTTGGCTGGACTGCTCTGGAGTCTCTGACTGTATCGTTGACATCGGTCTATCTTCGGGACGCGCTCTCGGGCACGCCCCCGCACCTCCACTGGGGGTCAGAAAATTGCTGTTAACCAACAGGGTGAAGATTCTGGCTCCGAGTGTTGGTTAACGTGATGCCTGCGGAACCCACGCCACCGACAACGCTCCCGTCGGGCATCGGTAGTGAATGTACATCTCTGTCAGCGGACCAGCTTCGAGACCTCGCGAAGTACGCCGAGTCACTGGCCGAGTATCGCGAGCGGGAATCGCGACTCGAAGCCGAAGACGAGTCGTCGGGTGAGGAATCTGATGATAGACCCGATGGGGTCCCGTCTGGGGCGTCAGTCACAGTCAAGGAAATCAACGACAATCGTTACCGATACTGGCAGTGGCGTAATGGAGACAAAATCAAGTCGAAGTACATCGGCCCCGCTAGTCCTGACGACTAATCCACTGTTGGCTATGCTTCGTCGGTGGCCGCTTCCCAGCCCCGGTGGAAATGGACCAGAGCGGTATCAGAATCGAATCTTTCACTGGAAGGCCGGTGTAAGAGGCATTGGTCCTCGGGCACTGCTTTGACCGTCCCAGCGGCCCTGAGGTCCTGCACAATCCGCCGTGCTTTGGACTCGTCGACGTCGACTGTCTGTACTCGTTGATTGTCTCGGTCTTGTGCGAGTTGACGGCGCTCAAACCGTCCATAGTCTGGTCGTGTATCGTCCATGATTGCTCCGCACCACGAAGGAGCGCACAAAGTCTGTGTCAGAAGCAAACCAAGGGGAATTAATCAAACTGGTTTGGGGTCCTGAAATCAGGAGCCAATGACTTCCACAATATGCCCAACACGCGAATCATCTTCCAAGGCATCTAAGACCGAATCGGGGTTAACATCTCCAGCGAGTGTGTACATATTCGACATTCCTTGTCCCCGTCCGCGACCATGACGGTCTTTCGACAAGACATTTGAATGGACGAGGTCATTCAGCTTTTCTCTAAATGTATGCTGTTTGAGTTCATTGGCATCAATGTACTCACAGAGATTGGAGTACAGTTGATGGAGTGCCGTGGTTTCACCCGTCGCATCATTCAGTTCAGCAGAAACAACGGTGAGGAGTGCGATTTTCCGCTGCGTAGTTTCAGCACCAATCGTATCGATGAGAGCTTCTCTCTCGATCTCCTCTTTCGCGGCACGAACATGGCGTTCGCCAACCATTCCGACACCTTCGTCATCAGCGAGATCACAGGCGTAGGACAGCAATTCAATGGCCTGTCTAGCGTCGCCTGTTTCCTGTGCGGCGAGTGATGCAGTCAGAGGTATCGTACCTTCCTCAAGTACATCGCTTTTCAGATGGGCAAAATCCTCATGTCCGTCTTCAAAGTGTGTGTCCCGGAGCGCCTGAGCAGTACGACGAGCAAGAATATTTTGAAGATGATCAGCGTTGTAGGGGTTGAACGTGATTTCACGCTGTCCAAGCGATGAACGGACATCAGCGTCGAGATTATTTCGGAACTGTAGGTCGTTTGTAATACCGATGATTCCGATTTTGACGTCATCGGGGTTAGCTCGAGAGAGTTCGTAGAGAATGTAGTCATCTTCCCCAATGGCATCAATCTCATCAAGAATGATGATGACAGTCCCGCCAATAGTCTCAAGTTCGTCAAGAACCATTTCAAACAGCCGTTTCCGTTGGTATCCACTGGGTTCGTCAACCCCCTGACCCTTGCGTACTTCGCGAAGTTCTTTGACAAGTCTGGTTAGGACGTGGTATGAACGGTCAGCTCCCTTGCAGGGGAGATGGATGACTTCCAGTTGCACCCCTTCTTGATTAGCCCACTCTTGAAGTTGCTCAGATTTTAGTTTGACACCCGCAGTTTTTCCCTGGCCAGTCGGACCATAAACGAGAATATCGCGGGGAGAGCCATCCAGAGTTACAGGCCGGAGCGCCATGTGGATCTTGTCAAGTTCTTCCTCCCGTTCGGGGAGATCGGTCGGTTTGTATTTCCCGACATCAGCCTCAAGGACGTCAATATCTTCGTATATCGTGTCCCTATCCCCGAATCCCTGTGTCATCTTGTTTGAGGTATAAAGCCCATATTTCATAAAACCCCCCGGTAGAGTGATGAGAGTGACATGGGGTGGCCGAGAGTGTACATCCACGGGGACGGGGGGTATGAGAGTGTAAACAGCCACAGGAATGTGTGGAGGAGAGGACTGTAACAGTCGAGATGATCTTTCGGATATAAAACGCCAAAGAATAAAGAAATCTAGTGGTTTAGTCAATACACCCGATTAAGTGTTAGAGAGGTTCTTGTATCGATTACCCACTCTTTAGGTATTCCTTCTATATATAACTATACTATCATCTAGCGAAAAGTTTATATTAATATAAAATCACTCCCAGCAAGTCCAGGAGAACTCTAGGTTCAAATCTTGAGTGTAAGGTACTCTCTGATTGCTGAATTTGCCGATTTTACACTCTTTCACCCCCCGTGGAGGTCAGTTGACTTAGACCTAAATGGGTTCCAAGCCGTCAGTAGTTACACTCTTTCACCCCCCGTGGAGGTCAGTTGACTTAGACCTAAATGGGTTCCAAGCCGTCAGTAGTTACACTCTCATACCCCCCGTCTCCCGGTGGTGGTACTGGTGGTTGAAGCGACGAACACTATCAAATCGGCCTACCTGTTGAATAGATGTTGAGTCACAGCTATTCAACAGAGCAGCTTGAACGTCTCTCAGAGACTGCGCTCGTAGTCTGGAACTGTTTCGGTCGGGTCCATAGAGGAAATCCCCTCACTCGACCGGGGAGACACAAAATCAGCGCTAACCAACGATGAGGAAGCACCGGGGATGTTGGTTAGGACACACCACCGTTTCCGCAAAACCACTAGATCAGGCGCATGGAATCGCCGGGATCGTCGCCGATGATGTCCGCCAATCCGTAGACAGCGATTGAGTCCGTATACCCCTGCGCTCGGACTGCCTTCTCGATCCCCTTCTTGGCCGGCTTATCGTCGGAGAGTACAACAACACCCCTCGTTTCCCGGTCTCTGACGTACTGGATGGCTAACCCGGCAAGAATCGTATCGGTTTTTTCCACCTCGTGTTCGACTTGCTCGGTTTCGTTGGCAATGGTTCGTCTGGCGATATCACTCGCAGCGACAGCGACTCCATCCGTCGGTGATGGTGCCTCTATGATCGTTGCCCAGCCTTCATTGAGCGCTGTTTGGACGCGGTCCGTCTTTGGTCCACCGAGTTCACCGATCACGCGCTGTGGGAGTTTACATATAACGCCGGCATTCTGAATTGCACTCCGAAATCGTCGATACTGAGGGTTCGAGGGACGGCCAATCGCATAGAATATGTTTGCGTCGACGAGGACGTCCTGGTCAGCAGCGAATGGTATGTCGGTTCCCATCCGAGAAACTCACCTATCGGGGTCCGACGTGCGGGCCGGGGCACCAGATATTTCGTCAAGGTCAGGGAGGTCCATTGTGTCATGTACGTCTGGGAAGAGATACTCGAAGAACGGGTCATGCTCCTGACCGACAGCCAGTGCCGGTTTGAGCGCGTAGATGATCATCATCGCTTCTGTCTCGCGAACATCGATATCAGTGGCAACCATCCGTTGGGTTGTCTTGCCCGCGAAGTGGAGTCCAGCACCCCGTAATGCGGCAATGAGCTTTCCGATACCGTAGCGATCCATGAAATACTCAACGTCTTCGTCGACTTCCTGAAGCGCGAGAGCGTGGAGAACGGTCGGTGTGATAACAATCGGGACGTACTGCTCAACGATGATGACTGGATCAGCAGTCAGTTGCTGAGGGCGCGTCGAATCATCGCGGTCAACCAAGTCGAGATCAACCAACTGATCGACGTACTCATAGGTGGTTGATTTCGAGAGATCGAGTGCGTCCATGATCTCCGGTGGAGCAACCGGTCCCCAGTAACACACGTAGACGTAGACGCGAGCCAATGCCGGGTGGTTGAGTAGTTGGACAATGGTTTCGAGCCGAGCAGCGTTCTGGGCTAGTGTCTCTGGTTTGAGCGTCTCTTCGTCCATCACATCCATCGGTGGCGGATCCAACGCGTCAATCCCGCCATCCGGACGAACGTGATTGTGATCAGAGGGCATACTAGTTAGTTCGTAGTCCATGAACTTCAGACTATCGCCACCGTTGTCAGCAACTGGAATGTCGCTGTAGTGATAGAGAGAGGAGGTTGCTGCTCCGGTCATGAGCTAACCAACAGTCCAAACGTATGACGGTCATCGTTGGTTAAGACACACCACCGTTTCCACAAAACCACGGGGATCTGAGTCAGTTCGGGAGCTTCGGTGCTATCACGAACTGCATCGCTCCATCGGCGTCGGGGAACTCCGATTTCAGCACGAGCGGCACCCCGTTTCCGATATGTAGAACCCGATTCGTGCCGTCTGGCAGGCCAGCATTTGCCGATTTGACCAGCGACGAGTCAAGTTTCACTGCGACATCCGCAGGCTCGAAGGCGATGAGATCGGTGTCGTCCCATCGGTAGGTCATGCTGTCAGTGTCGCCGTCTGCGGCAAACCGCACTTCTCTGGTTTCTGAGTCAACAGAGAGGTCAAACCGGTCGGCAAGCATATCGGCTGCGTCGAGACCGAGCGAGATGTCATCTGGATTCAGGTGGACAGTCGCCGGGATGTCGATATCCGGCATCTCGACAGGGTAGCGGAGCGATTCAACCGCATCAAGGTCGATAGTGCGCGTTATCCCGTCGATGTTGATTTCCAGTGTGCTATTCGCTGCATCGAGTGCGAACTGTGCAAGGTCGCCTGCATCGCCGACCGAGAGTGCATCCCGGACCCGACGGACGTCCACTCCTAGTGTCCCCCTCCCTGCATCGAAAGAGGTGAACGAACTCCCAGAAACACGCAAGTCGACCATCGCGTGTCCCTGCAGGTCAGCCGCCCGGATGGCGATTCCCGACTCTGTAATTCCTATCCGTGTCTTGTCTGTGACCGTGCCAGCCGCCGCAAAGATCCGCTCAAACAACTGGACCTCGCCGCTGATCCGGAGATGCTGCGGGGCATCGAGCGACAGGAGGTCCGCAGTGTCGAGTTCTGCTTCACCGTCCGCTGGCGTCTCTGACACGCTCGTTTCGGCGTCGGTGGTTTCTGCTTCGGTGCTACTGGCCGCTGTGGACTGTGACATTTCGATTTCCCTCCACTTGCCGGAGGGTACACAAAATGAGCCGTTGGCGGCGTCGATGGCACGTTTGGTGTGAATACGATTCTGTATCCATCAGAGGGGGTGAAACAACTGCTCTGGAAGCGTGCTTATTGACCGCGAAGGAACGGGGACACAAACGCATAGGCGCAGATGAGTAGTGTGATAATGAATAGAGGAAATCCTAATCCATCTTCGTCAGCGATGATGAGTCCGGCTGTGAGGATTGATACCGCCATAGCGACGAGTGCTGTGCGGATTGAACGGAGGTATATACGGAGCGTGTCTTCATCCGTCATACGTATGCCGGATATGGATTCAATATCAGCCTTGCGAAGCTAATGTCTTATACCGAATCCTGCTTGTCCGACTTCTACGGACTGCTGCCGTCATGAATATGTTCGCCGTATTCACAACGGCCGGTCAGGGGATGACCGACGCGAGGCGATGAGTATTGTAGTCGACCGTCCATCGCGAGTAGTTCCGTGTGATCCGATACTCGCGAACGACTGCAACGTCTTCCAGCGACTCCTCGGGTTGTTCCCACGTAAACTCGTAGCCGGCGATCACGTCTCCCTCGTCGAGATATCCGACCGGATGGTCCGGCCCGTCCCACTCAACCGAGATTGGATCGCCACCGTTTGGGGGTTGGACTCCACGACTGACTGTCCCCTGGATGACGGATGGATCGCTTGTCAACCCATGCAGTTGTGCTAAGTCTCTCGCCGCGATTTTGAACTTGTCCTCCTCGCCGATGAATGAATGCTGGGTTCTCCCGCGTACTGTTGCGTACTCTACGCTCTCGATATCGACACCGAGAGCGTCGGATAGCAGGTGGGCAAACTCAGCAGCCCCCGTGCGGACCGTTTGGTTCTGCTCCTCGATCTGCAGGGTCGTCTCTGGCGTCCGAAGCTTCCTCGTGTATGGATTCTCCGGCCGCTCAACGGGCATACAACTGCACAGGAGCGTCCCTTCTGGTCCCGTCAGAATCCACGGCTGTTTCCCACACGGAATCGCCGTGTATCTCGACGCAGTGTATCGGCCACCGCCAGTGAGGACTCGCAATGCCTTTTCAAGAGCCTGTGCGTCAATCCCGTACCCATAGCTGTCAGCGAGTCCGTCGACGAATGTGACTCGAGTGTCGACTGAACTGAACTCACCGTACGTGTTTGGGATTTGCAGGAGACCAGTTGCGTACTGTTCAACGTAGTCTCCGATGTCCCCGCCGACGACCCACCGGGTTTGCTGTTTGGTTGCTCGACCAGCCGACGTGTTGATTGACGACGCCGGCCGCTGCGTTGTCAGCCCCCAGTCCTCGTCCGGGGCTGCCCAACTGGTATCGTCGCGGTCAGGAGCGCGACACGTCGTCGCACATCGGGCGATGCTTGCAGCATCGGGATCGAGGTCGTTGTCCGCGCTGTCTCCGTCTCCAAACGTACCGAGTGTCAAGTCAGTCATCCTCTCACCCGCCAGAGGAACACAAAAATTTTTCAAACGGATCGGAGACCAGACTGTCCACACTGTGAGCCAGCCCACCGTCGTCCAGTGATTGAAGCGCTTCGGGCGGAGCGACACAGCTTCACTTTCGCCACGATTTGCATGGGTTTTAGACAACGCCAAGCGTACCGCCGGTTGTCTCCCATCGCAAACGAGACGGAGAACACTATGAGCAACTCTGATATACAGCAAGAAGCTCAAGACATACACGACCAGTTACCCGAGTCAGTCGATGCCTCCCTCGACGACATCGAGGAACGGCTCACCACACTTGTCGATGACTACAGAGTCCCACTCGACGAAGCTCGACGCAGTGTCGTGAGTACCTATCTTTCTGACAGCGATGTTGACCGCGACGAAGTCAGCAGCGAGGACGGCAACCAACAGGTCGATCTCGAGGAAATTACTGAAGCCGAACAGTGGGTCGACATTACCGCGAAAGTCGCTGATCTCTGGGAGCCTCGCAGTGATTCGATAGCACAAGTCGGCCTCCTCGGTGATGAAACTGGGACGATCAAGTTCACCAAGTGGGCCAAGTCAGATCTCGAAACACTCACCGAAGGTCAGGTCTACCGCCTTGGAAACGTCGTCACTGATGAGTATCAGGGGCAGTACTCGGTCAAACTCAATCGCACCACCACCATCGAAGCACTCGACCGGGATATCGAAGTCGGCGACGACACCACCGACGCTGAAGGGGCGCTCGTCGATATCCAGTCAGGCAGTGGGCTGATCAAACGCTGTCCCGAAGACGACTGCACACGTGTCCTCCAAAACGGGCGATGCAGTGAACACGGCGAGGGTGAAGGCGAGTTCGACCTCCGCATCAAAGGCGTGATTGACAACGGCGATACAGTCCAGGAGGTCATCTTCGACAAAGAAGCGACCGAACAAGTCGCCGATATTACGCTGTCTCAAGCACAAGAGATGGCCATGGACGCTTTAGATACAAGCGTTGTCGCCGACGAGATACGTGAGGCGACGCTTGGGCGCTACTATCGTGTCCAAGGCCCTGAACTAGGCCGGTATTTGCTCGTCAATGAGTTTGAGCAACTCGCCGAGATGCATGATCCAGAACAACTCCTCATCACTGCGAGGTCGATCTAAATGAGCCAAGGACAAGCCCCGATGCGCGAACTCGCACAGCGAGCCTTCGCTGGGGAATTCAACGATGCAGGCTATACCTTCCGGGAGTCAGACGATGACCGCGCACCCGTCTATGCCCTGCTGCCGACAGGCGCAAAAGCAAACCGCGTGTTCGTCGTCGGTACCCTGACCGAAACCGACGATGTCGGCAGCGATGATGAGTACTGGCAAGGCCGAATTGTCGGGCCCACAGGAACGTTCTTTACGTATGCTGGGCAGTACCAACCCGAAGCAGCCGCCATGCTACGAGAGGTTGACCCGCCCGTCTTCGTCGCGCTTGTTGGCAAGCCCCGAACCTATGAAACCGACGACGGCGACACCAACGTCTCGCTCCGACCAGAGCACCTGACCGTTGTTGATGCAGACACCCGCAATCGGTGGGTGACAGAAACAGCGAAGCGAACTCTTGAGCGGCTCGAACGCTTCGACGACGATAGCAACGAGTACGCTGCCATGGCTCGCGAAGAGTATGACACCGATCCTGACCAGTACCGACAAACCGTTATCCAAGCGCTTGAGGAACTCACCGACAACGCCGAAACTGCCCCAAGCTCGCAGGACCAAACTGGTGACGCGACACCATCTACAGCAGAGGACGCATCCGGTAGTACCACAGAGGCCTCAACAGATGAGGACAACACGTCACAGTCGGGCGGCGACATCGGCGACTTCGATACGACTGACCTCGATTCGTAAGGTTACTGCTCGCTTTCCGGGTCTTGGGAGCCATCCCGGTATTCGGTAATATACAGCTGTCCGTCAACCTTGTACAGGTAGCCACGGTCGACCAGTCGTTCAACTACGTGCTCTGCGGTACCGACTGAGCGCTCTGTCTCACGCACTTTGGTCACGGCGGCATCAACCTCGATGCTGTCCCCGGGCTTGATGTTCTCATACAGCATATCATAGACAGCTCCTAACGAGCCAGGTGGGCGATTACGCCTCATATGTCGTTAATACAGTTTCACTCATCAGTTCTTATCCAAGGGCGTTGGTTTCAGGGATGGTAGCACTCAAAAACGATTAGATGTACCGGTATCTGTCGTTGCGAAAACGGTTTGTTGCTCGTGTGAGTGAATGAAACGACTGGCCAATAGGCGTGCATAGTCGGCAAACACAGCGGGGACGAACAGGCTGTTGGGTAGGCGCGCGTACTGTTCTTTAGTAATCTTGAAACTTTAATACAATTTCTAAATAGTATGCAAAACGCGGAGAAAGTTTTTATATCAGGCCATCAGCGATTTCGATGAGCCTATTCAGAGAGATCAGCATAGAACTGGGTTAATCCACACTCCGGGCAGAGGAACGCATGAATGGGGGTTTGATGATCGATACCAAGGCGGTCAAGTACACCACCATCTCTGTCGGTTTCGACATAGAGATCCCCAACACCCTCTGCACTTACGCTTGTCATCTTCATCTCGACATCACAGTCAGGGCACTGACGTTCGTTCATTTATTTCATCTTAGCCTTTGATACCAAGTCGTAAACATATTGGCTATTATAACAAATTTAAATAAATGTGCATCCGACCTGGCAAATAGGAATGAATGAGAATAGACAGGACATAGTAGGGGAACTGAAGAATATAGAGTCTAAAATTGACAGCGGAAGTATAGAGTCAGCGAGAGAAGAGTTGCGGGCACTGCGTAAGAGACTTGATGTGACTGAGTCGACTGGTGTGACTGGCTCGCAAGACGGGCGGACAATAGGTGTCGAGATCGACATTTGGTCGTATGAATACAAAGATAGTATCTATTTTGTCACGTCTGATTACGCGTCAATCAGTGAAGCAGTATCCGAATTAGTCTCAGTCGATCACATCGGGTTAGAGGAAGTGTCTGCTTTGGGAGGATGTGCAACCTTCCGAAGCAGACAACGAGATAGAAGAGGAACACCTGCTTAATTTTGTCGTCAACAGCCTCGACGA
>NZ_JAYMGY010000013.1:0-73423 GCF_037078445.1 Haloarcula sp. CGMCC 1.2071
TTCGGAAGGTGCGACGGCGGGCATCGGGGGCCGTGGACGCCCCGACCGTGACCCAACCGACCGCCCGAGGCTATCAGGCCGATGGTCGGATGGGAGTGTCCGACTAAACCACGGGAAGCCTCGGGGCTTGACCCCGAGGCGGTTCACTTACAGTAAACGCCGAACGACTGGCCGAGAATACACAGCTTACGTTCGGTTCATGATCCGCTCATGACGAGTATCTCTCTGTCAACGACGATCAGCGGTCAGTACACTCGGTACTTGGTGCGTGCCTGCGAGATCCATTTGTGGACTATTATAAAATGCAGTCGGGTTGCATATTCGATGCAACCCGCAACTTCACGGCTTTTGTCTCAGTCCGCTTTTCGTCCCGAAACCCGCTTACTTGCCGCTCATCAGAGACGCTGTGGAGATCCGATCTTTCACTCGGTGTGGGGTGTGTCTGAGACGAGAATCTATCGGACAGACAATGACAACCAGCCAGTACACTCGGTATCAGGTGTGTCCGGGACAAGCTTTCCGCCAGTCAGGCAGGACCAGCACACCTGTACCAACGGCAGATCCACCCCAAAGCACCACCCACGGCAGCAGCCGCGTAGTCCATATGAGAGCTCACGAGGGAAGCGATACGACAGTCCGGACACGAGCGATTCGAGCGCGGTACGACGTCATTCACCACCGGGCGGTGACAGGTGCACTCTTCCCTCGGTGGATGCAAGGTTACCTACACGAGCTCGCCATGCTGGGAATCACCAGTTGGGTTGAGTAGGATACAGACGACGTTGGAGGACGGTACTACGAGTACGCTCTTGCTGCGAATCCACTCCCTGTATCGAGACAATCAGCAAAACGGTAGGCCACATGGGTATCTTCAAGGAAGTACAACAGCATCTTGATCGGAGTCACTGAGCTGTCCTCGATACGAGGTCGTCCGGTTCATCACGGCCAACAGCAATCCCCGCGATCATTGCCTCGACAGCACCAATCTGTTCCCCGGAGCGAGCAAGATCACGTTGAACGTCCACGGCACGACGCGCAGCTTCGCTATCGTATGGCACTAACGGACTGTCGTCGAGAATCTCATCGAACTGTTGGCCAGTCGTTGTCGTTGGGTCGATACCGATCCCGACGTCGGTATAGACTAGGGTTGGACAACAAGTAGTTCATCGGAGATCTCATCGAGTTTTGCAACTGCTCCGGCGTCCTCAGCGAGTAAATCAGTCAAAAAGCATACATCGAGAATTACTGTTCAATCTGGCTCTCATCGTTGATGCGTCTATCGACATCATCACGGAATGAGCGGGATTTCTCTTGAATCTGCGCTACTTCGTCATCTTCTGCCAACCCGACCAATCCATACAGTGGATGTTCCTCTTCGGTAAGGATACGATCAATAACGTCGCTAAAGCTCTCACCTTCGCCTTTCTTACGACGCAACCGCTCGTACGTTTCCTCTTTGAGATTAATTGTTTTACTCGGCATTTGTGTATGACTTTCTGTGAATATATCTATTCGGACGACTGTGTACTGTCGTGGAGGTGGCTGAGGGGTCTACTATTCTGCGACAAGGTTGTGATTGCAGTACTACGCTACGTCGTGTGTCCCGGGTTCAGATACCAATACAGGGGACATTCGAGACACTCGACGAGACGGCGACTGGGTAGGAGAGCGATAGAGTACCGCTTCCCACGAGGTCCGTATGAATCAATTGGAACGCACTCGACACGGTGGGGAATCACTACCGCGGGCGCACTGGCTGTTCGTTAAGAGAATGCCATGCGACACGCAGACTTCTCTCCCACACAAGGTATTTCCTCCCACATCAACGTAGCACTACTACCGAGTCAGAGAATGGTCCTCCCAATCGAACATTTCATCATCGCCCTCCTTCCCGTCGCAGTATACGCCCTTCTCCGCGATCGACAGCTCCCAACGCTTCACTTACTGGCAGTGACGTTCTTCGGCAGCCAGTTCCCGGATCTCATCGACAAGCCACTGGCGTACGAACTCCATTTGATTCCCTCTGGACGGGTGTTTATGCACTCGCTTCCGTTCGCGATTCCGCTCTCGATTGCCGTCGTCGCCTATGCGGTCCGAACGGATCGGACTAGACTTGGGGCGGCGTTCGCGTTCGCCCATCTCTCACATCTGGTGGCTGATAACCGACAGCTCCTTCGCCCGGACCCGTACGTGTCGTCGGACTTGCTCTGGCCGCTCCAGCGGCCCGTTATGCGCCCGGCAGTCCCGCAGTGGGTCGGCGAGGGTGCAGTGAATCTCCACCTCTGGACCGGGTTTTCCGTGCTCGTTCTCGCACTGGCGGCGTACATTCTAGTAGCGGACCTGCAGACCCAACTCGACTTCAGATTGTTTTGAGGGGTCTCACCAGTCGGATCCATGATATTTTAGACCGACGGGGAACGACGGTATCGTATGCGACGATTGGTCCTCGCCGTCTGCTTCGTTGCCCTCTTCGCTGGCTGTGGCACATTCGTGGGTGATAGTCCGCCGCCGAGCGACGAACGCGCCGTCGCGGCCGTCGAGGAGGCGAACAGCACTGTCGCCGCCGTCGAAGCGTACCGATTCGGAATGGATATGCACGTAACTGCGTCTGACGGTGAGCAGTCACGGACCGTGCGAGTCGATGGTGAGGGTGCGGTGAACGTCTCGGAAAAACGGATGCAAGCGACGACGCGGACACAAGACCAAACGGTTGAGTCCTATGTCGACGGGTACAAAGCGTACCAGGGCTGTCAGGAACCCTGGGACGGCTACGGCGTCGAGAACGTTTCGCGCTCCGAGCCGTGGGCAACCGCGACACCGCTCCATCGGCAAGTACTGCTCTTCGAACGCTCGAACGTCTACTGGCGGGGCAACGAGACGCTCGACGGCAACCGGACTGTCCTCGTCACGGCGTCCCCGAGCGCCGAGACTATCGAGTCACTGATGAATCGCCGACAGGCTGGCGACATGGCGCTCAACCGCGGCTCGCTCGAGAACGCGACGGCGCGACTCTGGCTCGACCCGGAAACGAACCAGCCAGTAAAATCGGAACTCCGACTAAAAATCTCACAGCGAGGCGCGACCGCAACCGCGACAATTACGCTCAGATACACTGACTTCGACGAACCGACCAAAATCTCGGTACCACCGGAGGTGTACGACGACCCCTACGAACTCGGCTGTCCCGGTACCAGTTGACCCACTCGTCAGCAACAGAGAGAAACCGCTGAACGGTGGGCGAGAAACTCGCTCAGTCCGTCCAGTCCTCGTACAGCCCGCGGCCGACGACACCGAGGCCGACGAGCGTTATGAGGTTGAGGAGGAGGCCACCGACGACCGGAATTGCGAACGGGACGGCCAGTAACAGTCCGCCAGCGACGCCATCTGTTGCGCTCACTGTCCCGTCATCGCCGATAACCGAGTTCCCGACCCAGACGGCAGTAATGCCGGTACCGATGATACCCAGGATGCCGATGAGAAGCAGCCCGGGGATCGAGATCAGAGCGCCGATAACCGTCAGCGCGAGTATCACCAGCCCGATGGGGAGGAAAATGCCGACGAGAACTCCCCAGCCGATTGCGCCGCCGAGATCGTTCTGAATCTCCCGCACGGCGTTAGTCGTATACTTCGGGCCGATAGCGGCGGCTGCAGCACCTAATACTGCAAGAATGACGAACCCGACACCGAATCGGAGAACGACTTCGAGCGCCGGGCTAAGACCTCCACCCGGGGCTGTAGGCTGTGCTGTTGCGACCCCGGAGAGTCCGAGTACGGCGAGTAGACTCCCGAGGCTACTAACGGCTTGCTTGGAGGGCATAGTAGCGTCTTCTCGGTTTCATCTGCGGTTGTAAACCTCTTCTGTATGTTCGTGATCTGTCATCGCAGCTGGCGATACAAACGCTCCTGCTATGTTTCGTCCGTCTGTCGGCCGTTGCCCCGAGTACTGACGGCCGGTTCCACGGCCAGGACTCGATCCTCGGTCTGAGTGCCAACAAGCCTGACACGATGGATGGCCGCACCGTCGGCGCTACTCTGTGAGGTCGACGACGTCGGCGTTGGCGAGGTCCACCAACCGGTCCGGTTCGACCGCAAACACCGCGCTCGGCGTGCCGGCGGCAGCGTGGACGACATCATAGTGGGTAAGTGTCGGGTCGACCGTGATCGGGAGGGCCGTATCGTGACAGATCGGGGGGACGCCGCCGATGCTCCAGCCGACGACGCTCCGAATGTCGCCCGGGTCGGCCATCGACGCGGTTTCTGCATCGTAGTGGTTCGCGACCGCGTCAAGGTCAAGGCGGTTCGCACCGCTCGTGATTGCGGCGACGAGGTCACCGTCGCGATTACTGCCTGCGAGTGCGACGACGATGGTCGACGCGATGGCGGCCGTCTCGCAGCCGATGGCCTCGGCGGCCGCTGCGGCTGTTTCCGTTCCCGACCCGAACTCCGAGACATCGAGGTCGACTCCGTATCGGTCACGGGCCCGGTCCGCGAATTCCGCAGCGCGTTCGTGCATACCTCCTCTGTGCACCTCCCCCTGTAAAAACGGGGCCGAAGACGAACAGGACGATAGCTCAATCGTGTCGGTCGAAACGTCGCCTGCCGTCCCAACGTAGTACGATTCCTCCCAGAACCCACCGCCCCACAGATACCCCTCTAAGAACAGTTCGTGCTGTTCCCGCATCTCTCATGCTGTGAGGACGAACTACTCGACCCGGACAAGATCGAGTACACCTCGTACGAAGTCGTCGCCCAGAATGATGCCTAATCCGACGGTGAAGTCACGACCGGACCGAAACCCCGCGGCAAACCCGTCTCAGTCAAGCATCCCGATCCGATCCGCGGTAAAGCCGAACACGTCCTCGTAGCCGTAGGCTGAGAGCAACACCGGGTGGAAGGCCTCCTCCGCGACGACAGTTTCGTCGTCGGCTGCTGCCACAGGGTCCCCCTCTGGCACTGGCTCGAAGTTCCGGACGAACACCTCGTACTGTTCTGCTGCTGCCTTCGGAATCGGCTCGCCAAGCTGGAACACTGGCAGTGGCGTCTCCCGTTGTGGCGGTGACTCGGTGGTGACTCCAGTGGCAGCGAGGAACTCCCGGATGACCTGCTCCGCGTTCTCGGCGGCTTCCGCGGAGCCCTGATAGCCACATTCGACTTCGACGACTGAGTCCACCGTCGCGAACAATCGCCCCTCGTTTGCGCCTTTCGTCTGAACGACGGCGTCCACGGAGAGGGCGCTACAGAGTGCCGCCATTTCCGGCGTGAGATCGTCGACGAGGGCGAACATTCCGTCGTAGGACTGTGTGGAGTGCAGCGAAAGCACGGTACAGTCGTGGAGTTCTGCGGCGAGAGCCGCGGCCAGCCGTGTCTCGTGGGACTCGCTGTCAGCGTCGCCTGGGAACGATCGGTTGAGGTCCGTATCGAGATATCGCTTGTTTGCGTCGAGGGCGGCCTCGTTCGCGATGATGAACTTGACCGGTCGCTCGACCTCCGGCGGGTCGGCAAGGACGGCTTCGATGCCGTCCCGACCGCACGGTTCGTCGCCGTGGATGCTCCCCACGACGGCCACCTCCGGAACCCCGTCTCCCAGTTGCTCGATTCGCATCTGTCCGTGCTAACGCTTCCAGCCTTTAGAATTATCCGGATTCGGTCAATGTTCGAGCGACTCCGCGAACTCGATGTCCTCCGGGCGACACGTCGGGCACTCGCCGTCGAGACGGATCTGCCAGCCCTGGAGCGCTGACGGGTCCGACAGCGCGTTCGTCACCGTCGTCCGCACATCTAACAGGTCGACGCCGTAGTAGTCGTTAGGGACGCCACGGAAGTACTGCAGCGATGTGCGAAACAGCGACCGCATCCCGTCGTCGTCCTCGAAGTCGAAGTGCTTGTACGCGCCGGCGGCGACCTGCACCATCCCGTGGAGGAATTTGCTCTCCGTGTTCCCGCGGCCGTAGTTGTACCATTCGTCCTCGAAACAGTCGTGTGATTCGTGGAACTCCCCGGAGTTGTACAGACGGACGCCGTGGACGACGGCCCGCCTGAGCGTCTCGTGTTCCCATTGACCGTCGGTTCGCCAGCCCGAAGGGTTCCCGTCGGGGGCCTCGACGGTCGGGTCGCGCGTGTGGTCGTCCATGCCTACGCTACTGGTTCACGGTGGGTCAAACCACCGGTTCTATCGGCGACAGTCGCCATTGGAACGCAATGCACACCTGATCGCGCGGCGGCAGTGCGGCCAGTACGCAAACGCTTTCAATTACTGACACAGTGTCCCACCGGCTCTGAGTCGCTTCCGTACGACATTTATACCGTACCGCCATGTGTACCGAATGCACTACGCGTGCGAGGGTAGCCAAGCCAGGAAACGGCGGCGGACTCAAGATCCGCTCCCGTAGGGGTCCAAGGGTTCAAATCCCTTCCCTCGCATCGTATAGGGGCCGCACAACGCGGCGCCGAAGGATGCACACGGAAGGGTTTGAACGAGAGAAGGCGGGGCGGTTGCCCGTCTCCGCGTAGTTCAAATCCCTTCCCTCGCACTGTTGGACCGACGCGGTCCCTCGCAAACAGTGAGCGGCCATCGTCACGGTCGCGAGTACGCCATCGACCCCGATGGTGTCTCGCTCTGAAGACGACGGCCGACCGGTGCCGGAAGACTCGCACGGAGCGATCTTCCCTCGCAATTCTCCGAACCGATCTGCTAGAGACGTGTCTCAGCGATGCGGCACCCTGTGACACCTCCCCGATGAAGCTGGCTCTCCCGTGAATTGCCCAGATCAGTTCAGTAAGTACCGCTCTAAACGCGGGCTACAGTTACTGAGACATTATCTAGACTCTTTTAGCATCGGTTAGTTACCATCTTATTTGTGAATATATATCAAAAACTCATAACTACAGGAAAACAATCAATTATCCCTCAGTTCATATACTATATCGGTCTAGAAGGCTTCTAAAGGCTTCAGAATAGTATCACTGCACAAGAAATATACCACAGGCTTCAGTAATGTTTCAGTAATGGTAAAAACACCAATAATAAAGCCGACTGTCATCTTCGTCATGGCAGTCGCGTTGATACTCGCTGGTCCGTTATCAGTGACGACCACTGTTGAGGCAACCCCCGTCGCTGAGAGCCAGTCGCTCTCGGTGACCGAAAACGTCGACGTGTGGGACCGGTCCCCGCTCACGCTCAGAACGACGTCAGAAGGGCCGACCACGATAGTGGCACCGCGGACGTTCCTCAACGTCGAATCAGCTGCGACTGGCGACTTGCCGCTCAACAAGCAGACGATGACGATCCACGAGCGCAACGAGTCGATAAATATGTCCTTCGAACCCAGAATCGGTGCCGGAACGAGAGCACTTGCCGGCGACGAGGCGCAACTGCTGGCTGTCAAGTTGGATGAAGCACCGACTACGGCAGGGGCAAACGCCAGTAACATCTCCCGCGCTTCTCTCGAAGATGTCTTCGCAAATAACTCGGACACTACGTCGTCGGAGCTACTCGATGACGCGGAAGACGTCGGCACGATAGACGAGGATGGCGAACTGCAGGCGTCCTACACCCCCGAATCGGGCGGCGTATACGGCTTCGTTCTGGTGACTGTCGACGAGGGCGATGAGGGGCTATCGGTATCGGACGGTAACGTCTCCGTCAACGGGAACGTGACCGTCGTCGGTGTCGAACAGGCCGTGGTGCAGGACAACGCCTCGAACGTCGAGCGGACCCAGAACCCGGTCAACCCCGGCGACAACGTTACGCTGGCTGTCGACACTGAGATGGAAGACGAAAACGCCACCCACGCGGTCCTGCTGGTCCGACAGGGCGAACTCCAGCGGCAGTCGAGCACGGTGACTGTGTCGGGCGAGCTGAACGAGAGCTTCTCGGCTGACCAGATCACCGTCGAGAATTCTTTCGATAACATCAGCGGTGTTGGGACGGTTGAGAGCAACACTGGACTGGGGAGTTTCAACCTCTCCGAGAACCAGTCGATACCTGCAATCGGGTTGCAGGGGCTGTTCGGCACGGTGGTTTCCGAGGCCGAATCGGACGCTGGCGGGGACGTTATCCATGCCTCTGCAACGATTGTCAGCGGTGACGCTGACGCCAACGTGACGGTCCAGACCCTGGATTCCTGGCCGAACGGTGCGTATCAGTACGTCCACGTCGCAGTCGGTAACGAAACCGGGACTCTCAACTCGGATACCGGCACGGTGGCAGTGAGTCCGGGCGGCGGCCCTGATAACGGTGGTGGCCCGGGCAACGGTGGCGGTCCCCCGGACAACGCTGGCGGACCGAGTGATGCTGGGGACGACGAAGGGGACGTAGAGTAACTGATCGGGCGGCCTTTACTGGTGGTGTCCACCGAACACAGCACCTCTTTGTGCGCCGACGTGTGCAGATTCTACTCGATGACACGGCCGACTGTTGGCCGATTGCTGTTAAACCCGGGTCCGCTGTCGAGCATTTACTATAAGGAATGCGTCAAACCGGGGACCTGTCATAAATACGAGTAGGGTAATTTGCCGAGACACGACTCACGAGTCGCGCTGCAAAATCCCCAGACAGTGGGTACGTGTTTTGTAACCGTCATATGACACTGTGTAGCGTCGAATGTCACTGCATAAGAATTATACCGCGCCCCTCCGAAAAAATTCAGTAATGTATAAAACAACAAACGGAAAACGCACTGTAATTTGTGCGATGACAGTGCTGCTGGTGTTAGCCGCCCCCCTGTCGGTAACGTCGGCGGCGGCAACGCCAGTCGATGAAGGGCAAACGACAGCGGTGACGGAAAACGTGGATGTCTGGGAACGGTCGCTGCTCCCGCTTCGGACGTCCTCCAGCGGCCCAACGGCGATAGCAGCCCCGGAGACGTATATCAACATCGAGTCTGCTCAGACCGGTGACGTTCCCCTCAACAGGGAGGAGTACACGATTCACGAAACGGGCGAATCAGTTGATCTGACGTTCGAATCAACGACCGGAGCCGGAACGACTGGACTTGCCGGCGACGAGGCGCAACTACTCGCTGTCAGACTCTCCGAAAACCCATCTTCGGCCGGGTTTAGTGAGGGAAGCGTCAGAACTGATCTAGCTAGTATCTTTACGAACGACTCCAACGCTAACTCGGTCGAACTGCTAGACGACGCGGAGGGTGTCGGTTCGATAGATGACAACGGTGTACTCGAAACGTCGTACACACCTGCCTCGGGTGGTGCCTACGGCTTCGTTCTGGTCACTGTCGATGACGGACAGGGCCTGTCTGTTTCGGACAACAACGTCTCGACTGATGGGAACGTGACCGTCGTCGGCGTCGAACAGACGCTGGTTCAGGAAAGCCCGTCCACGGTCGATGCGACCTCCGACGATATCACCGCTGGCGATAACGTCTCGCTCGATATCGAGACCGAACTGGAGGACGACTCTGTCACGCACGCTGTGTTGCTACTCGACGAGGACGAACTCCAACAGCGGACGAGCACCGTCCGTGTGACCGGCGAAATCGATGAGAATTTCTCGGAAGACCAGGTCACGGTCGAGAACTCCTTCGACGGCGTCAACGGCGTCTCGTCGGCCGACGATGACGCTACCCTCACCGGTGAGGACTCGACGGCAGCAGGAGCGATGCCGTCAGCGGGACTGATCGGGCTGTTCGGGTTCGTTCTCTCCGAAGCATCGCCGGATTCGACCGGTGATGACGTGATGCACGCCTCGTCGACGACGGTCTCCGGTGCCTCCGATACCACCGTCGACGTCGAAACACTCGACTCCTGGCCAAACGGGACGTACACGTACGTTCACGTCGCTGTTGGCGAAGACTCAAACGATATCAACTCCGCGACCGGGACAGTCACGCTATCACAGTCGAACGAAACCGATTCCGGCGACGATGATGACGATAGCGACGACGGGAGTGATGGCAACAACGGCGGCGGCGACGACGGAAGTGATGGCAACAACGGTGACGGCGACAACGACAACAACGACAACGACAACGACGACAACAATAACGGGAGCGATGACAGCGATAGCGGAGATAGCGATGACGATAGTGGGAACGACGACTCCGATACCGAGGGGACTGAAGAAGACACTGAGGACGAAGCTACGACCGACACCGACGACACTGAGACAGTCGAGACTGAAGACGGAGAGGTGCCAACGGAAGCAGCCACGACCGCAGGTGGTGGGGCACAGCAACCCGACGAGACAGGCACAACCGGAACGGAGGGCTCGGTCGAGACCACGAGTTCGAGCGGCCCCGGTTTCACCGTCCTCGTCGCGGTGCTAGCATTGCTAGGCGCTGGATTCCTGGCACGTCGGGACTGAGGAACTTCCACAGTTTACGCGGCATTTGTCTATTCTCTGATGAATCTCTTTCTCTGACGAATTTCTCTCCTGTTGTGTACCTAACTGGAGCTAGCTTTCCTGCATAACTGAGTTATCCCCTCCTAGCGGCTGCGGATACAATATTGCTGAAAGGGGTAATTTTATGTTATTTTACATATAACATTGCTATGTAAGGTACATACAATGGGAGACTACGCAAAGCCATCCCGTGCGGCGAAAATCAAGTGCATCAAGTGTAACTCACCGGTCGTGCTCACCGTCGACGAAGAGTATATCTGTGTCAGCTGCGGCGAAGCACCGATCGAATCGGCGACACCGGTTTGAGACAGGCGTTTCAGCTTCACTCCGCGATCCCTATGGGCGGGAACAGTAGCTTCGATATCTGACGGGGAGCCCGAAATCCGCCGCTTGAGACCCACTGCTTCAGTGGCAACGACCGTCGGCCGCGAACGGCTTACCGTTGTGGTATTTCGGCTGGGACCTGCTCGTATCTCCGGTACACCGTCACGAGGCTGTAGCTGATGGCCAGTCCGAAGACGACCAGGGGGACGGCAAGCGAGAGCAGGCTGTCGGGCGAATGCGCCGCAAACGACGGCGTTCTATCGGGGGTTGCCGACAACAGCGGCCAGAACAGGTTCGGAAAGAAGCAGTAGTCCGTCCCGAGTCGCACAATCGGATAGAAGTCGCCGGCGATGTGTGAGAGGTAGCCGGCGGAAAACACCACTGCGTACCGCCCGTAGCCCTGACGTGCAGCCAGCAGTACAAGGATGGTGAGGACGGGTAGCGAGACGACCAGCGAATGGGCCAGCATGCGCCCGCTCGGAAGAATAGCGAACGTCCACGCGAGCGGCTTGTCGATTACGTCCGGGAGTTGCGTCGCAACAAGCAAGAGCAGTACCATCGGCCCAGACGGGAGGTGATGCCACCGAGCCACCGTGTATACCGTCAGCGGAACGGCTGCGAGGAGGAAGTGGCCTGCGGGGTACACGGTGAAACCAATGATCCAGGCAAGGAAAAGCTGTTTGCCGGGTTAGATCTCAAAAGAATGGGCAGTAAGTCGGTCCCTGTTTTACCTGGGGGAGCGCTGCTCGCTACGAGAACCTGGGTCAGCCGGTTACGTTCACCCAGAGGTGGACTTCCCGGTACGCAGTCGATTGGTCCACGGTCTCAGGTGGTGACCCGCGGTACAGCAGGTACTGGAGCCGAAGCCCCTCCCCAGTCATCTCGGGCGTCACCTCGTGCTGACGGTGCCAGGTCTCGTTGTGTCCCAGCGTCGGCTGGAAGCGCCGCAGTTCCGATCGTTCCCGAACCCGGGTCTCGTTGCCGACGCGTTCGACGCGTTGTAACTCGGCGATTACGGTGTACTCACTCCGTTCGTGTTCCTGATTCCCGATACCGATGATCAACGAGCGACCCTCGCCCTGTTGAAACTCCGTCGGATAGCCGTCAGCGACGAGTTCCCCGTCTTCGTCTTCGGTCAGCAGGTAGAACTCGCTGAACCGCTCGCCGTCCTTTGGTACTGTGACCGCGTAGCCGACGCTGGCGGCCGCAAGCAGGATGCTCAGGACCAACAGCACGTTCAGGACCGCGTCCGTCCGCGAGGCCGGCGAGAACAACTCTTCACGGCCGGCACTGAGCCACGCGCGATACGGGACGCGAAACCGTTCGTCAGCGGGTACCGCCCAGCGTCGAACAGCCGCGACAGCGGTCAACACGAGCGTCAGCCCGCTGAGCGACACGAGAATCGGGAGCAGACGGATGCCCCACGGCGTGAAATTCAACACTAGGCCGACCAAGGGAACGAGGGCGATACTGAGTCCGAACGAGAGCGCGACCCGTTCGATACCGTCGATTCCGTCGGCCCGGGGATCCGAAACGGTCTCGTCGTCGGCCGTGGGGCCGCTCCCGGCCTCCGGAAACAGCGCTGCGATGAACGCATAGCCGGGAATGAAGAGGACAAACACGAGCCCGGCGACGATGCGGACCGGCGTGTCGGAGATGACCGGCAGCAGGGCAGCCAGATTCGTCAGAATCACCACGCCGATAACGCCTGCTAGATCGGCCGGGAGGTGGCGGAGTTGACGTGGCAAGAGTAGTTTCCACGTCTGGGTTTCAGCCATTGGCAATGAGTCATGTCGGCACGGTAAAAAAATAGCTGATTGCGTCGCTTTCTGTCTCAGTACACGACTGCAACTGTCTCCGATGAGCCAACCGAACGCATTTTATCAACCCAGCGGAATAACTCGGTGTGTTCCGGAGCCAGTCGTGGGCCGTGTTCGTCACCCTGACAATACTTGGACTTACAGCGGGCGCTGGTGGGGTGGCAGCGATGGGGACCGACGATGGGGGTCCGGCTCTGAACCGGCAGGTGGAGACGCCGACGGACGACAACGAGACGCAACAGGAAAACCCGGATTCGGTGTCGGACGGCGAGTACGGCGATGAAACGGCCGCCTGGTTGGCTCGGACGATGGGGGGGCGGCTGGAGAACAGCAGCATCGCGCTATCGAACGAACAGTACGAGCAAGCGCAGAGCGTCCTCGGCGACGACTACGACAAGCGTCTGGAGCAGTACGTCGACGTTGCCGGTGACACGTCGTCGGATACGGACGACACCGCCGCGAGAGAGTTCGAAGCCGCGCGCGAGAACCAGCGGAATCTCACGAACGAGGTACAGCGGTACCGCCAGCAATATACGGCGTATCAGGCGGCACGCGAGCGCGGTAACGAACGCAAGGCCCGCATCACTGCGCGTGCGATGGAGCGAACGGCGTCGAACATCAGCGACAGGAGCCAAGAACTGAACCGGAACTTCGAACGGATAGAGAACACCACGTCTGTCGACCTCTCTTCGGGACAGACCGAGATCAACGAGACGACAGAGAACGTCACGGCGACGCAGGCGGCTATCCGTGAAGAGACACTCGTCGGGACGACGCTCACAGTTCAGGCGAGAGACTCGACTGCATCGTTCAGTGATCCCGGAACGGTCTCCGGCCAGATCCGGACTGAGAACGGCTCGGTCATCGCAGACGAGGCGGTCGAACTCAGGATCGGGAACCAGACACAAACTGTTCGAACTGATTCCAGCGGTGTGTTCGAAACGCAGTACCGGCCACGCTCAGCCAGACTCGGGTCGCAGTCCGTCCCGGTCGAGTACGTCCCGGATGCCGACTCGGTGTACCTGTCCGACGACACCACGTTCACGATTGACGTGAAACAGGTGACGCCGAACGCGACGAGCGAAATCGCACCGGGTACGGTAGGGTACGGCGACCGACTCAACGCGACGGCGTCCGTGACAGTCGAGTCGAGAGGTGTCGACGGGGTACCGGTCGAGTTCACCGTTGGTGATACTGTCGTTGCACGAACGACGACCGGAGCGAACGGAACGGCGACAGCATCGACCCGAGCCCCAGCGTCGGTAAACGACGGTGAGCGTGTAGTTGTCGCTCGGGTTCCGTACGAAAACCGAGCGATTGTGGGCGTCCAGTCGGAGACCCCTGTTGTCGTCGTCGAGACTCAGACGACCCTCTCCGTGAGTGCGTCACGCACGGATGATGGGACCCTTGCCAGGGGGCAACTCCAGACCGTTGCCGGGGACCCTGTCGCGGGTCGCCCGGTACGCCTGCAGGTCGGTGCTGGCGGCACCCAACTCGTCGAGACGAACCGGAACGGGTCGTTCCAGACCGTCCTCGAATATCCGCAGAACAACGAGACAGTTACCGTTACCGCTACGTACGACGAACCGAGTTCGAACCTCG
The DNA here is from genome assembly GCF_037078445.1 of Haloarcula sp. CGMCC 1.2071. Classification (NCBI taxonomy): domain Archaea; kingdom Methanobacteriati; phylum Methanobacteriota; class Halobacteria; order Halobacteriales; family Haloarculaceae; genus Haloarcula; species Haloarcula sp. CGMCC 1.2071. Next base: position 14,107 of record NZ_JAYMGY010000013.1, read on the forward strand.
GTAACGCGACCGCAACGACAACGCTGGCCGCAGGAGCCGGCGGCGGCAACCCACCGGTCGGCTCCGATTCGGATAGCGATCTGCTTATCGATACCCTGGTAGCGATACTGTTCGGCTCTGACGAGAACCCAGAAGTAGCCTTTGGGAACGGGATCATCGGATACAGCTGGCTGCCCGTCCTGGGCGGCGGGGTAGCGCTTGCAGTTGTCGTCGGGGCTTGGTTTATCGTGTCGCGGCGCCGCCAATCCCAGGTGAACACGACTTCCTCGGTGGAGGCAACTGAGGTATCGATGAGTGGATCCGACCAGGCGACGACGCCATCGAACGCGACGAGTCCGACGTTTGCGGACCGCGTCGATACGTCTCTGGATAGCGGGGACTACGATGCCGCAGCGATGGCGGCGTACACCGCAGTCCACGATGAGCTAGCGGTGAAAAACGGTATTGACGAGGGGGCGACACACTGGGAACTCCTCCAGCAGAGCCAGGAGCACGGCGTTCCCGAGGAACGGATGGCGGATATCGAAACGGTGGTCGAAGCCTTCGAGACGGCGGCGTTCGCACCGACATCGGTTGATCCGTCACGCGCGGAGGCAGCCGTCGAACGTGCCCGCAAGATCAAGTCGAACGGGGACCAGTGACTGCTAATCGTCATGGACACTCCGGGTGTGTCTAGAGCCTGGCAGCAATCCCGGATTTCCAACAGGGCTAGCAGTAGACCGAGAGACTGTCAGGGCTCCCGAGTCGGCCGTCGCAATGCGGTAACTATCTTACACCCACCCGCTGTAGGACCCGCCAATGAGTGACGGCCGGAAGGGGCGATTGCTGCTCATCGTGGCTGTGCTGGCCGTGGCAGTCGCGGCCCGGTTGACGACGCTCCACTGGACACCGCTGCCCTCGACGCTAGACGGATTCGGCTACGTCGCTCTGGCCAGGGACACGCTCGAAACGGGGGCGTTTCCCCTCACGCGGTTCCGTGCGGACAACATCGTGTTTACCGCTGTCCTGACGGTCGTCGGCGCACTCACCGGTGAGCGGCCGCTGTACGTCGCCCAGCCGGTCGTCGCGGTCACCGGTGCAGCGTCCTGCCTGACGGCGATGGCGCTGGTCAAACGCCTCGCACAGTCGAGTCGGTGGCGTCACTCGCGGACGACGCTGGCGATGGGCGTGGTCGGGATGGGGCTCGCGGTGGAAGGCATCTATCTCCGGCGGACCGGACAAACGGATGAGGAAGCGCTGGCGTTTCTCTTGCTGCCGCTGTTTGCGATTGCCGTCCATCGGTTGCTCACGACGGAGCGATACGGGCGTCGATGGGGCGCAGTTGTGGTCGTGCTGTTCGCTGCCTTCCCGCTCTTGCATACGTTCAGCTCGCTCATCGCTGCGCTGGTACTCACGGGGGTGCTAGCCGCCCATCTCGCCAGGATTCCGTCGCGTCGTGACGCCGTCACTGCGCTCGTCGCCGTCGCGGGCTTCTGGGTGTACATGTGGGGGTACTACCGGATCGCAGAACGCTCGCTTCTGGAGGTCCCGTACGTCGACCGCATCAGCGCGTATCCGGGGCTGTTTCTGGCCTGGGTCGTCGTTCTGGTGGCGACGCTGGTCTGGTTTCAGCGGACGAGCGCCCGCCTGCAGCGGGTGACCATCGGCGGCGCGGTCGGCCTCTGGTTTCTGACCCTCGGTGCGAACGCGTTGCAGACCGTCTTCCCTGGAACACAGACCACGCCAGCCGGTCTCTTGGTGCTCGTTGCGGCCTTCGCCGTCCCGGTACTGTTTGCGGTCGTCGGCCTGCCGCTTGCGAGCCGCGACCGCCGGCTGATCGGCCCGGTCGTGCTGGCGTTGCTGCTGGCGCCGATTGTCATCGTGTACTTCTCGCTGACCGCCTCGCTGACGCCGGAGTACTACGGGACCGCGCTCCGCGGCCAGACGTTCGTTCACCTGCCCGTGTTCGTGCTCGCCGGCATCGGCGTCGCGTCGGTCGCCTATCGGCAGTCGCCGTCGCCGGATGGCGGGCTTGGAACGTCGAAGGCCCACAGTCACCGGCTCGCAACGGTTCTGACGGTCGTCATCGTGGTTGCCGCAGTTGCGACGATGCCTATCGCCTTCGTCAATCTCGACACGCTCGCGTTCCCGACCGGGGCGACCGAATCGCAGTTCGCGGCCGCGACGTTTACCGCGGACCACGTCGACGAGCAGTGGGCGTCCGACCACCCGTTCAGCCGTATCGTCGATCTGTACTATCCGGGCGCGTCCAACGGAACGTACCAGCCGACCGCCCGGTGGCTCGGTGGTGGGACGGAACCCAACTGTCCGACGCTGTCGCGGGCGTCGTGGGGGACGACAGGGGCGCACCTGTTCCCGGCAGCGAGCGAGAAGACCACGCCCGCGGCGCTGGCGGAGTGGCGCTACGAGAACGACGTGGTCTATGACACGCGCGGCCTCGACTCCGTGTACCTCGTTCGGCCCGGCGGGAACCGAACGAGTTGCTGACGGGTTCTGAACGGACCCGGTTCGATGGTCCCCCCATCTTCACTTCTCCCGGGTATGTAACCGTGGCATACAATACGGGGCCGGCAGAAAGGCCGACAATGACTGACCCCGTCCTCGTCGGCTCGGAGTTGTGTGTCACACGACGGGGCACCAGGATTCTCGACGGCGTCTCACTCACGGTCGGGTCCGACGCGGCGATGCTCGTTCAGGGCCCTAGCGGGGCCGGGAAGTCGACGCTGTTCAACGTCCTCGGACTGCTAGAATCTCCGTCTAGCGGCCGGCTGGAGATTGACGGCCGAGACGCGAGCACGCTCTCCGAACGCCAGCGCGCCAGCCTGCGGCGGACGACGCTCGGGTTCGTCTTCCAGGACTTCCAGCTCATCGGTGACCTGACCGCCCGTGAGAACGCGTCGCTCCCGCAGGAACACGCAGGCGACCGCGACCCAGACTGGCTGGACACGCTGTTCGACCGCCTCGGTATCGCCGGGCTCGAACACCAGTACCCCGCGACGCTGAGCGGGGGCGAGAAACAGCGGGTCGCCATCGCACGGGCGCTCGCGAACCGCCCCGAGATCGTCCTCGCCGACGAACCGACCGGACAGCTAGACCCGGACACCGCCGAGTCGGTGCTGAACCTCCTGTTCAGCATGAAGGAATCGACGGAAACCGCCCTCGTCGTCATCAGCCACGACCCGCAACTGGCCCAGCGGTTCGACGAACGGCTGTTCATCCGCGGCGGCACGCTCGTCTCCGATACCGCCTCGACGCCGAACGCGAGCCCGTCCACGGAGACGAACTAACGAACCGATGGGATACAGAAACGCCCTCCTGTTTCGCTGGTCCAGACGGGACCGGCTCACCGTCGTCGTCGTCGCCGTGACGGCCGCGTTTCTCATCGGTACGGTTCTGCTGTTGTTCACCGCAGTCACGTACTCGGAAACGTTCGCCGAGCCGCTCGCGAACTCCGGGACGGTCACCTATCACGACGCGGGTAACGGCCCGCCCGAGACCGGTGGTGATGTCACCGTGCTCCCGACAGCGACGGCGACTGTAAACGAGACCGACGTTCGTCTTATCGGTATACCACCCGATACGCCCAGGGTGCTCATCGAGGGGTCGGCCCAGTGGCAAGAGGGGCGATTACCGACGATTCCGGACGGCGTTGACGGCCGGGGACCGGTCTCTCAGCAGCGGACCCGAACGGTCAGCGGGTCAGACGGTACCGTCTCGCTCACCGTTGTCCCACAGGAGCGGGGGACGACGTTCCTCTCCAATCAGTGGTACGCGACGAACGCCTCGACCGCACAGCAGGTCGGCGTCACCGGTTACTTCGTCATCGACCACAGTCCGAGCGGGACCGGGCTGGGAAGCCTCCCAAGTGAAGGGGCACCGCTGGTCAGCGCGCTCCTGTACGTCCTCGGCGGTTTAGAGCAGGTGCTCTGGGCGCTGGGCATCGCGGCGGCCGCCGGCGGGCTGTTGGTCCTCATCGTCGTCTACAACGTCACGCGGATGAGCGTCCGCGACCGCCTCGACGCGATACGGGTCATCCGCTCGACCGGCGCACCAGGGTGGCGCGTGGGACTCCTGTTTACGCTTCGAGCCGGCCTCCTCGTGACGACCGGCGTGGTGCTGGGCTACGCCGTCGGACTGATCCTCATCAAGGCGCTGGTCAACGTCGCGATCTACGTCGGTCTCCCCATCGCACTCGACGTTACCGTCACGGGCCAGAGCGCAACCGTCGTCGGTGGCGTCGCCGGAATCTTCGTCTTGATGGGCCTCGCTGCCGGCGCGCTCGCGGCCTACCCCGCGGCGACCCGCCCGCCGGCCTCGCTCGGGAGCCGTCACGCCCGGTCCGGCCAGTCCGAGCAGTCGACGCTTGCGAGGGTCCGAAACTGGGTCGCACCGACGTTCCTGTCGTGGCGCTCGGTCGTGCCGACGGCGGCGACGCTGACCGTCTTCGGAATCACGTTCCTGCTCGTCGTCTCACTGGCTGGCCTCGCGTCCCCGCTCGGCGGTGCGGCGGGCGGCTCCGGGACTATCACCGAAGCCGGCGCGCCCCATCCGCTGAACAGTCGCCTCGACGCTGAGTACGCCGCAGCCCTGCGGGCCGACGGGACGCCGGCCAGCCCGGAAATCATCTACGCCCAGGTTTCGGACGGCCAACCGTACATGGCCCACGGGGCGGAGTACGACGCCTTCGCGAACGTCACCGGGGCCACGCTGGTCGAAGGCCAGCGACCACAGCGGCACGACGAGGCCGTCATCGGGAGCGACCTCGCGCGGACGCTCGATGTCGATGTCGGTGACGAACTGACCGTCAGCGGGAGCGTCAAGCCCGGCGTTCGCCGGGTCACCGTCGTCGGGCAGTACGACGCCCCCAGAACGCTCGATGACCTGCTCGTTCTGCCGCTCGACTCCGCGGCCGACCTGGCGACCGGGCCGGGACAGGTCCACATGATTCGCGTGAAGGGGCCGGTGTCCGAGATCGACGACGCCGACGGCGTCGCTGCCAACCAGTCGGGCACTGTCGTGACGGGGCTATCGGGTCCGGGACGTGTCACGAAAGGTGACGCTGTCAACCTCTCCGTCGCCGTCCGAAACGTCGGCAACGAGCGGGCGGACCGGGAAGTCACAGTTCGGTATCGGGGCGAACAGCGAACGACGACGGTCGCAGTCCCGCCGGGGCAAGAGCGGACCGGGACTGTCTCCTTTACCGCGTCGGAACTGGGGACTGCAAACGCCACTGCCGGGGAGTACACCCATTCTGTGACCGTTGTCTCGCCGGACGCCATCGAGATTCCGAGCCAGCTACCGTCACAGGCCCCGCCCGGGTCGGGGCTCTCAGTTCCTGTCGTCACGAAAACCGGAGACCGCGTTTCGAACGCTACCGTCACGGTGAACGGGCCGTCGCTCAGAACTGGATCGAGCGGTGTCGCTGTCGTTCCCCTGCCACGCGAGCCGGGGAACTACACGATAACAGCTCGTTCGGGCGACCAGACGGCGACACACGACATCCAGATCGTCCGTGGTACCGAGCGGGAACTGTACGGGGAGTTGTCGATATCGCCGTCTTCGGGGTCGGTCCTGACGACACCAACCCTCAGGATCGGGCTCGCAAACCCCTGGCAGGAGCCGATCACCCGTGACGTGCGCGTCGTCGGCCCCGGTGTCTCCCGGAACCGGACCGTCTACATGCCGCCCGGCAACGTCACACAGACGCGGTTCTCCCCGGACGGCGGACGAAGCCAGCCCGGAACGTACACCTACCGAGTGACGGCCAACGGGACCACCCTCTCCACAGCGGAGTACGAGGTGACCGGGGACCGTCGGCTGGCATCCGCGGTAGCAAGTAGCGGGTCGTACGCGTCCGGAACGCCCATCGAGCGCTCCGTCGAGGGCGTGTTCGGGAACGTCCAGTTGATCCTCGGCGTGCTTGTCGTCCTCTCGGCGCTGAGTACCGTCGGCAGTACCACGGCGACCTTCGCACAGGGAGTCCACGCGCGTCGGCAGGCTATCGGCATCCACCGCTCGACCGGCGCGACGCAGTGGCGGGTCCTGCGGACGATTTTGGGCGATATTGCCCGTATCGCGATCCCAGCGACTGGCCTCGCTCTCGGTCTGTCGATCGTCGCGTTACAGCTGCTGGAGCGGGCTGGCTGGCTCGTCTTCTTCGGTTTTCGCCTCTCCGCGCGGACGCCGCCGACCATCCTCGCAGCGATATTTGCCGGCGGCGTCTCGCTCGCCCTGTTCGGTGCCCTCGTCGCAACGGTGCCGTATCTGACAGCGTCACCGGTCTCGTTGCTCCCGAGCGGCGACCGGACGCGGACGCCCGACGACGAGTCGGTCGACGAGAGCCAGCCTAGCGACGACTGAACCGAACTGCTAGGTTAGCTGTATGGCTCAGTCGGCAGCCGTCGGTCGGAACTTTGACTGTCTATCGAGCAGAACGCCGTACCATGGCGACCCGACAGCGCCAGCAGTTCATCTACGGCCATCTCATGTGGGTGCTTGGCACCATCCTCGTGTTGACCCTGCTGGACGCGCTGACGCTTGAGCTGTTCTTTGTCGTCTCGCTGATCGGGTTTCTCGTCACTGTCGAACTGGTCGCACCGCAGGCCGTGTCGCCGCACTGGCGACGGCGGCTCTGGTGGCTCATCGGGATCGGACTGGTGGGCTTTGCCTACGTGGTCATCAAACGGATCCTCGATATTCTACCGCCGGGGCTGGTCTGATGGCGCTGACACCGCTCTCCGAGGACTCCTGGCTACCGTCGCTCACTCTCCCGCAGCTCCTGCTGGCCGCCTACACCGCCCTCACGATCATCGCGGTCGTCTACGCCGCGAGTACGTCCTCAGCAGCGTTCGGTGCGTACAACTCCCAGTGGGACGGGGCAGGTGAACTCCGAAACGTCGCAGCTGACGCCGGTGCAAACGTGACTGTCGGAACGAACGTGAGTCAGTATCCGATGACCGGTGCGAACAGCACTGTTGCGGTCGTTCTCTCGCCGACGGAGCCGTACTCGTCGAGCGAGCGCACACGGCTCGCGGAGTTCGTCCGAAGCGGCGGGACACTCGTCGTTGCCGAGGATTACCGCCCACAAGGGAATGCCCTGCTCGCTGCTGTCGGTGCTGACGCGCGTTTTGACGGTCGCCCGGTGTACGACAACCGAAATTACTACCGTAACTCCTCGCTCCCGGAAGCGACGCCTGCCGGCGACTATCCGGAGACTGCCGGCGTCGATACTGTCGTCCTCAACTACGGGACGACTGTCAGAGCCGGAAACGCGACGACGCTCGTCAACACCTCCGAATACGCCTACCTCGACACCAACGGCAACGGCGAACTCGACGGCGAGGAGCAGTTAGCGTCCCGACCCGTTGTCACGAGCGAATCGGTCGGCGACGGCCGTGTCATTGCCGTCGGTGATCCGAGCATCTTCGTGAACGCGATGCTCGAACGCGGTGACAACCGACGGTTCGTTCGGAACCTCGTCGCCAGCTACGACGACGCACTGCTGGACTACTCACACGCCAGTAGCGTCCCGCCTGTGGCCGCTGCCGTCCTGGCCGTCCAGCGGTCAGACGCGCTGTTACTGCTCTGTGGCGTCGTGCTGGTCGGGGCGCTGCTCGCGTACGACCGCCGTCTCGACGAGCATCTCCGGGATCGCCTCCGGGAATACAGTGGCCGCGAGTCGGACCCGAACCTCTCCCGGGATGGCGTTGAGAAGTATCTCAGAGCCCGCCATCCAGACTGGGAGACCGCACAGGTAGAGCGAGTAACGGAAGCCATTATTAAACAGCGGGCCGAACGTCAACGCAATGACTGATCCATCGGTGCTGTACGACCGTCTCAAGGAGGAGACGGAAACCGTTCTTATCGGTAACGAGGAAGTTCTCCGACACATTACTGTCGCCATGCTTACACGCGGTCATGTGCTTCTGGAGGGGGTCCCCGGTGTCGCGAAAACGACGATCGCCACGCTCGTCGCCAACGCGACGGATCTCCAGCACTCCCGGGTCCAGATGACGCCCGACCTCCTCCCTGCGGATATCACCGGAACAACGGTGTATCACCAGCGAAACGGCGAGTTCGAGCTGCAGAAAGGCCCCGTGTTTACCAATCTGGTCATCGCCGACGAGATCAACCGCGCCCCGCCGAAAACACAGAGCGCACTCCTCGAAGCGATGCAGGAGGGACAGGTTTCCATTGAAGGGTCGACGCTCGAACTCCCGACGCCGTTTACGGTCGTTGCGACCATGAACCCCCTTGAGATGGAAGGGACGTTCAAACTCCCGGAGGCCCAGCGCGACCGGTTTCAGATGAAACTCGTCACCGAGATTCCCAACTCCGAGGAGGAGCGCGCGATCCTCGACCGATTCGACGCGAACCCGACGCTTGACGCGGACTCTATCTCGCAGGTTATCTCCCGGAGCGAACTTCTGGACGCCCGGTCAGTCGTCCCCGAGACGCATATCGAAGACAGCATCAAGGAGTACATTCTCGCTATCGTCGGCGCGACACGGGACCACCGAAACGTCGTTCACGGGGCCTCACCGCGGGCGACAATCGCCCTGCAGAATACGGCCAAAGCAGTCGCTCGTCTGAACGGCCGGGAGTACGTCATTCCGGACGACGTCAAAGAGATGGCGCTGCCGGTGTTGCGGCATCGTCTCATTATGAACAGCGATGCCGAACTAAGCCAGATCAGCGCCGAAACGGTTATCGAAGAAATCCTACAGTCGATTACGCCGCCCGGGTCCGACACCGACCACAGTACGGGTGTCGAGACAGCGGTCGGCGACGGCGGAACGAAACGGAAGTTCGAGTAGCGACTGGACCGCAGTTAGCTGTTTTCCGGGGCTGGTGTCGTCTCTCGTTCTCGGGTCGCCGCGCCATTGGACTGCGCCGATGGTTGTTCGAGTGCGTTCCACGAAACGGTCACGACACCGCTGAACCGGTCGTCATCGCGCGTATCGACAGTAACCGGTCGATCAAGTCCCGTGGCAAACCCCACCGCGAGCAAGGACACCACTGGGTGATCTAGCTGGTGAATGTCGCCGAACGCGGGATTGTCGACGGCAATAGAAGCAGTTCGGTTCCCGCCATCGATTTCGATTGTTGTGTCCTCGACGAGTTCGAACTGCTCGGACAGGGCTGCGGTCAGTTGTGCCGCTATTGCATCGGGATCGTTACCGAATTTGCCGGATATCGTTTGTTCGAACTCGGTGTACAGACGGTCTCCAGTCGGGGGAAGCGATATGCCCTGTTCCGCCTCGGCACCGCTCGTAACGAACAGTTCTCCCACCTGCTCTGGATCGGGCACCGCGTACTCGACGTGCTGGGGGACGAACAGGCGCGCATTCGTCTCCGGACGGGATGCCGTTGGGACATACACCGTCTCGGTCTGGAGTTCCAGTTCGCTGACGAGGTGCTGTTCGACATCGGCCAACGTGTCGAACACCGTGTCACTGACCGACGCCGAGACGAACCGCTCGGGAGTGAGATAGAACGTGACGATGCCGGCAAACACACCGGTTCCTGCGAACGCGACGAAGATGGTCTGCAGGGCTGGAAAGAGGAACGCTGCTATGAGGGATAGTCCACCGACCGCAAAGAAGCCCACTGCGGTCCGTCTGAACGTTGCCCGCTTCGCATGCGCGTAGGAGTCGCGCAACCGGCGGTTCTCCTCCCGTAACACTTCCAACTCTGCTTCGAGTGTCTGGCGGTCCCGTACAATATCCGTCTGTTGGGTGCTGTCATCGGCTGATGCGTCCAGTTGCGTAGGCTCGGGTTGGCTCATAGGAAATCACGGTCCGAAGCTGCGTCTTCAGTCACGATGTCGAGTTCTATCAGCAGATAGCGATGGAAGAGATAGCCGACGATGGCAATTCCGATGACCACGGTGGCCCCGACGCTGAGGGGGGCCAAGTCCCAGCGCCAGAGCGACAGCCAGGCGAGACTGCCGAGCAGCGGAACGACAAGTGCGACGAGGCTGCCGGCGACTCGCCTGTCGGGTGTCTCGATAGTTACCGAAAGCAACGCAAGGAACAGGCCACCTTCGACGAGGACGAGCGGTAGCAGTGATGGTGTATCGACTGTGACGAGCGCTATCTGTCCGAGCACGACCGCGAGAACGGGTGTACTGGACAGGTAGAGACCGCCGAGGACAACACCGACGAAACCAAGCCATACCGGCCCGCCCCAGACGAGTCCGCCTGTGGCCACGACGATGCCCAGCAGGCCGAGCACGGTGGGTAGTGATCGGCGCGAGCGTGCCGTTTTCAGTGCGACGCTCATGCGTACTCCCTCCGGTCTGTGTTCGCTGGGCTGCCGGACAGAATAGCCGAGATCTGGTCCGGGGACCCAACCTCGTAGGCTGTCACCGAATCGACCTCGTTCAGTTCACGCCGGAACTGATCGAAGGTTCGATACCGTTCGTATGCGGTATCGAGATCGGTGAGGAGGTCCGTATCGAAGGCTACTGATGGGGCCATAAACACGACGACCTCCGTTGCGTTGCGTCTCGCCAGTCCAACCGCGTTCCGTAGTTCACTCGGGTTGCTGTCGTCGGTACAGATGACCAGCAGGTTCGCGCTGCGTATCTCGTGTGGTGCCGCCTGGAGCCCGTTGTACAGCGGCTGGTTGGGAAGGTGTCGTTTTGATCCGGCGGCATCTCGATACGCGAGCAACGTCGTTTCCATCGGTGATTGTGTGTCCGCCGTCGGGTTCACCGTCCCTGTCATCCTGCCGGTGTGAGCCGCTTTCGTGGTAGCTGTTGCCGACGTCTCAGTTTCGGTGTCGAGGTCGTTGATCCGATGCCGGCACGACCTGTAGGCCTCGGTTCTCGCCAGAGGGATTCTCGATTCCGTCACGCCCGCGTCGTCAATAGTGAGATAGCCCAGGGGATCACGGATCGTTTCGGCACGCTGCTGGAACGCTGCGGCGACCGCTTTGAGGTGATCTAGCTTCGTTTCGCCAGGTGTCCCATCACCCAGAGTCTGCCGGTGATCGAGGACGAGAACCACGCTACGGTTACTCTCAGCCTCGTAGTTGCGGACGTGCGTCTCGTCTAGTCTGGCAGTCGCCTTCCAGTCGACGTATTTCAGTGCGTCACCCGGGACATATTTTCGAATCTCCTCAGCTGACAGGCCACCCGTCCGCCCCCGGGCATCGTGCTCGCCGACACCGCGTAGCAACTGTTTCCCGCTCTGGCCAACGTGAATCGGACCGACCGACGGCGACTCGACTGCTAGTTCGGGGCCGGGAGCCGTCGTGAACGACTGGGTAAACAGCCCGGTGCCGTCACTGACGGTTACTGTGGCTCCGGGAACGGTGTAGTTGCCAACAGTCTCCCAGGTGAGCGGAAGCGTCACCGACGAGGACTGCATCGACGCATCGAGATTGATATCCGGAGAGGTACCCGCTTCCATCCGCGCTGCGAGTGGAATCCTTGCCTCGACGGAGAGCGGCAGGTGATCGCCGGCGGCGGCAACTGATGCTTCGAGAGTGTACTTCGTTTCGGCGTCGGTCCGTATTCGGGACCGGTCGAGCGACTGGCTGACGGTGAGTTCGTCCTCGAGTCGTGAAACGCCACGGACGAACGCAAACTGCATTGCGAGCAGCCAGCCTGCGAGCCCGACGGCCCCGACGACTAACAGGGGCGCATCGAGCAGCCCACCACCCACGACGAGACTACCGATAGCAGTGATCGTGAGCCAGAACCGCCGGGTGACACGCATTAGCTTCGGTTACTGAACCGAGCCCATTGAAGATACCGACAGACACAGCCGAGTCCTTCAGAGATAGGTCCGCACCTAGTATCGAAATCGATATTGATATTTAGGGGATTATCTACTTAACCGTCACTCGAAAATTCTGAGTCATGAATGGTCTGAGTTCACGTTGTATCGGAATTCGGGAACTCAGCTAAATGTAGCTATTGGAATCAGTATTAATATTAGAACTATGCTCACAGACATCTTAGCTGGCGCCCGCCGTCTCGCGAACAACTGGTTCTGTCGCCTGCCGACGGTTCGCGTCGGTGCCGTCGTCCTCGTGACGCTGCTTCTCGCCGGTGTCGTGTTTCCAGTCACCGGGACGTCGCCGCAGGTGAACACTGCTAGCGGTGGCGGGGCCGATACTCCGGACGTACAGCAGGCTCAGGCCGCTTCGAACGCCACTGATACAGACGGCGACGGGCTGTCGGATTCGCTAGAGCGCTCCGTTTACGGCACTGACCCGACCGACGCGGACACGGACGGCGACGGCTATCCGGACGGCATGGAAGTCCGCTGTGAGCAGGCTCTTCCGGATGCAGACCCGCTCCGAACGGACATCTACGTCGAAGTCGACTCCACACAGTCAACGACGCTCAGGGACCCGGTCCGGACATCCATTGTCGAGACGTTTGAGAATGCACCCGTTTCGAACCCCGACGGCTCCACCGGGATCGATATCCATCTCGTCACAGACGATACGAACCTCTCGGCCAACGGGACAGTACACTCGAAATCCCGTGCTGGTGCCGGGAACGACATCTACGACTTCCGGGCCAACCACTCCGAGCACCGTGCTGACGGCTACTACTACGTCCTGCTAACCGACGACGTCGCCTACAACGGAGACGACTACTTCGTCGGCGCGGGCCGACCTGAAATCGCGGCGATGGAGCGGTTCGATTCACCGAAGATCACCGCTTCGCTGTTCATGCACGAATTCGGGCACGCGATGGGGCTCGACGCCCATCAGGACGGTATCGACGAGGAGCGCTACTCCCAGACAGAGTACGACAGCGTGATGAACTACAACGGGCTGTACAGACAACTTTCCTATTCCAACGGCACCGACAGTGTAGGCCGAAACGAGTGGCAGTTCGTTGCCGAGAACCGAACACAGCCCGACATCGACTGCGTCGAGAACGGAACGTGCCCTAGCAGGTGTACGCAGAACTGACCAATCCCGCTAAAGCGACAGTCAACGGTTAGCTGCTGTCTGCTAGCATACTCATGAAGAACGACCCGAACACTGTCTGTAGCCCCAGCACCACGACTGTCGAGGCCAGAAGGGTCGCTGTAGCTGACGGTAACGCCGCCTCGCCGGCGAGCAGCCACTGTCCGAACACGCTCCCGAGGTACAGAACGCCGACTGCAGCCGCGAGAATGCCGATGGACGCGCCGTGCTCCAACTGGAACCGCTCCCGTATCATGCCGACAAGCACACCCTCGGGCTTGTTTATCGGGTTCGCGGCGATGGAACTGAACAGCGCGAGCGTCCAGACCTGATACCCGACGATTGCCAGCAACGACCCGCCGACCATCGTCTGTATGCCGAAGTTGACGCCACCGATCGACAGCCGAGCGATTGATAGCGACATCAACACTGCCCCGACCGATACTAGCAACAGAGCCGGATACGAAAACAGGTAGTCCGGCGCGTTCACGAGCATGAACCGGACGTGCCGCCAGCCGTCACTGAAACTGTCGAGTGTTTCCTCGCCTTCCCGCTCGTGGTAGATAATCGGGACTTCTTCGATGGTGAGGTCGTTCGCGCCGGCCTCCATAATCATCTCGCTGGCGAACTCCATCCCGGTCGTCTCTAGCTCTAGCGTTTCGAGCGCGTCCTTGGTGAACACACGGAAGCCGCTGTGTGCATCGCTTACACCGGCTCCATAGAACGTGTTCAGGAACCGCGTCAACAGCGGGTTTCCGACGTATTTGTGGAGTGGCGGCATCGACCCGTCCCGGATCTCGCCCTCCAGTCGGCTCCCCATACAGATGTCCGCGTCGCCGTTCTGGACCGGTTCGAGGAGCTGGGGAATCATCTCGAAATCGTACGTCGTGTCAGCATCGCCCATCGCAATGTACTCTCCCCGTGCCTTGTCGAACGCGTAGCGATACGCATAGCCATAGCCCGGTTCATCAGGTGTCACGACTGTCGCACCCCGTTCGCGAGCTAACTCCGGAGTCGCGTCGGTCGAACTGTCGCTCACGATGATCTCGGTCGGCACACGTAACTCCGAGATCGCTGTCTTGATCCGATCAATACATTCGACGATTCCTTTCTCCTCGTTGAGGGTGGGCATCACGACGCTCAAAACCGGCGTGACTTCGCTCTCCGGCGTGACGAGAAACTCGTCTACAGTCTTCGTGATCCCCCGCTGACCCGCTTGATTTGCCTGATTTGCTTGTATCGTCATTCCCGTACCTCGGCTATCGCTGGTGCGTCTGGTAGCATACACTCTCCACTCCCCTGGGCGGCTTTCGATGAATACGGCTAGTAGGCCCCATTTTATCTGAGTTCAATGCCGAATTTCTGATATGTACCGCACGGCCTCCACACAGAGTGTCATGTCAAAGCAGCGTATAATAAAGCTGTCGGGTAGGATAATCCATCATTAATAACAATAGTTCTCATGAGAACCCCTCTCCTCCTCTGAATGTACACGATTTCTTCGACCCATGACCACAGTGTGGCGTGCCATCTATCAATAAAGCACATTATTCACGCACTAATGTACGTTGTGAAGCAGATGTCTATCAGACTAGTAGACTATGTCTCCGCGGGTTCACCGCCGGATAATTCAAGCAAGGTGATAAAACAGGGGCTGTCAACAGGAATCCACGTTTGTGAATGTCGAACTACACCGGGAAACTACTACGACAGGCACTGAGAAACTGTCTCGGATAGTCTGTAATCGGGAAAATGCGTCAATTCAAGTAGACACGCTGCGGGTACAGCCACCTGATTCCATGTGCCGGTCGGTGGCTTTGGTGTCATGGTTGCTGAGCGTCTCACACTGGGCGACGAAGCCGACTCCGTATCTCGCCACCAACAGCGTGTATCCGAGGCAGTCGCTCCTCCGATGCACTGATCAGCGTTGCGACGCTCAGCCCAAGGACGTAGACGACTCCCAAAAGCATGATAACCGAGATGTTCTTGCTGAACCGAAGTGCCCCACGTATCGATGCCATATACGTACATATCTGGACTGAGTATAAGCCGTTGGGGTCTGATTATTAATATTTGTAACTGGACGGCCGCTGTTGTCCAGAGCCGTAGATTTAAGCCGTCCTATGTGCTAAACGATAACATGGCCACAGATCAGTCCGAGGGGGCGAGCCTGCATGTGCCACCGCTGGAGAATACAGCGTTTTTCTCCATTGAGGACGACGACGGCTACGTCCGTATTGAACAGTCACTGGGGAACCAGGTCCTGTACACGCCCAATGAGGCGCGGGACATCGCTGAAGCCATTCTCGACGCTGTTGACGAGGCTGTCGAAGAAGAGTAACCCATCGCTGGCCGTCGGCCCTGTTTTGCTGGAAGGCGAGATGGTTTGAACAAGGCCGGTCCAGCCTCAGGTATGACAGATGCAAGCCACCGGGCGGCAGTCGCCGAGCGAGCGGCCCGCGCTGGCGGTGTCGTTGCTCGGGAGCAGTTCCGGGGCAACCTCAGTGTCGAGTCGAAGGCCAACAAAAACGATCTCGTCACGGAGACGGACCGCGACGCCCAGCGGCAAGTCGTTGCCACGATTCGAGCGGTGTTCCCCCGTGACCGGTTCCTCTGTGAGGAGGACCTCTCAACGTTAGCTGGCCCGGACGCTGACTCCGAGCCTGAAGCGGTCGATAGCATCCCAAATAGCGGCTCTGTGTGGGTCATCGACCCAATCGACGGGACGGCGAACTACGTCCGTGGGATGCGTCTGTGGGGAACGGTCGTCAGCGCAGTTGTCGACGGCGAGCCGGTCGCATCGGTGACCTATCTCCCCTCCTATGGCGACCTCTACGCCGCCGGCCCCGAAAGTGTGACACGAGACGGGACCGAACTGTCGGTAAGTGGTCGAACCGATCCGGAGACGTTCGCCGTGGCTCCTGTCGGCTGGTGGGACCGCGACGACAGGGACGAGTTCGGTCGGCTGTGTAGCGCTGTCGGCGACCGCTTCGGCGACATTCGGCGTCTGGGTTCGTTCCAGGCCACGCTGGCACACGTTGCCGACGGGGCGCTCGAAGGGCTCGTTTGCACGCGCCCGATGGCCCCCTGGGACACGCTCGCTGGCGTCCATATGGTCAGACGGGCTGGCGGCACGGTCACTGACCTCGATGGCGAGCCCTGGACCCACGACAGCGATTCCGTCGTCGCCTCCAACGGCGAGGCACACGAGGCCTTCGTGGCGGCCGGCAACGAGGCACTCGCTGAGGATTGAACACAGTTTCGCCATCAAACCGCGCCGCGTCTGGCTCGCGGAAGTCCGCTCCACGCACATGGGACCGGAACGCTAAAACCGCCTGCCACCGGTCACTCGGCCATGGAAACGTTCGAGCGAGCCGTCGATGAGTACGGGCCCGGCCAGCTCTGGGTGGGCTCTTTCGTTGCCGTCCTCCTCGTTGCGGTCGGAGCTGTCATGGCTGCTCCAAAGGCCGTCTGGGATCGGTTCCTCTGGCAGTACTTCTGGGGGCCAGTGTACGCGGACGCCAAGGCGGCCAGCTGTGCCGAGATGACTGCATCCGGACCACAACCGCTGTACGATGGCTGTAGGGCGGCTATTCAGGAGGGACGGCTCATCGCCGAGCCGGGATACACTATCGTCTCCGAGATCGGCTACATGTTGATTCTGGTGTATATGCTCGTCGGCGTCTACTTCCTCCTCGAGCGACTGGACATCGCCGAGGACCCGAAGCTCTACTTCGCGTTCGTGCCGTTCATGCTGCTCGGCGGCGCGTTGCGGACTGTCGAGGATGCAACCGACCGCGCGGTCGATGCCGGCGTCTCACCTATCGTCGAGTACCCGCTGAGTTCGCTCATCATCAGTCCCGTCATTTACGGCACGGTGTTCCTGCTGACGCTGCTCGTCCTCGTCGTCTGTGTGGACCTCGAACAGCGCGGCGTCGTCGACAGCTACTACTGGACGACCGGCGCTGTTGGTAGCATTTTCGTCGCCGTGACGCTGCTCTATCTTACGGTTGTCGCGCTCACACGCGAGTACGCGACGCTGTACCCGTCGGTCCTCATCACGACTGTTGCACTGGCGTCGGCGTTGTCGTACGGTCTGTACCGCCTGTTCGAGTCCTATCGACCGGCGCTGAACGACGGAACCGGCTATATCGGCTTGCTGGTCATCTGGGGCCACGCCATCGACGGCGTCGCGAACGTCCTGCTGGCCGACTGGCTCGATGCGCTCAACGTCCCGCTGACGTACTACCCGAAACACCCGGCCAACGCATTCATCATTGAAGCCACCGAATCTCTCCAGTCTGCCGGTCTGACTGCTGCTATCGGCACGTCGTGGCCGTTCTTGATTGTTAAGCTCGCCGTCGCCTCGCTGGTCGTTTCGCTGTTCAACCAGGAGTTTATCGACGACAGCCCGCGGTACGCACTGCTGTTGCTCATCGCTGTTACCGCAGTCGGCCTCGGGCCGGGGACGCGGGACATGCTGCGGGCGACGTTCGGCATCTGAATACGGACTGTCCGGTATCTGACTCTCGCTCGTCGGCTGTTGCTACGGGAACGGATGATGCTCCCTGTCGAGCCGCGGCTCGAAGCCCAGGTCAGCAGGCACGGATTCGGCCCGCTCGCCGAAGAACGAATCACCGAAGAACAGCGGCTGTGCCGACGGACAGACGACGTGGACCGCCTCGAATCCGAGCTGTTCGAGGTCGCGCGTCGTCAGCCGCGCTCCGTAGGGCGTGAGTCCTGCGTCAGCTGCCCGGTCACACAACGTCTCTAGCTCCGCCTCGCCGGAGAGGTCTGCGTCGGGGCCGAGCGAGTCCAGCGGGACCGCCGTCTCGGTGGCCGTCAGGTCGGCCCCCTCGCCGGGTGATTCGGCGTAGCGCCCGATTGCACCCTGTGCGTCCATGGCCTCCTCGGGACCCATGCTGTCGAGTTCCATCCAGTTCTGGAGCGCCTCTTCCAGCGCACCGACGGCGGCCGTACCCGGGTCCAGATCCGCATCGGTGCCGAGTGCGAAGCGAGGCCACTCGTCCTGTTCCAGTGCGACGGTGATGACTGGCACGTCCACGTCCTGTGTCAGTAACAGCGCCGTCACGTCGAGCCCCTCGGACGCCGCGCGCCGCAGGAGCGTGTCGTACCGCTCGTGGTCGTCGACGGCAACTCGAAGCGGCTCGAACGTCGAGTACCACGACAGCATCGCGGCGTCGCGCTCGATGACCTCGTACAGCCCGGTCAGCAGTGCCTCTGTGACGGTGTTTCCGAGCCCCAGCCCGGTCGTCGTTGCCGGTCTGACGGCGTCCAATGGCGGCGGATAGTGGACGGTTTCGGCGGGAAGCGACCGCCGTTCGTCGGTCAGCAGATTTTCGGCCGGGACCCAGGGAAGCGCCGTCGAGTCGTCCCATTCGGCTTCGTCCCTGACGAACGCGTCGGGTGCGACGGCATCCGGAACATCGCCGACTGTCCCGTGCCGCAGATTCCCGTCTCGGTAGACGCCGGCCGCGTACCGCTCGTAGTTCTCGCCAAGCGCTTTCATGAACGCCGTGTCCCAGTCGATAGCGACACCGGCGGCCTTGGCGGCGGCCGACACGTCGCTGAAACCGGCGGTGTCGGCGAGCGTCGACAGGTAGTACGGGGCGGGGAACGACTCGACTTCGCCGACCTCCGTGGCGATCCCGACCCGGTCGTCGAGGCCCAGTTCCGCCCGCGATAGCGCCTCGCTGTCGGGGGCTGTCTGGCGACCGTCGCTGAGGGTACGGCTCGGCGTCTCACTGCAGTCACAGCCCGGGACGGGGAGGAACCGGCGCTGCGTATGTGGGAGTTCCGTGACCGTCCCGAGGAGGGCAGCGTCCCCATCGAGAAATCGGGTGACCAGTCGACCAGCCAGCGCTCCCGCGAATCGTTGCGTGGCCGCCGCCGGGGCTTCTGTGATTTCCTCGGTATCGTCGACCGTCGCCTCGACCCGAGTCCGCAGACAGTCGAAACAGCCCGTCTCGGGTCCGAAGCCGCTGATCGCGGCGTCGGTCACCGGGACGCCGCCGACGCCGCCCAGTTCGACGGCGACCCATGGGACGTCATCGCCTTTCGCTCGGTCGTTCCACGCCGCAAACGTCTCTGACCCGACGGTATCGACGACGACGGCGAGGTCGCCACTGCTGTCCGCCGGTGTCGACGGCTGTGCTACTGTAATGTCGATATCAGCGAGAAACGCAGTGAGTGCGTCGACGGCCGGTCCACGCCCGACGACTTCGACAGTTTGCATGCCGAACCCCTCGCGGTGGAGCGGGAAAAACCTACGCGGCGAGGATCGACTGAGCCACGGAGGCCAGCTCGTCCGGCTCGGCGTCTTTGAGCCGGTCGTCACCGAGCATCAGGCGGAGCCGCGGTCGGCCCACGTCGATCGGGACCTTCTCCGTGTCGATGAGGTTCATGTCTTCGAGCTTCGTCTTCGTCCGCGAGAACGTCGCCTTGCTCGCCAGTCCGACGTCTTCGCCCCATTTGCTGATGTCGTACAACAGTTCGCCGTTCCGTGCGGCCACGAGCAGGCTGATGGTGACCTCGTCGAGACCGTCGCCGTCGCCACGAGCCGTCGACAGTGAGTTCAGAACATCGTTGAAGTCCGACGCGGTTTCCGGGCCAATATCGGCTTCCAGCGTGCTCTGGACGCGGTTGAGCGGCGGTGTCCGGAGCGAGTACTCGTCGGCGTCTTCCCAGGTCGAGCCGTAGTAGTCGTAGGCGTTGTCGACGAACGCCGCGTCGTCGGTCCCGAGACCGCCGACCGTGTCGCTGATGGTGACGAGCGCGTACACCGTATCGACAGTTACCGCGACCGAGTGGTTCGGCACGTCGTCGAGCAGTCGCATCGTGAGCCGCTCCTCGTCGATGAGGTCGGCTGCGGTGCTCGCAACGAGGAAGTCGTCCATGACGTCTTTCAGTGCGCGCTCGTCGGCGAGCAGCCGAACTTCGGGAGCGCCCGAATCTGCGTCCAGTGTCGATGCAAGCTCAGAGATGGTCCGCCGCGACGGGTTCACGACGTACACCGGCTCGTCAGTTGCCCCAAATACCGTGGTCAACATAGACCCGACGTCGTCTTGCAGGAGATTTTCAGTCATTGTCCCTTGCCAGTATATAGTGTATTATTATATTTAATTTTACCGGCCAAACTGTGTTGATTTCGCCAACATTCCGACAACACCCACCGGCGGACAGCGATAAAATATCGGTCAGTTGTCCTAAGCAGAAGCCGTTCGCCTCACGGACTGAACCACCTGTTCTGCTCGCTGTCGTCGCGCGAATTCGCTCGAATCAGTGGTTACTGTCACTGTCTCCTACCCGCCGGAAGCCACGACTGGAGCACAGTATCAAATCTGTACCTGAGTGCGTACGGAGAGTGTCGCATCAACACGGCTCCTCGGGTGGCCGGTTCGAAAATAGATGGCGGGCGTCTCGGCTTCCGTCACGGAGTCTGACAGCTTCGCGCTCGTCAGAAGTCCGTCCGGAGACGCGCAGCGAGGTCGTCGGACCAGTGAAACTCCCCGTCGAAGATGACGGGCAGTGAGGTCTGTCCCAGCGCGTCGGCCAACTCCGTAGCGCCGAGCGAGTGGCTCGTCTGTTCGCCGTTCAGCGCGGCGCTGTCGTCGAACGGCAGGCGGTAGCTCTCACCGGGCCGTTCCGGGGACACGACCGTACACTGGACGTCGAATCCCGTCTCCCCTTTGGAGACCCAGACGACTGCGGGGTGTGCGGGATTGGGAACGATAGAGTAGGTCCCGTCGCCGACGACCGCGTAGTCCTTGCACATCATTATCCGCCGGCGAGCGAGTTCCAGCGCTCGCTGAATGCTGAATCCGTTACTGAGCAGTCGCGCGAATGCGGTCCCGACCAGGGCGGCGTGTTTGTCCAGCACGTCGGTGAGTGTCACCGCACCGGCGACCGCGCCCTGTTTGACGAGGTCAAGCCCTTCATCGTAGGAGCCACAGGCGTTCAGGAAGAACGTCTGCGTTCGGGCTTCCGACAGCGACGACAGCGCCAGATTACCGTCGGGACAGCGCAGTCCTTCCTCGTCGCAGTGGCCGATGAAGTGGACGAAATCGGCCGGCTGTTCGAACACGTCGGCCAGTTCGTTGACCGACAGCAGTTCGCTGACCTGGACGTCCATCGGCAGGTCCGCGGCCCGATATATCTCCGTGACTTCCGTGTGTTCGCCGGCCATCTCCTCGTCGTTGAGGACGACCGCGACCCGTTGGCTGTCGGCATCCCGGTTCTGACTCCGGTATCGGTTCACGTACGCCTCCGCCGGCGTTTTGCAGGCGTCTATCGGGTTCCCCGGCGCGAGCCACGAGTGCAGTTGGCCCTCGCGCAGGTTCGGCTCGATGACCGGTGGGCGCTCGGCCGAACCGCGGCTCAGATACGAGTCCGCCAGCGTCCTGTCGAGAAGCTCATCCTGGTCGAGCTGGCTGCTGTCTGGCAGGTAGATGAGGCTGAGCCGGTCGAGAAGAAAGGGCAGGCAGCGGACCCGTTCCGGTTCGGGTGAGACGTACGTCGAGAGGGGCCACTCCGGCAGAATCGAGTTCACGGCCTCGTCGGAGACATCGATGTACCGCTCGAGCCGTCCAGCCGGCGACAGCGACCGAACTGTGTTCGGGTCGAGCGAGAGCGCGGACGTGATACGAGCGCCACTCTCGGCCGGATCGACGCGTCTGACCAGACAGTCGAGGTAGAACACCTTCCGGAGCAGCGCCGCGACGCCGGCCTGTAGCGACGGCCACGCGTCGAAAGAGAGGTGTACCGATGTGCCGTCGGCCGTCAACAGCGCCGCATCCCGTGACTCGACTCTCACTTCGGCCCCGAGATAGTACGCCAGCGGGGCGCTGACGAGTAGTTCAGCCTCGCACTCCGGAACGCGGAGTGTGATGCCGGTCTCCGGACGGTTCTGCCGAACCGGTTCGGGAATACGGGTTGTCTCGCCGGTCGTGACTATCGGCGGATGGCCGCGGAGTTCCGGATGTGAGCGGGACGGCTGCATCGTGTGATGGGCCCCGCTCAGATGAGTAATCGCCGTTGCGAGTCCTGCAGGTGTCGCGGGGACCTGTAGATGCGGTCGCTCCGCGCTCGTCTCCCAGACGAACCCGACGGTAATACTCGTCGGCTCATGGAAACCGAGGACAGAGGTAATGCCGGCCGAGTGGAGCGACGCCGGCCCG
The DNA here is from genome assembly GCF_037078445.1 of Haloarcula sp. CGMCC 1.2071. NCBI lineage: Archaea > Methanobacteriati > Methanobacteriota > Halobacteria > Halobacteriales > Haloarculaceae > Haloarcula > Haloarcula sp. CGMCC 1.2071. The sequence goes on from NZ_JAYMGY010000013.1 coordinate 36,240, forward strand.
TCGAAGCGGACGTGGATCCGAATGTCGTCAACGACGCCCAACGGCGACCCTCGGTCGCTATCCGCAGCACGGGCCTCCATCGTCAGCAGGTACTCCCCCTCCTCTAGGGTCGTCGGTGAATCAACTACTCCAGTATTCGTGTCAGTAGCGACTCGGGTTACCGTGGCATCCACCGCCGGCAGTGCTAACTCGGTGACGGACCCGCTGTAGCAGTCGTCGACACGGTGTGGTAACTGTTCGCCGTCCGTACCTTCTCGATCGTGTAACTGGCGCACCAGTGCGCTCGGGTCGACCGTTTCTCCATCCCACTCCGGCGGGTTACTGCTGTTCCGGTCCACCCGCTCGCCTGCCACCCCCCAGGTGACCATGCATAGACATGTGGAACGTCATCTGATATATACGTACGGGTGTCAGGACGTCGTCACCCCAACTGTACCCGCGGCACCGGACAATGTGCGATAACATTACACATGCGTGGGCCAAAGGGTAGATTATTGTCGTATCGGTCCTGACTCGGATACATGAGCTACGAAACCGTACGGGAAGCGGACCCGGCAGTCGCAGACGCCCTGGAGGGCGAACGAGGCCGGCAGAACGACACGCTGGCGATGATCGCCAGCGAGAACCACGTCAGCGAAGCTGTGATGGAGGCACAGAGCTCCGAACTGACGAACAAGTACGCCGAAGGCTACCCCGGCGAACGCTACTACGGCGGCTGCGAGTACGCCGACGACGTCGAGGAGCTGGCGATCGACCGCGCGAAGGAACTGTGGGGCGCGGACCACGTCAACGTCCAGCCACACTCCGGCTCGCAGGCCAACATGGGCGTCTACCTCGGCGTGCTCGAACCCGGCGACAAGATCCTCTCGCTGGACCTGACGCACGGCGGCCACCTCTCGCACGGTCACCCGGCGAACTTCGCCGGGCAGGTCTACGAGGTCGAACAGTACAAGGTCGACGAGGAGACCGGCTACATCGACTACGAGGGACTGCACGACCACGCCGAGGAGTTCGAGCCGGACATCATCGTCTCGGGCTACTCCGCGTACCCGCGCGAAGTCGACTTCGAGCGCATTCAGGAAGCCGCCGACGCAGTTGATGCTTACCACCTCGCGGATATTGCCCACATCACCGGCCTCGTCGCCGCCGGCGTCCACGAGTCGCCGGTCGGCGTCGCCGACTTCGTCACCGGCTCGACGCACAAGACCATCCGCGCCGGCCGCGGTGGCATCATCATGTGCGACGAGGAGTACGCCGACGACATCGACAGCGCGGTGTTCCCCGGCTCTCAGGGCGGCCCGCTGATGCACAACGTCGCCGGCAAGGCCGTCGGCTTCGGCGAGGCGCTGGCCCCCGAGTTCGAGCAATACGCCCAGCAGACCGTCGACAACGCGGTCGCCCTCGGTGACCGACTCAAGGAACACGGCCTGGACTTGGTCTCCGGCGGCACGGACAACCATCTCGTGCTCATCGACCTCCGTCCGTCCCATCCCGACACCACCGGCAAGGAAGTCGAGGAAGCGCTCGAAGAGGCCGGCATCGTCCTCAACGCCAACACCGTCCCCGGCGAGACTCGTTCGGCGTTCAACCCCTCGGGCATCCGCGCCGGTACGCCCGGACTCACCACCCGCGGTTTCGACGAGGACGCCTGCCGCGAGGTCGCCGATCTCATCTACGAAGTCGTCGACGCTCCACACGACGACGATGTCGTGGCGAAAGTCAGCGACCGCGTGGACGAACTGACCGACGAGTACACGCTGTACGAGTAGCGACAGGCCAGCCCTGTAGCGCGGATTCCGCTGTCCGCCCACTGGCATCTCCCTTTTTGACATCTCTCCCCGACACATCCGGTATGCCCCGCACAACCCGACGCCGGACGCTCTATGCTCTGGGTACCTCCCTGTCGGTGTTCGCTGGCTGTACGCAGTTCGAGGTCGAATCGGGGGCGGAAACCGGGCAAAGCGACGGCGGCGCGAGCGAGCCGACAGCGACGGCCACGGCGGCAGAGACAGACGCCGCTACTGCGACAGACCAGGAGTCGACTGCTGGACAGACCGAAACAGCCACAGAACTCGACCTGCGGGAGGCCAACGTCGTCGGGGTCGAACTCACGGACGAGAGCGGCGGCGACTACCGCTTCGACGTAACACTCTATCACGACGACGACGGCGAGGACGGCTACGCGAACTGGTGGCAGGTCGAGACGCTGGCTGGCGACCGACTTGGCCGCCGGGACCTCCGGCACGCCCACTCGACGGACCCGTTCACCCGCTCGGAGACGCTCCCGGTTCCCGACGAGGTGGCCTGCGTCGTGGTCCGCGGCCACGACCAGACTCACGGCTACGGCGGCCAGGCGATGACCGTAACTGTCCCGGACGGCGAGACGCGGGCCGTCGAGCAGGGAGCGGAGCGCCAGTCAGTCAGCGAATCGGACTGTCCCTGAGCGAGAGCGCGCCTGCCTGTCGCGGCCGGCCGAAATCCGGGACGTTCATACCGCCCCGCGCCGCCGTTGTACCTAATGACAGAGATTATCGACGGCAACGCCGTCGCACAGTCGATTCGGGACGACCTGGTCGCGTCCATCGACCACCTCGCCGACGCGGGCGAGCGCCCGTCGCTGGCGACGGTCCTGATGTCCGAAGACCCGGCCAGCGAGACCTACGTCTCGATGAAACAGAACGACTGCGAGGAGGTCGGTATCGAGGCCATCGACATCGACATCGACCCCGACGCGGACGCCGCCGAACTGTACGACACCATCGAGGATCTCAACGCCGACGACGACGTCAACGGCATCCTGGTCCAGATGCCGGTCCCCGACCACGTCGAGGACAGGTCGGTCCTGCGAGCCATCGACCCGATGAAAGACGTCGACGGCTTCCACCCGGAGAACGTCGGCCGACTCGTCGCCGGTGACGCGCGCTACAAGCCCTGCACGCCCCACGGCATCCAGAAACTCATCGAGAGCGCAGGCGTCGACACCGAGGGCAAGGACGCCGTCGTCGTCGGCCGCTCCGACATCGTCGGCAAGCCGATGGCGAACCTGCTCATCCAGAAGGCACCGGGCGGCAACGCGACGACGACAGTCTGTCACTCCCGGACTGAGAACCTCGCCGAACGGACACGGAACGCCGATATCCTCGTCGCCGCGGCCGGCGTCCCCGAGATGATCGACGGCGAAATGATTGGCGAGGGCGCAACGGTCATCGACGTGGGCATCAACCGCGTCGACGCCGACACCGAGAAGGGGTACGAACTCGTCGGTGACGTGGAGTACGAGAGCGCGAAAGAGGTCGCGGGCGCGATCACGCCGGTCCCCGGCGGCGTCGGCCCGATGACCCGCGCGATGTTGCTGTACAACACGGTGAAAGCGACGGGCCTCCAGCACGACATCGACGTGGAACTCCCCTGAATGCCGGAACTCGCGGCCTTTGAGGACCGTGATGTAGTCACCCGCCGGGTGACCAGAGAGACCGACAGAGCAGGTGTAGAGGGGGTCCGCACTCGTTCCGACCGGGGGCTCCACTGGGCGGTCGGCGCGCTCGTCACCGACCCAACGGACCGGATACTGTTCGTCTACGAGGACGAGATATGGAAGCTCCCGGGCGGCGGCGTCGAAGCCGGTGAGACGCGCCAGGAAGCAGTGGGCCGTGAGGTACGCGAGGAGACGGGCGTCGAGATTACGGTCGACGAACTGGCCGCCGTCACCGAGGTCACAGTGACTGACGACGACCGCGAGGCAACGTTCTTCTTCGGGACGTATCGCGGCACGGCTGAATCGACGACGCTCGCGTCGGACCCCGGACTCGACAGCGAGTCGATAGAGACCGTCGCGTGGCGGGATGCGGTTCCCGAAAACTGTCTGGACGAAACCCTCGTGCGGCGGCTCCGGTGACCGCTTAGACCGTGCCGTCCTCGATTCCGGCGAGCCAGTTCTCGGCTCTGACGAAGGCGCTCTCGTCGCCGGTAATGTACGAGCCCAGGTCCCGCGCCGCGTGGGCGAGTCGGTTGGCGTCCGCGGGGTCGACATTGCCGTCCAGCGCCTCGATCCGCTTTCGATGGTCGCGAATCCGTCCGGAGAGCTGTCGCGCAGTAGGGTCCGAATTGGCGTCCAGATACGTCCGTACGTCGCGCTGATAGCTATCGACGGCGGCCGCCATCGCCAGGCCGTATGGCACTCGAAGCTCCGACGGGACTGACTCGACAGCCGGACGGTCGCCGTCGTCAGCACCGCCGAGAAGTTCGTAGAAGTACCGCTCCGCCGGGTCGCCGCTGCGCAACTCCCGGGAGAGGTGTGCACCGACGTGCTGGAGTTCGACCGCGGCGACGAACGTCGGGTCGAGCGAGCGAAGCTCGCCCGCGTCGATGAACCCCCGCTTGCGTGTATACTCCCGACAGCGCTCGGCGGCCGCGTCAGCGATCTCCCGGGTCGGATCCGCGTCGATCCGGCTCCGGACCGGCGTCAGGTCGAGGGTGGCCGGTGCGTCGGTGTGTTCGGTGTGCTCGTCGATGCCGACGCTGTGGATGCTGCCACAGTCCGGACAGGCGATGCTCCCCGTCTCGTAGTACCGCCATCGCGTGCCACAGTCCTGGCACTCGCGCTCCCCGCGGACTTTCATACGTGATGCTGAGAGGCCAGCCCTCAAGATTGTTCCGTGAGGGCTGTCTACGCCAACGTATGCGCTCGGAAGACGAGATCCGCGAGCAGTACGAGTTCCTTGCTGAACAGCTAGACGACGAGGAGATGGATCACGAGCGGGTCCGTATGATGTTCACCCACTACAAGCGGGCACTTGGATGGGTGCTCGAGGAGGAACATATCTAGGTTAGTTACAGCTTACATTCGCTTCTAATTCGATAACTAACATCTGCTGGACGGGGCCGGTACTTTTAAGTTATTCTGCCCCATTCGACCAAGTGACGCTTCGCTTGGAGGGCCGAAGCGTCAGCGGGGACCAATTCAGGGCGGCAAGCGGTCGCGTTTTTCGCGACCGCTTTCCACTTACTTCGCTGCTAACGACCAGATACGAGCGATTGCTGTACATCCGAAAAGGAACTGCTGGACGATACGACGTACTCGATAGACCACTCTGTGTCTGTCGCGTTCTCGGGCCACTCCGGTTCGACTCCGATGCTGAGTTACCGTCGCTCCCTCCGGACTCTCGCGCTCGGCGTTCACCTCGAACTCCGCCTGTGATGGCGGCGCGACGTGGCCCCGACCCCTCCCTGCGCTGAGCGTGATCTCAGATCCGTCTCCTGGAGAGTCGACCAGCGTTCTGAGATATGCTGCGACGGCGCTGTGGTCGAGTCCTTGCTCGCTTTCGAGCAGGACTATTTCTACAATCCTCTCTGTGTCCTCCAGTGACAAATAATACTGTCGCCATCAGTTTCCGAAGAATGATGATATACTGACTGTATTTACCATTTGAACAAAACGATGACTGAGGGCCTAAATACAGAAAATTCGACACTCCGGACTACCGAAACCACATCAAGTTCTCTGGGCCGATATATTTAACAGTATAGATACTAAATCATTACATAGGAAAATCGATGCACGACTTGACAGGATTCCAGCGTGACCTTCTCTACGTGATCGCTGGCAGGGAAGAGCCCCACGGCTTAGCTATCAAGGAGGAGCTCGAAGCGTACTACGAGAAGGAGATCCATCACGGTCGTCTGTACCCGAACCTCGACACTCTGGTCGACAAGGGACTGGTCGAGAAGGGCCAGCGCGACCGCCGGACCAACTTCTATACGCTTACGCGCCGCGGGCGTCGTGAGATCGACGCCCGCCGCGAATGGGAAGACCAGTACGTCGACCTGTAAGAGTGTCGCACCGCCCCTTGTGCTGAGACCGTCGTTTCGCCGGTAGCGGTGGGTCCGTCTTCAGTGATGGGAGCGGGTAACCCTACGATGACGGCATTCGTCGCTGGAGTCGTTTACGTCGACAAGCCGCTCGTCTTTATCGACGACGAAGACAGGGTCGGACATCTCCTCAACGAGCGTGTGCCGCGCGACGGGCATCAAGTCGAGGAGGTCAAAGCGAAAGAGCGCGATCGCGAAGACAATCCCCGTAAAGGTGAACGCGAACGCCGTCTGGTCGGCGGACCCCATCGGACCGCTACCGAACACTACGCTCGCAATCAGCGGATTAAAACTGGTAGCGCCGGTCGTCCTTGTCCTGTTGCTGGGGGAAGTCGTTCCCGGTCATCTGGTCGAAGGTCATCCCCGAGAGGTACTCGTCGTACGTACAGTCGTAGCTCGACCGGAGGTGGAAATCCAGCGTCCCGCGGTCCACGGTCGACTGAAACAGCATATGGACCGCGCGCCTGACGAGTTCGTCGGGGTCGTCCGGGTCGAGTGCGACTGACAGCATCGCGAGTTCGTTGCGCGTCTCGCGGTCGATGGACAGTTCGAACTCGTCGTCGAAGTCGCCGTACGCCGCTTCGATATCCTCCTGTAGGTCGTCGAGGCTCATACGAACGGGAACGATGAGCGCGAGGAAACCCCTTACGACTCGTCTGGGACCGCTCCATCGAAACGCAGACCACTACGATTATAACATATGATAAATTATATCATGGGTTGAACATAACGATTGGTAGCGGTCGACTACCGAAGGATTCAGATTAGATAATGACAGGTGGTGGGGACGAGACAGCAGCGTCCAGCCAGCCCGACGGGCTGCTAGAGCGGCTTCACACAGTCCTCCCGGACGTGTACACGCGTAACTACGTGGCGAAGTTCGCTGTCGCGCTGGCGGTAATCGTCGTCGTACTCGCAGCCGTCGGCTTCGGCAGCTACCTGCAGATACAGGACCGGGTCGTCAGCGACGCGGTGACGGACCTCGAAACGTCGGCCACGCATCGCGCCGACAGTATCGGGCAGTGGCGGACGACCACCGAGACGGAGGCCATCGCTATCGCAGCCGCAGGGGTGTACGGCACTGGGACGCCCGCAGATATCAGACAGTACCTCACCACAGCAGCCACGGCAGAGTCGTCACAGATTCGTTCGCTCCACTACGTCTCCGCCGTCGACGACTCTCAGATAGTCGTCGCGAGCACTGGGACGAACACAGAAGGCCGGTCACCGTGGGCGGTCGAACCCGCGTGGGAGTCCCCCGTGATGGCGACGATGAACGGCTCCACCGACACTGGCACAGTGATCCACTCGACAGCATACGCGGACGGTGACAACCACTCGATGGCGTTCGTGACTCCCGTCTCCGATGGCGATGGAGCACTAGTGCTGGTTGCCCGGGTCCCGGTCGAGCAGTTTCAGGACGGGCGCGACGGGTTCGAGACGCAACTGCTCACTGGGGACGGAGACCCGCTTATCGGGGGCCAGGGCGGTTCCGCGCCCATCAGTCAGGACGGCCTCCGGGCCGCAACAGCGGGCCGAACGACGACTATCGAAACGGGGTCCCATGTCGCGACGTACACTCCCGTCAACGGTACGTCGTGGGTGGTCACGACAAGTTCGACGCGAGAGACACTGTACGGAACAGGTCGGCTCGTCCGCTGGGGCTTCCTCGCTGTCATCGGGACGGCAGTCGCCTCGCTGGGCATCGCGGGATATCTTTTCGGACGGCATACGGTTCGGCCCCTGAGACAGCTCCGTAACCGGACGCAGGCCATGGAACAGGGTGACCTCGGCGTCGATATCTCGACGACTCGGCAGGACGAGATCGGGAGGCTGTACGACGCCTTCCGAAATATGCGGGACACGCTCCGGAGTCAGATCCGCCAGGCCCAGGCGGCCCGTGAGGAGGCCGAGCGGTCGAGCCACGAACTCGAACGCCAGAACGAGCGGCTGGACGAGTTCGCGTCGACGCTGAGCCACGACCTCCGAAACCCGCTCACAGTCGCTCGGGGACACGTCGAACTGCTTGCGACGCGGCTGTCGGATCCGGAGACGGATGCGGCCGACCTCCAGTCCCACATTGAGAAACTCGAAGACGCACACGACCGTATCGAGTCGATAATCGACGACGTGTTGACGCTGACGAGAAAGGGCGCAAGCGTCGAGGAGACGGCCCCGGTTCCGCTGGAGGCCGTCGTCACCGATGCGTGGGACAACATCGACAACAAAAGCGCCAGCATCGAAGTCGCGGGCAGCCGAACCATCGACGCCGACCGGACGCGGCTCTTGCGAGCCCTCGAGAATCTGTTTCGCAACGCCCTCGACCACGTTGGCCCGGAGGTGACCGTCACGGTCGGGCTGACGGAACACGGCTTCTACGTTGCCGACGACGGACCGGGTATTCCGAGCGAAGCGGTCGACAACATCTTCGAGTACGGTCACACGACGAGCGCGGACGGTACCGGGCTCGGCCTCTCTATCGTCAAGACCATCGCGGAGGCCCACGGCTGGCGGCTGTACATCGATACGACCTACCCCGACGGCGCGATGTTCGTGTTCGCGGACGTGTTCAGCGAGGACGAGCCGGACTGGTACGGGACCGAGTTCGAGTGGGGACGGTCCGAAGTCGACGACTGATACTGTTGGCTGTAACTACTGCAAGAGATCCGCCATCTCAGGGCGGCGATTCTTTCCGGACGTACAGCCGACAGTATGGGCGGCAACGACCGCCACGCACAAATCAGGACAGGGCTAAACGGGGGTATGACTGACCAGTCGACAGCGACGGACCGCTCGGGAGGCGTGCCCGCGGACCCGTCAGCTGTCCAGGACGCGCTCGTGGAGTGGTACGAGGCGGACCACCGCTCGTACCCGTGGCGGGAGACGACCGACCCCTACGAGATTCTCGTTTCCGAGGTGATGAGCCAGCAGACGCAACTGGACCGCGTTGTCGACGCCTGGGAGGACTTTCTGGACCGCTGGCCGACCGCGGCGGCGCTGGCAGAGGCCGACCGCTCGGATGTCGTGGGCTTCTGGACCAGTCACTCGCTGGGCTACAACAACCGGGCGAAGTATCTCCACGAGGCCGCGGGTCAAATTGTCAATGACCACGACGGCGAGTGGCCCCGCGACCCGGACGGCCTCAGCGACCTGATGGGCGTCGGCCCCTACACCGCCAACGCCGTCGCCTCCTTCGCGTTCAACAACGGGAACGCCGTCGTCGACACGAACGTCAAACGCGTCCTGTACCGGGCCTTCGACGTGCCCGACGACGACTCGGCGTTTGAAGCGGCTGCGAGCACGCTCATGCCCGAGGGACAGTCGCGAGTCTGGAACAACGCCATAATGGAACTGGGCGGCGTCGCCTGCGAAAAGACGCCGGATTGTGACGGCGCACAGTGCCCTTGGCGCGAGTGGTGTTCGGCCTACGAGACGGGCGATTTCACTGCGCCGGACGTCCCGACCCAGCCCGAGTTCGAGGGGAGCCGTCGACAGATGCGCGGCCGCGTCATTTCGGCGCTCAAGGAGTACGACGAACTGCAACTGGACCAGCTGGGGCCGCGTGTGCGCGTGGACTACGCGCCCGAAGGGGAGTACGGCCGCGAGTGGCTCCGCGGGCTCTTGGAAGACCTCGCGGACGACGGCTTGGTCGATGTCGAGGACAGCGACGGCGAGACGGTCGCGCGCCTCCAGCGCTGACCGCCAGTGGCATACACCCTTGAACCCATGCGGTCAATACGGTGCCAATGGCTGGCTTGCTCGGTTCGGTCGCTCTCATCGTCGTCGCAACCGCTGTCATCTGGAAAGGGAGCGCGTACTTCGAACGGGCCGCGGAACGGCTGAGCAAGTACTACGGGTTGCCGGTGGCGGTCCACGGCGCAATCGTCGTCGCCGTCGGATCGAGCTTTCCCGAGATAAGTTCGGTCGTCATCAGCACCGTCGTCCACGACGAGTTCTCGCTGGGCGTCGGTGCCATCGTCGGGAGCGCGATATTCAATCTCCTGGTGATCCCGGCCCTCGCGGCGCTGTCGAGCGAAGAACTCCGGTCGACGCGTGACATCGTCCACAAAGACGCCCAGTTCTACGTCATCAGCATCCTCATCCTGTTCATCGTGTTCGCGCTCGGGGCGACGTACGTTCCGGGCGGGACCAATCGGGCGGCTATCCTGACTCCGACGCTCGCGGCCATTCCGCTCGTGACCTACGGCATCTACGTCTTCTTGCACCAGCAGGACGCCAGCGAGCACGTCGCGGACGAAACCAATAGCGTCCGACCGGGCCGTGAGTGGGGGATGCTCGGGGTCGGGCTCCTCATCATCACTGTCGGCGTCGAGGCGATGGTCCAGGGCGCGCTCTCCCTCGGTGTCATCTTCGACACGCCGACGTTCCTCTGGGGGTTGACCGTCATCGCCGCCGGGACAAGCCTCCCCGATGCCTTCGTCAGCGTCCGGGCCGCGAAAAACGACGACAGCGTCACGAGCCTGACGAACGTCCTGGGAAGCAATACGTTCAATCTGCTGGTGGCGATTCCTGTCGGCGTCCTCCTGGCAGGGCGGGCGACAATCGACTTTCTCGTGGCGATTCCGACGATGGGGTTTCTGGGGTTCGTGACGCTGGTGTTCATCGTGTTCATCCGGACAGACCTCGAGCTCTCTGACCGCGAGGCGTACACGCTGCTTGGTCTGTACGTGGTGTTCGTCTGCTGGATGGCCCTCGAATCGGTCGGGCTCATCGAGACGGTCAGTGGCATCTGAGGCGGGACCACATTGCTGTCACTGGCGGAGAGCCAGTACAAGTTTCGGACAGCGGGAGTGATACCAATGGCTGTCAGGATAGACTATCGGCGTCCCGCTCGCGCTACTCGTCGCTGTCCTCGGGCGATATTTTGCGGGAGTAGACGGCCTCGTCGTGGGGATCGCCGCCGATAGTGAGCATCCGAGTGTTGGTCTGTTCGAAGCCGAGGTTCTCGAAGAACTCCCGGCTCCGGTCGTTCGAGGCCAGGTCGAGCGCCCGGAACTGCTCGACGCCGTGTTCCAGAAAGATGTCTTCGAGTCGGTCGTACAGCGCCGTCCCGATACCTTCCCCGTGGTAGTCCGGGTGGACGTACAGCCGCAGCATCGTCCCCATCGTATGCATGGTGATGCCCTGGGTGAAGCCGATGATCTCGCCGTCCTGCTCGGCGACCAGTAACGTCGCCTCGATGTCGTCGAGGTCGTTGGCGGGGACGCCGCCGGCCCACCCGTGGAGCGCGCTGCCCAGCGGGTCGGCGTACCAGTCGGATATCGTCTCGTCGATGACGTCGGACTCCAGCGAGTCGTAGGCGTCGTGCCACGCTGCCCGTGCGACCCGGCGTATGCCGTCGGCGTCGGCGTCGAAGGCTCGGCGGATGGTCGTCATGCGAGTCCCGACGACGGACAGACAGATTGTTCCGAGCGGTTGCTACAGTGGGTAGACTGACGTGATAGGCGACGCAGTACCCGAGGCTCGGCCAGATGCTGAGGCGTGTCGCGTACCATAGATGCTGTGTCTATCGGTTCGTTTGTGCTATCATGGCTAATATCCTCTCCCCGGTGTGTGAACCATTCTCATAATCTATCATGGTTTATCATTAGGTTTATGTAGTTGACACCCATTGGTTGTCTTGTATGAGGACAGTCATCCTCGGTGTCATCGGCTCCGACGCGCACGTCGTTGGGATTACTATTCTGGAACGAGCGTTCGAAGCGGCAGGGTTCAACGTAGTCAACCTCGGTGTCCAGTCGTCCCAGTCGGAGTTCATCGACGCCGCGGATGAACACGACGCCGAAGCGATACTCGTTTCGTCGCTGTACGGCCACGCCGAGCAGGACTGCCAGGGGTTCCAGCAAGAGATCAACGAGGCCGGGCTGGACGTGACGACGTATATCGGCGGCAACCTCGCTGTCGGGCAGGACTCCTTCGAGGAGACGCGCGAGACGTTCAAAGCGCTCGGTTTCGACCGGGTCTTCGATTCGGAGACCGACCCTGAGGAGGCTATCGAGGCGTTGAAAGCCGACCTCGGCCACCGCTCCCGCGAGGAGGCGTCGTCCGAGAAGGTTCAGCTCGGCTCCTGAGCCACGGGCTCCTTTTCTTGCCGCTAGCGCCAGCGCTCCGTGCGTAATCCGGAATACGCTCAGCTACTGCCGTCGGCGACCACGCACAGCCCGGGGTGCTTTACGACCAGGGCGCGTATGGTGTATAATGTCACACATGACAGCTGAGCTGAGTGACGGCACCGAAATCAAGAACATCCACGACGTGGTCGAAGGGTCGAACGGCGTCCATCTGAAGAAGGAGGTCGGCAGTGGCGGGCTCGAACGGGTCGCGTACATCCCGTACCCAAATCTCCTCTACGTATACTACGACAACTGAGCGTCGGCCAGAGCGACCTCCATGGCCTGACAAACCGACAGCGGGAAAGGGACTAGCGCCGCGCCTCGTCTCCCCCATCGATATACCGGCCCCACTCCATAGAGCCGCTATGTCCGAATCACACGTCGTCGGTGTCGTCGGCAGCCTCAGAGAGGAGAGCTACACCAGGGTCGGTATCGAGCGCGCGCTCGCCGCTGCCGAGGAGTTAGGTGCGACGACGGAACTGCTGGACCTTCAGGAGTTCGACCTACCGGTGTTCGATGCCGACCACCGCGAGGCCGGCGACGCCGTCGAGTTCGCCGACAGCGTCCGCGCGGCCGATTCGATTCTGCTCGGGACGCCGGTGTATCACGGGTCCTACTCCGGCGTGCTGAAAAACGCACTCGACTACTGCGGCTTCGACGAGTTCGAACACAAGACCGTAGGGTTGCTGGCGGTCGCCGGCGGGAGCTTTCCGATTACTGCGCTCGAACACCTCCGGTCGGTCTGCCGCGCACTGAACTGCTGGGTCATCCCGCATCAGGCCGCAATCCCGAAGGCGCGAAATCACATCGCGGACGGCCGGATAACCGACGCCGACATCGAAGAACGCGTGACGACGCTCGGCGAGGAAGCGGTCCAGTACGCGAACATCGAGCCGGACCCGGCGTGTTTCGAGAGTACGGAGAACGTCGGAGCGGACGATTAGCGGTGAGGACCGCCGTGCGTGTCCGAGCCGTGAGGGTCCGGTCCGCAGGAGCAGATGATTAGCGGTGAGGACCGCCGTGCGTGTCCGAGCCGAAAGGGACCGCTGATCGAGAGAAGGAAACGGTCAAACCGGCTCGCGCCCAAGTTTCCGGCGTGACTCAGTGGGTCGAGAATCCGACCGGTGGCCGGGACCGCGGGCCAGTCGCGCTGGTGCGCGCGTGGGTCGAAATACTCAGCCGTCCGCGGCGCTTTTTCCGCACCGGCGTCGCGCCGGGCGACCAGGCTCCGGGGCTGGTGTTCGCGGCGACAGTAGTCCTCTTCGAGGAAGTGAGCCGCTACGCCGTCGTCAAACTGGCCCAACGGGGGCTCCTGTCTACGGGGCCGTTCGACTACCCCGCCATCGGTGGCTTCTCGCCCGGCGTCGCGGTGCTGGCGCTGTTTGCAATTCTCGTGTTCGTCACGCCGGCGACAGTGCATCTGACGGCCGCACTGCAGACCCTGCTGTTGCTCCCCGTCGCGTCGGACCGCGGCGGCGTGAGCGAAACCGTCCAGGTGATGTGCTACGCGATGGCCCCCTGTCTGCTGGCGGGGCTGCCGAGCGCAGAGGTCCGGGTGCTCGTCACCGCCTGGGGTGCGGGCCTCTATCTGCTGGGAACCGCTGTGGTCCACAATATCCGACTTCCGGTCGCCGCAGTCGTCGGAGCCGTTCCCGCGGCGATCATCTTTGGCTACGGCTTCCGGGGCTTTCAGGCCGTCTCAGTGCTGGCCGCTAACTACGGGTTTTAGGGTCCGCCGGCGTGCGTTATCGCACGATGCTCAGTATCGACATCGACCAGTTCATGCTGGAACTCAAGGACGGCGCGTTCAAGAGCGTCGGGCCGTCGAACAAGGAAGCGACGATCAAGATGTACGACGTGGAGGGCGTCGACGTTCGCGAGTACGGCGACAAGCGCGTGAAAATTGCCTTCGAAGACGAACAGGGGAGCGAAATCGAGGTCGCACTGTTCCCGGAACAGGCGAAAGCGGTCGCTTCAGGGCTCGAACTGCTGGAAGAGGAGAGCGAGATGTTCGAATAGCGGACCCGTTCAGTTCGTCCGGAATTCGACAACCGTTTTAGGCCCGACATGCTTGCACCGTGTAATGGGTTCGTGTATCATCTGCGGCAAATCTGTCGAAGGACGCATCTGTGACCTCCACGAGGAGGACGCCCTGTTCGAGTTCCGTGGCTCGCGTGCCGACCAGCTATCGGTCGACCGCTACTACCGCGGCAGTGTCGACGGCTTCGCTGAGTTCGGCGTGTTCGTCGACATCGGCGACAGCGTAACGGGGCTGCTCCACCGGAGCGAACTGGACCAGCGGCTCGACTCCCTCGACTGGGACTCGGGCGACACCGTCTACGTCCAGGTCAAGAACGTACGGGACAACGGCAACGTCGACCTCGGCTGGTCGATCCGCCAGTCCGAACGCGAGTTCCGCGGCGTCCTCGTCGACGACCCGGAAATCGGTCACTCCGTCCTGCTTGAGAACGAAGACGACGAAGACGACGAGGAGGACGAGAAAGCAGCGTCCGAATCGACAGCCGACGAGTCAACAAGCCAGAGCGACGACGAATCGAGTTCGGACGACGACGCCGGCGCAAGCCAGTCTGAATCCGAGAGTACCGCAAGCGCCGGTGCTGTCAGCCGGGCCAGCGACGCCGACCGCGTCGAGGGCACTGCGGCCGTCGGCGGCAACGACGGCGGGTCCAACACTGCCGTCGTTACCGAGTCCGACGAGGAAACCGACGCAGAGAGCGACGAAAGCGAGGAGCAGACGGACGAGGCGACCACCGCCGAACCGGTCGCCGCGGCTATCGGCGACCTCGACGACCACGTCGGTGCGGACGTTCGACTGGAGGGCGAAGTCGTCGGTATCCGACAGACCTCCGGACCGACAGTGTTCGAACTGCAGGACGAGACCGGAACGGTCGACTGTGCGGCCTTCGTCGAGGCAGGCGTCCGCGCCTACCCCGAGGTCGAGGAAGACGACTACATCCGACTGTCGGGCGAGGTCCGCGAACGTCGCGGTGAACTGCAGGTCGAAACCGAGGAACTCGACGTACTCGAAGCCGAGGAGCGCGAGGAAGTCGAACAGCGACTCGCCGACGCCCTCGACGACGAGGCCCGACCTGATACGGTCGACCCGCTCGCCGACGATACGGCGGTTGCGGCCCTCTCCGATGATCTGGTCGAAGCCGCGACTCAGATCCGCAAAGCAGTGCTGACGGACCGGCCGGTCATCGTCCGCCACGCCAACACCGCGGACGGCTACCTCGCCGGCAGCGCGCTCGAACGGGCCGCGCTCCCGCTGGTCACCGAGCAGCACCGCCGCGCCGACGCGAAGTACCACTACTTCGACCGGCGACCCATCGAGGGCGGCGTCTACGACATGGACGACGCGACGAAGGACACGACGACGATGCTCGACAACCGGGAGCGCCACGAGGAGAAGCTCCCGCTGTTCGTCTTCGTCGCCGCCGGCGGCACGCGCGAGAGCCTCGACGGCTTCGACCTGCTGAACGTCTACGGCGCGCCGAGCGTCGTCATCGACGACATCGACGTCGACGGCGCGGTCGTCGACACGGTCGACGCCGTTGTCTCCCCCTCGGCCGACGCTGTTTCAGAGACCACGTCGACGGCACTCGCGGCCAACGTCGCCGCACACGTCAACGAGGACGTGCGCGACGACCTGCAGCACCTTCCGGCCGTGAGCTTCTGGGAGGACATCCCGGAGCCGTATCTGGAGGCAGCCAGCGAGGCGGGCTACGACGAGACCGCCGTGTCAGAGCTCCGCGAAGCCGTCGCGCTGGAGGCCCACTACCAGTCCTACGAGGACAAGCGCGAACTCATCACCGACCTCGTGTTCGGCGACGACGAGGAAGACGTGGGCGGCCTCGCCGGCCACATCGCCGAGCAGTTCCGCGAGAAGGTCGACGAAGAGGTGGCCACCGCACGGGCCAACCTCGACCACCGGAGCGTCGACGGCGTAGACATCGCCGTCCTCGACACGGACGCCTTCACCCACCAGTACGAGTTCCCGCCGGAGTCACTCCTGCTCGATGAACTCCACCGGGATGTCCGCGACGAGAGTGACGCCGTGCTCGGCATCTCGACGGACACGATGTACGTCCGGGCCACCGGCGACCTGGACCTGCACGAGCTGGTCAGCGAAGTCAGCGAGCGAGTTCCCGAAGGCGGCGTCGCGACGCGGAGCGTCCGCGAGGGGACCATCCGCTATCTGGCCGGCGAGCGACCGGCCGTTCTTGAGGCGACGCTCGAAGTGCTGGCCGACGAACTGTAGCGCAGGGGACCTTTTTCTATCTGCCGGCAATCTGACCGGGCATGAGCGACGGCCCCGTCAACGAAGCCGACCTCGACTGGACCGACCACGACCACGGCGACCGGACGTTCAAGCGGAAGCAATTGGGTGACGCTGCCGGGGGCGAACAACTCGGCGCGAGCCTCTATGCCGTCCCACCGGGGAAACGGCTCTGGGTGCGCCACTACCACGAAGGCAACGAGGAAGCGATATTTGTCCAGGCCGGGACCGGCACGCTCTGGCTCGGCCCCGACGCTGAGGAACACGCACTCAAGCCGGGCGATTTCGTCGCGCTTCCGGCCGGCGAGGAGAGTGCGCACGAAATCGAAGCCGGCGAGTCTGAACTCCGACTGTTGATGGTTTCGACGATGGAGGAACCGGATATCACCGTCTACCCCGACCGGGAGATGGTCGGGCTGTACGCCGGGTCACCGCCGGGCGGCGAGAAGGCGGACCGGACGTTGTCGACGTATCTCGACATAAACGCGGAAAAAGAGTACTGGGAGGAGTGAGCCTCAGCGGCTGCCGACTTCGAACTCCGACAGCATCGTCTGGAGCCGTTCGGACTGCTCGGCGAGCGATTCGATGCTGGCACTGACCTGCGACATGGACGCGGCCTGTTCCTGCGCGGTCGCGGAGGCGGTCTCGGTCTCCGCGGCGGTCGCCTCGCTGATGTCTACGGCCTCCTCGACCATCGACACCGCTTCCTCGGTCGTGGCGGCTTGGTCGTCGGTCGTGTCGCTTATCTCTTGAATCCCGTTGTCAGTCGCCTCGGCGTTCTCGGCCACTTGCGTGAACGTGTCGACGACTTCTTCGACGGCTTCTGTACTCTCCTGCATATCCTGCTTTGCCCCCCGTGCCTCTGTGACCGTGGTTTCAGTCTGGGCCTGGGTCTCCGCGATGAGCTGTTCGATTTCGGTCGCAGAGGCCTGCGTCTCCTCCGCCAACTGTTTGACCTCGTCTGCGACGACAGCGAACCCGTCGCCGCCCGACCCGTTTCCGGCCCGTGCGGCCTCGATGTTGGCATTCAGGGCCAGCATGTTCGTCTGCTCGGCGATGTCGCCGATGAGATCGACGATCTCGCCGATCTCGGCCATCTTCTCGTCCAGCCGCTCCACGTTTTCGACGGTCGAATCGATCGCTGTCTGGACCTCTCGGGAGCCCGCTATCGCTTCCTGTGCCGTCTCCTCGCCGGCGTCCGCGATTTCGGCCGTCTCGCGGGACCGCTCCGCGACGGTTTCGGCGGAGGCAGCGACCTCCTCGACGGTTGCCGACAGGTCGGTCATCTCGCCCGAGACGGTTTCGAGCATTTCCCGCTGGTCGGCCGCCCCGCTGGCGATGCCCTGAATCGATTCGCTCATGTCCTCGCTGGCCCCCGTTGCCTCGTTGGCACCGGCCGTGGCCTGGTCGCTTGTCGATGCAACCTCTTCGGAGAATGTCTGTATCTCCTCCATCGCCGACTCCGTCTCCGTCATCATCTTGTTGAACGACTCTGCGATCTGTGCCATCGCGTCACTCTCGCTGTCGGGGTCAATCCGGACCGTGAGGTCTCCGTCGGCCGCCCGGGACATCGCCGCGCTGTAAGCGTCGGCCGTGGCTTCGAGGTGCTCGTTGAACTCTTCGACCTCTTGCTGTCGGGCCTCGGCCTCGGCTTTCGCCTCCTCTGCTTCGGCGATAGCCTGTTCCATCTCGGCTTTCTTCTCCTCCAGGTTTTCGACCTCCTGGGTCTTCGCTCTGGCCTGTTCGAGTTGTTCTTCTGCCGCTTCACGGGACCGCTCGGTCGACGACCAGTGCGCCATCAGCGCCGCAGCCAGCATCAGGACGAACCCCGCGTGAATGAACGCCCACACCCACGGGTTGTTGATCGCCGCTGAGTGGTTGTACACCCGGCTCGGGTCGATCATGCCGAAAATCCCGTGCTGGACGGACACGTACCCGATGCCGAGGAAGAACGGCAGCCAGTCTTCGTAGACGGCGACCACAGCCATCACGACGAAAAAGTGGAAGTGAGCCTCGATGTACCCGCCGGAGAAGTGGACCAGGAACCCGGACGTCGTGACGAGTCCCATCGTCGCCAGCGCGGTTCGCGTTCGCCGACCGAACCAGGGCAACCTCGCCAACACGGCGAGGCCGACGACGACCCCGACCTCTGCGAGAACGTGGAGCGTGTCGATCTCGGGAAGCGTCGCGCCCGTGACGAGCGATTCAGTTCCCGAATACAGCCCGAGTGCCAGCAGGAACGGCACATGCGCAAGCAGCAGAATGAGGATATTACGGTGTCGGCCGCGCCACGTCTCGTCCGGGATCGTATCGCCGCTCGGAATGTACGTAATGAACTCCTGGAACCGTTCCGTCAGCGTCAATTCCCGGGAGCGAGTTTGTGCAGACCCACTGGTCGTGTCTGGCATATAGACTCACTGGAGGAGAGCAGCGACTAAAAGACTCCCCCGGCAGTATCATTCTAAATAACGGAGTAGAGGGTCTGAGACGGGCCTTCAACTACTCTGGAGTTGTTTTCAGACGGCTCATTCGCTGCCGACTGCGACCCGGGTCCCGCTACGTATCAGTCGCCGAGACGGATCTGGCTGCCTTCTTCGCACCGTAGTACGCCCACTCCGCGCTGTAACAGAACACGCAGCCGCGGAAGGTCGGCCGGTCGAGGCTCCCGGTGTCACCCGTTTCACTGCTCATACCCACCTTTGGTACGACAGCACAATGAACCCCACGGCCACCCCGGTCGCTGACGATACCCGAGCGACACGCTTATTCGGCCGAGACGCCGATTTCGCACAACGCCGATGAGCACGGAGACGCCGGACCCAGACGAGACAGAGACCTTCCAGCAGGTGTGTGCGGAGCTGGTCGACCGGATTCTCGCAGGCGAGGTCGAGCGCGACGACGTCGAATCGGCCAAGATCGACGTCTGTCGGGAGTACTCCGCGCCGAAAGTGCCGAAAAACTCCGAACTGCTCGACTACGCGCCACAGGAGCACCGCGAGGTGCTGGAGGAGGTCCTCCAGCGCAAGCCCGTTCGGACTGCCTCGGGTGTCTCCCCCATCGCTATCATGACCTCACCCGAGCGGTGTCCCCACGGGAAGTGCCTGTACTGTCCCGGCGGTCCCGACTCGGAGTTTTCTTCCGCGCAGTCCTACACCGGCCACGAGCCAGCGGCCGCACGCGGCGAACAGAACGACTACGATCCGTACGGTCAGGTCACCCTCCGGCTCAACCAACTGCGGGAGATCGGTCATCCCGTCGACAAGGCCGAACTCATCGTGATGGGCGGGACGATGACGGCCCGGAGCCACGACTATCAGGAGTGGTTCGTCAAGCGAGCACTGGAGGCGATGAACGACTTCGACGTGGACGGAGAACCGACGCCCGCGGAGGACGTGAGCTTCGCCGAGGACGACTACGAGTTCCGCTATCTGGAGGACGTCATCGCGGAAAACGAGACCGCTGACGTCCGCAACGTCGCCACGACGTTCGAGACGAAGCCGGACTGGTGTGATCCGGAACAGATCGACCGGATGCTCGACCTCGGCGCGACGAAAGTCGAGGTCGGCGTCCAGACGACCTTCGAGCGGATCAACCGCGAGATGCACCGCGGCCACGGCGTCCAGGCCTCTATCGACGCCAACCGCCGACTCCGCGATTCGGGATTCAAAGTCGGCTTCCACATGATGCCGGGCCAGCCCGGGATGTCCAGGGAGATGTGTCTGGAGGACTTCCGGCGCATCTTCGACCAGACGGACTGGCGGCCCGACTACCTCAAAATCTATCCGACGCTGATCGTCGAGGGGACCGTCACCTACGACTGGTGGCGCAAAGACGAGTTCGACCCGTTAGACAACGACGAGGCCGCCGAGCTGGTCGCCGAAATCAAGGACATGATTCCCCGCTACACCCGCCTCCAGCGCGTCCAGCGAGACATCCCGGCGGACTTCATCGAGGGCGGCGTCTGGAAGTCGAACCTCCGCCAGCTCGCCTGGCAGCGGATGGAAGAGCACGACTGGACGTGTGACTGTATCCGCTGTCGGGAGGCCGGCCACAGCGACGATGCCGCCGAGAACATCGAACTCGACGTGATGACCTACGAGGCCTGTGGCGGCACGGAACACTTCATCTCCTTCGAGGACTTCGAGAACGACGTCCTCGTCGGCTTCTGTCGGCTCCGATTCCCCAACGACCCGGTGCGCCGGGAGCTACAGGACACCGCAATCGTGCGCGAACTCCACGTCTACGGCAACGCCGTCGGCGTCGGACAGCAGGGTGACGACGAGGACCACCAGCACAAAGGCTACGGCAAGAAACTGCTGGAAAAAGCGGAAACACTGGCCCGGGACGCCGGCTACCCGAAACTGGCCGTCATCTCCGGTATCGGCGTCCGGCAGTACTACCGGGAGAAGCTGGGGTACAAGCAGGACGGGCCGTACGTGAGCAAGCGTCTCTGATAGCCTCACAGCTGCAGTCTAATCCTTACCGGCCTCAGGTGTGTCCCTGAGCGTCTCATCGATAGATTACAGCCGCACTGTTGTGGGTCCCGCCAGCGAGAGATGCTTTCATCGCGCGACAAGTGACAGGTGCTGACCGAAAGAACGGCCGCCGTTTGAGGTACTATATGTATATCGACACACCGGCCGAGTGGGCTGGGTGCGCCGAACAGACCTGTACCTGTAATGCCGGGGGTCGGCCCTTATCAGAGTAGAACCGGCGGTAGCGGGCGAGATACGTGATAAGAGTACCTTACTTTGCGATTCGCTCCCGCTAACTAATTAGCATACTATCATCGGCCCAGCCATGGGTAAGATTACGGGCCTGTGGCTATCAGCGATGACGCTACTGGCTGTGGTTGCGGTGTCGACGGCCCCGGTGTTCGGGCCGGGTGTCGCAGCCGCGTCCAATCACGAGACAGCGGCTATCGAGGTGACCGACGCCTCGGCGACAAAGACCAACAGTTCCGGTACGACCAGTGCGCCGTTCTCGGTCGTCTCCGGGATGGAGTTCCAGGTGGAGGTCACGGCTGAGAACACCGGAGACAGCGATGGGACGAAACAGGTGGCCGTCACGGCAAACGGCGAGCGAGTTGCGAAGGTCGACGTCGCGGTCGGCGGCGACCAGCAGACGACGGAGACTGTTCCCGTCACCCTCGATGACACCGGCGAGTACGACCTCGCCGTCGATGGAGTCCCGGCCGGAACGGTAACCGTCGTCGAGCCGCCGAACATCACGGTCACCGAGACGACAGTCGACCGGGCTACTGTCACGCGAGGCGAAACCATCGAGGTAACTCATACGCTCGAAAACACTGGCGGGCAAACCGGCGAACTGACGATCATCCCGAAGCTTGAGAACACGGACACCGGAGCGTCCCGGATGGTCAACGAACTCGCCGTCGAGGTCGGTGGCGGCGACACGGAGACGACCTCGTGGACGCTGGACACCGGGAGCCTCGACGAGCTGCCTGCCGGGGCGTACGAACTGCGGGACGGTTCCGGCTCGAACCCGACCATCACCATCGAGGAATCCAAGCAGTTCACCGTCGAGTACTCGCAGCTAAGCGACGACTCGACAGTCACCGGCGAGCCCGTCGACCTGACGGTCCGGATGCAAAACCCCAGAGGCGGGGACGGGTCGGCGACAGAGGACGTCGTTCTGCAGACTGACGGCTCCGAAATCGCCACCCGGACCGTCGAAATCGAGAACGGCGATACGGAGACGCTGGAGTTCTCACCGAGCTTCGACAGCGAGGGTACTTACGACCTGACTATAAACGGCGAATCGGTCGGGACCGTCGACGTTGCGGACGAGGGCTCGCTCCAGATTCAGGACGCCGGGCTCATCGACACCCAGGTCAATACTGACACGGACACGGGTGGCATCGGGACCCGCGAGCCGGAGCTGTGGGTGACGGTGGAGAACACTGGCGGACAGACCGGAACGATTACGCTACCTATCGAAGTTGGCGGCACGCAGGTTGGCCAGGAGTCGGTAACAGTCCCGGCCGATGAGACAGTCAACGAGACGCTCCTCTATCGACTCGAAGGAGCTGTTGACGAGGGCGACCACGAGGTCACGGTCGACGGCGTCACCGCCGGCACCCTGACTGTCGGCCAGCCCGATATTCAGGTCACCGACGCGAGGTGGAACAGAACAACGGTCACTCGGGGCGGAACGGCAGAACTGACGGTGACGGCCAGAAACGACGGGACCGTGACCGCGAAGCAGGAGTTCTGGATCGAAACGGAGAACGAAGCCGTCGACGCCGTCTCGTTCGATCTGGAACCCGATGCATCCGATACGGACACGTACGTGCACACGTTCGAGGAGCCCGGCACGTACCAGTTCACGGTCGGTAGCGAGACTCAGACCGTCACGGTCGAGCAGCCAGCGACGTTCGAGGTCTCCGAAAGGGCGCTGAACACGACGAGGGTGGGCGAGGGCGAGAGCGTCGCGGTCACCGCGACGGTCACGAACACCGGCGACCAGGCCGGTACCTACGAGGTTCCGCTTACGGTCGCTGACGAGCGGGCGAACACCACTGAACTGCAACTGGGGCCCGGAGAATCGACGACCGTTTCGTTCACGGAGCCGTTCACCGCCGTCGGCACGTACCCTATCGACCTCGCCGGCGAGCGGGTCGGGACGGTCCGGGTCTCTGAGGCGGCGACGTTCGAAACCACTAGCGTCGACCTGAACCGAACGGACGTCGTCACCGGGGAGCCGATAGCCGTCACCGCGGCAGTCCGGAACGAAGGCGACCAGACCGGGACGGCCGACGTACGGCTGCAGGCGGACGGCAATACGATAGACACGCAGTCGGTGACACTCGACGGCGGCGAGGAAGCGACCGTCACGTTCGCCCAGTCGTTCAGCGATGCGGGGACGCGGGACATCGCCGTCGACAACCAGTTCGGAGCCAGTGTGACGGTTACGGAACCGGCGACGTTCGAGGTCAGCAACGCGGCGGTCAGTAGCGAGTCTGTGACCCAGGGGGGGTCTGTCGAGCTTAGCGCGACCCTCACGAACACCGGTGGCCAAGCGGGGACTGTCACCGGCGAATTCGCCGTCGCAGGATCTGTTGTGGAGAGCCGAGAAGTAACGCTTGAGGGCGGCGAGGCGACGGAAATAACGTATAACCACGTCTTCAACGACAGCGGGAACTACGTAGTCGACATCAACGGCCAGCGGGCTGGCACTGTCACGGTCAAGGAGCCGGCGGCATTCGACACGGCTGCCGTCGACCTGAACCGGACGAGCGCTCGGACAGGCGAACCGATTGAGGTGACTGCCACCGTTGTCAACAACGGCGACGAGACAGGGACCTCCCCGGTGCGCCTCCAGACCAACGACGACATCGTGGACACGACGAACGTCACGCTCTCGGGCGGGCAACAGACCGAGGTCTCCTTCGTCTACGTCTTCGAGAGCGGCGGGGAGTACGACGTGGCGGTCAACGGTGACTCCGGCGGAAACATCTCAGTGACCCAACCCGCGACGTTCGAGGTTCGCGACGCACAACTGAGTAATTCGTCCACCGAAACCGGCGAGTCAGTGGACGTGTCAGCGACTGTCGCAAACGTCGGGACAGAGAGTGGGAACTACACCGCGGCGCTCACAGAGACCAACCAGACGCTCAAGTCCAGAACCATCGGCCCGATTGTCGGCGGTGAAACAGTAACTGTCTCCTTCAGTATCTCCTTCGACAACGAGGGCAACCGCTCGCTCGCTATTGGCAACGCCGCCACCGAAACGCTTGCCGTCGAAGCCGAAAGCAGTAGTGACGGCGGTGGCGGAGGCGGCGGAGGCGGTGGAGGCGGCGGAGGCGGTGGAGGTGGCGGCTTCGATCTCGACGACG
Source organism: Haloarcula sp. CGMCC 1.2071 (assembly GCF_037078445.1). Taxonomy (NCBI): domain Archaea; kingdom Methanobacteriati; phylum Methanobacteriota; class Halobacteria; order Halobacteriales; family Haloarculaceae; genus Haloarcula; species Haloarcula sp. CGMCC 1.2071. Next base: position 60,400 of record NZ_JAYMGY010000013.1, read on the forward strand.
AGTCGGACGAGACCGACGACGGCGGCGGCGCAGAGGCTCCTGCGATCTCGCAGTCCCAGATCGACAACGGAGTCACTGTCCGAGTGACTGCCGACGCCGCGAACTCGACGGTCACCCAGTCGCTGAACCGCTCCGGGCCGTCCGAGACCGCGCCGGCGTTCACCCTCTCTGCACTCTCGCTCGACGTGACCAACGACAGTGATGGATTCAACGTGACGATGCTCGGCCCGCAGGCCACGCCGAACGACAGGACCGAAGTTCAGGCAGACGGTGTGCACGGGTACGTGACCGTCACTTCCGGCGCAAATGCGTCTGCCATCAGTCGGGCGAGGTACACCCTACGGCTCAACGAATCGGCGCTGCCGACCAACGGATCGATGGACGCCGTCCGAGTGTTCCAGTACCACAACGGGTCCTGGAGTCAGCTACCCAGTACCGCCAACGCGACGAACAGGTCCATTCGGGCGACATCATCAAATATCTCGACTATCGCTGTCGTCTCCCCGGTCGCTAATACGTCCATCCCGACGACGACAGCCAGCCCGTCGAATACGAATGCATCGACGCCGACGCCCGCAGAACTCACTGTTGCCGATGCATCCCTGATGGCTGACTGGGTCCGGGCCGGCTTCAACACATCGGCGCGAGCGACCGTCGAGAACCCGACCGACGAAACCGTCGAACAGACGCTGACGGTCACTGTCGACGGCGATTCGGTCGCTTCTCGGACCATTCGACTCGACGCCGGCGAACAAACTACCGTGACGATGGAGTTCGAGGCTGTCGACGGTGCAGTCGCGGTCAACGGCGTCAGTGCCGGTGACCTCCGCGTTGGCTCGAATTCGGCCCCGAGTACAGGCGGGTCCGGGACTGACGAGACTGGTGAAAGCGGCGGCGGTGCGGAGCCAGCCTCCGAGACGGTCTCGGCCTCCGGGCCAGGATTCACCGTTCAGCTGGTCGCACTTGTGCTGGCGTTAATCGGCGGTCTCGTCCGAGTCCATCGTAGAGTGTAGAGGTCGTACGGACGACGGATTTTCCGGCCTCACTACCGGTTCTGTGTATGAAGGTCGACCTTACCGATGGTTTGGCTGCTGGGTAACTAATCCTTTACTCGCGTACCTCCCTGTATGAGCGAGGTCAAAAAACTCTTTGCTGCTGTCACTATCGTGTTCGGCACCGCTGCGCTCGCGTCCGTATTCGCTGTCGGCAGCGTGGGTGCCTCCGGCGCCGGCCCCCAGAACGGTGTATCGGACGCCGCAGTGAGCACACCCGGAGCCGCCGTCGAATCTATTATCGAATCCGACTCTGAGAGACTACTCTTTCAGGCGAACGAGACGGACACACCGACCGACGGCGAGCAGACTGCGGAGGCCCAACAGACGCCGACGGAACAGCCGCAGACAGACTCCGAAGAAACCGAAGACCCGACTGAGAGCGACCAGACGGAGGAACCCACGGAGAGCCCGGAGACACCGACTGAGAGCGACCAGACGGAGGAACCCACGGAGAGCCCGGAGACACCGACTGAGAGCGACCAGACGGAGGAATCGACCGAAAACGAAGAAACGGAAGAGCCGACGCAAACCGAGGACCCCACAGATAGAGAACAGGCCGAGACACAGACCCAGACTGAAGAACCGACTGACAGTGAGGAGACCGAGGAACCCACCGACCGTGAGGAGACTGAAGAACCGACAGACGCTGAAGAGACTGAAGAACCAACGGACAGTGAGGAGACCGAAGAACCGACGGACGGTGGAGAGACTGAGAAACCAACGGACAGTGAAGAGACCGAGGAACCCACTGACCGTGAGGAGACCGAGGCACCGACGGACAGTGAAAGAACTGAGAACGGTACACAGGAGGAAACTGAGGCGGATAGCGATGTCGGCGCTGCCGACACTGACGACTCAGGTGGCAACTCCGACGACGATACCGACTCCAGTGGAGACGGTTCGAACGACTCAGGCGACTCCGACAATAGCGGCTCCGAGGACTCTGACGGCTCGGACAACGACGATGACTCCCGGTCTGACGGTGGAATCTATGACGAGATCACGGGGACGGATGGCGATAACAACGGGACGGCGACCGATGGGGCGAACGCAACCGCGCGGAACGGAACAGCAGGCGGGGGCGCGCCCGCTGGCAACACGGCCGGCGACGGGAACGAAACCGCCGGATTCGGGACCGAAGTGGGTACCGATGGGGAACCCACTCCCGAAGGACAGGGGAACGCCGATTTGCGGATCAGGGAGGCCTCACTGTCGGCTGACTGGGTTCGGGCCGGGTTCAATACGACCGTGCGAACGACAGTAAAGAACGCCCGTCCGCGGCCAGTCAACGAGACACTGACGGTGACGGTCGACGGCGAACCGGTGACGACGGACGAAGTGGCGCTCGATCCCGAGGAAGAGACGGTCGTCGAGACAGAGTTCGAGGCGGTCAACGGAACCGTCCGGGTCAACGGCGAGACGGCGGGTCCGCTCACAGTCGAAAACCAATCCGTTCCGGCCACTGACAGCGACGACAGGGCAACGACCGCGGCACAGGGCCCCGGGTTCACTCTCCCACAAGCGGGCGTCGGTGTCGCGATACTCGCCGTCGTCGGCTGGACGCGTCGGGGCTTCTGACGGCAGCGGGACCATTGAATCGGACCACTGGCGGGCGGTCCGAACTGCTTGTGTGGTGGATTTTTACTCGTACCGCCCGACTGGTCAGTATGGCTCGTAACCTCGCAGTCGTTGGTGCCGGTGGTGCCGGCGCGGCGGCAACGTACGCACTCCGTGATGCGGACGTCGACGTAACAGTGTTCGAGAAGAGCCGCGGCGTCTGCGGGCGCGCTGCGACCCGGCGACACGGCGACTGCACGTACGAGTACGGGGCGAACTATCTCAAGGCGGACGACGGCCGCGTGACGGAACTGGTCACGGAGTCGCTCCCGACCGAGGGACTCGTCGATATCGAGGAACCGGTGTACGCGTTCGACAGGACCGGGGAAATCGACGCCGGACGGGACGCTGACGAACACAAATGGACGTACGAGGCAGGCATCACACAGCTCGCAAAGCGGCTGTTCGGCGAGACCGACGCCGAGGTAGAGAACGGCGTCCGGGTCGAGCGCCTGGAGCGCCAGCGCGACGGCTGGCGGCTCGAGGACGACGACGGAGCGGATCTGGGGCACTTCGACGCCGCGCTGCTGACACCGCCGGCCCCGCAGACGGCCGACCTGCTGGGCCAGTCGCGCTGGGACCACGACGACTGCCGCGAACTTCGGCAGGAGATCGCTTCAGTCCCCTATCGAACGGTCATCGCCGGAGTGTTGCACTACCCCTTCGAACTCGACGTGCCGTGGTACGCCGCGGTCAACGGCGACAAGGACCACGACATCGGCTGGATCGGCCGCGAGGAGTGCAAGGACGGCCACGTCCCCGACAGCGACTCCCTGCTGCTGGTCCAGATGAACGAGCCGTGGTCGATTGCGAACTACGACGAACACCCGGACACGCTCGTCGACGACATCGCGACGCGGACGGCTCGACTGCTGGACGACGACCGCTTGGCCGACCCGGACTGGACCGACCATCAGCACTGGCGCTACTCCCAGCCCGAGGGCGAGGTCGACCACGACCTGCTGGCGTGTGCGGCCGAGCACGACCTGCACTTCGCCGGCGACTGGGTGGCCGGCGAGGGGCGGCTCCACGCGGCGCTACGGAACGGACTGGAGACGGGCGAGGCAATCGCCGACGGCGGCTAACGGAACGCCTTTGGGTGCCCGCCGACAGCCACCGACATGGACCACAAGCGGGAACTGACGAGCGTCGACCTCGCCGCCCTGGAGGGCGAACTCGCCGGCTACGAGGGCGCGAAGCTCGACAAGGCGTACCTCTACCCCGAGGACGACCTCGTCAGACTGAAGCTCCGGGACTTCGACCGCGGCCGCGTCGAGTTCCTCATCGAGGTCGGCGACGTCAAGCGCGCCCACGCCGCCGATCCGGCACACGTCCCCGACGCACCGGGCCGTCCGCCGGACTTCGCGATGATGCTCCGGAACCGGCTGTCGGGGGCCGACCTCGTCCGCGTCGAGCAGTTCGAGTTCGACCGCATCATCGAACTGGAGTTCGACCGCGAGGACGCCTCGACCACCATCGTCGCGGAGCTGTTCGGCGACGGCAACGTCGCCGTGCTGGACGAACACGGCGAGGTCATCGACTGTCTGGAGACGGTCAGGCTCAAATCACGCACCGTCGCGCCGGGGACGCCCTACGAGTTCCCCTCGGCGCGGTTCAATCCGATGACCGTCGATTACGACGGGTTCGTCGCTCGAATCAAGGAATCCGATGCCGACCTCGTCCGGACGCTGGCGACGCAACTGAACTTCGGCGGCCTCTACGGCGAGGAGCTGTGTACCCGCGCCGGCATCGATTACAACGTCGCCGTCGACGAACTCGACGAGTCTGATTTCGAGCGGCTGTACGAGCTCATCGACCAGATGGGGACGCGCCTACGTGAGGGGGACGTGGACCCACGGGTGTACTACGAGGCGCTCGATGACGGTGATGGCGCGGGCAGTGCAGACCCCGACGACGAACCGGACCGCCGACGCGTCGATGTGACACCGATCCCGCTGGAAGAGTATGAAGAACTCTATAGCGAGTCTTTCACGGAGTTCAACCCCGCGCTGGACGACTACTTCTTCAATTTCCAGCGGGAGGAGGAAGTCGAGGGCGGCGAGACCCAGCGGCCGGACTTCGAGGCCGAGATAGAGAAACAGCGGCGCATCATCCAGCAGCAGGAACAGGCCATCGAGGACTTCGAGGCCGACGCCGAGGTCGAACGGGAGAAGGCCGAACTGCTGTACGCGAACTACGACCTCGTCGACGACGTGCTTTCGACGGTTCAGGCCGCCCGCGCGGACGACGTGTCCTGGGACGACATCGAGGCGAAGTTCAACGAGGGAGCTGACCGCGGCATCGCAGCCGCCGAAGCGGTCGTCTCACTGGACGGAAGCGAGGGGACGGTGACCCTTGACATCGACGGCACGCGCGTCACGGTCGACGCCTTCACCGGCGTCGAGAAGAACGCCGACGAGCTGTACAAGGAGGCCAAGCGCATCGAGGAGAAAAAGGAGGGCGCGCTCGCCGCCATCGAGAACACCCGCGAGGACCTCGAAGCGGTCAAGGAGCGCCGCGACGAGTGGGAGGCCGACGACGGCGAAGGCGACGCCGACGAGGACGAGGGCGAGGACGAACCGACCGACTGGCTCTCGATGCAGTCCATTCCCACCCGTTCGACCGAGCACTGGTACGAGCAGTTCCGCTGGTTCCACACCTCGGACGGCTTCCTCGTCATCGGCGGACGGGACGCCGACGACAACGAGGAACTCGTCCAGAAGTATCTGGAGGGCGGTGACAAGTTCTTCCACGCGCAGGCCCACGGCGGCCCGGTCACGGTCCTCAAAGCCACCGGTCCCAGCGAGCCGTCCAAAGAGGTGGACTTCCCACAGTCTTCACTGGACCAGGCCGCACAGTTCGCTGTCTCGTACTCCTCTGTCTGGAAAGACGGGAAGTTCGCCGGCGACGTGTACATGGTCGACCCCGACCAGGTGTCGAAGACGCCGGAAAGCGGCGAATATCTGGAGAAGGGCGGCTTCGCCATCCGCGGCGACCGGACGTACTTCGAGTCCACGCCGGCCGGCATCGCCGTCGGCATCACCTGTGACGACGAGACGCGGGTCATCGGCGGCCCACCGGCGGCCATCGAGGGCCAGGCCGCGACGAGCATCACCGTCGAACCGGGCCAGTACGCCCAGAACGACATCGCCAAGCGGCTGTACCGGGAGTTCAAGGACCGCTTCGCCGACGAGACGTTCGTCCGCAAGGTCGCCAGCCCGGACCAGATACAGGAGTTCCTGCCGCCCGGCGGCAGCCGAATGACTGAGGAGTGACGATGCCGGGAGAGAAACGCTACGCTGGAGGGGGCTGTCCGCATGAGTGACCTCGGGAAAATCGACCGTGAAGTGTTCGATACCGTCATCTACCCGGAACTGGGTGCGGACCGAGAGGACGTGGTCCTCGGGCCGACACACGGCGTCGACTTCGGCGTCATCGACGTGGGCGGCGACGCCCTCGTCACGGCCACCGATCCACTGTCGGTGCTCCCCGATCTGGGATTCGAACGGGCTGGCCGGTTCGCGCTCGACGTGGTCCTGGCCGACGTCGCCGTTTCCGGTATCCCGCCGTCACACCTCTCCGTGACGTTCACCCTCCCGCCAGAGATGAGCGACGACGAGTTGGCGGCGATGTGGCACGGCTTTGCGGGGCGGGCCGAGGAAGTCGGCGTGAGCGTCGTCACCGGCCACACCGCTCGCTACGCCGGCGTCGACTACTCCTGGGTCGGTGGTGCGACGGTGCTCGGCGTCGGGTCCCACGACGACATCGTCCGGCCGGACGGCGCTCGGCCGGGCGACAAACTGGTCGTCGGTACCGGCCCCGGGGCCGAAGTCACGGGTCTGTTCGCGACCCTCTTTCCGGAGCAGGTCGGGCTGTCGCCCGACCGAACCGCTATCGCACAGGAGCGACTGGCCGACACCGCGCTCGTCGAGGACGCGATGGCCGCGGCGAACGCCGGCAACGTGACGGCGATGCACGACGCCACCGAGGGCGGCATCACCGGCGCGTTCATCGAAATGGCCGACGGTGCGTCGGCACGATTCGACGTGGATAGCGAGGTGATGCCGGTCGCCGAAGGCGTCGGCGCGCTCTGTGACGCGCTCGATATCGACCCCTGGCACGTCAGCAGTTGCGGGACGCTTCTGGCTGCCGTCGATCCTGCGGACGCCGATAGCGTCGTCACCGCGCTCCGTGACCGTGGGACGCCGGCCGCCGTCGTCGGCGAGGTGACCGACGGCTCGGGGCTGTACGTCGACGGCACCCGACAATCCCACCCCGGGGCGGACCCGTCGTGGGATGCCTTTGGGCGCCTGCAGGCGGCTGCCGAGGGCGACACAGACCAGCGGTGAGACACGGAGCCCCTCCCGACGCGAACTGACAGCACGTCACACCTACTGCTATATATGCTTGTAAGGCGTATTATACTTCAATGTGACATATCGTCGTGACTGACGTGGCAGCGGCCACGCCAGCCAGGCTACTGTCACGGAGACTCATCATGTTCCAAGAAGCCATATCGTATCCGCGGGACGGCGACAGCGCAGTGAAAACCATCGCTATCGGGGGTGCGTTGCTGTTCCTGAGTTTCCTCGTCGTTCCGCTGTTCTTCGTGTTCGGGTACGTCGTCCGGTCACTCCGGGCCGTGATGAACGGGGAGACGACGCCGCCGGAGTTCGACGAATGGGGCGACCTGGGCATAGACGGGCTGAAGGCGTTCGCTATCGGATTCGTTTACTCGCTGGTCCCGACGGTGATCACAGGGACAGCACTGTTTCTCACTGTTGCCACCTTCGGACCCAGCGAGACCGTCTTCAGTGGCGTAATCACGGGATTGCTCCTCACAGTCGCCGCGCTCGGAATGCTCGCGATTTCCCTGGCCGCAGTGTACATTGTTCCGGCCGCCGTCGTCGCCTACGTTCGGACCGACAGCGTCGCTGCGGCGTTCTCGCCGAGTGACCTCCGCCCGCTCCTGTTCAGCCGCACCTACGCTACTGGCTGGGTCGTCGCGTTCGGTATCAGCCTCCTCGCCGGCGTCGTCGTCAGCGTCCTGAGCGCCACCGTCGTCGGTTCCGTCCTGACCCCCTTCGTAGTGTTCTACGCGTACGTGGCCGGGGCCTACGCTATCGGGACCGCTGTCAGGGAGATGCCGGATATCGCCTCTGAACCCGCGACGCCCGCTGCAGGCTCGGTCGCCTGATTAGTTCGGTCACGGGTTTCCTGTCCCAGCGAATCGAATGGCAGAACACTTGTGTCCCTGAAGCGGACGCTTCAGTATGCAAATACAGAGTCAGGAGACCACCGCCGAAGGGGCAGAGCGCATCGAGGTGGTCCCCGAGACGCTGGACGACCTCTGGCATCTCTCGTACGTCATCGAGCCGGGGGACCTCGTCTCCGGCGACACGACGCGGCGCATCCAGCGCAACGACGACAACCTCCGGGACAAGGGCGGCGAGCGCGAGCCGATGTGGATTCAGATCGAAGTCACCGACGTGGAGTTCGCGAAGTTCGCCAACCGCCTCCGGGTCGGCGGCGAAATCGTCGACTGCTCCCGCGAGGACCAGCTGGGCTTTCACCACACGCTCAACGTCGAGGAACACACCGAACTCACCGTCGAGAAACACCTCAAGCCCGACCAGGCCGACCGCCTTGAGGAAGCCGTCGAAGCGACGGAGAACCCCGACGTGGCAATCGCGACCGTCGAGGAGGGTGAGGCCCACGTCCACACTGTCGCCCAGTACGGCACCGAGGAGCGGGCGACCATCACCTCGACGACTGGCAAGGGGGAGTACGCCCGCCCGCGGAAGGAACTGTTCGACGAACTGGCGTCAGTCCTCAAACGCCAGGACGTGGACGCCTACATCCTCGCCGGCCCCGGTTTCACTAAGCAGGACGCGCTCGACCACTTCCAGGACGAAATTCCGGACGTCGCCGAGCAGATTACCGTCGTGGATACGTCTGCTGTCGGCGACCGAGGCGTCCACGAAGTGCTCAAACGCGGCGCTGTCGAGGACGTGCAACAGCAGACCCGCATCGCCGAGGAAGCCGACTACATCGACGAACTGATGGAGCGCATCGGCTCCGGCTCGGAAGTGGCGTACGGCCCGGAGGAAGTCGCCAAGGCGGCCGATTACGGCGCTATCGAGACGCTGCTCGTGCTCGACGAGCGGCTCCGACTGGAGCGGGCCGGCGAGGGCGACTGGGACATCGACGTCGACCAGATCATCGAGACGACAGAGCAGAAGGGGGGCGACGTGACCGTCTTCTCCGCGGAGTTCGCGCCCGGCCAGCAGCTCTCGAACCTCGGTGGCATCGCCGCGCTACTTCGGTACCGACTCGATTGAGACCGCGGATTTGCGGTATATGTCTGCTACCAGTCACTCTCTCGGTGAAACTCCCGAAACCGTTTTTTGCCCCGCTCACTATTGCTACGTCGTTCCAATGTCTGCGAGGAGTGGGTGATATGTCGTTCGAAGAACAACAGGACTTTGCCAGACAGGTCGCCGACCTGAACAAGTACGGGCAGGCGCTCAATCGGTGTGAGTCCGTCGACGAGGTCGTTTCCCTCACGCTCGAAGCGATGTCGCTGCTGTTCGAGTTCTCCTACTCTACGTTCGTCGAGGTTCGTGACGACGACCTCCGGGTCGTCCACAGCACGAACCCGAATCTCGTTCAGGGCGAGTCACCCAGTGACCTGGCTCGACGGGCGCAGGAGGCTGGCGAGACGGTCGTTGAACAGGGCACTGACGCCGCTGTCACGGCCGACTCGGACGTGACGGGTGCGCTGGCTGTCCCGGCCCGAATGGGTGACGAGGTGACAGCGGTGTTGGTCACTCGGTCCCAAACTGTCGAGGAGTTCGGGGACGAGTACGTCAGGCCGATGGAAATTCTGGCGACCCACGCCGCGACGGCCATCTCCAACATCCGTTCCCGCGAACGGCTAGAACGGGCACACCGGGACCTGGAACGGCGAAAGGAGATGATCGAGATGTACGACCGGCTTCTCCGCCACGACCTGGGCAACGACCTTCAGGTCATCGCCGGGTTCGCCGATGTCGTCGCGGGACAGGTCGACGGCCAGATCGAGGAGTACGCCGGCAAGATACAGCGTGCGGCCGAGAGCGCCGCCGACCTCATCCAGCGCGTCGGCGACCTCGTCTCGACGCTAGAGGCGCAGGACAACCCGGAGCCACAGGACCTCGCGACGGTTCTCGGGGACACAGTCCGGGATGTCAGAGCCAACTACGGGTCACTGACTATCGATTTCGAGCCGTCAGCGTTCGAGTATCAGGTGTACGGCGGCGACCTGCTCGACTCGGTGTTCACGAACATCATGTCCAACGCGGCGGTCCACAACGAGGACGAGGTCCATATGCGAGTGGCACCGGCGGAGGTCACCCCTGATGAGGTTACCGTCTGTTTCGCCGACGATGGGTCGGGTGTCTCGCCAGACCTGCGCGAGAATATCTTTGAGATGGGCGTGAAAGGACAGGAGAGTCCCGGGACCGGCTTCGGTCTCGGGTTCGTCCGGGCGCTGACCGAGTCCTACGGTGGCAGGGTCAGCGTGGCCGAAAGCGACGCGGGCGGGGCCGAGTTCCGCGTCACGCTCGAACGCGTCTAGCTGACTGTTATCGTCAGACCGTCCTCGGCGAACTGCACGTCGCCGTCGTAGCTGTCCGCTATCGACGCCAGCATCTCCTCGTGTCGTCCCTCCGTGTGTGGATACAGGTGGGTGAGATACACACGTCCGACCTCGGCGTCGGCATCACGAAGCGTCTCGCCGAGCCTCGTCGGCGTCGGGTGGTTCGACACGTCCACGTCGTCCGGGAACGAGCAGTCGTGGACGAGCACTGCCGAGCCGTCGGCGAATTCGACGAGGTCGGTGAATGCCTCTGAGTCCGCGCCGAGCGTTATCGCCGGGCCGTCCCCGACGGAGAGCCGGTAGGCGAAACACTGCATCGAGTGGCGCGTCTTGCAGGTGTCGCCGCTGAAGCCAGCCAGTTCGAACGGTGCGCTATCGAGATCTCTGAGCGTCAGGTCCAGTCGGTCCTGCATATAGTCGTGTGTTTCGAGCAGGTCCCGAACCAGGTCGCTCGTGCCCGGTGGCCCCGCGATTGTGAGCTCTGTTTCGCCGGCCAGCCAGCGGGCCTTCATCAGCACGTCGAGGTCGGAAACGTGGTCCAGATGGTGGTGGGTCAGCAAGACGGTGTCGACGCCTTCGTAGCCCGCGTCTGTTCGGGCCAGCGAGTGCAACACGCCACTGCCACAGTCGACGAGCAGCCGGTTTCCGTCGCGTTCCAGCAGATAGCCGGACTGCATTCGAGAGCCGGTGGGCATGGCGCTGCCGGTACCGAGAAACGTGAGACGCATACCGGACGACAGCGAGCGAACGGACAAAGGCGTTGGTGTCTGGGAGTGGGGAAAACCACCAGGGAGCGTCAGCGGAGTGAGGGCGGTGGCCGTCGGCGGGGACGGGGTCAGGGCGGCTCGGGGGCAGGTCACCCGTCGACGGCGCAGTTCATGCTTTGGACGGGGATAGCAAAAGCCCACCTGTGGCTCAAAACGCGTTTTAAGCGAACCCGAGCCGCGACAAAACCGCGAAACGGAGCGGGAGACACTTGTGCGAGCACGACGAGATGCGACTATGAAGAAATCACTCGACGAACACGCCGAGCGGTTCTCCGAGCACGCCGACGCCTACGACGAGGACCAGGATTCGGCGGCGTATCGCGCCTGTGTCGACTTCGTTGTCGAGCACGCGGCCCCCGAAAGCGACGACGTAGTCCTCGACCTCGGCACGGGGACCGGAGCGATTGCGTTCGCGCTCGCGCCCGACGCGCGTGAGATTATCGGCCGCGACATCAGCGACGGAATGTTGGACAAAGCCCGGGAGAAGGCCGACGAGCGAGGCGTCGAGAACGTGAGCTTCGGCAACGGTCGCTTCCGCGCACCGAACGTCGACCGCCCGGTGGACATCGTCACGTCGAACTTCGCGATGCACCACCTCGGCGACGACGAGAAACGCGAGGCAATCGACACCATCGCCGACCTGGGGCCGCGACGTATCGTCCTCGGGGACGTGATGCTGTTCGGCGACGACGACCCCGACGCGCCGTTTTACAGCCCCGAGGTCGACGACCCGGCAACGGTCGGCGTCCTTGCCGACGCCTTCACCGACGCCGGCTACGCACTGACGGGCGTCGAGATGGTCACCGAGCAGGCTGGCGTGCTGGTCGCCGAACGGATCGATTCGAACTGAATCGACTGGCCCGCTAAACCGGCTCAGCGGTAGTTCCTGTACGCCCAGAACGAGACGTACAGTGTCAGGACCAGCAGCCCACCGAGGAAGAAGGCCACGCCGGGTTCGAGGTCGATGCCACCACTGGCCGCGGCGTCGGTCGTCAGTTGCCGCGCTTCCTCGGTCATCGCCTCGACCGGGGTGTCGGCTTCCGGAGCCGGAGTGCTTTCCGGAGCCGGCGTGGCTTCCGGCGTCTCCGTCGCCTCGGCTATCTGGAACCCGCCGTCGTCTGTCTCCGTCGGGGCTGGCGTGGGTTCGGCCGTCGCGGCCGTCTCGTTCGCCGCTTCGAGACTCTCGGCGTCCTCGCCGCCCTGGGCACCGTCACCGGCGGCTCCCGAATCGCCGGCCCCCGAACTTCCGAACTGAATCGGGAACTGCCCGAGCAGGAGTTGCAGCATGACGCTGGCGGCGGTGAGGATACCGACGACAGGCAGGACGCGGCGGACGAGCGACCGGAGCGACTGCTTGCGCTCCTGCGTTCCGACGAACAACACAAGCGGGTCCTCCGGGGGCTCGTACACCTTCATCTCCTGGCCTTTCTCGGAGTACTGGACCCCGGCGACGGTGATGAGTTCCTCGTCTTCCAGCTTCTCCAGGTGATAGGATACCTTCTGGATTGACATATCGAGCCGGTCGGCCAGTTCAGAGGGTGTTCCCGGATCGTCGTAGACGGTGTTGAGGATTTCTCTGGCCGTTTCCGAGGAGAGGGCATCGAGGACATCTGAGACGTCTTCGTCGACCCCGACGACCTGTAGCTCCCCGTCCTGTGAGGTGCTCGTGTCGGGACCGCGGGAGGGCAGCAACGACATATATTCCGTTCACTGCCGCCCAGCGTAATGAATCTCGTGGAACCTCACAGGCCCATTTGAGTCTCAGAGCCCGCTATCGAAGGCGAACGACACACCTTCTGGTGACAGCGGGACGTTCGATATGCAGTATCAGTCGATCACATCGAAAGCCCACAAACCCCTCTAGTAGAGCTTGAATCCATGACTTCGATGCGTGGCCAGTTCTCGAAGTGAGACGGACGGTGAGTTTCGGCGGTGAGGAGTCGTGG
>NZ_JAYMGY010000014.1:0-65307 GCF_037078445.1 Haloarcula sp. CGMCC 1.2071
CTTCGAGACTGTTGACGACAAAATTAAGCAGGTGCTCTTCCTCTATCTCGCTGTCTGCTTGGGTTGACTGCACATCCTCTCCAAGCAGACGCTTACTCTAACCCGATGTGATCGACTGACATTCGGTTGCGAGAGCAAAGCAAAATCCCACATCCGAAGCGAGGGCTTCCAAGGCCCGCCGGTGCCGGTCGCCGGCCATCCAGAAGCATTGCGCTGGGAAACCGAGACGATGACCGACTTCGGGGGGAATGTGGAATTCATTCCAGATGTAACGAACACCGCCGCCAAAGTTGTCGACGGGGCTGACTACCTGATCGCGACAGCCCGGACGACACTGACGCCACCAGCGGACCATGAGTTCGATAGCTGGGAGCCACTGCAATCCGGCCGCCTGTCGAATCATCGCGGCGACCCACTGTTCTCGGCGCGGATCTTGTCGAAGGCCATCGCGACGCTTTCACCCGGTCATCAGTACGTTCCAGACCGCTACACTATCTACTTTCGTGGACACACAGCACTGTACTTGGAGGGGCCGAGGGGCGGCGTCATCATCGCTGAGCGACTCCCCGGCCTCGACTGAGACAGCAGTTTTCTGTTCCTCCGGCGGGTGAGAGGATGACAGAACCAACCTCCGACGTCCGTGATGGATCAGCCACGAACAGCAACGAATCGACCGTCGACGAGCAACCGATTCCAGTCGTCAAGCCACCATCGGCGTTTGTCTGGCAAGATGAAGTGGTCCCCGCGCTCGATGGAGCTATCACCGTTCGCCCGGAATCTGCCCGGTATCCGATAGCCGCACAGGTTGTCGACGGCGCTGAGTATCTTGTCGCAACAGCCCGAGAAACGTTCACTCCACCAGCTGACTACCAGTTCCAGTCGTGGGACGTACTCCAGTCTGGTCGTCTTGCCCTCCGGTCAGGCGACCCGCAGTTCCCGCCAGCTGATGTGAGCCGTGCAATCGCAACGCTTGCGAAGCATCCTGCGTATCAGCCTGAGCGGTTCACGATCTTCTACCGAGGGTGCGAACCAGTGTATATCGAAGGTCCAGACGCCGGCATTGTGATCACCCCGTGGTAGCTCGATAGCAGTTTTGTGGTCCTCTGGCGGGTGAGAGGATGTCCACACACTCAGCGTCGAAGTCGTTCCAGCATCGCCCGCCAGCAGACACGGGGGAGTGTTCCTGTCCGATCCACGCCAACGGTGACCCGTTCACCGCACCCCTCGGGATTCGATTTGCCGATCACGTCACCGTCGAGCCAATCGACAGAGAGACCGCAGCCGCCGTCTACGAGGCGCATCACTCTTATATGGGGTCGCTGCCGTCGGTCAACCTCACCCACCACGGGCTGTACTTTCAGGACACGTTGGTCGGGGCCATCACCTACCGCTACCCGCTCATCTCGAAGAAGCGAATCCGGTACGGCGTCGACGGCCAGCTCTGTCCTGAACCAGTCGAGATCGACAGTCTTCCAGCGGAGATTCGAGCGACTGCCCGGCGGGTGCTTCCGTCGACGGACACACCAGTCGTTGATAGCGAAGTGGTATCCGGCGACTCGCTCGTCGAGGCCGCGCGGATTTGTCTGGGCGTTCGGATGCCGAACCTCGCGTCGGCAGCGCTGGCCCGCTCACAGGAGCGATTCTTAGCGAACGACGACCGTAACACTCGCTTCTTGTTGACGTGGGTTCGCTCAGACTACGATGGGGCGATGGTTCGAGCGCTGCAAGATAAGGGCTGGACCTGTACGGGCTATCGTGAACCAGGGCAAGCAAGCAACCGTGAGGACAAGCCGATTCGTGAGCGGTATAAATGGCGGTTTCTCTGTCCCATCGAAACTGCTCGGGAGCAGTCAACACTTGCACGGTGGTCTCAGTGACCGACGTCCAGCCCGAGGCAGTGGCTAAGTGCTGTCGGTTCTGTGGAGTGAGGGCCGATATCTCCGGCGAGGCGTACACCTACGTCCGGTGGCCCGACGAAGTGGGGCGAGAAGACGGCGTGTTCCGATTCACGATTTGCCGGGAGTGTGCGCTTCAGGACCGCGACAACGTCGAGCAGGCCGCTTCGCTCTTCCACGAGGCAGATCGGGACTATCTCGTCACCTGCGATGTCTGTGGAGCTGTAGGGTGCCGGTCTGACAGTACTCGTCGGCCAGCAGCGGAGACGTATCGGCTCGCAAGCGTTATCTCCTGGTCGGTGAGTATCAACGGCTTCGACGGGGCAACGCACTCTTGTAGTGAATGTAGTCCGATCCTGCCGGTCGACTGTGTGAAACGCCCTGACCGGACATACGATGATGAACTGCCGCGTCTCGTTGAACCCCCGTTTGACTCACCCCCGAAGACAGCAGACGATGCTCCGGCAGACAGTACACAGGTCGAGATCGACGGGTGGACTGGGTAGCCGCCGGTAGTTCCACGAAACCGGTGGGTCTGGTTCGCTAATGAACAGTACAGAGCGTTTCCTTTTCAGACAAAGGGGGAGTTTGTCTGTGGACTGCGTCCGGTAATGAACGGTGTCAAGAAGAACAGAACACCACCAACTGCGGCGACGGTGATGCCAAGACCGAATGGAAGTATCGTCAGTGTAGCGGGGTCATACGTCATCTCGAACGAATAGACTGAACCTTGGTACTGGACGGCGTTATTAGCGAACGTACTCAAGGTGGCATCTTCAACTGGGGCTGCTCCGCCATCATTTACTCGATCAAATACTTCTTTCTCCGCCGAAGTAAGATCCGAATACGGCACCGTTGGTTCATTTGTATCAGGGACGGACTGGTCAATCTGAACCATGTAGGGTGTAGATTGTATCTCACTGTATGCAGCAAATCCCGTTGTTGCAATCCCGATGATGAACAACCCGATACCAGCGGCTTGGAGGGTGGGGTGAAGTCGCGGAGAGGGACTCATTAAAACATTATTCAATTTACCAATTATATCAAACTTTTCACCGAGTGCTGGTCGGGAATCGACAGGTTCGCAGGCTTGTTAAGCAGGTATTTCAGCCAACGGAGTAAGTAAAAAATCCTATCCACAGCGGCAACGAGTCCTAATTTTGTGTTCCTCTGGCGGGTGAGAGGATGTCTCGAAATATGTCCTGCCGTCGTTCGGAAGACCTGTCGCAGCGAACCACCTCACAGTTCGTCGAGTCCATCACGGCGACTGTTCGAAGACAGCCCGACAGCGCCGATGTTGAAGCGGTTGTCCTCCGTGCGGTGGCCCGGCGCTCAGACAGTATCGACCTCCCGGACGTACTCGAACTTCGCTCGCTCCTGGATGTCGACGGCGAGCAGGTAGACACGCTAGAGGAACAGGTCACGAGTATCATCAGCGCCATCGAAGCCGAACTCGCTGGTTGGGACCGCCGGGAGGTCGCTGCATGAACGCAGCAGGAACGGCCACGTTGGGTGATTTCGGCGCTGGTGGCCCACGCTCGGATGCGCTGATTGACACGCAGAGCGCGGCACAGGAGGCCGCTGTGGGCGAATGGGAATTTCTCGCCGCTGGCAACGACACGATCGGGTGGCACATTCCCGACACCGGAGCGACAGTCCTGCTCAAACGAAGCGATGCTGGCTGGACGCTCGAACGGGCGACCAAACTGGTCGGGACGCGACGCACACTCGATGCTGGGCTGGAGCTTGCCAGCTCATACATGGCAGATAGACCGGAGGGAGCGTCGGCATGGCGATGATCGAGCGCGAGCAGTGGCGTCGCGAGGAACGCCAGCGAGTTGGGGCCGCGCTGGCACGAGCCCGGTTCTGGCAGTCGGTTGCGCCGCATAAGATCGGCTTCTGGGAGGCCGTCGACGAGACGCTTCTGGCTCACTACCCGGGCTGTCGGTACAAACGCAGGACGACACTCGATGATTTCCGGGAGGAAGATGCATGAGCGACACTTCTGACCCAATTCTCGATGAACTCCCTCCAGAGCGGTTGCTGGACGCCGACCATCTCCAGCCAATCGTCGCCGGCATCAACTGTATGCACTCAATGGAGACGGTCAAGCGGTATCTCGCATACGAAAACCAGCACCAGAACCGGACGCCAGTCCAGTCTCGCCTTCGAGAGCGGGCACGCGAGATCCGTCGCGATGACTCGGATTCCGAGAAGCAAGCCATCGCATAATTTCTGTGCCCCAGCGGGGTGAGGGGCGTCCCACAGGGGGCGCTCTGCCTACCGACTATGTGTGAAAACAAGACAGACGAGACGGCTGTACAGCAGTGCGACGACCTCGATATCGACCCTGATGCCGTGGATATCGGTGGTGGACTGAAAACGACCGAGGGCACGTCTGCACTCGCCGTCGTCGGTGTTGACGCTCAAAAGGAGCGGGTGAAGGTGTACTCCCCGTCCGGCGAGCTGACGGTCGATCGCTGGGTGAGCATGGACCTGTTCAGCGTCCACTCCCCGAACGAGGACATCCAAACCGACGCCGACCGCGAAGCGTGGCTGAACGAGACGCTGCCGAAGAAGGCTACGCATATCGACGGCAACGTGTACCCACTCAGGTATGCCATCGACGAGAACGGGAACGTAATCGCGGAATAATCGAGGAGCCGTACCAGCCACTCTTTCACTCACTCTCATGCTCACGGTTCCCGAGCGCAAGTGCTCGGGGGACACGCTCCACCTTGGACCGGCAGGCCGGTCCGGCGGTCCCGCTTCTGGAGGCAGGTAAGGCTCATCGCGATGAATCGGATGGCCGGGAACGAGCCGCCGTGTATTTTTTGCGCCCCAACGGGCTGAGGGGCGTCCCACTGAGGGCGTGCCGCCGACCGATTATGAGTGTAAACAAGACAGACAAGACGGCTGCACAGCAGTACGACAACTACCCTGATCCCGGCGCCATCGTTCACTTTGGCGATGTCTCGGAGGAACTGGTCGAGTTGGTTGAGGAAACGCTGGAAACCTCCGAGTTCCTTTCGACCTCTCGCGACGACCTGCCCGAAACGACGCTGCTCGTAGAGGCGGTCGAAAATGAGTGACGACCAGCTGTTCATTGTCGTTGAGGGTGTCGGGCCAGCAGATTTTCCTGAGAACGAGGCGAGTTCCAACAAGCAAGACGAGGCCGTTGCTCTTGCGAACGACATACACGACCTAATTCGTGAGGAGTACGGCAAGGAGGAGGTCGAGGGCGTCATCCCGGTGGTCAATCCCGACGCACACGAGCAGATGCAGGCAACGGAACTCTAACCGAGCGGCGAGAAGGCAGTTTCTTTAGCCATGGTGCTGGCTGCAACGCCTGCTCAGTACGCGTGCGAATTGAATGACCATGCCACCGACATCTATATCAGTATGAAAAAAGTATGAATAGGTATGCATGAACACAAACGGAAAGTCGGAGATCGGGGGCAGGTGACGATTCCGAAGGAACTGCGAGACCGTCGTGGCATTGAAGGCGGTGACGAAGTTGAATTCGTCGAAGTGAATGACGAGATCATAATCAAACCGCCGACAGATGAGGAACGGCTTGCTGAAGGATACCGAAAGAGAGCCGAGCGGTCTCGTGAGTTGGCTGAAGAAATGGAAGAAGCATCCTCAGAAGCAACCGGGCATCTCGGTGACGCTCCCGGTTGGAGCGAGTGAATTCTGGAGTCAATTGTGCAGGTACGCCGCGGCGACATTGTCATTGTTGAACTGAATCCCACGAAAGGGAGTGAGCAGCAAGGGAAGAGCAGACCCTGTGTTGTCATCCAGAACGATGTTGGGAATCAGTACTCGCCGACAACCATCATCGCTCCATTCACAAAGCAGTACACGTCTGGAGACACGTACCCGTTCGAGGTAGAAGTACTGGCTTCGGATACTGTCCTTGGTCACGATTCAGTGGCAGATCTAAGTCAAATCCGGGTTGTCGACATCGACGAACGTGTAAAAAAGAACATTGGGTCTGTCCCGTCATCAGACATGGTGAAAATCGACTCGGCAATCAAAGATAGCCTCGGCATTTGAGCGAAAAGTTCCGTCAGTGTATAGTCTGCACTGACCACTTCTGTCTGAAATAGAGTTGCGCCTTCACGAACTCTAGTCGCCGAATTTTCTGTGCCCCAGCGTGGTGAGGGGCGTCCCAGAGAGGGCGTGCCGCCTATTATCCATGGCTACCACAGAATCCCGTAGCGACGCCGGCAGCATCGACGAGAATGAAATGGAGGAGGCTGGCCCGAACAGCCGTACCCTTCGGGCGCTGACCGAAGTCATGACCGTGTTGGACTCGATTGGTCGGGCGCGAAACGCCGACAACCTCTTCCTAGTCAACTCCGGGTCTGGCTCAGAGTATCTTGTCGACACTCGAACAGGGAGTTGTGAGTGTAAGTGGAAGCAGTTCAACCCCGGCGAGGAGTGCAAACACCAGAAGCGAGTCGCCTTCGCCACCGGCGAGCGGCCCATCCCGCAGTGGGTTGACGACGGCGCTCTGGACGACCAGTTTGGGCTGCACGTCGACGGCGACCCTCGGAAAGCAGTCGCTGATGGCGGAGTCATGCAGGTTCGGTTCGACGACAGCGGCGTCACGGACCCAACTGAGGACCCCTTAGCCGTCACCTCCGAAGACGAACCGCGTACGAAACGAGCGAAGCAGGAAGACATCGACGTTTCCTTCCTCGCAAAGCCCGGTCGCTACGAGGTTCATTCGGCGTCGGATAGCCGGTACGAGGTGGATGTGCTTGAGGAGACGTGCAGTTGTCCCGATGAGGCCGAGCGATGCAAACACCGTCGCCGGGTCGAGATCGAGATCGAAGCCAAGCGAGTCCCCCGCCCGGATGGAAAACTGCCAGACGCCTAACCGGGGGCCGCAGTGTGTTTTCTGCCCCTCCGGTCAGGTGAGAGGATGTCTCGAAATATGTCTTCACAAACCGTCCAGACAGCGTTGTCTGCAGCTACGCCGGGCTGTCCCGAGTGTGGCGGCGAACTCGACAGCACCGGGCGAGAAACGAACTGCGAGGACTGTGGCCTGGTGACCGATCAAGACCAGATCGACCGCAGGCCAGAGTGGCGGACGTACGACAAGGAGGAACAGAAGCGGACGGGCGCACCCCGAACAGCCACTCGGCATGACCAAGGCCTGTCGACGAACATCGGCTCGGTTGAGAGTGCAGACATCTCTCCGAGACGGCGTCGACGGCTTGCTCGCCAGCGACGACTCCACGGCCGGTCGAAGTTCACCAGCAAGCGCGACCGGAATCTTGCTCACGGGCTTGGCGAAATCCGACGCATCGCGAGTGCGCTGTCTGAGAGCAACGCGGTGAAAGAGCAGGCATCAACGCTCTTCAAGGAAGCCCAGGACAAGGACCTCCTGATCGGACGGTCGATTGAGGGCGGTGCAGCGGCCGCTGTATACGCTGCCTGCCGATGCACCGGCCTCGTGACGATGGAGACGGTAGCCGATGTTGCCCGGTATTCTGCATCGCACGTCTGGAACTGCTACCGGACGTTCTTGGTGGAACTTGATCTCCCAATCCCAGTGTCGCTCCCGGTGGACTGGGTGGCACGGATTTGTTCAGACCTTCCATTCAACGTTGCGCCGGACATTCGCCAGCGAGCGCTCGAACTGGCAGAGCAGGCGACCGAGTCCACAGAGGTCAACGGGCGACCAGACGGTATCGCAGCTGGCGCTCTGTACCTCGCCGGGAAAGAGTCAGACATCCGGCTCACGCAGGCGACGATCTGCGAGCCGCTGGATGTGCATATTACGACGGCCCGTCAGTGGTTCCAAGAGATCGAGGAGCATATCGTTGAATGAATTCTCGCGACCGTTGTTTTGCGTGCCCCGGCGAGGGTGCAGGGCGAGCCAGCAAGCACGTCCTGAGAGATACGTATGTCAGTTACTGATACTCCCGAATCAGCGACACAGCACGACTCTGAGGCTGTTTTCGCGTCGGCCCCAGCACTACGGTCGCCAACGAAGGTCGCATCGTTTGTCGAACGAGTTCTCGTCGAACTTCGCCACGAAGCCGTGGCTGCTCGGTACGTGACTGATCTAGACCGGGCTGGAGCGACGACAATCTGGTGCCGGGTCGAGCACACGCCGTTGGACGTCGGCGCAGAGTACGTCCAGATTCGAGACGACCCCCGGCTAGGGGTTGGCGTTGAGCCGTGTTCGCAGGCGACGGTTCGAGAACGACTGTGCCAGTGTCTTGACCACGATCGGACTGGGCACGTCGACGTTCGGCCGTTGGCCGGCGTCTCGATGAGTGGCGACTGATGAGACGATACCACTACTCGACAGAGCAGCCGTACGTCTCAGAATAGGTGAAGAATTATACTACACGAACGTATAGCATTTGTATATGTCTGATGCAGACAGCGATACTGGAAACGGTGGTCCAGAGATGGTACAAATAAACCTCCGACTGAGCAAATCGTTTCTTGAAGACATCGATGCAACGTGGCAGGAGGAGGGATTCAATTCACGGAGTGAGTTCCTTCGCCACGTCGCTCGGGATGCAGTGAAGCACTCTGCATTTAGTCGGAGTGGGTGGAAACAGATTGCCGCGAGCGAGCACGATCTTCGGTCGGGTAATGCTGAACTGGTTTCGCGTGAGGAAGTCCGTGCAATGATGGATCAAGACGGTAATGACGAGTGACGCTGAGTGGACGTGGAAGTTCACTGAGCGTGCGACTGAGCAGTTTGGTGATCTCGATACGCACGTTCAGGATCGAATCGTTTCGAAACTAGACGAGGTTGTCGACTCAACATGGCGCGAGCCCAAGGACTTCCTAGAACCACTGACTGGCGGGCCGTTCTGGAAACTCCGAGTTGGAACGTACCGCCTTGCATGTGTGCTTGCACATGATGACTCAGTGCTTGAAATCCACAGAATCGAACACCGGAGCGGTGCTTACACGGCTGACGACGACTGACCGTCGCTTGTTCGCTTTGGAAGGTCGAGATCGCCGAGGGCAGCGTGCTGGCGGAGAACACAGAGATGCGGGCAGACGGTCGTCGCCTGGAAGACTTCGCAGCTGCACCAGCCGGCGTGGGTCCCGTTGGGATGCTCGGCGAGCGAGCAATTAACCGGACAGTCGTCGTCGACGGAGACAAGAAACAGGTCCGGGCGGCCGCCCTTCGTTACGTCGACACTGGCATCGAGGGCGGCGTTCCACGTTGCTGACCGGTCGTCACGAATCCGCTGGAAGTCAAGATCACGGGTCCCGCTGGGCTGGCGGGATATCCACTGATCTGGGGCCGAATACTCGCTGGTCGTGGTGGGGGACTCGGCTGTTTTCATGATGAGTCCTCGTACTAACACATATACCCTCAAACAGCAAAAAGTTGCTATAGAGGCGACACAGAGCGGATTTTGTGTTTCTCTAGTGGCTGAGAGAATCCAACAATGAGTAGTGGATACCGACGAGGGACTACCGGGCCGAAAAAGCTGAAGTGGCGCTGGAAAGATGAGACTGACAATCGGTCGCTGCCCCAATCGTGGGCCGACAACGGTCGCACAGAATCTCCCGAGGAGAACGAAGTGCAGTTGTACGCAATCCAGTGTCGGGCTGGGATCTTGCTGGAGTGGCTGGTCAATACACGAACAGGAAAGCTACTCAGAGGTCCACTGAGTGAGAAACCGGGGATTCGCGTTCTGTACGTCACCGCTGGTGGTGAGTATGCGGTCATGAAAGAGTTGGAGGCCCGCGGAATTGACGACAGTTGGAAGCCGCCCAAGCAGTTCGCCAGCATCATCGCGAAGCACCCAGAGGAGGCTGATCCCGTTCCAGACTCCAGCCAGGACTACTACCGACGCTTGGTCGAAGACCTATACGACCCGTCGTAGCTGTTGTGAATACGGGATCTTCATCCGTGAAAGCAATTGAAACGACCGCTCAGTATGCGTGTAGACGTATCGATGTGTTCAGTATGAACCCGGCAAAATGATTAATAGTACTACTAACGTATTACGGACGTATGTCTGAAGCAACCACAGGAGGAGACGAGGAGGATAAAATCGTCACAGTGAATTTCAAAGCCACAGAGTCATTCCTCGACGAAATCGACAAGACGTGGCAAGGACGCGGTTTCAACAGCCGGAGCGAGTTTATTCGTTACACACTCCGAGATGCTGTCGAGTTCCCGACGTTCGACCGCGACGAACTTATCGCACTCCTCGCTGCTGAGGAAGAAAGTCGTGAAGGAAAAACGATGGACGCCGAAGAAGCGCGTGAGAGGTTTGGAACAAGCGATGAGTGATGACGAGTGGACGTGGGAACTCTCTTCCACGGCACAGGATGATCTTAACTCACTCTCACCAGAGGTACAGGACCGAATCCTCGATAAACTCACTGAGATCGTCACCTCGCCGTGGCGCGACCCGCCAGAGTACGGCGAACCACTTCAGAACAGCCCACACAAGAAAATTCGAATCGGACAGTTCCGTCTCTCCGTGACGTTTCGGCAAGAAGAACAGTTGCTTGTTGTCGCCAGGATCAAACGCCGTGGTGGCGCATATACGGCTGACGACGACTGAACAGGCTCTATATTCACTCGGTCCCTATCTTGACCCGATCACTTGGCAAGTAGAACTCTCAGAGTGACGCTCTCCAGCAGGCCAGATTTTGTGACTCTCTGGTGGCCGAGAGAGCATGGCTTCGCCACAGATCGACGTCGACGAGATTGTTGCAACGCTTGAGGACATTCGCCAGCGCGGGCACAGCGCGCACACGGTCTTCCGAGACTGGGTCAACCTCATGCTGTTCGCACTGCAGGACCGAGACGACCCGTATCTAGAGATCGTCGACGACTATCGCGAGCGTGGCGATATGGCCCATCCAGACGGACAGCGGTCGGTCGACCTCTTCGCCAAGGCGTTCGGCCAGCTGCAAGAACGGATGGCGGCTACCGATGCTGACGTTCTGGGTGCTGTCTACGAGGAGTACGGAATGTCCAGCGATGCGTTCGGCCAGCACTTCACACCACACACCGTCTGCGAGACGATGGCCGAGATCGCCGGCGTCGGAGACGAGAGTGATACCGATGATAGACAGACGGTCCTTGACCCGGCCTGTGGGAGCGGTCGAACACTGCTGGTCGCCGGTCGAAAGCAGCCAGACGCGCTGTTTGTCGGGCAAGATAAGGACCCACTGTGTGCCCGAATGACGGCACTGAACTGCTGTTTCCTGAATCTGGATGCCTACGTTATCCAAGGCGACTCGCTGACTGTCGAGTTCCAGCGAGCGTGGCAGACCTCGTACTCTTCGCTGGGTGGGAGTGTTCGCGAGCTAGACGACGAGGAGGTCGAAGAGCTACACGAGTGGGTGACCGACGCCTTCGAGAATACGGTCGAGGCGGAGAACGAGTCCAGCCCAACTCAGGGGACAGACACGGGCTCTGAAGAGCGAACACCACCGGCTACGGTGTCTGTTCCAAGTGAGCAGGCCAGTCTGGGTGCGTTCGAGGGCAGCGATTGACAGCTGTTTTGTGAGCCCCAGTCGGGTGCGGGGCGTTCCAGTGAGAGCGTCCCGAGGAAAACCATGTCAGAAGAATCAGACACAGAGCCAGACACGGCTCCAGACTCGGTTGAAAAGGTCGAACGAACGGACTTTGGGTGCAGTATGGAAGCACGGTTGGATCGAGGCACTGACACCCGCGATCAAGACAGAGTGACGATCAAATCGAAGGGTGAGACTGCCGAGGAGACGATTGTGGAGTTCTACAAGCTCTTGGAAGAGTACGACCAGGAGATCAGTGGTCGGCTTCGGGATGTTCAGCCCGAGGCAGACGAGGCAGGCGAGGAAGACGGCGAGTAGGACTCTCCATTATACTGCCCAGCGGTTGGGTGGGTGTGACCGTGACGGCGGAACACACGGTTCTGTTAATTAGCGCGAAGCAGTGGCTAAACGCTTATATCCGAGGATAGGCAATTTTTGCGTGGAAGGAACACTGTCACACGCTCCTTCCATCCCCTTTCCATGCCTGATGACACGCAGAGTCTCGGTCGCTGTCCAAGCTGCGACGAGCGTATCACAACTCCGTGGCTGCTGGTTGAATACGAGAAAGATGATGGCACAGAGGGCATCTGGGCGGAGTGTCCGACGTGTGAAGACGTCGTTGCGCCGGAGTAATCTCTTTTTGACTACCTCTGCTGTGAGTTGTTCTGTAGTTCGTCGAGTAACATAGTTAGCCACCTTACCCTATCGTTTTTGCCGGTCGCTACAGACTCTTGAACATGACTTTCGGACCAACGTGGAACAATCTCCGTGACAATGTTGAAGCCCTCAAATCTGATGCGACCCTTGTTACCCCGCTGTCACGCAAAGCCTTCGCCATTGAGGATGTGCAGGAACACCGAGTGCTGATTCAGTACCGAGACGGCGACGAGACGATTCCCCTCCAGAAAGACCAATTTGAGACGCTATACGAGCGCGTGAGCGAATCCCAGGGAAAATTCGATGTTGACCGCCTGCCGCCGGACGCGGAACCGTACGCAACTGTGTTATCTCTGCATCCACGCTTCGAGGTGGACGACCGGGCCGGGACACTGACCGAAAGCGAACAGTCCACGGGGTCGCCGCTAGTAGAAGCACAAAGTGGGAGTGAGGAACCTGATGAAACCGAGCGTGAGGAACCAGATTTAGACGTATATGCAGACGCATTACTGCTGATTGACGCGCTTGAGCGCCATGATGTCGGTTCGCTGGAAGCTGTCGACACGCCCGCGCTGGTAAATATCTACACCCTGCTCTCGGACGTCCAGCGTAATGCAAATGACCTCAGGAAAGACGTTCGCAGTGTCTTGCTTGACCGCCTGCATCACGACCAGCCAGTCTCTGGCCAGTTTGGGTCCATTCAGCGGACCACACGTCGGAACCGGTCGCTCAAAGATGCCGAACTGGTGTTGAACGCCTTCGAGTCCGCCGGCATCGAACGCGAACGATTGACGACGGTTGATTCCAGCAAGGTTGATGAAGCACTTGAGGTGACAGAACTGTCCGAGTCCGACGTGTACGACATTGAACCGAGCGAATACGTTCGCAAGGCCGACGTGGACGAACAAGAGAAAGAGACGCGGCTGCAAGGGCTGAAAGATCAATTGGAAGCGACTGAGGGTGACGAGGCCGATGAACTTCGCGAGGAAATCGAAGAGCTCGAAGACCGGATTGCTGAATTGACCGAGTTCCGGTCAGGCCGGTCATTTCATGAGTCTTCGGCCGGCGGATAGCGTAACCACCGCGTACAACGGGTGTCTTAATCGTCTCTTTGGTGGGTATTCAGCAACCCATATACCACTTCTATAGCGTCTTCACTCTCTTCTCAGTAGTTCGGTGGGCAACGGTATTGTGACTGGTCCTTGTGTTGACGGAACCCGGTTCTGACTGTGTAGCACTGGTGTTATTCAAGATACTCATCAGGCGGCCGAATGATTAGATGGTCACGCAGTGATTCAATCAGTTCTGCTGGAAGTCGCACATAGCCGTCGCCGTCTTGCTGTTTTCCGAATAGTTCTTCTGCGTCTGTTTCGATGACAAGCTGGTTAAGATTACCACCGGCTGTGTGGAACGTGACATTATGAAGGGTTCCAAGTTCTTGTCCGTCGGTACTCATCACTCGCGTGCTGGAGAGCGTGCTTGCGAGGACCGTCTGCATACATACTGATTTGTTGTATTCAATGCACAAATATGTTGCATTTAGACTACGATGGCGTCGCCGGCTTCTTTCTACAACTCGTGCACAAGATCGATTAGCTCACCCATCTGAGATGATATCGTTCGCTTCATCACGTGTACGCTTCGCGGCTTCCTGAGCATACCCTTCGTGGGTCGTCTCGATAGACTTGTGCCGGAGTACGTCTTGTGCCAGCTGTGGGTTCTCGCGATAGATCTCCCGCCCGAGGCCACGGCGGGCACCGTGTGGCTTCAGTGGCTCCTCGAACTCGTAGTCGGACCACTCGCAGAGTTTGGCGAGGATATCCCGAGCCGACTGCGTTGTGATCGACGGCGTCGGGTCCAGTGCCTTCGCCGCGTTGTCGAGTCTTGGGAAGACGGCCTCATTCTCGTCGGGCTCTCGAAGTTGCTTCCAGCGCCGAAGCGGGCGAAGTGCATCGTCGAGGATCGGCGCAGACTCGCGGGAACGGTTCTTGCCGAATACTTGCATTGTGCCGGCTTCGAGGTCGACGTGCCGCCACCGCAGGCCGTTCCGTTCTTCATCATCAGAAACAGCGACCAGTTCTGCACTACGCGCACCGGAGTAGGCGAGTAGGAAGACGAGTGCCTGGTCGCGGTAGGCCGCCGTGCGGTCGACGTCGTCGCTTTCGCCGGCGTCGTCGACGCGGGCGGTCGCAGTGGCACAGATGGCGTCACGGTCGCGTGGCGTCCAGTACTGTTGGTCTGTTTCAGTTTCGTCGGTGGGAAGTGGTCCTTCGGCGTGGTTGGTCTTGGCTGGGTTCGTCGGGATCAGGCCCTCGTAGACGGCCCATGTGAGAAACGAGCGGACGTAGGCGAAGTAGCGACGGGCAGTCTCTGGTGAGATATTGTCTCTGTCGTCGGCCCGGGCAAGGTCACGAGCGTACTGCCGACAAAGGTCGTCGTCGATATCCTCGGGACCGGAGATACCGTGCTGGTCCCGGGACCAAGCTGCAAACTTCCGCAGCACGCTCGCGACGTTCGTTCGGTAGCGCCCGGAGTCGATATCGACTAGTCGTTTCTCGATGGCTACTTCGAGGGCATCACCCCCGGGAGTAGCGTCGTATGCAGGCGGAAGCAGATCCATGCTTCCCGTACAGCGGCGGTCCGGGTAAAACTGGTGGTGCTTATTATTCTAATACAAACCTACTCCCAAAACCAGAATTTCGGTGTTTCAGTACCCTCTATAGTGCAATTATTGGCTCTGTCGGTTTTGATAAAGGATATATTGCTATACGGAATTCTGAAACTGAAGTTGAGACTACACCGAGTTTAGCGGGGCTATAATGCATGGTTTCGGGAGATTCGTCGAAAGACAATGCGGCGAATCGCCAGACTGCCAGTTGCTCGATAACGAAGTCACATATGTACTCAGAACCCACCTCGCGCTCTGAACCGATTCGATAACTGTACGAAGATTCGAGGGTTGGACGCGAACGACTTACTAAGGCTGTCTCAACCCTCTATTTGCAATGGCAAAACGCAACGACCGACACGTCAAAGCTAGCGGTTCTAAACCGAGGGACAGCTAACCATGCGCGTTCCCGTCCCGAAAAACAAACTCGTCGCCTTCACGCTCGTAGGTGCGCTCCTTACGGCTGGTGTCGCCGGGGCCCTTACTCTGCCCGGTGGCGGCCTCGCGCAGGCTGGCGACCAAACTGACTCACCCGGTTCGACGGCGTCGGACGCATCACAACAGGTCGCTTCGGATGCGCCGACGCCGAATCAGGACTTCACGCCAGCAGTCCAGACCCAGTCCGGCTACGAGGACGAGGAACACGAGGAGTACGAAGAAAACGACGACCACGAAGAGGAGGAGGAATACGAAGAGGAACACGACGAACACGAAGAGGCCGAGTGACCGAGATGACGGGATCGCTCGCATCAGTGTGCGAACGGTTTGGGGACACCCACCGCGCGTTCGAGTGTTGTGACACGACGTTTCGGATTCAGGTGACAGGCATTCGGGCCGAGACTGCGGCAACCGCAGCCCAAGAAACGGCTGAATCACTCGAAACACAGCTGAACGCCTTCGATGAGGAGAGTGCCGTCAGCCAACTCAACCGTGAAGGGGAAATCGCGAACGAACACATCGCGCGTATCGTCCGGCGTGGGCTCCAATACAACGACCGGACCAACGGGGTGTTCGATATTTATCAAGGCCGCCTCGAACACGAACTCAAAACATTCCTGCGTGGAGACAACGAAACACCACCAGACGGATTCGATACCGGAACTGTCCGGACCAGCGGGTCCCACGTCACTACCGACATCAAACTCGATCTCAATGGCCTCGCCAAAGGGTACATCGTTGACCGGGCAAGCGAGGCACTCGGCGGTGTTGGTCGACGTGGGTTCGTTAGTGGTGGCGGGGATATGTCTCCACCGACAGGCCCGGTTGCCATCGAGAGTCCGTACGGCGACGACACACCGCTGAAGATCCTAGACACGGACTGGTACGTCGCAACGTCCGGCGGCTACCGACGATCGCGAAACGGGACGGACCACGTCTACGATCCGACCACCGAATCGCTCGGCTCTCGCCATGAATCGGTCACCGTCGTGGCGCACCGAGACTGTATGGAAGCCGACGCCCTGGCGACAACCATCGCAGTACTCCCACTTGCCAAGGCACGCGAATTAGCATCAGAATGGGAGGGTCTAGAGGCGCTCATCATCCACGATGGCGTCTTTCATCCAACAGAAGGGTTTGAGACACATGTCCTGGACACATAAGCAACGAATCACCATCGTAGCAATCGTCGTCTTAGTGGTGGCTGTCCCTGCTCTTTGGCAGATTGGAGACGTGCGTGCCGCCCAAGCGACCGAACAAAAACAAAGCGACCTCGTCAACCAGACCGTTTCGACACGACAGG
Organism: Haloarcula sp. CGMCC 1.2071; assembly: GCF_037078445.1. Lineage (NCBI taxonomy): Archaea > Methanobacteriati > Methanobacteriota > Halobacteria > Halobacteriales > Haloarculaceae > Haloarcula > Haloarcula sp. CGMCC 1.2071. Next base: position 16,493 of record NZ_JAYMGY010000014.1, read on the forward strand.
CCCCTGCCGATTACGATGGTGATGGTATCAACGACTCCGCCGACAAGTGTCCGACACGACCGGAAACGAAAAACGGGTTCCAGGACACGGACGGCTGTCCCGACGTCGTCGAAACGACGGGGGCATCGTGATGTCACAGCTCGTCTGGCTCCTTGACCGCGGTGCCGCGCTCGTCACGTATCCGGCGTTGTATCTGGCAGTTCTCACGGGAATCTTCTACAACACCGAGTCGTTTGGAATGCTCCACGAGGCCGCTCAACGAATCCATATCGAACTCTCTGTGTTCGCGATGCTCGTCACGCTACTGCACGCGGGACTCGGTGTGCTTGATGCGTGGTTCGTCGTTACCGGACAGGTTCCAGCGCCGACATACTCGATGCCGTACTTCCTCGGCGGCGTCACTGTCGGTGGGGGTGCACTACTGATGCTCGTCGTCGCAGTACTGGGTTTCACCGACGCGAAACGCTTCCAGCGACCGTGGGGCCCACGTGTCGTCCACTCATTCGCATATGCCGGGTTCACATTCGGGACAATTCACGCAGCCGCAATCGGGACTGATTTAACGGGACTCGTCCGCCCTCTGCTGGGGCCCTCGGTTGCGTTTCTCGTGTACGTGCTCCTGTTGCGTCTGTTGGTGCTTCGAGGGATTCCATCGAACGCGATCCCGGATTAGTAGCTGTCCCAGAGGCCGAGGATACGGTCGACGACTTTGTCCGTGAACGAGCGCCGGTGAACCGTGTAGAGGTACTTGACGCGATCGGGGTCGCTGACCTCGTAGACCACACTTCGGCCGTCGCGTTCTTTCGTGACGAGGTCGGCCTCGGCGAGCTTTGATAGATGCCACGAGACCGTCGATTGCGCCTTGTCGAGGCGTTCGCTCAGTTCAGTCGTCGAAAGCGGGCTGTCAGTGAGAAGATGTGCGAGGATGCGGCGACTGTATTCCCGGCGCAACGCGTTCATCACTGTCCGATCGGCTTCGTCGAACTCGGTGGCTGGATAGTACCGCGTGTACTTGCCGTCGTCCGAGACGTCGATCAGGTCCTCGTCGGCGAGCCACCTGAGCTGGTACTGGAGCGTCCCCTGCGCGTACTCAAGATTGTCGAGGAGTGCGCGAAAGTGAACACCTGGTGTGTCGGCTATCCGCTGGTAGATTTCCCGCCGAGAGGCCAATTCGAGATCCGGGTCCGACATTGCTCAGTCCCGGGTCAAGGCGACAAAAAACGCCAAGAGGCCACCGAGGATCAGGATGGCACTCCCATGTTCGAGTAATTCCAGCGTCGCGTACGGGAAGTACGGGAGCAGCGGGTACTCGAGAAACACGATGAGTCCGTAGACGGCAAACATCCCGTACCCGAGCGTAACGATCCACATACGACGATCACGTTCCCGCCGCCATGCGAGGAAGCTGAGTACACTCAGGCCTGCCGCGAGGACGAAGATACCCAGACTAACGTACTGTTCGAGGAGTTGAGCGAGGGGCATACGTTGTATCTGTATACACAGCCGGAGCGACGTGCTCGGCAATCGATACAATTCAATCGAAGGGTAGCGGGGAAAACGATTGGCGTCCAACCGTCGAATCCAGTCTTATGCATTGAGACGACCAGTCTCAACTACTGCGCTCAAATTCTGACCTTTGATAAACAACACTATTGTTGTCCGCATAGGTTCATGATTCCCTTTATGTATTCTGTAGCTTCGGCCACTCCTGTACTGCAGACGGCAGACGAATCATCGCAGGGTCACGCATGAGATACCACCGGCGCTCTTCATGACACGGATACGATTGAACTCGTGCATTGAGAGCGGCGGCCTCAACTTCTGTGGGGATGCCGAAGACCGAATTGGGTCGCAGTTTGTCGAGCAGGCACTCTAATCGGGGCAAGCGAAGGAAGGTAGTTCCATATGCATTGAGAACGCCGGTCTCAACTTCTGGTCGTGTACCCTTTCGGATAGAAATCGACATCAAAAGGGCCAGACAATCAAAATCCGGTGTCTAGAAATTCAGTCAGTCCCGAGATGTGATCTTACTCAAGTTCGGAATATATTCGCCGCTGTCAGTCGGCGATGTCACCCGTTCTAGTCCTCGTCACCCTACTACTCGTTGATTTGTCCCAGCAGCGTGTTCGAGACATGGCGGTTGGTCTCTTTCAGGTCGGTTATTTTTACGAATTAGGCTTCAGGACTTCCGACCGTCTATCACGAGTTCTGCAAGCCGGTCTGGGTTTTCCATCGCCAACTTGAGCAGTGCCTCGTGGTACTCCCGTTTCGGGATATCCCGCAAGCCAGCATCGCGGAGTTCACGTTTCACTTCGAAGTCGAGTATGTCCTCGAACTCGTCCCATGTGTCGGACCTCGGGTAGATAGCCTCCTGTGAGGCGTCGTCGTACGGGAACGCCGGTCGACGCTTCCAGTCGTTGCCGTCGTTTTCTGTAGACGGTTCCGACTGTTGGCGGTCGGTCTGATTTGTATCTGGCATAGGTTTTGATTTCGTCTCGCCCGCGTCGTCAGCGTCGTCGGCATCTTGCTGGGCCGCTGCGTCTTCAAGATCATCGAAACCCATTAGCGACGCACCTCCCCAGTCTCGACGATTTTTGCGAGTTCGTCGTAACACTGGAGTTGATCGCACCCAGGGTCGTAGTCGCGCAACGGTACGCCCTCGTCGTTCGCATTGTCGATAGCCGCTCGGTGTCGAATACCAGGAAGGTCATGGTCATACGCTCCGTTATCCACGTTCTCCCAGTCCTCGGGTGAGAGATACGCGTAGTTCGGGACGTGTTTTGCGACGGCCTCGCGGGTGGTCATTTCCCGGAGTAGCCGGCGGTCGCGCGTGTCTTGGTCAATACGGTCGCTGAGGTCTGTCGGCGTCACGGCGAGAATATCGAGATCGAAGTACTCCCGGGCTTCCATGACCAAGCGTTGGACTGTATTCGTCAACCCGGTCTCATAGCCGTTCTCTGGCCGGAGTGGGATGATAATGTTCCCGGTCGCATACATCGCATTGTCGTTAAGCTTCCCGCGATTGGCCGGACAGTCAATGACGATATAGTCGTATGTTTCGCCGAGCAGTTCGCCGACTAGTTCCTCTTTGAGGCGTGTCGTCCCCATCGTAGCCTCCTTAAGTCCCGACTGGACGTCTTCTAGGTCAACGTGAGCTGGGAAAAGGTCGAGCCCATCACTAACGTTTGTGATGTAATCGTGCGGGTCCGCGCCGTCAAGCAAGACATCGGCGGCGTGGTTCGTGTTCCAGCGCTCACCCCGGTACGCGTCGTCATGACCTAGAATAAGCGTCATGTGGCCGTTGTCGTCAAGATCGATCAGTAACGCGCGTTCGTTTCGGTGGGCAAGCTCGCGCCCAAGGTTGATCGCTGTCGTTGTCTTTCCGAAGCCGCCTTTCAAGACGCCCACACTGACTGCGCGTGGCGTTGGTGCTTCATCACTCATAGCAGGCTTATCTACCTTAGATGACTTAGCTGTTCTGCCTTAGGTAACTTAGGTAGTGTGTCTTAGACACCTAAGGTAGCTTATTTAGATGAGGTAGATTACGTAGGTGGAATAGCTGATGTATTTGAGAGCACCAAGTTATGATTCCGTTATCAAAGATCCACATACCAAGTTGGCAGGATCGTCACGCCTAATGGTATCGTGAAAATGACTAGCATCGCGACTAAACGTAGGTTATTACCCCAGCTCCCTGCAAATGTTTTATTTCCCTCGATATATTCCCCAGACACCCGTTGAAACGCGTCTTGATACCGTTTTACGGTTCCCGTATCATCTTCCAGATACGCTTCGATCGTCCTGATGTTTGGCTTCAATTCAGACACTGCGTTTGGTGATCGGCATTAATTGATCGATACCCCGGTATCTGCTGGTCCTTCTCTACGATGACCGTGTAGTCAGTCATAGAATCGGACGTCTGATCGTAGCTAATGACGAGAGTTTCGCTGGGAGCGGAATTTTCTCTTCTGAATACACAGGCACCTGAGCCAAACTCGACGACGACAGAAGAGATTGAGTCGAATTCAGCAGTTGATTCTCAAGTCGGCTGAATCACATACTGCTGACTCGGATACCGGCAACACAATAGACGATGTGCCGGCAGAGGACGGCTCGATGCTCGATAATATCATTTCCGATTTCGACGATATTTGCTTCCAGACAAGAGCAGCCTAGCCACAGATCCACATGTAGGAAAGCAGTAGATGCCCTCCAAGCGGAATCCTACGGAGTCGAAGGGGATTACATCTCCTCGATTGTCGAGAGAACCATCTCCTCGCCGATAGAACCTGAATCAGTTTGCACAGCCTCGTCCAATACACGACTACAAATGCTGAGCACCTGCCGGATGTTTCCCTGGGACCGTTGCAGCACAATCTGCAAACTTTCTTCAGTAAATGGCTCAATCCCAGTCAAATTGCCGTTCCTCCCAATGTCGAGATAGTCCTCGACCAGTTGATAGACCTTCTCCTCAGTCAATGGCCGCAATGCGACCTCCTGGCCAATACGCTCGGAGAAGGCGTGATATTCGCTCATGACGTCCTGCCACACCTCCGGTGCACACCCAAACAGAATACAGAGCCCGTTGCTGTTTTGATCCATCAAATGGCGGATACTGTTGAGCGTTGCTTGCTCGTCTTTCGGGGTCAGTTGTGCGATCCGCTCGAACTCATCGACAAACATGAAGATACCCGTATATCCTAACTCACGCAGCATATTCTTCAGCGCAGTGAACGCCCGAACAGCACTTGTGTCGTCATCGACGGCACTGTGTATCTCCATTTCTTTCCTCTGTTCGTACCGGAGGCCTTCGGCTGTAAGCCACTGCCAAGCATACAAATTCGTATCCTCGTAAATGAGATGGACCATCGCCCGCGCAAAGTCAGCAAACTTCGTCACATCACTCAGTTGCTGGACTGCAGTCGGAACCAAGTCCGAGAGTAAGACTTCCCCGTCATCAATGAGTCTCTCCATCGCATTCCCACTGGTCGGGTTCCGGTCGGTCTCGCTTCGTGCGACATGAGCTAAGAACTCATAGCTGAGATCCTGTAGTTGGTCGAAACCGATATCATAGACGAATTCATGGTATACATCAAGAAACCCATCACCGGGTTGGGCGACGTATCCCACCAGCACATCGTCACGATCCCGGACCAATGACCGAGTATATTTGAGCGTGTGGGATTTCCCGTTCCCATACTTGCCCGTAACAACCAGATGTTTCGACTTGCCAGTACTAAGGACAGACGAGACGGTTTCACTGATCCGGTCAGTTACCTGCTGTTGGCCACAGTAGACAATTGGGTCATCATCGGGGACTGGACTGTATGGGAAGGGATTTTCTGAGAGTCCAAAAGCTGAGTAATCGCGCTGTTCATCCGTGATAGTGAAACTGTCGCTCATTGTGTCGTGTACGTAAGCTCTCGGTCGTGGACCGTGAGGTAGTAGTATTGTTTGCCGTACTGTTCGATGCCTTGCATCACTTTCTCAGTAGATTGTGACGTTGAGACGAGCATATCGTCACCAGCTAAGGCCATTTCTTTAATTCCGTACCTCGCCTCTTTCGCGCCCGTATCCATAGGCGCGCCTGAGAGTTCGAGTTTGCCAACGTTCTCTTTCGCCAGCGCAGCGAGAGCCTCATCAAACGCTTGACGCGTGAGTTGAAGATTCGCACAGAGTCGTTCACGAACTTCTGGAATTGAGAGATAGCGTTGCCGTAGCCCTACTCCCGCTGTTTCTTCGAGTTCATCATACACACCAAGGAGTGTATAATGGAAGTTCGGCGGTGGATCGTCATTCTTGGGCCGGTAATACTCTCCTGTGAATGCATTCCGTTGGACTGTCCCAAGCCGTTTTCCCCAGTCACCAACTACTTCCACACTCGTTTGATTGTAGGAATACGGTGTGAACTCTGCTTGCTCCTCTAATCCTTCAAGAACCGTCTCTAATTGAACTGGTCCACTCTCTTCGACGACCTCCAAGAAATTACCATAGTGGGGACTATGTGTTTCCAGAATCGAGCTCACCTCTATCCAGTTTTCGTCCCTGATGGCGCCAACAAACGCTTCGCCGACAGTAGTCGCCACGAAGGTATCGTCATCTGTCTCGGTAATGAGATCGATCCGAACCGTCTCAAGTAACGTCTCACGAGCACGGCGGTGACTCATATCGAGGCGTTCCTCAATATCATCGGTCGTCTGCGCCGAAGTGCGACAGAGATGGGTTGCTTCAACAAGACGAGCAAGCGTAACTGGTCGAACCGTTGGCCGTTCGTCACTCATGTGAGCCTCCGGACCTGTTGCTTTGCCATTTGGTAGGCTCGTTGCGTTACCTCATTCCCTTGAAATCGCAGGTCAAGATACGTTTCTAGTTCCTCACCAATTGAATACATATATCGGAACCGCCGCAGTTCGAGTGCCAGCGCCCAGAGGTTATGCTGTACAAGAAGATCTCTATCTTCTCGTATCGTTTCGAAGGTCCGCGTGCTACACACCGGACACGCACATGGGAGATGTGATAAATCTTCTATATTTTTTAGTGGTTCACCACCAAATCCAGGCATGAGATAGTTTCTATTCCCCGCACTTCGAATGAATGCTGACGAGTCAAAACTATCAACACCCATATATAAAAGTAAGGGCTGGTAAGTTAATCCCCCTAACCCATAGACGTGAAGGTGTTTGTCAGTTGCTCGTCGTGCCGCTAAGATTATTTTTGTTACTTTCTCGTAGTCCGTCCGAATCGGAACAAGACTGCCAATTGCGTAACCATCGAATGTCCCTTCTTCCTCAAGATGTCGAATCGTATTTCGGACCGTTTCGGGATCATAACCGTGGACACTAGCAAAGAGTGGTTCCTCTCCACTGTGTTTTTCACTCGCTTCCAGTGCGAGATCGATACTCCGACTAATTCGCCGTTGGTTTTTCGCCTGCCGATTGTCTCTTGATAGCGGAGCGTCAACAGTTCCGAAAATATCTGCCCCAATTTTCCGTTGGGTGGCAAGTGTTTTAGCCGGGGTAGTGTCGATTTTGCGATTCTGAAAGTCGAATCCACCGCTATCAGCGAAGACAATCGTATCGTCAGTAACTCCCATTTCGTCACGCAGTGTTTCTCCGCCTTGTAACCGATCCCACTGCGCTTTGCGATTCCGTATCGCTCTTGTATTGACCATCGCGGTCGACAAATCTGGGATGCTGTCCGTATATTCTGGTGTGTTATCGCTCGATCGTTTCCCGATGTTACTCACGGGAAAGAGAACAGGGGTCTGTAACTCACCATGTGGTGTGTCGAGTTTCCGTTGTCTGTACAACATATCCAACGCGCTGTGATAAGCTGGGCTATGATATAAAGCTTTGCTCAGGCAAAGTAATCTGCAACAAATCAAAGTGGTTTTGCCGACTGTTCTGAAAGTGTGAATAGATGGTTTCAGAGGATGTGCGCAAACTCGTTGGACGAAAGCGCACACTGGAGATATTAGAACTCCTGTCTGAGCAGGGAACATTGAATTATTCTGAAATTGAGGATACAATCAACTCCTCAAGTGAGACCATCTCAACAGCGCTTAAGTTGCTTGTTAGCCATGGATTGGTCCAACGGATCGAACAGTCTTCGCGTAATGTTCAGTACGAATCCACCGAATCTGGGAAGAGGTTCTTGGATACTCTCGAAGAGATTGAGCGGATTCTGTCAGACTGACATTTAATGTAGGGACAGTTAGAGGGCAAGTAAACAATAGCCAGAGAAGCAATCCTCGCATTGGGTTTCGGATATTTCTACACTCACCAGCAGGTTCAGAATGATCTAGCCCCGGAGATTAATAACAAGTTAGCTACAGTATCTATCATGGCAGCAGACCTATTTCGAGTCACGGTTGATGAACCCAATTATGCCCGTGTCTTAGAAACGCCAGTTGACGAAGAGCGTCTTAAGCGTGCTGAATTACTGCACTTAACTGGAGATAGGCTATGGGCACAACGAAATTCAGACAATGGTCAGCAGGTATACGAGGCAATGTCACCTGGTGATGGACTCCTATTCTACAAGGTTCAGCGGGGGCATACCAATGACGAAGGTAAATATGTCGCAACAGGACGAATTAAAGAGAAACAACGACTCAAAGAGGAAGCCTCACGCGCCTTATTTGAAACTCCGGTAGCGACACTCGGATATACCGTCACTGATTTCAACCCTATTTTAAAGTCAATAGCCGATATCGAAGACATACTCGGCTACAGTTCGTATCCACAAAGCAGTCATCGAGTTACCGATGACCGGTACAAAACTGTAGAACATACTCTTGAATCCTTGTCAGAGTAAGTCCCAATAGCGAGTCGTTGAATCACATTTTGGTCTACAATCTCAAGCAATTAGTAGTATGCTCAAGACGGTAGAGTTTGGAAAGCCTGATGTAGGCAGTTGCGACGCTGGGCTGCTGTTAATTGCAGAAAGTTAGAATTTCTCGATAGCTGCTTGCTTCGAATCCTCCTCAAGATATCGACACAGGAGGCTAATTACATCCGGGTCAAGTTCCGTAGTTTCACGAAGGTTTTGAGCGAAATTCTCGAGATACAACCCTTTTAATCCGATAACGATCGTCTCATGTCGCTTCGCATCTTTAGTACGAGCAGAGACAGACACTATATTGTCGTATTGCTCTCCGATGAGATCTTGGTTGAATACTACACCAATCCGGTCAGGCTGAATACGCTGAACAGCAGAGTCGATATCAATGCTGTTGTAGTAATCGTCCCCAAGAGTGAAAAATACGACATCATAATCCGTTTGATCTAAGACGCGATTGAGGTCAGTTTTTATATCAAGTTTCTCGGAGCGGTTCCGAATTTCACCGACACTCATGCCACTAAATGTCACTTCATACGGTGGCAACCGTTCTTCTTCTTCAACTAGCCCGAAGCCCGCACTAACGAAATACCGCTTAACAGCATGTCCATCAGCTCGTAGTTGCCGGACAGCATTCGAGATGGATTCCTGTTGCCGGCCGGTATACAACTCATTGGCCTGAACTCCAATTACGTTCTCTCGGTTGAGAAGGTCTGCCCTCGAAGTCTGATCAATTTCATCTGCTTCAAAAACACGTTCTCCATCTGGGACATACTTTGATCCAGAACACTGGTCAATCACCAGTATATCCAGTTCTTGATCCGCATCGAACACTGGTTTATGAGGAGCAAAGTCTGATCCAACACTGTAGTTAGTCCCCAGATTGGAAAGGACGGTTTCTCGAAGTGTTATCGGATCCTCGAATGTGTGAATATTACATTCAACATCATCACTCAAAGTATCAAGAGTCTCTGAAAGGTGCTTGCCTGGCTTGTACAAATACAGATCATCATATCGACCTAAGCGTTCATTGAGGTGTGCTGCTATCCTGTCCGGTGCGAAAGAAACGGTACTCGGAGGGGTTGCCCACCATTCATGAAGCCCATTTGCATCGAACGCACCGATTTCGGCTACAGGGAGATCATGCACCTGTTTCCAAAATTCCGTCTGTTCAGAAGCGAGATACTCTTCAACGGTCTCATGGTTACTGAAAGTCGCTGAGCCTTTCGTAAGCACGAGTGTCTTCGGGAGTGCGTCTGAGAACTCGTCATAGAATTTAGCGGTATTATGGAAGCCACGTCGCCGGTTTCGATCATTCCCACGGAAGATACCAACTTCAATACCATGTTCAGTGCAGATCGGACAATCACACTCATCCCACGGTTTCTTCGAGAGGGTCTCTTGATACGCTTCCAACAGATCATCGTTTCCGATCCAGATAGCATAATCTTGAATCACAAACCAGAGTCGTTCGAACGCATCCATACCATCTGGCTTTGCCTCTTCACGTTCGAGGATCTCGACCATCCGGGGAAATCGCTTGAGTTCCTCTCGCGCAGTTCCAAGCAGGTCGATATACGTTTCGAACGGCAGTGAATCGTCCTTATTATCCGATCGGAGATGTTTGATGAGTTGCCCACGCAGATCGTCGCCAAAATACGCCTTCAACTGGCGAGCGAATTCGAAATCGCTTCGGAATGCAGACTCGATATCACGTAGACGGGTAGAGTTGAATTTCTCTTCGTGCCGATGGTTCCGAATATACGTAATCGTCTCAGTGAGTGTTTTGGTGGCCTCTGTTTCCCACTCCCGCAACGAATCCGCGATCGATTCCCCATTTGCGTATGCACGCAGGGCCACAAGCGTTTCACGACCCCGTAACGCGGTCTCAACAGCATCCGTTACTTTGGCCCCATGTTTTGGGTACTGAACTCGGATGGCATCGTATCGCTCATCTCCGTCAACCCGATAATTTCGCCCTCCAGTCCAAGCTGATCTGAGCATACTTGCACTGTCGAAACTGGCCATTCCAGATCGACCGATTGAATCGAAAGCATCCGACTTCGCGAAACCGAAGACGTGTGAGTCGATTCGTGTTTGATGAGTCCGTTCATAATCTTTGACGGTCTTACCGACTTCCTTGACGATTTTTCGGACCTCATGTACGGGGCTTCCGGCAACACCACCAATACCAAGATAGCTGTATCCGATATCTAGGACCTCTTCAGTAGCAGCGACATACGAGTCGAGATCCCACCCCTGAATGGCCACCATGAGACGGAATGGGTACTCGCCTGTTTCGTATAACTCTCGCATCTCCGCCGCGTTTTCCAACGTTAGGTTGTAACGGAACTGTTTATCATCCGTCCGATAAACGGCTCTATGATCATCAGCCAACCGACTCAGAACTGATTCGATATCACCTTCGAAGTCTTTGGCAGCGAACTGATCGACGTCCTCTTGTGAACAAATAGATGACTCGTATTCTTCCACATAATCCGGCCATTCATCGGGCCAGTCATCGATCATCAGATCGACCGACTCCGACAATTCTGAAGGAATCTCCGATTTACTAAATTCCGACCCAAAGGCGCGCTCGTCCAGATAGAGACGTCCTTTCTCTTTGCCTGAGCCTAATACAAGATGATCAATTGTCACGCCAACTGAGACATCAAGCGTCTCGTAGAAATCCAGCATATCTTCATTTCCGTAGGGTGGGAATGGCAATGATTTGTACCCCCAAGCACCACAGTCGCTGATTGTTGGGAGCCACTCGGGGACCGAAAGAACCGGGTCATCATAAACACCGTATTGTGTGATTCGTTCCTCCTTACTTTTGGTCGATTCAACCTGCTCTCGGGAGATCAGCACTCCATCAATCGGAGTCGACTCTTTATCGAAGATATCCCAAATATAATTCAGTTCCCGCTCTTGCCGGTTAAGATCAGAGAGTTCGTCGTGCTCAAAATCATAACCTGCATCCACAGCATCGTCCCACTCTGGTACGTAGAACCGCACGATTAGATAGTCACCTGTACCTGTGTATCACAGTCCGGCATATAGATGTGACTCAATAGCTTCGCCGCAAGTGAGTCCTTCCCTTTCAGAGAAGCCTCTTTCGAGGGGAGTATCTATAAGTGCTACTGTGGTCTTCTCTGAATATGGCTCGGAGAATATTAGACAGGGTAGATGACGGATCTATTCTTGCTGAAGCAGGTGAACGAACACTATGTATAGGGGATGACCGGCCTATACGGATCAGTTCTGGGCACAGGATTCTCCATCACGACGGTAAGTGCAGCAGGCCTCATGGACATAACTACGAGGTTAGTGTAAGTGTAACTGGGGAATTGACCGATGAAGGGTGGGTCGTCGATAAAGATGATATTACTTCAGTAATATCTGAATGGGATCATCAGTTTCTCGTTGAAAAAGGCGATCCACTTATTGACGCATTTGAACAGAGTGGTGATGCGGATGCTCTCGTTATCTTGGAGCATCCACCAACGGCCGAAATAATGGCGGTTCTGCTCGAAGAAAAACTGGCGGACACACTGCCAGAAACCGTCTCAGAGGTCTCTGTTACGGTGAAAGAAACTGGCGAGCTCTGTGTGGCCCCGTAGAACATGCCTGTCAACACAGAGGTCCAAGAAGACACACCGACTGATGATGGCGACCTCCCAATCAACGAACTGTTCTACTCGCTTCAAGGGGAGGGCGAACTGGCCGGTGTTCCGTCTACCTTCGTTCGCACGAGTGGGTGTAATCTACGCTGCTGGTTCTGTGATTCGTATCATACGTCTTGGGAACCGACGTATGCTTGGATGGATGTTGACGAGATCCTCTCAGAAATTGCAACGCACGGCCAGTGTGAGCATGTTGTCGTGACCGGTGGTGAACCGATGATGCACGACGCAGTCCCCAAGTTGCTTGATAAACTGTCGGCCGCTGGCTACCATACGACAGTCGAAACGAATGGGACAATATATCACGACGCGGCGATCGACTTAGCCAGCATTAGTCCGAAACTCGCGAGCAGCACGCCAACACCAGCAAAGGATCCTAAAGGGGACGGTGAGTGGGAAGAGCGACATGAGAAACGGCGGTTGGATTTCGAGACACTTGCTATACTCATCGAGACGTATCCGTTTCAACTGAAATTTGTCGTGACCGGGGAGAATGATATGGTCGAAATCGAATCCGTCCTTGAGCGACTACGGGATACCTCAACAGCACATATTCGGGACTCTGACGTACTGTTGATGCCAGAGGGGACCACCAGAGAACGATTAGAAGAGACTCGCGAAACAACGGCGACGCTGGCAATGGAGAACGGGTATCGATACACACCTCGACTCCATGTTGATCTGTGGAACGATGCCCCAGGAACCTAACGATGGCTGATACTGTTCAAGTTGACTCTGCAGAAGCCACTGATGACTCTATTCTCACGTTCTGATGGGAGATTATGACATTCACCACGGACCCAATCCATAACCGATAGACTCAATCAAACACACATAGCAAGAATAGCGAAAGGGGAGGCGCCACACATCCCACCCCGGTTAGCACCCCACTGTAGGCATTCCAAGTTCTGCAATCTACAGACCCTGTCGGGCACGACCATCGATAATGCTCTATGTCAGAGGCAACCCGATGAGTCGTCTGGCAGTTCAGCTTTGCCAACGTAACGCCCATAGTTTCGGTATGTCTGTTTCTGCAGGGACGGCACTTGGAGGTAATACCAAGCCGACCGTCCATTATTGGGGAATGCAGCGGCACATATAAACAAGAAAGCGGCAGTCACAGACGGTCGGTCAATACGGAATCTTAGCCACGGTACGATTCAGCTTCGCTAATCAGTTGTTCGAACACATCCCGGGAACTCAGTGTTGCCTCATTACCGACGATCGTGAGATCCCGAGCACTCGCAAGCAATGAGTACAGGACTGATGGGTCATCAAGTGGTGGCCGAACAATGTTATCGCTATTTGAGGTAGCAAAGCTCACAATAGCGTGCTCAGCGACGGTCCCATCAAGATCTTCAGGTCGATACACGGGAACTTCGCTATCGGCCTCAGCGAGTCGGCGTCTGATTTCAGTGCCATGCCGTTCGAATGGTGTTACGATCAGATCTGGATCTTCTGTCGCAGCTATCTCGGCGACAATTTGAGCGGCGATATCATTTGAGAGGAGTGCACGACTGAACTGTGGCAGTTCAGCTGCCGTTGCTCTGATTGTAACCGTGTGTTCTGTTGGATTGACTCCTTCAAGTCGCTCTTTCGATTCCAAAAAGAGACTCTCGTTATCAATGACAACAACCGCTTGCTCGCGAAGTGCAGTCGCATCAAGTTCTGTACGGTTCTCGAACAGTTGCTGGGCCTTCATCGGCGAGAGTGGTGTGTCAGTCACGTCGAACACGAGCCGTCGGCCCGGCCCAGTTGCCGTAGGAACAGACACATCCAGTGTGATTTCATCTACCGCAGTCGCCTCGTCACCTTCGATGGAAAGGAATGTGAGATCGCCATCAAGTGCCTCCCATGGGCCGTCTGGGTAAAATTGGCGCAAGCCAATCGGAGCCTCCCCTTCCAGTTGGAGACTCACAGCATCGTCGGTAGGGAACGATCGGTATCGCTCAAATTCTTGCTCAAAGAATACGCCAAGGCTGGCGTCCGTTGCCGCCGTGCTAAGCAGTTGTGGTCCCGGACGCCGAGTATCACCAATCGTTACGACCCGATCAGCTAAATCAGCTAGGAACTGGTACTCGGGTTCGGTGATGTCTTCCCCACCAAGCAAAACCAGTATATCGAAGAAATTCTCCGAGTGGTTTCGATCACCAAAGGCGCCTTCCTCCAACCGGTGGAAAAACTCTCGGACCCCGCCAGGGCCATTTGTGCTTGTCGCGAGTTGGACGGATGAGACGATCGATCGCGATTCCATGAGGTGTGACTGGATCGTATGGTATCCATCGTCGTTTTGGATCGCCGCGGGGCCACCAGTCCCATCAAGTCTGAAGTGATTAGTATCCGGTTGTGCCGCTGCCGCACATTCGACCAACCCAGGTCGCGTTCCCAAGACAAGTGCTCGCCGTCCGTCTTCGGGGACTGTTCCATCGGCATCGAGTCGAGGATACGTTGCGGTAACTAGTTCCCGAACGAGATCACCAATCTGTTCGTTGCGTGTCCTACTGATCGGGAGATCGACAAAGACACGTTCTCTGTCCAGATATGAGGTAACAGAGTCTATTGTGATACTATCCGGAACAGTTGAGTCGGTGGTAGCAAGCCCAGTCGTGTCAATTTTTTCGCCCTCGTTACGGCGCTGTGCGAAATCAAGATAGGGCAAGTAGCGGTCCTCAACCGTGTCGATGCTGAATGTGTACAGTGCTTTGTACGTCGTATCTGAGGACAGGTAATCAGTAACAGTGAGGCTGTCATCAACCGGTGTGAACAGATACTCACCGTCAATTTCCCCATAATAAACCACCTGGTCACTACTGCTATCATCTGTTTGCCGAAGTTCGACCACTTCCCCTGGATTGAAAGCTGGCACAACGTGTGTTGAAGACGTGAATCGAATCACAGTCCCAGCGGCCTGTGCGCCGGTACACGATAATTCGGGGAGCAGATATCCGGCTTTGATAAGGAGGTCCTCGTCGAACCGATCGACAATGCGTTTGGCTGCGGTTCGTGCACGCCGCTCCTCGCGGAATGCTACCCGGGTACTCTCATAATGATCGATAACGGTTGGGTCTCTGTACTTCGTTCGCTGGTCACAGTCATCGAACAGTGAACACTGCGTCGTCAACTCCCCACCATCGGTTTCATAGCATGGCCACCGACGTTCGTTCTGACAGTGGTATGTACAGGCGGGTGGAAGTACGTCATCAGCGCCGCTGACCCACTCCTCAACGCCGAATGCACAGCCCTCGCAATTCCGATTGTACGTCGACGGGGGCGCGAACGCACCCCCTGTGTCAACGATATCATTGCGTGCACTGAGGAATTCGCGAACATCGCACATTTCGAGGATCACCTGTTCAAACTGAACCGCCTCGGCTGAGACATTGGGATAGATGAGATACCCAGTGGGCACTTCTTCGATGGCCGAGCGGAACGATGTACCGGGTTCGAGCCGTTCTAAGAGCAGAGCAAAGAGATAGAGTTTGATCTGGTGTCTGTGGTTGTCGATGGTACGATCATCCGGGTTCCGCGTGGTCTTGATATCGTACGGCGTCCCGTCAAGGAGGATGTCAACTCGACCGGCGTAGCCATACTCGTTTGCGAGAAACTGTTCAACTTCGATATCATCGGCCGCCTGTACTCTGGTCAGGAATGTCTCATCAGTAAATAACTGCGTAACAGTGTCGATGATATGCTCTCTAGCACTCAATCCAGTCCCAGAGAGCACCAGTAATGCCTGTCTGAAGCCGAACTCAGCGTCGAGTTTCTCTTCACAATACGTTTCAATCTCCTCTGTCTCCCATGAATCGTCTTGGAATCTGTCATGATGCTCTTTGAGAGCGTGTTCAGCTATTTTGTGGATAGCATCACCGCGGAATCGGCCGGCCTGTTGTCCTGGAGATGTATCGAATTTATCGCCCGGATACACGCGCTTGATATACCTGAGATAGTACTCTCGAGGACACCGATCACCGGTGCGAAGTTTTGCCTTGCTAATCAACCGATCCGGTGTACGAATAACAAATGAGGTCACATTGAGGTAGAGTGAACCACCATCGCGCCGATTCGGAATTGCTCGTACGAGTAGCTCTTCTCCTCGTTGAAGAACAGCCGAATCTGGATCGTAGTCGCCTCGCTCTAATTCATCAGGAGTCGGAATTTCCAACTCTGACAAGACATAGTCTGCTGTTCGTTCAACGCCATCGAGATGCGTGGGTTCATCCATCCAAAACGACAGCGGGACGTCTTCTGAAATGTCATCATTGGGGTCCTCGACGAGATAGACTGTTTTATTACCCTGCGTTTCACCTGGCATCGGGTTTGTCTGTACCCGACATCGCACTGTGACTTCGGGACCGACACCAGATTGGTGCTCGGTCACGAGTGTCGAAAGATTCTGTATCATTGGTTGAACACCGCTGTCAGAAGGCGTCGGTTAAGTCTTGCACTCTGCTGCCCAGCACCGTGGAGGCACAAGCCGGCGTCGGTTTCGAGACAATCAGGGCAAGCCGACACACATTGTATGGTTAGCTCTTCGAGTCGTTCACCGAGTTCGGCTATGTCTCGGCGTCCGGAATCGTCAGCGAACCGGTCGTATGTCGCCTTGATTTTCGGGTCAGTGAATATGTGTCGGTTCAGATGGAGAGCTAGGTCGACTACACGAGGGATCCGCCCCACATCTGCCTCGACGGTTGTGTACTCGTTAGCAACGTAGGAGTAGAAGGCCGCCAGCTCGCGTGTCTCAAAGAGTGTCTGCACACGGCTGGTGACACGAGATTTTAAATCATCCATCGAGTAGGCATCACTGTCCTCAACCACATTGTCAATAGTCGAATCTACCAGTGAATTGAATTCGGTGCGGTTACTCTGGTAGATGTTATATAGTGAACCATCGGGATACGACGCAAGGAGTTGAATCGTCACACGGTCTGCCGTCGCGGTGTGGCATCTTCCCTGAACTGCTATTCCAGAATCTGGTGGCGTTTCAGTCCCTTCGCGAAGGCGTTCATGGACTTCTTTGGCAATCCCTGCGCCACCCTGAATCGGGTCATACACAGCGATCCGTGCATTCTCCTGGTCTTGTGCCTGGAAATTAACGTCATACCACAGTTCAAACGAGGTTCCTGACCCCGTCAGGTCATTCGACCATGTAGAGAGTGCATGTTCAGCCGAATGAACGAGGACCCGTTCGGCGAACGCCTGGACCAACTTTTCATTCCGACAGCGTGCTAGCAGTTCTGCTAACACTCCGGGATTGTCCTCAATGGTCGCAAACACACCTGAGACGTCCCGTTCGTCATGACCGAGCAATCGGAGCTGGCGACTGGAATCACCCGGAAGGAGACGGGCAGTTTCGTTCACAACACTGGGCCCTGAAAGAGCAAAAACACCCATCTCATCGTCCTCACCAACACGTTGCCAGTAGTCGATCCCGATCAGATGTTCCATGAGTGGTTGTACAGCGAACTCATGTTGGAGAGCACGCTCGTCGAAGAACAATCGGTCCCAGACGTTGGCTCGCAGCAATGCGAACCTGAGGTCACGTTTAAGTTGTGGGTCGGCACTAAGGGCTGTCTCAATCCGAGATTGCAGTTCATCTCGGGATAGTCCGAGCGTTAACAGTTGGCTTCGCTCTTTGCTCGCGACGAAGGCTGTGCTGTCATCGGTTTCTGAGCGATACCGTATAATCTCGGAGCGAACATCTTGTGACTCCCGCGGGTAGAGTGTCAACAGTGATGCGTAGTAACAGCGTACAAACTCACGCTCTTCTTCGAACGCGAACCCATTGATCAGGTTGCTTTCTGGTAATGGTGTTGGGTCCGTCTCGAACGTCCCGCGGATATGTTTGAACCACAGATAATTCGTTGTTGGATCAGAGGAGAGCGACTCAACCTGCATTGGTGGATCGCCGGTCCAGACAATCCCTTTGTTGGGGATCCAGACGTACTGCGGATTGTTTTTGTCTTCTTTTGTGACGCGGACAGAAAGTGGGACATACACTTGCACGTTGTCCGGATCGAACGAAATCTCAGTGTAATCAATCTCCGAGACATCTCCGAGCAATTCAGTCAGTGGAAACGATTCTCGCCACTCAAACATTGGACCGATATCCGCGTGTCCAGGGGCACTATCGTGGTCCCATGCCCCTCGCCAGAGATCGAAATTCCCCCAGCGCTGTTTGTATCCACCTGGGAGAAAGTTGTTTAACATCTGGTTGAGATTCTCCTGAGCTAAGGTTGAGCCTGATTCATCGTCCGCATCTACGACGGTAACAGTCCCTCCAATCTCTTCGGGGATGAACGTTCCCTGCACGACATATGGACTTTCAGCCTTGGGGTCCGAGTTGTAGATACCCGTCAGGTCAAGATATGGGTAGGATTGATCCTCGAGATAATTTCGTATCCCTTGGAGTCTGGCAATCTGTTCCGCAGTGGTCAGTTCGTCAGTAGAGTCGTCTGTCATCGCTCATCCTCCAAGTTCTCGATTAAATCATCGATATACTCGAATGCCCCTTCATCACGATCACGGACCATCTGCGAAAAGAACTGCCAATACTCCGAATCGTCATGCCCGGGTGCGACACCTTTCTCAAGGCCCTCAAGATAAGTCTCCAGTTTTTCGATAGGGCGGGTCGCTTCTGACTCATCGACAGAGAAGGTATTACTCAGCCAATCCACAATATCGATTCGATGGTCGCTGAGCGACCGTTGGAGATAATCTACATCGGGTCCCGGTTGCCCTCGTCCTCGGAAGAGTCGCTCAGCATCTATCCCATCAGAAACGTTAAAATAGTCGATTATCGCGGCAGTCATATGCTCTCGTCTGATGAACCGATTGTCTTCGTCAAGGGGTATCTCCAGGTGTTTGTCACTTGGATCGCTAAGATAGTCGGAGTGGTGGAAATAGTAGGAGTCTGTTGGCGTTGACCCAAGGACCACGACTGTGATCGGTTCGTCTTCCGCGTCACGGCCACCGCGCCCTTTCCGCTGGATGAATCCCGGGACGTTTCTCGGCGCCCGGTACTGGAATGTGCCGATGATACTGGCATGGTCAAATCCGACCTCGAGCGCACTGGTGGTGATGAGTTGGTCCCAGTCGTCCCCTACCGGTTGATCTGATCCGGCGAGTTGGGTGTTCCCGCTCCGATGGATCGCGACCGTCATATCCTCCAAGTCGAGTTCCCTATCTCGCATTGTCCACCAACACTCACCGTCTTGATAGACTGAACAGCGGTTGAGATTCGGGTTTGGAACCTGTGACTCACAGACGGCTTCCTCATCGTACTCATCGTCAGTAGCCCCTCGGAACAGGTCACGAGGGCAATCTGGATTGTTGTCGCGCTCACCGAGGATTGCATCTGGGAACCGATATTTGAACAGTCCGTTCTCTTCGGCCTCCTGAACATAGCCACCGAGTCGGCTCACGGAGTCAATTGAATCAACAAAACCAAGCACTCGATCCTTATTGGTGTCCAACCCGGGACGGTCTCCGGCCCGTTCCTTCCGCATGGTATGGAAGAAGCCAAACGCCACCTGGATCATACACGAGAGGTTCGTGGCGGTCGTCGGGCTGACATCGTCCCATTCCTCCCGCGGCTTGTAGACTGAATCGCCGATAGGAACCTCAATATTTCGCGGATCGGTCGCCTTCACGAACACGAAATGCTCCCGTCCCAAGGTGTCCTTTTCCTCGGCTGTCGGGGTGAATAGGGTCGCCGATTCAGTGTCGAAAATCCTGCTTGTGAACTCTGTTGCGTTATTTATCGTTGCGCTTGAAGCCACCAGCGACGGTGTTTGCTGATGGGCTTGTTGTCGCATGGCCTGTTTGAAGCGACGGACAACATTCGCGACGTTCATTCCCGCTTGATCAGTATAAATGTGGACCTCGTCGAGGACGAGGAACTTGGCCGGGTAGGAATTCTCCCAAAAGGCGTCACGGCCATACTTGTCCATCAAACGCCGATGGAGAGAATTCTGGGTTGTGATGACAATATCTGCTGATTCGCTCCGGTCGACTGTTGCATACTCGATCCTGTGACTCTCATCGACGATACACTCAAAATAGGGATCCGAGTAGTCGTCGACAACCTCAAGTTTTCCATTGCAATGCGGACAGGGAAGCGTCACATCCTCTCGCCCACCGTGTTGAATACTGATCGTAAGTGGCGCCTCGTCGACAGACATATCCAATTGCCCTTCGATGCGATTGAGTTCAGTGACGTAACTGAACACGCGCTCAAACTGATTGTCGCAGAGATCACGGCGTGGATACGTCAGAACAGCTTTATTACCACTGATGCCGGCTTTCGTTGCGGTCAGACAGTATGCCAGGGTCGGGAACAGAAACGCCTCAGTTTTGCCCCCGCCAGTGCTGGCGGTGACAACATTAGCTTTCGTCTCGGCCTCAGACTGGTCAGTCACAGCGTCAAGATACAGGTCTCTGAACGCTCGGGCTTGGTATGCAGCGAGTGAATCAAATTCAGATGGAAGGTCCTCATCAAAGAACCGACTCATTGTATTCATTGTCTCATTGACGAGGTCTCGCCATGCTGTGCCAACCGTATCTTTCAATTCCCAAGCCGGTTCAACGTCATTGTCTCCAATTGTATCATTGATTTTGCGAATCGGTTCTCGAAAACTCCGTGCTTGTTCCCGATCACGGCCCATTATCGGCTGTTCACGGTTTGAGGACGCCATCTTGACCATTTTGACGAGGTTGGGCGTGAACCGGTAATCGGTCTCGTCAGTCAGACGCTGGCGCATCAGCGCGAAGTACCGGGTCATCTCAGCCACATGACTACGGACCTGTTGCCGATTGTAGACGTATAGCAGGTGCCCGTCTTCCACGAGGTGCTCAATCAGTTGTTGGAAAATGGCTTTAGCGATTGTCTCCTCGCCGAGTTCCAGAGTGTCAACTATCAGATCATCTGACTCAAGCACCTCAGTGGTGAAGGCGCTCTGGTCGGTAAGATGGGTCTCACGAAATGTCTCGAAGACACGAGAGAGAGGGGCTGCAGCGTCGTAATTTCCGGCGTTAATTTGTTCTCGGCAGGCGTCGGTTACGGCGTCGATGACATCTTCCTGTACTTCATTGAGTACTGCTTCCTTCTCACAAAACGTGTTCCAAGCCCGTTCGATTGTGTCAAGGTCAACGGCTGAAGCGTCGACACTCATTGATCGAATGTCACCTCCAGATCGGCAATCTGTCCATCATTGTACAGTTGCTCCAAATGGTCGAGAATCGTCGCCACATCGAAATCGGTCGCCTGTGCAGTCCGGAGGACGCTCCCATCATGTTCATTGAGCAGTTGTCGCAGTCGTTCGCTCGTGGAAAGTTCGACCTCGGTATCCACTGCGTCAGTAATCGCCCCAATAAGTGTCTCTGCATCACCGTCGGCGACACACTGATCCACGTTACAGTCGACGCTAAGTTCAGAATTAGTGACTGTGTCAGCTAGGGCGACGGCAACACGCTGATTAGCCAGTGTGCGAGCAACAGCATAGTGCAGCATCAACGCCCCCTCAAGAGCGGTATGAACTGTCTGAGCGGTACCTGCATCATCAGTATCGTCGGTCGATTCTAGCAGACTCTTAACAGACCCCAGGTCCGAGCTAAATGCGGTTCGCTCTGGGTTTTCTTCATCGAGAGATCCAAGCATCTCGTGGATCTTGTCCAGCAATGCTTCAGTAATCGATTCATAAGTTTCTGCTCGGTGTCGGTCAGAGACTTGGGTTGTGAGTTCAGCATTGACTCGTCGAATAGCAGCATCTACCTCCCCTGGCGTCACTCTATCATTTGTCAGAACTTTCTCGTGACGACCTTTGTCAACTAATGCAGCCAACATTGAGTTTTGCCGTTCAAGAGCCTCGAGATCTTGGGGAATATGACTGGCGACATCGTGATCCCGTGCCAACGTCACAATTCCAGAGACATGATGCTCTATACGCAATATATCGGCTTCAACGATGGTCCGTTGCCGCTCACGGAGTGCACCGAAGACATCGGTTAAGACACCAACACGCTGGACTGTCTCTCGAGCAAGTTTGAGATCCTCATCCCCAACATTGAGTGTCTGATCTAATTCTTCGAGTTCCCGTTCAAGATCGCTTATCGCCTCAACGAGGGCAGAGGGGACCTCTTCTGTCTGTTCCAATGCGTCATATTCCGAACGTGCGGCCGAAAGTTCACTACGCCCACTATCAAGAACCTCTTCGAAAGTATCGGTAGGCGATATATGGTCACTCATCCGCGATATAGCATGCCTTACTGAGTAAGGTATTAAAGATGCGGGACGGCAGCGGGTTCACATTTTGAGTTGACCCATCTGAAGAATCTACCAGTACTGATATGCACTCGGGAGTAACCTACTCCGAAGTTTAATACGCGAGTGTAAGGTACTATCAGATGGCGCGCAAGCGCCTACGGTGATAACCGAAACAAATCCACGCCGATCGGGCTATTCGTGGCCGGTCAAAGCCGCGAACAAGTGGTCGGCGATCGCTCCGGCGTAACCACCCGGGGCACGCCGGTCCTTCCGGACTGGCATTCTGCGTACATAGAAGCAAGAGTTAGCCGGTAGGTTTCTCGTTTATATACGATGGTGTACACCGTCGCTACAGACAACGCACTTGCAGAGAGGATTTCGTGAACTGACCCCCACAGGCTTATATGACCCGTGGCGAAATGTAAATCAAGGCTTTCGCGGACCAAAATCCGCGTCCGTCGAGTTCCGGACAATTCCGGGCACCGTGGCGGTACCACGGTTATCACCGTACAAACATGTGTCCGCCATCCACCCATACGACCGACGTAGCGTCAGTTGGACAAACAAACGGGAACTCATTTCAGTCGGAAGCACCGCCGTCTCCAACAGTTACTGATGGGCGAACCTGTCCAAACTGTGAATCCGTAGTCAAAACTATCGACACCTCTGAAGGTGTCTGTCGGGATTGTCAGACTGTAATTACAGCACAACCCCTCTCTACTGCACCAAAACCCACATATGGAGATACCCATTCAGAGTCTGCACACTCCGGGAGTCGGGTGACACTGTTGTATGCCGATCAGGGACTCGGAGCAGGGGTTGATACCAGTGTGACGACAGATACTAACGGAACACCACTCTCACCCTCGCAGCAGAGAGTGTGCAATGACACAGGGTGGACCAAACAACTTCGCCCTCGTGAATACCGACTCGATAGTGCTCTCAGTGAACTCCGACGACTTGGTGCAGCGCTCAATGTCCCGACAGCAGAATTGGAGTCGGCGGCCCGCCTCTACCGCATAGCACACAAAAAAGGGCATGTCCAAGGGCGATCAGTCGATGGATTCATCGCGGCCTGTCTCCTCGTTGCGGTCCGTCAGAGTTCACTGTCGTTACCTGTCTCGGTTCGAGAAATCGAGTCGGCGTCACCGGCGACTCGCGATCAGGTGCGTACCGCACGCGGTGTTCTGACACTTCACCTCGATGTAGAGATTCCCCCGATTGACCCACAGGCGTTTGTCCCACAAGCAGTTTCGAAACTATCTGAAAGCCATCGCGTCGAACGCTGTGCGATGCGATTGCTCACTGCTCGGCGATCCGATGTGGATGCAACAGAGAGCATTTCACCACGAACGCTTGCGGCGGCCGCCCTCCACGCCGCCTTCTCGTTGGTGACTCCCCAAGCGAGGCCAACACTCGACGAGATTGAGGCCGTAATCGACGTTTCAGCGAGCACTATCAGTGAGCGAAAAAGTGAGTTGCTGCAGTATCGGGAAGTCTGGGAGGCCAGTACAGAACGATGATAGACTATTCCTCTAATTATTACATTAGAGAATGGCAGGAAAGCTTAATGAGGCTTTACAGAATTGACACAGATGTGTCTGCTAAACCGGTGAGTTACTCCACGGGGTGGAATCAAACGTGACAGTGCAGGCTCATTGGTACGAATCGATCGCAAGTCGAGACGAGGTGGAGTTGAAACTTGAATAATGAATTCCCAACCAAGCGATGATATGGAGGTTGACGATCACACTATCCAACGGATCAAAGAACGGGTTCTCGATGCTGAAAGAGAGCAACGCCATCTTGAAAAACCACATAAAATCCTACCTCAGATCCGGGATATTGTTCGGGAAGAAGTAGAGCAATGAAATTAGAGACACTCGAACTTACTAACTTCCGGCAGTTCAAAGAAGGAAGAATCAACTTTTCGACGGACGAGGACCAGAACGTTACCGTCATCCACGGCCAGAACGGCGCGGGGAAGACGACATTACTGAACGCGTTCACATGGGTTCTCTACGAAGCGGTCGACTTCGATACACGCGAAGATCGACTCGTGAACGAAGGCCAAATCACGAAAGCAGCCCCCGGAAACACGGTCACAGTCGAGGTTCAGTTGACCTTCTTCCACGAAAACGACCGCTTTCGAGCGGCTCGCACCGTTGGATATACAAAGCGGAATGCAAACGACCTTGATGGTGAGATGGGCAATCCCTCGTTCTCGCTCGAACGCCAATCCACGACTGGGGACTGGACACGACTGAGCGACGGACAAACGCGCGTGAAACAAATTCTTCCCGATCGCCTCCGAAATTTGTTTTTTTTCGACGGAGAGGATATCGAGGAATTAGCTGGTGTAAACAATCAAGAGCAAATCCAGAAAGCGATCCAGAATGTCATGGGTCTGACGATCCTCGAACGGTCCATGTCTCATCTCAAAAACGTTGCGTCCGAGTTCGAATCAGAGTACCGCGAATATGCAGACGACGACGTTGAGGAACTGTTCAAGAAGCGTGACAAGCTAGAAAAACAAATCGAAAAGAAGGATTCCCAAATCCAATCTCGCAAAGAAAAGCGGGCCGAACTGAGTGATCGAATTACCGAGATCACCGCCCAACTCGAAAGTATCGACGAGAGCCGTGAACTGGAACAGGCACTGCAGGCAGCGAAAGAGCAGCGAGAGACGACCGAAGCAGGGCTCAAAGATATCGACTCAAAACTGAGTAGCGAACTGACCAAAGGTGGCACACTCACGCTTGCTCTACCCGTGGTTACGGAAACAGCCGCCGATCTTGAGCAACTGCAGGAAAACGATCTGCTCGGCAGTGAGGTATCCGCAGACTTCCTCGATACTTTGCTTGAACGAGGCAGATGTGTCTGTGGGCGGCCCTTAGAAGAGCACTCAATGTACTACGAGCGGGTCGCGGATCTCAAATCTGAAGTTGGTGTATCCGATATCGGAGAGAGCGCTGTCCGACTGATTGCTGCGGCAGAACACGCAGATGAGGACTATCGTGACTTCCAAGAGACGCTAACCGACGGGTTAGAACATCGGCGCAACCTCAAAGAGGAACTGGCGGCGACGGAGCAGGAGATCGAAAATTTGGAGCGAGAACTCGACGAACTCACACTCCCAACAGACAGCGGATCGAAATCACCTGCAGAACTCAAAAAGGAACGAGAGGAGGCAGAGTCACAGCGTGAATCGCTAAGTCAGAACATCGGGATGCTGACTGAACAGCGCAGTGGGCTTGAACAGAATCTCTCTGAAGTAACAGGTGAACTTGAGGACGCCAGAGAAGAGCAGGAACAGGCGGCAATCGCTAAGAAGCGGTGGCGGGCGACGCTCCAGACACGGGCCGAAATCGAGTCTTCATTCAACAAACTCCAGAACGCCGTTCGGAAACTGGCAGACCAGCGAGTGAGCTCTATGTTCGAATCCATTGCCCACAAAGATCTCGATGCAGAGATCACTGATGAGTTCGAACTCAGGATCCGACAACGTGTTGGGAATCAGTGGACCGAGCTCAGTAAAGGGACAGGGGAAACCCAAATTGCCAGTCTTGCCTTCATCGGAAGTTTGGTCGCAATCGCACGGGAGCGCTACGAGAAAGATACTGAGTCAAGTTATTTCACGGGCGGAATCTACCCAATCGTAATGGACTCCCCATTCGGTGCGCTGGACGACGACCATCGCCGTCAGGTTGCTCATCTCATACCCGACCTCGGGAACCAAGTCATCGTCTTGGTCACTGACTCCCAGTGGGGCGGTCCGGTCGAATCTGAAATGGGGGGGATTGCAGGTGCCATGTACACGCTCAACTTCGATGACGGGACTGGCGATGGGAATTATCCGGAGACGCGGATCCAAACGGACACAGCGACGAGGGTGAACTAACAATGGCTCGGGACCGCATCCGATACGATCGCAACGTTGCATATCAGCGACTGGTTGACGAAGAGAGCGTGTTCAACACCTACGTCGATTTCTTCATGTTTTGTGCTGTGTTGGGCTACACACGTAACGAGAAAGTGCCGAAAGCGTACAAAGGTGCAGATCATGAACTTCTCTGGTCACATGTCAAAGGGACTGAGCTCTTCGAAACGGTGAGTAAATCTATCGCATATCAAGAAACCGGGGATCCAGATATTTTGGATGATCAGGAGCGACAATTGGAGTTCCTCGCAGAGTACGCCGCCGCCGGAGCTAAGATCGCTGCCGAAGAGTTCGAAACCGTCAGCCACGATCTTGTAGATCTCGTTGCTCGCTTCGTCCTCGAGGAAGGGTCCAGTACCGGGGCAGGGAAATCTGAGTCGGAGTTCGCCGATACGCTGTAGTCCTATTGCGGGCGATACACCGACGGGAAGAACGTATACTCCGTTTCTCCGGTGTAGGCCTCCTCTGGAATCCGGTCAGGTGCTGCTAGTTCCCAGACCAAGTCGAAGTAGTCGACAGCTGTCTCGATTACATTCGGATTTCGCGTCTGTAGTCCAGCCTCTGGATTGTAGTAGAGACTGTTTTCCATCAGGTTTGCACTTCCAGCAAGCAAGTTCCCGTTCCGGGAGGAGCCGGCGACGAACAGTTTGGCATGCACCCCAGTCTCGTGCAGATACGTCCCGTCGTCTGCGCGCATCTCGCGCAACTCCGTGTGATCGTGATACTCCTTATACCGGGTGTAACTGCGAAGTTCGAGATGGCCGCGAGTGTCACCGAGGCGTGAAAGGAGGTTTCGTTTGAGTTTCCCCCAGTCGTCGCGTTGCGGTAATCTGAATAATAATCTGACATCAATCCCGTTGTCGAACAGCCGCGACAATTGGGAAACGTAGTCCTGAATCGCGAAGTTCGTCCACGGGCACATAATCCGTACCACGGAATCGACATTATCGACTTCCAG
The DNA here is from genome assembly GCF_037078445.1 of Haloarcula sp. CGMCC 1.2071. NCBI lineage: Archaea > Methanobacteriati > Methanobacteriota > Halobacteria > Halobacteriales > Haloarculaceae > Haloarcula > Haloarcula sp. CGMCC 1.2071. The sequence goes on from NZ_JAYMGY010000014.1 coordinate 43,678, forward strand.
CGGATGATTGATCACCTCTCGAATCATTTTGGCGAACGATTCCGCATCGCCTGGGCGCTCCTTCCGCCAGCGCCGGATCATCTTTACCTCCCGCTCGAGCTCTCTGCTATCCCCGACATAATTATCAATACTGTAGGCATCTGCGTGGAATTCCGGATCGAATATCGTATAAATGAATCGTGTCGGACTGATCGTGAACGACTCCATGAACGACAGCGCGGTCGTCAGGATACGACGCTCCTGACGCTCGCTCCCCCCCGAAACACTCGATTGTAGAATCCGGAGTGCCGTCAGGCGGTCCTGTAGCACTGCCAGTTCGTTTTGAACCCAGCAGTTGTACTCGTTGACGCTAGGGCATGTATCCTCCGGCACCGGATACGCCTTCTCGAATCGGATGAGGCCATCTTCGTACGTTGTCTCAATGCCTGCCTGCTTGAGATCGTTATACACGCCCAGTTCGGATTGTTCGGCCTGCTCTGCCAGCCAACCCGCTGCAAGTGGTATACGCCGCTGGCTAGCCAGTGCACACACTCCATTGGTGGCTGGTTCAAATGGCCATTTGATAGAATCAGCCGTTTCGTCTAAAGCCGTTCCCAGCGCCAACGTCTCTTGCAGTTGTGTTCGCTCCCTTTCAGTCTGTGACGCCAAATCACTCACGACCGCCTCCAGTTCGGCCCCGAAGAGTGCCTCGACTACGTCTTGGATTACCTTGTTCCGAACGTAAACCGATAGTGCGCCGTTCGTCTCGGTCGGTGGCGACGGTGGGGGCTCAATATCGAAAGTTTCCAGCAGCGGAGCCACGATCGCTTCAGGCCGATCTACACCAAGATGCGACAGTACCTGATGGACTGTCTCATATGCCGCCTCCGACCGGGGTTTTGCGACACCCTCCACGAGCGGTTCGAACACTGCCCGGTTCAATTTGTAGCCGTCTGGGACTGGCGTGATGATTCGCAGTGACTGCGCGAGTTCTCGTTCCGTTGTTGTGTCGACGTACCCGTAGACGTCCCGTTGGGACATCGTGACAGCTTCCCCTTTCTCTGCTGTTTTGATTACCTCCTGGCCGTGCACGAGGAGGTTAGCGATGCCACTCGGTGTATCATAGTATGCTGCGCCGGCGACAAAGGCAGAGACTGACTCCTGGGGAACAGTGCGCGCTGCATATGCCACTTCTGGTGGGAACCACGCAGCACACAACTGGTCGATACCCTCCTGAAACGACTCCCACCCTGGGTCGTAGTTCGTCCGCAGGATCTCGATGTCGTAGTAACGCCGGAGTGCTTGACTGTCCGCAGTGCCGCTACGTTGGCGAGCAAGCACGCCAAGTAGGAGCGATTCCGGGGAGACACCCCAGACTCTTGTTTCGGTGGCTTCGGTCAACGGTTCCGGGAGCGTATAGCTCATAGCACACTATATGGCTATTCGGTAATGATCTCACCGGGCTCTCCATCCAGCACGTCGGTGAGGAGGTCCCGGAAACCTTCTTTCGAGAACGTCCGGTCTTTGTTGTTCTCACTGCAGCCATACTGGTAGAGACACTCAGGACACCCACTGCCGCAATCGCACCCGTCGATGTTCGTGTGCATGACCTCTAGTGCCTCGAGGAGTTCCGTATAAATGCCATCGTCGGTCCCGAATAACAAGTCCGTAACCCCGTTTCCACCGACAGTACTCTCGAAGACGAACGCTTCCTCATCGCCCTCGTCGAACGATTCCTGTAGACTTCGAATATCGACGCCCCCCGTTCGCTGGAGTGCGAGTCGTAAGCCGTGCGCAAGTGTATGAACCATCGTGTCGCTGTGCGATGAGCTCTGCAGGCGGATACCCATAGTTTCGAACGTTCTCCCGACCGCGACTTCCCTCTGCCTTGCCGGGTCGTGGTTTGGATTACTGAGACACCGGCGACTGCCGTCCTCTCGTGGGATGACGATAGATCCACAATCCTGGTCCATACACAAGTTTAGACGCGCTGGTGAGGGATCTTGCTCACCACTATCGTAGCTCGCGGTGTAGCTATTGACCGTCTCGATGATGTCAATCTCACCGTACTCGACGCTGAAGAGTGGATTCTCGTCCGGTGACACAATCTGGATCGATCGCTGCGCATCGAAGTTTGAGATCTCTACGGACATCTGGGCGAACGTGCTCCGCGGATTTGTACTGTAATCTGAGAGCGCATACACATCCGTAATATCCATATCGTTCTCCGTCACGCTGTCTTGGGTGATTTCCACCTCGTTCATCGCGATGGGCTCGACTTTCGCGAGTTCGGCCGGGCCTGCCCCACAGTCAGGACAACTCTCCTGACCACTCCACTCCGTCGTGAAGTTACACCGAGCACATCGCACCTGTTCAGTACCGAGTTCCGCTTTGAGATCACGAGTGCCCTCGGTGTCTTTCACAACCCGCGTCACGACGTAGCCCTGCTTGTTGCGGAGGACGTACGCGTAGGGGTGGAGCTCACGCAACGCCATGGCAGAGTCACGATTCCAAGCATCCTTCGAGGTAGCAGTCAACTGGCCATGCTCGTTCATGGACCGGCGTTTGACGTTCACACTCTGACTGAACGAGCGGATGTTCGGGACGTACGCGGCGACATTCGAGCGCTGATGGATGTCAGCAAACGACGACCCCTCGTACTCGTCGATCAGCTCCCGGACGATATCGCGTTGTACTTTGAGACGTTCGATCTCAGCGTCCAGTTCCTCATCCGACTCGTCGGGATCGTCATCATCATCGAATCCACTCGTGAACTCACCAATTCCACCCTGTGCATCCTCTTTCCGTCGGATTTTTTCTTTGAGTTCGTTGCGTTCTGACTCAAGACGTTGGCGGTAGCTGAACGCAGCCAGGACCAACCGTTCACCGAATTTCTCAAGCGTCTCGTCGATAATCTCCTCGTACTCTGTGGCAGCGTGTGTGACGTCCACCTCGCCACATTCAGGGCAGGTCCCCGTCACACCTGTCGAGAAGATGTGGTTGCAGTTCCGACAATACCCGTAATCTAGCAAGGAGGTAAGCCACGGCCGAACAGCCTCATCGGCCTCGACGATGCGTTTCAGCACCCCAAATATCCGGCCGTGGTCTATCTGATCGATCGGCCGGTTGTACAGACTAGTGAACGTTTCATAATCGGCTGGCGGCGCTGTACATGATTCCGCTTTCCGGTAGCGATCCCACTCATCAGGATCCGGCTTTGTGAACTCCTTGCCCTCTACCTTATCGACTTGCTGCCACGGAACATGGTACCGGGCAGCGATGTAGTCCATAAGTGCCCAGGTGAGCGAGACACTCAGGACGTGTTCGTTGTGCTGATCGAGTGGAATTGGCTTCTCGCCAGAACTGATGAGTTGGCTTGGCTTCTTGTGGTAGTAGAAATCGATCGGGTTTCGCTTGCTGATCGTCGTGACGAGAGACTTGCCAGCGTCACGCCCTGCCCGCCCGATTCGCTGGAGATATGCGTTCGTATTTGGTGGTGTCCCCACCAGCAACAGCGTATTGAGATCACCGATGTCGATCCCAATCTCCATCGCCGGGCCTGTCGACAGGAAGTTCGGGACTGGATCGTGTTTGAATTCGTGTTCGATCCGTCGTCGTTCGTCCGCGGGAACGTCACCTTTGTACACCTGACTCGTGAGCAGCCGCGGATTCGTTGACGAGGCACGGTACGCCGTCCGTGTGAAGAACGGTGACTCCATGCTTGCCCGGTCATGATAGGTGACGTTGTAGTCGACTAGCCCGTGTTCCGACCGGTCTGTGACCTGCAACTGTGCAGTACTTACGAACGAGTCACTCCGATAATCGTAACGGATGCTATGGTCCGGTCCAACGAAGTGGACATCGATCGCATCAAGTGATAGCTCAACTCGGTCGAAATCATTGTCTTCGGAGACAACATCGCGTTCTTTCAGTCGGTTCAACACTCCAACTGGGTTTTCAATCGCCTCGTCTTCCCGGAGAGCTTGCAGCAGGCTCTGTCGTTGTTGCCGATTGTCTTCCAGCAAGTGTCGACAGAGGGCCCTCTGTTCAGGTGTCTCTGGTGGGGTGTTAAACGAAATATCGATCATCCCTTCGGTGACCAACCGACCGTACGTCCGCCCGATGCTCCCATTCGCAAGGATGTAGGTCCCGGCAATGAGTTCACCCTGTAACGAGCCACGCCAGCAACCGTAGCCGAAGACATCATTGATGATGTCGTCACTGGCATCCATCTCATTCCAGTATTTTTTCGCTTCTCCGATCGTCCCATCCAGGAGGGCAGCCAATGTTACTGATCCGTGGTCTTCAACGTAGCTCAGGATGCGCTGCTGAATGAAGAGTTCTCGCTCCGGTTCCTCGAAGTCGTTTGCCATCCGCTCCATATCACGATAGGAATCCGCGAACGACATCATCTTGGACTGATACTGTGAGCCGTTCATATCACCCAACTCCCGGAGCATAAACTGACTCATTGTCACCCCTGCGTTGTTCGGAGACCGCATAAGCGAGTCGTAGTTACGACTCCGACCGTGGTAGCATGGCAGTGCATGACTAGCTTTACCCGTCGAATCGAGGCGGATATTACCATCTGAATCCCGGTAGGCAGATTTGAGCCCGAAGGATTTGTTCACCCGAACAACATCGTCATCGGAGTGTCCCTCGACACTGCACCCGGTGCCTGCGAGATAATAGAGGTCGGTCGTACGGTCCTCGTTACACGCTTCACAGAAGTCCGCTTCTTGTGTGTCGATGTACGCCGGGAGAACGAACGTGTTGCGGCCGCAGTCACAGCCATCGTGCAGGTCACGGGGGTTGTGCCCCTTTGCATGCTCTTCGTTTGTGCAGACCCAAGACAGAGAATATTTGGGAATCAGAGGGGACTCACAACTCCCACAGTTGAGTCCATCCTGATCGTCATCGTGGTGCTCACACTCCGGATCACTACACTCTCGCGTGAGGCCGGCATCGAGTCGGAGTGAGCCACCACAGTGTGAACACCCACCCTCGGAGCGGGGTCGTTCGATATCACAGGTTGGATTCTTGCAGGTGGTTCCATCCGTGGTCCGGGTCAGCGCCCCGCCACACTCACAGTCGGTCAGCCCCTCCGTCGGGTGTTCCGTTTGCCCACAGTCTTCACATGTGTACTCCGGGGTCCAGTAGATTCGAGTGAGGTCCCCGTGGTCCGGGTGATTACACTCCGGTTCCGTTGCATAGAGGTACTCGCCTTCCGTCTCCTGGGTGACTGGTCGGACTGTCCCACAGTCTGGACAGTACCACGCCTCATACACTTGCTCACCACAGTTCTGACAGAGTCGAATTTTCGTCACGAAGGCAGTCCGTTGCTCGTGTTGCTGACAATCACAGGCCTGTGGCTTCGAGTAAATCCGGTGGCAGTGGACGCACTTGTAGTACCCATCTACCGGCCAATTGAACATATGGATCCTGACTTCGTAGCCTGCCAGTTCGAACAGCGTCAGGACGTTACTCGCGACAACTTCAGCCGCCTCGGATGAGAGATCGTACGTTTTCGTGATGTACTCGACGAAATCCTTGGGAGTCGGCGCGGCAGGAATGTCGTACGTTTCGTTGTCTGGGTCCTGCAGGACACGGTGCAGGTGCTCCAAACAGTAGAGCGATCCGTCCGCGATCTTTGCCTCCAATGCAGTCCCGATGTCGGCATCAGGGTTGAGTCCGAGACGGTCTCGGATCTGGTTCGTCTCCGAACTTCGGTCGTGTGTGGCAGTTCCAGCAAACTCTGCAGCGGTATAAGGCTGTGTAGTCAATGCCTCCGGTAGGTGCCCAGGATCCGGGAGAACTTCATCCGGGGTGACCTCTTCGATGAGAGTGTAGGTCTTGTCGTGCTCGTTAGTCGGGATCGAAAATAGTCGTTGGAAAAGTTCTTCGCGCTCGTCGATCGTTGCACTGGACGCGATCATCCGCAGCGGGTCCTCGATACCGCGTTCCTCCCTGAGGCGCCGTAGTCGCTTGACGAGCATCGACACGTGTGCCCCGAACAACCCTTCGTAGGTGTGGACCTCGTCAAAGACCAGGAACTTCGGTTGGTCCACGAACATTCGGTGGGCCTGCTCGTCGTTCACGTTGAAGAGTCGATAGTTGATGGTATCCGGGTTCGTCAATATGATGTCCGGGGGCGACTTGTGCATCGTGTCCCTGGTCAGGTGGACGAAATCCAAGGTGTGCCCGCCGTACTCTTCGATAAGTTTGAGTCGGTATTCGTTGTTGTTACTCTCGACATAGACGTTTGGTGGCACTTCCTCGAGTGCCTGTTCGCTGACGGCCGTCTTTTCCGCTATTGTGCGTGGGAGTTCGAAATGTCGAAAAGCGTCGATAAGGTACGTAAACGGGTCCTTGCTACTCCCGGGCACGTAGTTGCTGTATGGCGTATCACCGTCGTAGACGCCAATCGTGATCTCCTGATCCGCTGGCAGGCCGGCTTTCTCGTTGACTAGCCAGAGATATTCAATAAAGCGCTTGAGTTGGTCCTGTGCGAGCGCCTTCGTGGGGTAGGTCAATACAGCCTTGATCCCGTTGACCGGGACTCCGTCTAGTTTGTTTCGTTTGGCACGGAGTGCGTACTGTAAAATCGGAATGAACCAGGCTTCTGTCTTCCCCCGACCAGTCCCGGCCGCAATAAGGGCGTGCTTATCGTTGGCAAGCCATTCGATCGCTTCCTCCTGGTGGCGCTGAAGATATTCGAAGTTCTCCTCGGTAAACGCGTCGATGATTGGTTGTTCGAGTCCGTTTGGTGCGAATGAGCCGCTGACGTTATGTGCAAACTCCGTCCATGGAGTATCACTCCACGCTGCAGCAGGAACTCCCTCCAGATACGGCCCCTTGGACCGGATGAGTTGTTGCTCTTTCGACCGATCTTCGTCTGTGACGAACTGATCGAGGAGTCCCTGGTAACCACGTTGGTTCCCCCCGACCAAGTATTTCGCATAGCTATCCTGAGCATGCTCTCCGAGTTTGATTGGGTCGAATGTGTTCATGGGTTCGTTGTGAACTGAATCGAGAGTCGCTTGCTGAACTCTTCGAACGTATTGAGGTCGTCCAGCACGGCCTCGTCGATCTCTGCGAGGGTGACCGTCTCATCCTCCAGTAGTGCCCAGATGACATCTTTGGCGTCGTCGCTTAGTCCCCCACCGAGATCGATATCCAACTCGTGAAACTCGTCGTGGTACGATTCCCACTTGTCGGGTGTGACATCGTCGCTTGGTTTGCCATCGGCCAACTTATTCAGGAAGTATTGGTAGTAGTCACAGGTCTGTTCGGCTGCCTCGTTACCGATGTCCGGAATCTGTAGGAGGGTCAGGGTACGGTCGGCCGAGTCCAACTCATCGTCAACATACTTCTGGACAGCCTCGCTGACCGTGTTCGTGAACTCAAGGAAGGCTTTCCGATGGCCTTCAAACTCCCTAATGACCTCCCGTATCGCAGTCGCGTTTTCGAAATTATCCCACGTGTTGCTGGTTAGTTCCTGCAATTTGCGCTCAACGTCCGATTGTCGGGCCTGAATATCGTCGTCCGGGATACCGATGCCCATCCTGTTCGCATACTCCGACCAGAGTTCGAGCCGCTCGTACTGTTCACGGGTCTCCGACACCTTTCGTTCCAAGTCGCGAAACGCGTCGTTCTTGTTCGCTGCCCGTTCACGTTTCTGCTGGATTCCCTGCAGTTCGTCGGTTAACTCCTGCACTCGCTCACTTTTGTTTGTCAGGGCCTCGATCCGCGCTTGTACTGACTCTGGTTCCTCAGTTTCGTGTTGTTGGGTCATCAGAGACCTCCCCCAAATTTACTAATAAGCTCTTGGCTTTCGGTCTGGACTTCCTCGTATGGTGTCTTGTCTGGTTCGAATGTTTCTTTTTCCAGTTCGTGAATGCGAGAGTCGAGATCTTGTTCGAGGGTCTCCAACTCATCCACGAAATTACTCAATGTTGTGTAGGGTTCTGTCCATTGTCCATACTTTATTTCTCCAGCGAACCGCTGAACGGCGAGAAAGTCCCAGACATCATCACAGGCTGTCACTCGGTCAACAACTAATCCGAGGTCCTCAAGAAACGCGTCCAACTTCTCCTCATCCAGTCTGGTAATGTCATCAAGGATACTCGGATCCGGCCGTCCCAGTGGATCGTACGCATCCTTGAGTCTGGAGACATCGAGCGGGATATCGATCCCCTCAACAGCGGTAGCCAATTCTGTAAACTGGGTCCTCGTCATCGACAGATCGTCCGTGAAGATCGCATCGTACTCGTCGATATCACGTGCAAGGCCGCGAATGTTGTACGATTTCGATTTCAGGAAGGCGTCTAGTTCGATGCTCTCTCGACTGGTTTCCCCAATCTTGAAGCTAGAGATCTCTCCCTCGATGCTGCTGATTTTGAGCATCAGATCTTCCGGCGTGAGCGACGTCATCGCTTTCTCTAGACGGTCGTAATCGACGACGTTGCGCCGGAGGTGGAACCGAGCGTGGAAGAGTCCCTTGTAGACACCGACGTTGTTCTTGAGGGCATTAATATTCCCGTCGAAGGCAGTCCGAGAATAGACTTGCGAGATATCCTGCTCGGAGACTGGCTCTGTGAGGGCCTCCGGGGTAAATTCCGTTCCGTTCCCCCCGAAGACATTTAATACGTATTTTCCAAAGAGAGCAACCTCGTCCAATGTCACCCCATACGTCTCTGAGATATCCGTCTCAAGATCCTCTCGAAGATCCCTAACAGTCTCGGTCGCCCATCGCCGAAGTCGGTCTAGATTAATATTCCCTCGCCGTTCAAGACGTTCGAGGTCGGCATCTTCCCAAACCCCAATCCGAAGGAGGGCCAGCAACACCGACTGATCCGTGTCTCTCGTAAGTTCGACCTGCGTATAACTGGGTCGATCCGCATTGCGAACGTGGACCGGAACGCGACTCGAGCCTTTTTCCCACCGGAGATACGCAGCGTCACTCGACCGGCAGGCAGGGATACGGAGACTGTTTGGCTTATCGAAGAAGTAGGTGATAACCCGTTTGGCACCGTCTTCAATGTTCGACGTCTGATCGAAGTCGGACTCTCCCCTGACCCATGCCAACAGTTCGTTGCGCTGCTCAGTGAAGATCTCACTCCGGGGCGGCCCATCCTTGGTTTCATCGTATTCGTGCCCGCATTCCGGACATGTCCATTTTCTTCCACTGACATTAACCCCGGCGTTACACTCCGGACAGATCTCTTCGAACCCGCCAATAGTGGGCGCCCGTCCGTCACTCTCGATATCGAACATCTGGGGGACATCCTCATCTACCGTATACTGTTCTCCTTCATCAGTCCCGTACCATTTCAGGACCTGCTCATCGGATCCGTTGTACTCCGGATCAATCCGATTCTCGATGTTGCCGAGGCGCTGTTTGAGTTTCTCGGCATGTTCGAAAGGCGGATTTTGATTGTCGAGTAACTCACTGATAACGAAATTGAGGTAGATCCGTGGCGTCTGCTTGGTGACGTTTTCCTCCTGTAGGTTGTGATAGATTCGGTCGAGAAACCCCCGATTGAACGGGTAGAGCCAGTCACCGAATGCGGCATCGATATCATCGGAAGCAAGTCCATCGGGCAGGGACGGATCATACACTCGATCTGAATCCTTCTTGATCGCTTTGAGGTAATTCCGTACGAGATCGATATGGATATCTTCCTGTTTTAAAAAGAGCGTCTCCGAACCCGAGCCGTCCTCGGCTGCTTCGGTTAGTTTCAGTCGGGCCTGTATGCGGTCGTCGATCGTATCCTGTGAAGACATGTCGGCTCGCCGCTGGTCGATCAGGCTCTGGTGAACGCCTGTCGTCACCCCGATCACGACATCGAAGTGGGCCGTTCCCAGATCGGAAAAAAACGAGAGTACCTGATGATCGTACACGGTAAACCCGGTGAGATCCTCGATAATTAGCACCGGGCGCCGGTTTCGTGACCGATACGCTTTATCGATATCGCGAAGGATTTGTTGAATATCGCCCGCAGAAAGCATGTCCGAGACGGCCTCAGTTGCTCCGGTCTTGATTTCTCGGTAGAGGTACTCCGCCGGATCGACCTCGTGGTGTTCATGTTCTCTAGCCACCCCTGGGAACTTTTCAAGGAGAGTGGCGAGTTCGTCCTGCTCGATTGGTTCGAAACTTATACTCGCATCTGGATCGTCAAAGGCATCGACATATGCCTCCAGATTCGACCGAACCTTCGACTCAAATGCATCGTCCTTCAGGAAGTCGACGGTCGACTGCTGCGACCCCTTGAACCGGTTGAGGATCTTCCCAGTAACCTCCCGATAGATTCCCTCCATCGGGAGATTGCGCAGGTACTTCGCGTCTTCGAAGTCCCACCCGTCGAGGTTCTCGGTAAGCAACTCAACGACCTCCCGGGGTTCACGGACGTGCCGGGGAATGAGGATGGGTTCGTGTGCGAATTCTCCCTCATCGGCCCTGTCAGATTCATCCTGAATCTGATAATCCAGCCACTGGCAGAGTTCGGATTTTCCGCTTCCGCTTTCTCCGACGACAAAAAACAACCGGTTCGTATCGTCTTTTATCGATCTGGAGACGGTCTCTAGGACGATATCCTCCGACACGAGGCTCTCGTCTTCGTCGGTCCAAGTGTCGAATACCTTGTTTTCCTCAACACGGATGCGATTGATCGGAACGTGTGTCTTTTCGAATTCTTCCCGACTCTTTTGTTGTGACTCCTGAGTGATATACTTGTTAACAATCTCTGGATCCCAGTTTTTCCGATAGGTCGTTGGCATCAGTATCCACCTACCCGGAGAGTGAGTGAGTTGTACCCACTACCCCTGATATCGACTGCCCCGCCAAAATCACTCGCCTGGCGAAGTTCGATCGAGTCGTTCGATTCTGCTTGACTGAGTGCAGTCTCAAAGTATGATGCCACCATATCTCTGTTCGTCGTCGCGTAGACCGGAAGGTAGGTCTCATCGAGTTCGTTCATCACGGACTGTAGTTTGACCGGGTCGTTTGGCGAGAAGCTGTCCCGAAGAAGATCTAGCAGGAGGTCCTGTGAAAGCGACAGCAAATGAGTGTAGTTCTCATCTGCGTCACTATTGATCGGCGCGATCACCCCCAGCATCGACATCGTCCGTGTCCAGTAACTGATCTTGTTCTCAGTCCAGTTAACCGACCCCAGTTCCTTGCTTAGCAGATCGTCCAGTTCGTTTTTAATATCAAAGTACCGCTTGTCTTCTTCGGTTAGGACATCAAGAACACCGATGTACGCCTCGTCCTCGTCAGTCTGCGCTCGTAATCCCTTCAAGATCGCAACTCGCGAGGAGGTAGCGTCTATGCACTCCGCTTTTAGTGTGTAGCCATCTTGCTTCTGGACGACCTGGTCAGCTTCTTCGAGGAAGTTGATGGCGTCCTCAAGTGTTTTCCGAAAGTCACTCTGGTCGGGGTCTTCGGCATCGCCTGGGTAATATCGTTTGAGGAGCGTCTCCCGTTCGACCGGTCCGTTTCGGGCGATGTGATTCCATAGCGCCAAGATATCGTCGCCAGTTACGTTTCGTCCTAATAATGACATTTATGAAGTCCTCACGTTATTGTCGAGTCGCTAGTTCCTGTCATAGGAGTCGTTGCGTGTTTAATAAAAGTACTGACCGAATGTACCGCTCTCCTGTATGTGCAATCTACAGGTAACCAAAGGGCGTTTTTCAAGGGTTTCCATCGGGGGTAGTCACTCACCGTTCGCTCGTCGGTAGTCTCGAACCTGCTGGGCTTCGAAATCGAATTTTTGGAGTTCATTCAGGATGTGTTCGCGGATCACGGTAATGTCCGCTTCGACCCAAGGTCGGATCGTCGCCTGAATATGATCTGTTTCATCCTGTGTGAGGTTCGACGCGAGGAATTCGAAGAAGTCCCAGGTACGAACATCTGGATGGACTTCGGAAAACTCAAATAGGTCCGCGGTACGCGTTGGTTCCCGTTCCATCTTGGTAGCATATTCGATCGCTGCTTCGTGCAACCAGATGTTTAGGGTCTCGTCGAGTGAGAGATAGTGCGTCGGCAATGCGTGTCGTATGTAGTACGTCGCCGCGCCTTCATACCCGAACTCCGCGACATCTTCGATAGTCTCTGTTAGTGGTTTTTGTTGATCGGCGTCATCAAGTTGGAAGTTGCCCGTATCGACAACGAGGAACAGTTCGTCGAGTTGACCCTCGTTGTAGGCCCGAATGAGTTTCTGGGTTGTGCTCGACTTCCCCTTGTGTTCAACTTCTTGATTCGTGTACTGGCAGAGGTGCGGGGAAGCAATATCTGACCAAGTGCTGTCTGTACCGTAGAGGTGATAGCCAAAGTCGATATCGGGAATTGCAGTATACTCGAACGGATTATCCTCTCCTGTTAATACTTCATCAAACGTGACTGAGGACCCGTAGCCAAGCCAGTTGTTTGGAAAGGTGTAGTCGGTAATACCTTGGCGGGTCAAGAACGGCAGACTCCGGAGCCACCCCATATTTCCTCGATCACTCCCCGCAGTCGCGGGGTCAGTCATAACGATGATCGAATCAGTACTGATCCCTTCGAGCACATCTACGCCCATTATGCGTCTCATTTCACCGTTCGGGTTTACACGTTTCCCTACCCAAACCGATTCGGCACATAGTCAACACCAGAGTGTCGGCGGACTGGCTTTGCCGCAGCGCTAACATCAACTGTCCGTTCCTTCCCACGGTACCGTATCCTGGATATTAATAGAGAGTGTACGCTTGACTATCATATGAATTCTCTGTGGGAGTTCGATTCGGACGAGGTGAAACTCGTCATTTCAGACATCGAACTGATGTGGAACGTGGTTGATTATCTCTGGGCAGACAATGCGGTACATTTCGATATCGTAATCCCAGAGCGAGAAGCGAGAAACGTACGTCTAGGTTTTCCGTTGAATGCTCGAATCTCGGAGTTGATTACACAAGACAAGGTCAACATCTACGCCAGTGAGGCAACTCCGTTGTCGACCATCGTTTTCGATGGCTCGCAACTATACACGCTTGTCCGGTTCGGCCAAATAGAACAGTTTGCCAAATCGACCAATGAGGGCCTCCAGACGAGTCTCAATGCAGAATTCGTCCGGATCACGGAATCAGCTGAGTTGGTCGATCCGGATATTCTTGCGTGGAGCGAACTCCTTGGTCAACTCGAACAGATCGTGGATTCCGACACCAGACACGAGTTCGAACGACTCATCGAAGCTGCACGGATCGATAACCTGGGTGCGCTTGATCATATTTCAGTCGCCCTCGTAGCGGCCGCACACAGCGGGGCGCTGCTTAACGATCTCAGTACCTGGTCTGAGGAGGTCGGCTTGGCAAGTGCAGCGACATTCTCGCGCCGTAAACAGAAGTTGGAGGACTCGGGCATCATTTACACTGAAAAGGTTCCGATAGAAGTCGGCCGGCCGAAACAGCGCTTGAAACTCTCCGACGCAATTAGTAAGGTTGAGATACAGGGTGAAGAACTCGATATTACACGCGAAGGCGGACAGAATGTACCGAATACAGTAGGTGATACCGACGCCGGGTCAGATTCGGCCACAGAGCAGTTAGACACAACTGACATCGCACACGGGGACGAGGATCTGCAACTCTTGGAGCAGGAACTCAAAGAAGCGATTCAATCACAATGATTCACACCGGTGAGCAGGGATACCCCATTAATTACTACTCCATCATCTCGTCCATCTCACTCAGGAGGTCGTCGACAAAGTCGGGATTCTCCACCTCGTCAGGGTCAACCTCCACAGTCCCAAGTGATTCTCTGACCCGTGCCGCTTCCCGTGCTTCGTCCCAGTCATCGAAGAACCGATAGATGACGTTCTGTGAAATCCCTGCAACCGACTGAAGTCTCGACATCGTCACCTCGTCCTCATCCCTTGACGCGAGATCCGCGATCGTTCGCAGGATGCCCGTCTTCATCTGATGCTCGGCATGCCACACGTCGCTATAAGTCTCTGTCGGCCCGACAAGATGATCTGTCGGCAGGTTCGCCTGCTCAAGCGCGTTTTCCAGCGATTTAAACACACCAAGGTACGTTCCGACAGAGTACTCAGTATGCAGCGAGATGTCCTGCGGGAGGACCCACGTCGTCGCCGTCTCGGATATCGATTGGAGACCTCGTAGGAACTCCTCCCGTCTCGGTGTCGGCGGCCTCCCCGCGTCCGAAGTCGTGATTCCCGCCCGATCGGTCGCGGCAGTAATCGATCCGAACGCCCGGGTGAACTTCTCAAGTGCATACGGACTGTAGCGCTGAATGAGTTCCTCAGATGGAACACAGTCAAACTCGAAGGTCAGACGATGGAGTTCGTCAAACAGTGCGTGGTCGTGGCCGAACTCTTCCCGAACAAGATAGTCGGTGGTGTTCCAGAGTTCGCTTGTAAACTCATACGCAAGGTAGTCGTGGGGGATCGAATCGATGTCCACACCCACCAACCAAAGTACCCGTGGCCAGGTGCCAAACCGGCGTAGCAAACACTGGACCGGGACTGCTCCGAACTCAAGTAGTTCCTCGTGGGTTGGTGGTTTCCCTAGATTTCGCCCGACCTCTTCCACGTTGTCAAAGAGTTCCTCGTTCGACCAACTCCGCACTGTCGAATCCGTGTTCGTCACGTCGGCCCACAAATCAAATGTCTCCACGAAGTCCGCGATACTCGATTCGCCCAGAAACACCACTTCCTCCAAGAGTGGTGGTCGTTCCAGAATTTCACCGAGATCGCGAACAGTATCTCGCAGCATCCCCGGAGTAAGCGAGAAGTTTCGCTCGATTGGCTCCCTGAACCGCCGCGTATCGATTGCAAGGAGTTCGTCGACCGCAGCAGCCAAACTCCCAAACTGAATACTGTAGTGCCACTCGTCAATCACTCCACGGGTTTCGAATTCCGACTTGAGGGCGTCTTTATTGCTTTTCGTTCGCGATCGAATTATATTCAACTCAACAAGGAGGTCCGTATGCGACGGAATGTCATCGCTGTTACTCTCGTAGCGCCGTCGTGTGAGCGATCGGGTCGGTGTCAAATCACGCTCTGCGGGGACGACTGCCTGCTCGATTGCATCGTCGATTTCCCCACGACTTGCAACGTAGTTGCTCTCTTTAAGCAGATATTCTTTCACCTCAGTGCGGTTCGGTCGATGCTCCAGCGTATCTGCGAGGAGTTCTATCTCTTTTATGAGATCTGCATCTGGGTCCACGTCGTCCGGGTCTAGTCCAGTAACCTCAAGCATCGCTTCCCAGTCAAGTTCGATGCTGAGACCATCAGACAACGTAGCTCTCGTATTGATCTCAAGGTGACGACGCACATATTCCTCACTGGGCGGGCGCCCCCAGTTAGTGTCGAGTTCGTATAGTCGCTCCTCGGTTGGCGCCGGAAGCGCTCCATCGAGAGCTCCCGTAGTCACGAGTACCTCTTTCCAAGAGTCATAGAACTGTTCGTGATAGTCTTCCGGAAGGGCTGACGCCTCATACACGTCATCCGGCGTCACAACTGGTCCCTGCTCAGCGACGACCCGTTTCACTTCCGTTATGAATAACTCCTCGTCGAAGAATCCCGCCGCATCAAGTGTCTCCTCCCAGGAATCGAAAAATCGCGTGTGGTAATCAGTGGGAATTCCAGCGTCCTCGTAGACCTGCTCTTTGTCCACCCAGTGTCGATCTGTTTCCGCTTCCTGCACCATCGAGAGGAACTCTTCCCTTGTTGGCGCAATCCCTGCGGTCTCGAGCGCTTCTGCCCACGAACCGAAAAACAACGTGTGATAATCGTCCGGGAGGTCCGTTGCCTGGTAGAACTCGCATTCGTGTAGCCATTGTGTTGAGCCGTCTCCACACCGGAGCAGTGACAGGAACTCCTCTTCGGATAGTAGCAAACCTGCGGCGTCAAGTGTCATTTTCCATGAATCGAAAAATTGTGTATGGTACTCATCCGGGAGTGCGTCTTTTCCGTAAATTGCATTTTGATCGAGCCATCCACTTCTCGTCGTTGCGCTACGCACAAGCGAGAGAAACTCTGCTTTTGATGGTAGCACGCCGGCGGCCTCTAGCGCCTTCTCCCAACTGGAGAACTGGAACTCGTAAGCCTGCGCTTCGTAGTTCCCTCGTTCAACGACGATCTCCCGACTCGGGATTGATCCTGTTGTTTCAGAAATAGTTCGGATCTGACTCGTCATTTCTTCTTCACTCGGGAGTAGCCCCGCGGCCGTAATCACTTCTCTCCACGAATCGAAAAGATAGTCATAGACTGATCTCGGGTATTTACTTTTATCTAGTAGATTTGATTTGTCCGGGATTGGCCCTAGTTCGTCGCTGAGTGCTCGAACGTGGTCCACCAGTTCGCTTTTCGTGGGTAGTACGCCTGCTGCGTCCAAGGCGGTGATCCAGTTGCCGAAATGGTGTTGGTAGACCGCACTTCGTGTATTGGTCCGGTCGATAAATTCACCTGCTTTCGGGACCCGATCTGTCGCCTCTGTAACACGGTTTATTTCCCGGATGATGTCGTCCTTGCTCGAGAGTACGCCGGCATCATCGAGAGTTTCCATCCACGATCGATCACTCCTCTGATACAGCGCGTACGCAGATGGTGTGGTTTCTTCGAATTCTGTAAGGGTTGGAGTCTGTCCAATTTCGTCCGTGACCCGACGAATCTCCGAATGTAACTCATCCGACTGGTTGGCTGAGTCGTTTTCTGTAGATCTGATGACCGCTCCCAACTCATGCAGAGTCTGCTTGGTTGCTAGGGTCCTTTCACCCTGAGCATCATGGACGACTGCCTCGGTCAGGACTGCTGCCGTTACATCGGCCTTGCAAAGGTCGATATTAAAAAGGGTAGTGTGGGAGAGATCGGTGTGAGAAAGATCAGCGTTGGTGAGGTCGGCGTGGGAAAGGTCTGTGTGAGAAAGATCGGCGTGAGAAAGATCGGCGTTGGTGAGGTCGACTTTGTGGAGGCGGGCATTAGTGGGGGTAGCATTGGAGAGGTCAGCGTCAGTGAGGTTTGCGTAGCCAACATCGGTTCGGGAAAGGTCGGTGTGGGAGAGGTCGGCGTTGGAGAGATCGGCGCTGCGGAGGTCAGCGTTGGTGAGGTCGGCGTTAGAGAGGTCGGCGCCGTGGAAGCGGGCATTGGAGAGGTCGGCACCGTGGAGGTCAGCGCCGCGGAGGTCAGCGCCGTGGAGGTCAGCATCGCGGAGGTCGGCTTGTGATTTAATGTCATCCTCATCCAACAGGGCATCAGGGCCTAAATTAACCATGCAAACCCACATATATGAGCGAATATAGAATTTTTGTCTCTAAAGCATCATATTATGGTCGTCGTACTCACCGGGGCTAAATCCTGTCGAAGTATGCTGGGAACAGCTTCAAGCGTCTCTTAGCAACCGCTTCTTTGACTCACTTGACAAGTTGACGAGTTGACGACAGCGATTGGTACAGTTCTCGATCAACTCTCCATCCAAAATATGGGCAATTATTTTTAACAACCACTATAGATATACTATCAGAAACATTCGATTGTGACTGTGATAGTGGGAGTCCGTTCTGCCTATACCAGTATAGCTGGACTGATCAGAATGACCCAGATTCCTTCGATAAGGAAGGACTGCTTGCATTGGTGAACAGCGGCATACACCTGTCTCCACAAGATAGCGGGTAGTTCTGAGCAGAACCGCGGAAATGGAAATTATATGTCTTGTTTATCTAACAACCCCACTCAGTCGTGGCGAGCGTCCTCCTGCCGTTGCCTGTCGGCAACACTATATCCGCTGGTGTGCCCTTCCTGTCGGACGTCACTTACTTGTTCTGAGGTAGATTCATATGCTGCTTCTGTTCCTTCACCACTGTGAGCCATATTCAACGAACGGTCAGCATCCATTCCCATGTTTTCGGCTGTCAGCGCAGCATCCTGATTGGCCCCGATGAACAGGAATTCCCACCCCTGCTCCTCACGTCGCATTTGCACCTGTTCCTGTACTCGTTCGTGATGGGTTTCAGACGCGTTCTCTTTCCCATCAGTCAACACGACAACAATCACGTTGTCCGGTTGTTCGGATTGGTCTGTGGCTGCGATTCGTTCGGCGGTCTCAGTGACCGCAGTGTAAAGTGCGTCATGGAGGGCCGTCTTCCCAGCCGGAGTATATGTCTCACTGGTCAATTGTGGTGCCTCCGCGATCGGATACTCAGCATACGCCAAGTCGACAGTCGTATTAAAATCATAGAGTGTGACTGTGGCAGTACCCACTTCGTCTCGTTGATTTTTGAGGAAGGAGTTGAAACCACCTTTAGTGTCTTCTTCAATCTTAGACATTGATCCGGATGAGTCAAGGACAAACGTAATCTGGGTCTTCATGGCTCATTAACTGGGATTACAGGATATCATATATAGGAGAAAAGATGAGCAGAGAATATTAAATAACTCTTCATTATATCATATGTTGTTTTCCAACTATTTCTCGTTTATATAGGGTCGTGCAATCCAAACTAATGTAGCAATGACCAAAGGTCAGAGTCGATTTGGTTGTGGGACATTATCAGACCGTAGTACACAAACAGACCGATTTGGTGAATCGGTTTCACGAATTGTGTTTGGTTTGGGACAGGCCGATGTGCAGCAAACAAAACGAGAAATTCTGTCTCAAGAAGCGTCTCTCATGCTCGCGATAAGCAAGCACGATTCGCTTCGTGGCAATGGCACGAGTTCAGAATCGGAGCACGAGAGTGTGGAATCTGGTGACTATATTCTGGAACCAGACATTTGCCCCAATCTACTGGCTGGAGTGTCAATTAATCCGAACCAGGGCAGTCTGTCGAGACTTTATTTAGATCGGGGGAGGAGCCTATGACCGATACTACACCGACCCAAGAAGCAATCTATGGATTCGAGATATTCCGGCATGAGACTCGAATCCAGATTGTTGAAGAATTATCCTCAGATGACGTCCCGGTAGACTGTGCGACACTTGCGGATGAACTCCCCGAGGAACCCAGTATTTCGACACAGTCAGCCAGCAGTCAAGAGCAGGCGTTACACCATCTTCATTTACCGGTTCTTGACAAAACGGATGTCATCACCTACGACGCCGACGCCCTGCAGATCACGATGTTCGATCCCGACCGGTTAGCGACACTTATCGAAGTGACGCAGAACTTACTTCAGTCACTGGAGACAGGAAGTCGTAGTGACTCACCGCATAATTCGAGGTGAGGAAGACAGACTGTACAGAGGGCTGCGTTGAATCGCCATAAGGCGGTGGAATTCACTGTTTGACGGCACGCTTGATGTTATAGACGACACACATCAGAGCGATTTCTCGGAACTCACGAAACCAGGAACGCGCTCGCACGGCGAAGCCGAGCGAGCGCTTCACGGCCGAATTGACGGTCTCAGTCATAGAGCGCTGATTGTAGCGCTATTTGTCGATTCTGGCATTGTGAGCGTGGTCGTACGGAGCGAAGATGCGGTGCTTGATGAGCGGTCTGATACCGATTTCACGCAGTGCTTTGCGGAGCACTTGCTTGTCGTAGCCTTTGTCAGCGGCCAGAGACCGCAGATCGCCCGCGTTCCGGCGGGCGATCTGCTCAGCGAGGTCTGCGTCACTTCCTTCCCGAGTCGTCGAGCAGTGCACGTCAAGGATTGCTTGGGTCTCTGTATCGACGAGTTTCGTGACTTTCAGCTTCTGTACGCGGTAGCTTATGCGCTGGCAGTAGTGACGGCTCGCTGCTGAGCGTTCGTAGAATGTGGCGTCGATAGCAGCGTGTTTCGATGGGTCGTGTAGCTGCGCCGACTGGCGCAGCAACACCCGACAGACGCTCATTTCGATTCGGTCGAACGCTTTACACAACGTAGATCGAGAGGGGAGATCGGCCGCTTCGAGGCCGATCTCCCCGGTTATTTGTGGCATCTCTTTGAGCAGGTCAATCGTCATCCGGTAGGACGTATCAAGGTAAATCCGCAGACAATGCAGGGAAACGATGGCATAGTCGGCGAATCCGCCGCCGCCTTCCGGGGCGGCGGATTCGTCTCCATCACCGGTAACAACTTGAGCAATCGGTACAATCTCACCAGTGAAGCGGGAGATTTGCGTCATAGACAACCGCATCCTCCCGCTTCAATTCCTTTGATTTAGCGACCTATCCCGACGCCGCCTAGTGATTCAACAGAGCCGTACAGAGACAACTCCATCTCACTTCACTCAAAAGATAGCCACATCAGGTTACCAGCACTACGTGGTTGGCCAAGTGAAACTGGAGGGAGTCTGTCCACGTTGTTCCACGTGTTCCCTGTGAGGTTAAGACGGTTAATTTTGTTCGAGCCAGAGGAGTGAGGCTCAGTGATGGAACAGAAAATCATATTGACCGACGGCAAGGGTAAAGAACAAGAAATCACTGAAGAGCAACATTCAGATTGGGAGCAACTCGGCGATCCATGTCCAGAGTGTGGGACAACGGAATACCGACACTTCACAGCGGAAGGAGGACGATACGGGATCAAAGAAGATGCAGTAATTCGCCGTAGTGATTATTGGGGAGCTGAGCGGTCATTGATGACTCAGTGCCTGTCATGTGAACTGGTCTTATATCGACACCCAGCATTTGATCTCTTGTATGATTCACCACAGGAGTAGTAATAAACCAAAGCAATACTATTCAAACAGAGGCTAAATTAGTCCTGTCATCAACATCTCAGCCCAAAGTGTCTCAGCCTCGAAATCAGAATTGCATCCAACCATCCGGGGAAGTAAAGTTGCAGGCTCTCAAGTATAGTGTATAGTTGACTGACTAGGGTTATGAAACGCACAGGCCAACCCCCGCTCCCAGACTGGGTTCAAAATGCCTATCAGACCCTTGAGAGAGCGTACACCTCAGGTACTGATGAACTCTCTAAGACTGAAGCACATGAGTTCCTTCTGGCTGAGTCCGAACATATTGAAGAGCACGCTGATGCAGTATACGTGGTTGACCGACTTCTTGACCGTGGGTGGCTCTATGAGGTCAATGACCAACTCCGTAAAACCGAGTAACTCTCCAGTTCGTTTTGAACCTCGTCAGTGGCCAGCGGTGTGAGTTTCAGTAGCCGATCACCAATCCAGTTCGTCTGGAAAGAGATATCGAAACGCTCCATACGGGTTATGCTGCTATGGAGCAACTCGTCGAACAGATTTGTGTTTTCAACCCACCTGAAGGCTACACACAGTATGCGCAGAATGTAGCGGCACTCGAACGGACTCGCGACTATACATCGCCGTTCTTTCCGGATAAGATATTGAGTACATGGTTGTCGACGATGAGAAATCCTCGCGAGATCGGGTTACGCTGGCTCATGAAGATGTTGCGTTTTACGACCTGAACTACTACCAGATACAACTCATTCGAACTGTTGAGAGCGTTCTCTCGTCACTTGGATTTGACCGGACGGACATCCAGCTACATTACAGAAACTCGAGATACGACCCTGAGCGAGTGATCATAGTCCAAGAGAGAGCTACCAGTCCTGCAATACACCGTTAGTTCATGTGAAGCCAATACCGAAACACACCACTGTTTCCGCAGCTACACACCACCATTTCCGAAGCTATTGGTGAAAGCGTGATTCAGTAATTCGAAAGATTTGCTTGCAGCATATTGTTGTCTTCAGCGGT